>CAKQXY010000005.1 GCA_934292725.1 uncultured Lachnospiraceae bacterium
TAAAAACCGCTGCTGGAGAATGCAGTTTTCATGATTTGCTAGAATGGATATTTATACATCAGCTTTAAATTTTGAGGGGCTGCTACTCAGCAAATATTCTTGCCGGGTAACAGCCCCTTTATTATAACGCTAGAATCGCCATTCCGATCAAATGAACTACAAATGCTGCCACCCATGCTACAGCACACTGAAACAGCACAATGCCTACTGCCCATTTTGTTCCCAACTCTCTTTTAATAGAAGAGATTGCTGCAATACATGGTGTGTACAGAAGACAAAATACAAGAAGAGATGCTGCTGACAGCGGTGAGAGTACTTCCAACAATGTCTTTGTACTTCCAAACAATACTGAAAGTGTAGAAACAACGCTTTCCTTTGCCATAAATCCTGCAATTAAAGATGTACAGATACGCCAGTCACCAAAACCAAGCGGTGCAAAGATTGGTGCGATTGCACCTGCCACTGCAGCTAAAATGCTGTCTTTTGAATCTGCTACCATGCTTAAATGTAATCCAAATGTCTGCAAGAACCAGATTACAAGAGATGCCATAAAGATTACAGTAAATGCTCTTTGAAGGAAATCTTTTGCTTTATCCCACATCAGCTGGAGTACATTTTTTGCTCCTGGAAGACGATAATTTGGCAGCTCCATTACAAATGGAACAGCCTCTCCATGAAACATAGTCTTTCTTGAAATAACAGCTGTTAAAATACCCATTGCTATACCTAAAAAGTAAAGACCAATCATGATAAGACCACTTTGCTTTGGAAAGAATACCGATGTAAAAAATCCATAGATAGGAAGCTTAGCCGTACAGCTCATAAATGGTGTAAGCATAATCGTCATCTTACGGTCACGCGCTGACGGCAGTGTTCTTGTCGCCATTACACCAGGCACTGTACATCCAAATCCAACTAACATTGGCACAATGCTTCGTCCGGAAAGACCAATCTTACGAAGCGGCTTGTCCATGACAAAGGCAACTCGTGCCATATAACCACTATCCTCAAGCAATGATAAGAATAAAAACAGTGTAACAATAATAGGAAGAAAACTAAGCACGCTTCCGACACCATTAAATATACCATCAATTACAAGAGAATGAAGCACATCATTGACTTGCCATAACGTCATCACAGCATCTGTCTTTTGCGTCAGCCAGTCAATTCCAATCTCCATCAAATTTTGAAGTCCTGCGCCGATCACACCAAATGTCAGCCAGAATACAAGTGCCATGATTGCAGCAAACATTGGAAGTGCCGTATAACGGCCAGTCAATACTGCATCGATTTTCCGGCTTCTTTCGTGCTCTTTGCTTTCACCCGGCTTAATCACTGTCTGATCACACAGCTTTTGAATAAATGAAAAACGCATGTCTGCTATGGATGCTGAGCGGTCAAGCCCACGCTCCTCTTCCATCTGCACAATGATATGCTCAATCATTTCCTTCTCATTTTGCTCTAAGTTTAATGCCTGCTCCACAAGCTGATCGCCTTCAACAAGCTTACTTGCCGCAAAACGCACCGGAATACCTGCCCTAACGGCATGATCTTCAATCAGATGCATGATTGCATGAAGGCAGCGATGAACTGCTCCGTTATGACTGTTTTCATCGCAAAAATCCTGTCGGCTTGGCTTTTCCTGATATTGCGCCACATGAATTGCATGGTTTATAAGCTCTGTAATACCCTCATTTTTTGCTGCTGAGATTGGGACAACTGGAATACCAAGCATAGACTCCAATTTATTGATACGGACAGATCCGCCATTTCCGCGCATCTCATCCATCATATTAAGCGCAAGCACCATAGGCACATCAAGCTCCAAAAGCTGCATTGTCAGATACAAATTTCGCTCAATATTTGTGGCATCCACGATATTGATAATGCCTGTCGGCTTTTGCTTAATAATAAACTCTCTTGTCACAATCTCCTCACTGCTGTAGGGAGACATTGAGTAAATGCCAGGCAGATCCGTCACAAGCGTATCAGGATGATTTCGAATCTGACCATTTTTGCTGTCAACTGTCACGCCTGGAAAATTTCCGACATGCTGGTTTGAACCAGTCAGCTGATTAAAAAGTGTTGTTTTTCCGCAGTTTTGATTTCCGGCGAGAGCAAATGTTAATACTGTTCCCTTAGGAACTGGATGCTCATCTGCCTTTTGGTGGAAACGTCCACCTTCACCAAGACCAGGATGCTCTGTCACAGCATTCTCTTTGAAAATATTTTTTGTGTTCTTTTCCTTTTTGCCATCTGCTTTCGTCACAGAAGATTCATCAATTAAAATCTTCTCTGCATCTGCCAGACGAAGAGTCAGCTCATATCCGTGGATTCTAAGCTCCATCGGATCGCCCATCGGCGCCAGCTTAACCACCGTCACCGAAACTCCGGGAATCACACCCATATCGAGAAAATGCTGCCGCAGCGCACCTTCTCCTCCAACAACGGTAACAACCGCTGTCTTTCCTATTTCAAGATCCTTAAGTGTCATATTATGTCACTTCCTTTGTGAATATATAGACTTTGATGTCTTTTTCAGAAGCCATTATAACAATTCATGATGGATTTGGAAATAGTTATTGAGAATGTTTTTCATTTAATTTTGCTTAACTCAATCAATATCTGTGTCACCTGTGCAATTTCTGAAAGATTTGCATATTCTCTGCAGCTATGTACTTGATTCATGGAAGTGGCGATAAGTTAGTAACTCGTGAGTTACCTTCCTACGAGTACATTAAATCAGATAGCATTCAAAGTCAAGTTCTTAATCATTTAAAGTTTCGAGCCACAGGAACAATAAATGAACCACCGTCCCTGTCACCATGGCTACTCCGGCAGATAAGCGCCTCTTTTTCTTAATTCCCGACGTAAAGAAGAAACTGAAACTGCTCGCACGTTGCTGTCTTTCGAAAAAGCTGCCGCTGCTCCTGCTGCCATGCCGGTGATAAAACAGCAAGGCATCACACGAGTCGATCCATTCATTTCACGGCTGGTACTGATACAACGCCCCGCCACTAAAAGGTTCTCTGTATTCTTAGGAAGTAGGCAGCGATACGGAATTCCATAACTATTTCCTTTTCCATAGCCCTTTGTATAGTCTTCCTCATACTTTGTTTTGGCTACTCCCGGCTCAACCGGATGCAGATCAATCGGATAGCAATAGCGTCCAATCTCATCATCAAAGGAGGCTCTCTTTTCATAATCCTCCGTATTTAAAATATACTCTCCAATAATTCTTCTAGTCTCTCGAATACCAAGATTTGCTCCCGTGGAAACAAGAAAAGCTTTTTCATATCCTTCCAGATAATGGGTATAATAATATTCGTATTCTGGCATTCGCTTGCGAGCATCCAGAATTCCTTTTGTCAGATCCTCCTCCTTCGTGCCATCCACGCCAAATACATGACCGATATTGCCGCCGCCCATATCCTCTGGCATTCGCCACATACCTGGCAAGCTTGTATCCTTCACGCTGAACACACCATCTGCAAAAGCTTTCGAAAGCTTACGGTTATCCGGATCAAGACCAATTTCTACAATTGCCCGGTTCCAGTCAATATTGGTCCAAAGGCTGCAGAGAGTAGCCGGCATCATACGCCCTTTCTCATCGCCCTTTTCCCAAGGTGCTCCTGCCATTACAGACAAGGTCCCGTCTCCGGTGCAATCAATATACGTTTTTGCCTTTACCGCAAACAGATTTTCATGCCCCTGCAGAATTACCGCACTGATCGTTCCATCCTTCGTCTGTACGTCCACAAGACTCGTATCAAACAAAAAATCTGCGCCGCTTTCCACCATCATATCATCATAAATTCGCTTCAGCTTTTCAGTCTGAATGGAAAATTCGATAATCGTATCGTCCTGTTCTGATCCATATAGCGTGTCAAATACTTCTCTGCCAATACCTCCCGACAAAAAATGCTCACCATCCGAAAATCGCATAAAAGCTGGCACTCCCGCCAGAGTCGCCGCGCCTCCAAAGCACTGTTGCTTCTCTGCCAAAAACACTTTTGCTCCCATACGGGCAGCAGTAACAGCCGCCGCAATACCGGCTGGACCACCTCCTATAACACATACATCCACTTCTTTTGTAACGGGGATGCTGCGCTTCCATTCTATTTCCTGCATAACAAAATCACTCCTTTATTTCTGCTGGGAATGGATTATCAATCACTACTCTTCCCTCTGCTGTATCGCCCACTCCACTGTATAAATCATAGCGTCCATCAGCACGCTTTACGATACCGGAGGTAAAAACACAGTCTGCCAAGTTTGGCTTCTTGCCTTCTCCTACTGGATAACTCGTTCTTGTTCCAATTATTTTCAGATCAGACACCTGAAAGGTCTTCGGATCAAATACAAATGCAATATTTGTATATACCAACTGATTGATTGTACCATCAAATTCGTTATAACAGCCATGACCAATGACACCAATTTTGCCGTTTTTCAAAACCAGGCACTGATTGCAGCCGCCCCATTCGTCCTTTCCAAATACACCTTCAATCGCAGTTGCCTGTTCTACCACATCAGCATCCAGTTCTTCTATATCATTTAATACTGTAAATCCGATCACCGCCTCGCTTCCATATTTTTTTCGAATCTCTTCTCCCCTTGGTCTGGAAAAAACACCTACTTTTCCGTCTGGAAGCTGTACATAGCGGATATCCTTCATCTGCTGAGGTCCCGTAGTAAAATAATGCAGGTTAAACAGATTCGTGCCCTTATAAAACACGCCACAAAAGCCAGCCAGTTTTCCCCTAAAGTAATCTACTCTTGTTCCTCCGAGCACAAGCTCATTGTTTATCCTTACCACAAAAGGATCCTCCAACTGATACATCATGGTGTCCCGTACTCGATCCCATACATCCTCTGCTTTTTTTGAAAAAAGACATACAGCTGAGGTCGCCCACTCATTACGACGCTCCACTCTTCCAAAAATATATTCCTTTCCTTCATAGAGAAATGGAACAGAAGTATTGTAAACATCATAGCCTTCCACACCTTCAAATGTAAGAAGTACTCCCTGTTCCTGCTTTCCTGCTTTTTCCTGCTCAAACTTCTCCCGCAATTCCCGGATACTCATTTTGTTTTCCTCCACATTTCACGCCCATCAATTTATCACTTTCAAAATAATTATAGTAATTCAAAGTTCTATTCGCATTTTTATCACTGTAGAATTATAAACTGGCTTTGTTTCAAAAGAAGGCGCTTAGCTTAGCATAATCCATTTTTCACTTTTCTTAAATTTCATTTAATAAAATTTCTCCCTCGCCGCTTTGAGGCTTTTCGATTTTGGATATGACCTTCATCTCAATCGCCTGGGCATAATCTCCGAATTTTTCTCCAAACAGATTCATTCCCCCTGCATGAACAGCGTCAGGCTTTACGCCCAGCTTAAAGCTGATACAATTTTTCTTATCCAGTTCCAAATCTTTCAAGGTCAGGTTTGAGCACTTCATATCGTTCTCATAGCACCCTGTATCCGTAATTCTAACCTCCTTGTACAGACCATACTGGGTCAGTGTATCGCCCCACCACTCTGGATTTAAACGACCTCTTCTGCCTCCAAAATCTCCTGGTATCGTCATAGTAGCGATTTCCTCTCCATTTACCCAAACGGTAATATCTGAAGGCCAGTCATTTTGATATCCCGGTGCTTCCGAGCACACCTCAAAAGAAAAGGAAACCTCATGGTTCTGCCCACTTTTCAAAAAATAGGTAGGAAAACGATATTCCACAAATCCAGTTTCAAACCACAAAAGCTGCGCTTCCCCACGATTCTGCCAATAAAAGCTGGAGGCCATATCTTCGATTCCCAGATAGCCATTCTCGGTAACAATACCACAATCGCCATTGATCTCACAGTCAAAATAGTTGCCGATCGGCATGGCATACCGAAATACCTTACTGCTGTCACTCTCTTCTTTATGCTTAAATGCATTTAGATAAATATCCTCAAAGGAAATGCCGCATACCTTTTGCATTCCTCGCACGCCAGGACGTTCCACAACTGAAATCATCCCTGCTTCCTCTAAAACCTTCACATGCAACGCTGCAGACGACTGGGGAATTCCAAACTGGGCCGCAATCTCATTGATATTTGCTGACCTTTCTATCAAAAATTTCAATATTTGCAAACGCATCTCCGATGACAATGCCTTTCCCACCAGCGCTGTTTGTGACAAATTATTCAAATCCAATGAAATTCTTTTTTTACTTGTTTTCATCCCCGTTTCCTCTCTTCCCCAGAATTCTGTCATTTCTTTTTAGTTTAGTTGATCCCTGTCAATTTGTCAAACCATAGTTGATCATTTCCACCGCTGCCATCATGACAATTCCAGTTCCATGATCGTCGTTTTTCTTGGCAGGTAATTGCTTATAATAAATGGATTCCTTTGCACAGCCAGAGCCTAAGCACACGCCATACACATCACCCACGGCATCTACCGAATGCTTTAAAAGTGCCGTCCATGCCTTCTGAATACATGGCAAATAACGCTCTTTGTCTAGCCATCCTTTTCCGACACCACGAGACATACTGAGTAAAAACATTGCGGTACAGGATGTCTCCAGATACGAATCGGCCTCATTTAACACCTGATGCCACATACCAGTCTCATCCTGACACGCCTTAACGCCCTCCATATACTCCTGGAATAGCGTAAGTTCCTCCTGCCAGTGTGGATTTTCCTTTGGAAGTAAGGTCAATATCTCCGTGAGCGTTACTGCAATCCAACCATTTCCTCGTCCCCAAGGAATACCACTCATCTGTTCTTCCTCTGGGAAATAGATATGGGAAAACAATTTTTCATTTTCCATCCAAAGACGCTTTTTAAAGCCTGCCACCTGACGATGAACCTGCTCCTCATACGTATTATCTACAGTAAGGCGATATAGTCTTGCCAGAAATGGACAGCTCATATACAAATCATCGGCCCACATCGTCTTTACTCTGAAATACGTGCCGTCCGGAAATGTCGGAATATGTGTCATAACCGCATTTCCCACTGCATGAATTACCGGGAGCAATTTTGGATTTCCAGTTATCTCATACGTCTCAATCAGCGAAACACCTATCGTACCGCATGCATCCAGATCGGGAAGTCCCCACGCTCTTGGCGTTAACGTCGGATCACCAAATTGTTCCTTGTCCCAGTCTTTATAATAGAAGTAATCGGCCATTGTCTGAATGCTGTCCAGATAATAGTCAAGCTGCTCTCTGTTTCCAGTCAGCTTTGCCGCATACATCAATCCATGAAGTCCCACCTGCACAGCATAAAACCACTGTCCAAAGAAAATGCCATCCCGGTACGGACGAATATAAGTCTCTCTTTGAGGCATACGCCAAAATCCATGCTCATAATTGCCTAGCGGATACGGCCGCTCAAACTGGATTTCCTGCTCCGGTGCAAATGGAATAAAAAGTGGATCTCCAATCTCTGTCACATAAGGGCCCGTTACAAGAAAGCGGGCTGGTCCCATTCCTCCGGCCTGAACGAAAGGAACACAATTGACCTCTTCCCCTTTTTGATCATATACCGAGCCTTCCATCCACCAGCTCTGACCAGTTCGAAGAAGCTTTGCCAAAATTGAAATTCTCTTGCCCGTTCCAATCAGAGACAGTTCTGTCTTTTTTCCCTCTGCAATTTCATAGACTTTTCCGTCTATAAAAACACGCATGCGGCCGGTCGCTTGAAGCTGCAATGTATAGGACTCACCTTCTTTGCTCTCCACATAAGTAAGTGCATAGGCACAGCCCTTGCGATCGTCATATACCTCCTCAAAATCCACTCTTCTTCCCAGACACGTTTCATTCCATTTTGGCGCCCACTCAATGCAGCTTCCATCCGGCAAAGTAAGCTGATCACAATACCCCACTCTACCGCTTTCAACGGCTTCTTCTGCTTTTTTCGTGTCTTCTTCCGCCGGGAACGGACCAATATGTGCAAACCCTTCCATTCCCTTTGTCTCCTCAAATGGAAGCATTGGACGAACCGATAACAGGTAATCTCTGGTCCAGCGGAATGGATATCTCGGATACGCAATGTAAAGCAAAAGTCCCCAGTTTTGTTCATTTTTTGTGCATTTCATCAAGAGCTCATTATCGCCCTCATGCAAGAAGACCTCCACAATTGTGTACTCGGATTCCTTTTTCACCTCACATAATGGCTTTTCCAGTGTATTGTTCTGATAAACCTCTTTTCCATTCAGCCAGATGCAGGCATTACCAGCAATGGTAAGCGCTGCCTCACAATCCCGATCAGCCCACGCGTTGGTCTTAATATACGCGCAATCTCCTGTCTTTGCATCTGGATACCGATAATTTAAATCTAACTCTGCCATCTGAGAAATCGCTGTCAATGCCATATGCTCCTGCTTAAAGTACGGACGCAGTGTCAGCTCCACACGCGCCCTATGCGTTAGCATTCTCTCACTGATCAGCTGAATGGCTTCCTCTGGTTTTCGAAACCCTTTTTCATATGCAGAGTCCTTTTCCTTAAGAACCTCATTCATATTTTTCTATTTTCCTTCCTTGCACTTTTATTCTGTTGCCGGGTAACTCCACTGTGTCACAGTAAATCCTGGGCAAGTATAATTAAATCTTCCACTGCCATAACGAGAATTCAGATATGGACTAGATACTAATGCATCTGGAATCGGCACTGCCTTTCCATCTGCAAAGAATCCATCTGTCAAACCAATTTCTAACAGACCACTTCCCGGAGAAGCAAAGGTAAACTGCTCTCCCTCCTGCGTAACTTTGGCTGCAAGAAGTTTCTTGCAAAATGCCTCAAAGGTTCCATCCTCTCGCTTGCTTCCGCACTCTGCCAGCCATACGGTCTCATTGCCGTCAACAACTAATTCTCTTCCTGCATATGCACCTTCCTTGCGGAACGAATGCTGTACATTGGAGTAAATGCCCACATAGCTGTCGTTCTTACGTCCAAAGGTCCATTTTCCCTCTGATATTACTTCATCAAATTTACGTGCATTAAAATGGCAATGCGTCATCCAGATATCTGGGTTATTTACATTATGCCAAATCACAGCCAGCGTACGTCCATGCATCAGTACTCTTGGCAAGAACGCCTGACCTGCCCAATAATCAGGACGCAAGCCGCTTCCCTCTGCCACATTGTTCGGAGATGAGAAAAATAATGAGATATCCCCTGGAAGTGCAATCATCGCTGAAATAAAATGCATATCGCACATTCCCACATTGTGATCACGCACGCCGCCAATCATATACTCTGGTGTACGTCGAATTGTAAAGTCGGCATTATGCTTATCAAAGTGCATAATACCTTCCTTGAATGTAAAAGTGGCTGGCGTAAAGTTATCCGCTAACTCACAAAGTCCCTTCGGCGGTACATAATAGCTAAATGCCATCTCCTGACTGGCAAATTTCGCATTGGCTGGTGCATTGCCAAAGAACATCCAGAATAAACCATTGATCGTGCTCGCCAATCTGCTACGCAACGGCTTATTGTAGCTGCGTCCTCTAGGTGTTGCCATTACGCCATCAAAATCACTTACCGCAAAGATGAAGGTCATAAAGTCTAACAGTACATTCACCATATTGCGAAGCGGATATTCCTCCATCGGTAATACTTCGCGAAGTACCAATAAAGCTGAAATTGTAACTGGCAAATAGGAGTCCGAATGAGGCTCATCAAAGCCTACACGGCAACGCTGATTCAGCCATTCTACCAAATGCATACGTCCCTTTAACGAATGATACATACCATTCTGGCCACAGTTGGTAAAAATATCTTCCGGATATAAAAGACCGGCCAGATACTCGCACACATGGAAGCCAATACGATGATTTTCAGAACAATAAAACATAGAAGAGGTTCCCGGCTCATCTACCCAATAACGAAAACCTAATGATGCATGCTTTACCATCTCCACGATTTCCGGATCCAAAAGACCGGCATCTTTGTCCTCCCACATCAGCCAAAGTAATGGCAAAAGTTCAAAATCGGCACAGTCTTTTCTTTTTTCAATTTTATCACACAAAACTCGGATGCTTTCATGATCTATCTCATCTGCACGGCCCAAACGATACAGTGCCAGTGCATTCCCCTGAGAAGCTAATCTCTCAAGCGTCAACTGTCTTCTTTCCTCAAAGTGCTCCCAACCTGGACAAGGTGCCAGAACCTGCTCAATCGAAAAGCTTACTGTTTTCTCTGTCAGTGGCGTACCATCAAGCAACTTCCACGCGATATTCACCGTATACTCTCCAGGCTTAGTAATACCCTTCATGGCAATCATGCCATCCTTTTCTACCACGCCCCTGTCATCTTCTGCTCCAAGTGTAAGCGAGAATACTACCGGTTGCGTTTCATCCTGTTTCTTTGATGCCAGAACATTCAATTCCACAACGCAATTTGAGAACGGATAGCCACCCACACAAATCTTTGGGATCTCCCCTTCCTCATAAATATCATCCTCCAAATGGGTCTCCAGCTGACTACGGAAAATCTCTGCACGCACATTTTCATCCATGTTGAGTGGCACACTGGCAAAAAGAGGAGCCTCACAGGAAACCAGTTCCATACTCAGGCTAATACCAGTTCCTCGATCGACCTTTCCAGAAGCAGCGATCAGTGTATTTTTACCAGCTTTCAGTTTTAATGTTACCATCTCGCAATTTGGATTTACCACATGCTCAAACACATAGCGGCGTGGGCGCTTTCTGGAACTCAAATCGGTATTGTTGTATACCACACTGCCATTTAACAAGACAACCAGTCTGCATTCTGGGATTTTGATTGTAATCTCCTGCTCACACTCACTCTCCAGCTCCAGATAAATCGGCATCAGACCAAATTTTTCAGTAATATAATAATGACCATCCGCATACTTTGGAGACTGTGCATCGCATACCGTCCATTTTCCTTCCATATCACAAACGGTAAAGGAATCAAACTCACGAAACTCCTTATTGCCAAGCTCTTCCCCAGCCTGTGTCATCATTTTCTCAATATAAGCTCGCATTGCCTTTCCGGTACGCTCATCCGGATAATCCTTTTCCAAAACACCAGTTACCAGAAATGGACGAATCAGTTTTCCCGCAACTAACTTCTTTTTAAAATATGTATCCATCCTATACCTCTCTTTTTATATGCAAGAAACGCAAGCCCGCGCTACAAAAGACCGGCTTGCGTTTCGTTCCCACTATATAGTTACACTTCATATGCACTCTTCACAAAGATGCACGAAGGAGCTATATAACGTTACCTCGCCATTATTTTGCTGCTTCTAATTCTTTATACAGAGCGATTTTCTGATCAATAATTTCCTGACCACCTGCTTCCAGATAATCATTCAGCACGCTATCATACATGTCATCAAATTCTTCTGGAGAACAAGAAATCAACAGCGGAATGTTTGTCTGAGGATCTGATACAATACCAGCATACTCCTCATCTGCTTCTGTTCGGATTCCCTGGAAGTTGTAATCAACCTGTCCACCAACTAACGCACTCTTCAGGCACATGGTTCCAAGATCGTTTGCCTTTGCCTTTGCAGGTTCCATACCCTCAGAGGAAGGAACGAAACCATACGGATTACCATTGTATACTAACATCATATCACCACAGGTAATGCGCTCATAATCATACTCAGAGGATGCCTTCTCCTCATCGGTCGGTGTGATTGTGATTACCTTATTGCCGTCCAGTTCATAATGAACACCCTCAAAACCATACTGTAAAACCTTTGCATTGTCATAATCAGAAAGGAAATCCAAGTACTTGATTGCATTTTCAGGATGCTCGCAGGAAGCAGGAATGGCAATATACATACCAGTAGGTGCATAAATTCGGTTAAACTGCTCACCATTTACATTGTCAAGATAGAAGGAAACCAGCTCAGCGTCCGGATCTGCTTCGTACAAATCAACACAGCCACTAGGACCACTCTGTGCTGCATCATGACCAAATGCCAGCACACGTCCGTTTGTTAAAAGTCCCTTGAATGCGGTATATCCGGTATCGGTATCTACCATGAAGTCTGGATCGATGATGCCATCATTATACAGTGTGTTCAAATAGCGGATACCTTCCTTGTAACCCGGCCAGAACATTTCATTGTAGCATGCATGCATTTCATCAGTCATTGATGCCACATCCAGGTATGAGAAGATGATCGGTCTTGTCTGGGTTGCATTCCAAGCACCGATTACACCCAGCGGGTACATCTCACTTCCCTGATTTTCAGGATCCAGTTCTTTGAACTGATGAAGCAGATCGGTGAAATCGTCCACGCTCATATGATAGATTCCATCTTCATCTGTCTGCAGTTCATAGCCAACCTCATCCAGCCAGTCCTTACGGATATAAGTAGTCTGCCAACCAGCCTGAGTACGAACTGCCGGAATTGTCCACTGATGACCTTCTGATACACCGTAAGGCAACGATGCTGCCAGATTCTCTTTCAGAGTCGGGCCGTACTCGTCGATCAGATCGGTCAGATCATATAATCCACCATCCTTACCAAACTGATTCATCATACTGCCTGTGTAGCTAAAGATGATATCTGGTGCTTCTCCTGCTGCCATCATGGTGTTGATCTTCTTGTCATCCTCAGAACGCGGAACGGCAACATATTCTAGTGTAATATTGTTTGGATCACCGAATTCCTTCTGCAGCCATCTGGTCCAGTAATTATCGGTCGCTGAACCATAGGTCTCAGTTGTATTACCACGATCATACACCATAATTCGTAATGTGGTATTCTCCTCGTCTGCAAACACAGCGGAACTTCCATAGCCTGTAAGACCGAGCACAAATGTTGACGCCAGCATCGTTGATAAGAACCTCTTCTTCATAAAAATTTACCTCCTTTAAATTAGATGCTTTTTTGTTTTTTTCGCTTTATATACTTGCCGCATAACCGACAATATAGCCTTTTGTATCACTTATCTAATTTGATTAACCCTTCACAGAACCAATCATAACGCCCTTTACAAAATATTTCTGCAACCACGGATACACGATCATAACCGGGATCATACTAAATACCATGCAGGCAGCCTTTACCGTCTCTGCGACCAGGTTGTCCTTCATCTCCGGAATATCTTCCATCATGGTGCTGATCTGACTTGCCTGTATCAGCTGACGCAAACGAACCTGAATCGTGTATAAGGAATCCTTATTGATGTAAAGAATGGAATCCTGAAAACTATTCCAACGTCCCACCGCGTAGAAAAGTGCTAAGGTCGCCAACATTGCTTTTGACAGTGGCAACACAATCCTTAAAAGTACGACCAGATCATTGGCTCCGTCCACATAGGCAGATTCTTCTATTTCTCTAGGCATGGACTGGAAAAAACTCTTCATTAAAATCATGTTATAAGTCGATAACACACCAGGCAATACCAGTACCCAGAATTTGTCTAACAGCCCCAGACTCTTAATATTTAAGTATCCCGGAATCATACCACCACTAAAATACATCGTAAAAAGAATCATAATCAAAATCGGAGATTTTAATTTTAAACCCGGGCGTGACAACGGATATGCACACAACACAGTCATTGTCAGACTAAACAGGGTACTTACCACTGTCAAAAAGATTGTGAACCACATGGAATCCATCAAACTCTTATTGTTAAACACAGCTTTGTAGGCAGAAAGATCAATCTGCTTAGGCAGTAAGAAGATTTCTCCTTTGATAACCGGTGTCTTATTGGAAAATGACACTGCCGCAATGTGTAAAAATGGAATCAGACAAATCAGTGCAATTATCATTACTACTATAATAGTAAATATTTTAAACAAACCATCCTTCGACAGAAGCTTCGATATTTTTTTCTTCATACTTCCTCCCTTACCAGATACCACTGCCAGATACGCGCTTACTAATTGCGTTTGCACTGAGTACCAGAATGAAATTTATAAAGGACTGCGCAAGGCCGACTGCTGTACCAATACTGAATTTGGACTGTTCCAAACCGACACGATAGGTAAAGGTACTTACCACATCTGCCACTTCCATTACCGTACTATTCTGCATTACATAAGGCTGCTCGAAACCAATACTTGCAAGTCCGCCAACTGCCAGAATCAGCATAATTGCGATTGTATCCTTAATGCAAGGAACCGTAATGGATCTCATCATTCGAAAGCGGGAACATCCGTCTACTCGGGCCGCTTCATAAATTTCCTGATCAATACTTGTCATAGCAGAAAGATAAATGATTGTGTTCCATCCGATACTCTTCCATACACCTACCACAAAATAAGTAAAGATCCACCAGCCCTTATTGGAAAGAAAGCCAATCGGATTTCCTCCGAATCCCTTTATTATGGTGTTCACCAAACCTGAGGAAGCGAAAACCTGATACATCATACCGCCTACAACCGACCATGAAATAAAGTGAGGCAGATAGATTACAGTCTGTATCGTTTTCTTAAACAACCTATGGTTGATTTCATTTAAAAACAAAGCCAGAATAATCGGAAGCGGGAAACCAAGCACCAGTCCCATAATATTCAGCACCAACATATTTCTTACTGACAACCAGAACGCCTTTGACCGCGCCACCTGCTGAAAGTATTTCATGCCTACCCAAGGACTTTCCCAGATGCCTTTAAATATGTTGTAGTTCTTAAATGCGATTACAACTCCCGGCATTGCCTTGTAATGAAACAGTACATAATACAAAATTGGAAGGGCAAGCATTGCATAAAACATCCAATGCTTTCGCATATAGACAAGCGTTTCTTTTGCTCGTGAACGGTACGTTCCTGTCCTTCTTCTTGCAGGATATATTACTCTTCTCTTCATTCCTCTCCTCCATCCTTTTCTGAGAATTTCTAACTTCGATACCCGTCGTTAGTTTGCAAGCCTCCTTGTTCTTACTATCTCCATCTTATTTGTAACATTATTACCGTTTTAAAAACGTTGTTTCGTGTTTCTTGTTATCATCATTGTATTCTCAGCAGCGCAATAAGTCAATTGTTTAAAATATAAAAATTGTTTGTTTTGTTTTTGTGCATTTTAAATAAGTTTTATTCCAATAATATGTTTTATTTTCATTTTCTAATCTTTACTGACTTTTTTCACATTTTATCTTTTAGATTTTTGTCTATATTTTGCATGGATTTTACTTCTTTTTTTTAGTATCTTAAATTTGCAAGATAAGTTTTATCGTACACATTTTATTTTTAAACCATTTTTTATGTTTTAATTGTTCTTTGTTTTGTAACATAAAAAATGTTATATTTAATTTATAGTGTATGTTTATTTTTTAAATTTCTTATAAAAGAAATATAGAAAACTGAAATCATAGAACAGAAAGGAATTATTGATATGAAAAGAACAGAATATCCTAGACCACAATTCATTCGAAAAAGCTGGCTGTGTTTGAATGGAACATGGGACTTCGACTTTGATGATGAAAATCTCTCTGCTGCACAGCATTGGGAGTCTGATGATCATCACCTGACCCAACAAATTCAAGTTCCCTTTTGCTTTGAAAGCAAGTTAAGTGGAATCCACGATACCACGATTCACGATCGCATATTTTATAAAAGAAGCTTTTCAATCCCAAAAGAATGGAACGGTCAGCGAATTCTTCTTCATTTTGAAGCAGTGGACTATATGTGTACCGTATTTATAAATGGTACTCCCTGTGCCACACATACAGGAGGCAATGTCGGCTTCTGTGCAGACATTACAGACTATTTAAAACCAGACGGCGAACAGTCCCTAGCCGTAGCCGTATACGATCCTGCAAAAGACGAAACCATTCCGAGAGGAAAGCAGTTCTGGGAAGAAAAAAGCGCTAGCATCTGGTATACTAGAACATCTGGTATCTGGCAAAGTGTTTGGTTAGAACCAGTGAATATTTATCACATTGAGCATTTGCGTTTTACTCCAGATATTGATCACGACACCATCACGATCGAAACAGAATTTTCCGCCTATACAGAAGATATGTATCTAGAGGTCGATATTTCCTTCAAGGGAGAAACTATTTGTAAAGACCGTTATCTGGTAAACAATCCAAATATTTTCATGCGTTGTATCCATCTTGCGAAAGATCATATTTTCTACAGCCAGACTCACGGATCCAAACGTCTCTGGAGTCCCGAAAATCCTGCTCTCTACGATATTACCCTACGCCTGATTGTAGACGGCCAAGTCGTTGATGACATAAACAGCTATTTTGGCATGCGCAAAATTCACACAAAAGATGGCATCACTTATTTAAATAATCGTCCTTACTATTTTAAGCTCGTGCTAGATCAAGGCTACTGGCCAGACGGTATACTAACTGCACCTTCAGACGAAGATTTTGTCACAGACATTCGTATGATGAAGGAAATGGGCTTCAATGGCTGCAGAAAGCATCAAAAAGTAGAGGATGCTCGTTTCTTATATCACGCAGATAAAATAGGCTTTCTTGTCTGGGGAGAAATGGCTGCCGCTTGTCTGTTTACAGAAAAAGGCATCGCTTCCTACGCAAATGAGTGGTTTGAGATTCTTCGGCGTGACTACAACCACCCTTCTATCATTGCCTGGGTTCCATTCAACGAAAGCTGGGCTGTTCCAAATATCGGAAGGTGCGTTCGCGAGCAAAATCAGTCCATTGGCATGTACTATTTACTGAAAAGTCTGGATTCCACTCGCCTTGTCATCAGTAATGACGGTTGGGAAATGACCAAAAGTGATATCTGTGCAATTCACAATTACAGCCATGGTTCCACTAATGAGCCAGAAAAGCAAGACTTCTTTGAACGCACGATGGCCGATAAAAAACTTCTGCTCTCAACTACACATGCTGGACGAAGCATTTACGCCGAAGGGTATTCCTACCAAGGCGAACCGATTCTTATTACCGAATGTGGTGGTGTTAACTATCGCTCCAATTATTCCGGTAACTGGGGATACACCTCTGCCACAAACGAAGCTGATTTTCTACAGCAATACGAACATGTAATCCATACAATTCTACGTTCTGACATCATTTATGGTTTTTGCTATACGCAGCTATCTGATGTGGAACAAGAAACAAATGGACTGCTCACATATGACAGAGTGCCAAAATGTGATCCAGAAAAAATTCGAAAGATTAATTCACTGTATCGGCACAATATAGTGATTGAATAATCATGTGTCTTGATAATGTATTTCTACTCTAAAGAAATTAACAAGTGTTACAAAAAAACTTAGTCACGACAAAAAGCGTCAGAGAAATTGTTTTAGTACAATTTTCCTGACGCTTTAAAAGTAATTTGATTTCCAAATCTAAGTGTTTTTTTACTTCTGAACCACAGTGACAGCAAATGAGCCACCGTTCCTGTCACTCTGGTCTTCTTGGGTCAATAGAGTACACCTTTTTGTTTTCTATTGATGTAAATGGTCCTGGAAAACTTTGTTCTCCTCTAGCTTCCCCAAAGAAATCTCCCGCTGTGAGTGGATTTGTTGATACTGGCTTTAACTTCTCTGCATTGTCTATCAGATTTATTCTCTTTTCCTGTCCATGGAAAAAGACCGGCTTTTTAGCTGCCTCTTCAAATGTAATGGTATATGCCTCAGTATCCACCTTAACACTAACCCAGGCAGTCTGTCCATTTTGATCAAAACCATAAAATTCCTTCCATGTTTTTAAATCCAAGCATACCTCTGGTTCTGGATACATTACACGCAAATATCCAGAAGGCTGATTTGCATAACAGTTATTTTCTGCCTCATTATGCTGTGTAGGAAATGTAATCGCAGACTGACCACATTCATAGAAAAAATTGTTAAAAATTCTAGTATCACGTCCCGTTCCGCCTCGCATCATATCCTGCTCCATGCGAAATGAAACTGGCTTTGCAAAGTATCCGGAACCTCTGCACTTTCCAAAGAAATTATTGGAAAGATACAGATGATCAGTTCCTTCACCATACACACCATATCCATTTACCACATCGTGTTCACGCAGCTTATACCAGCCACTTGAACCAGGCTCCTTCGGGATTTTTTCCTGGTCAAACCTGCCCTCTATGTTCCAGAAAATATTGTTATCAATCAAGTTTGTCTCATCTCTGCTGCACTCAATAAAAACTGCCTCTCTCTGCTCAATACCATCCAGAAACAAATTTTGTGTAATGCGGTTATTTTCATTTCCGCAATCAAGCCACAAATGATCGGCACGATATGTTCGTTTAAAAATATTACGGCGAAACAGACTTCCCACACTGTTATGCAGTTTTATACCCGCAGCTTCCCAGGACAATTCCATTTTCTGCCATCCTGTTCCTTCGATTAAATTGTCCTCTATAAGCACATGCTCTGCAAATAATCCTGCAATTCCGCAAACACCAACATCCTTGATATGACATCCCCTAATAATTGTGTATCCGATTTGTTGATCCGGTAAAATATCATGATGCCAGCATTCATTTCCAATATCAATTCCAACTGCATTTGACCAGTCAATTGTGCAGTTCTCAATAATCCAATGATGACCGCGCATGCATGAAAGAGCTCCACGCTGCGGAACTGGTGCTCCCATCGCTGCATGTGCACAAGTGATTCCTTTAACATGAATATATGAAAGAAATGGAATCTCGGGTGCAAAACATTGCTCTCGGCATGTAAGTTCAATCGTATGCATTCTCGGGTCTTCATCATTTTCCAGTCGAAAATGTATCGTCTGACCATTTGCTTCTACCCAATAGCTTCCTGGCTGTTCTGTCATCTGACGATAAAGTGCTACCTGTACAAGTGGTTTTCCATCGCAAAATACCATGCCTCTTCGATTTAAATATGGTGTCATATCTGTTTTATCATACTCAATAAACAACCTGTCATGCAAAATATTAACTGCGCAAAATGGATTATATCCTTTAAATTGCTCTGGGTTTAAATGATGACACCAAATTATCGGAGTTTTTTCCTCACCTTCTATTTCTCCCATTTTCCAGCCCGTACTTTTTTCAAACTCGGTCACTTCTTCCGAAGCTTTTATAACAACATCTCCATCCCCTGCAGCTTCATAGGAAACCATTTTTTCTGGTCCCTCTCCTCCAGCCTGAGGACGAACACATTCGCGATAAGTACCCTGATGAATAACAACCTTTGTACCTGCCACAGCACGCCTTGCAGCCTCTGAAATTGTTTTTAGCGGTGCCTCACTGCTTCCATCATTATTGTCTGCACTCATCTTATGCGCTGGATTTACATGAATCACCTTATCATAACTACACGGCATTTCCCAGCTGACAAATTCACTTCCATCTGGAAGTACTGACATAATATCTTTTTTCATTTTTTCCTCCTTTTTGATATTCTGCACTTGAATTATTGTAAGAAAAACGTTAAACTATAGCATATGATACCACTGTTTTTGTTATTTTAGAATGTCTTATTTTATACTTTTGTTGTATTACTATGTAAATATGTTACTGTTTATATAGACTGTAACACAAATATATAAGGAGGTTTTCATCATGAGTCAACTTACTATTTCAACTAAAGAAAAACGTTTTCCTGTTGCTCCAGATCTATACGGCATATTTTTCGAAGATATCAGCCATGCTGGTGACGGCGGCTTGTATCCAGAGATGCTTCGTAATCGTTCCTTTGAGGATTCTCTACTTCCCGATGGCTGTATCACAAACGATAACGGCAAAACATTTACTTCTCCAACTGGATGGATTGATGAGTTCAACAATGGCGAGGGAATGACTGACTGGATCGCATCACAAAAAATTGCACCAACCGCAATTCCTGCCTGGTATTCCGAAAATGCAGACATGCAGCTTAATAAAGATAATACGCTCAATGATAATCGACGCGTTTCTCTCCAAGTTGATTTTGAGGAAAATGGCAAAATCTATAACATCGGATATAATGGCATTAATCAGAAAAATGGAGATGCCTATAATTTCTATCTGTTTGCAAAATCAGAACAAACACTGCATCTGACGGTATCCATTCAAATAAATAATCAAACGTCCTGTAGCCGCGATATCATCATAAACGATGCTGATTGGAAACGCTATGATGCACAATTTCTGGCCACTGAAACAGCAAGAAATGCTACTTTCTCCATTCAATGTCATGAAAAAGGAACCCTTTACCTTGGCTTTTGTTCTCTTATGCCTGCAGAAACATTTCACGGTCACGGACTTCGCAAAGATCTTGCAGAAAAGCTTGAACAAATGCATCCTTCATTCTTGCGTTTTCCAGGCGGCTGCATCGTAGAAGGCTTTACACTCGAAACATCTATGTTTTTCTGTAATACTGTCGGTCCCGTTTGGGAACGTCCAAGCCACTGGCTCCTTTGGCACTATCACACTACAAACGGACTGGGATTCCATGAATATCTGCAGTTATGTGAGGATCTAAAGCTGTCTGCTCTTTATGTGTGCAACTGTGGTATGACTTGTCAGGGACGCGGCCCTTATTATTTCAATGAAAATCAAATGCAATTTGCTATCAGCGATACCTTAAATGCCTTAGAATATGCACTTGGTTCAAGCCAAACACATTGGGGCAGTCTGCGTGCAAAAATGGGTCATCCAGAACCATTTTCCCTTAAATATCTAGAGATTGGCAATGAAAATAGTGGTACTGAATATGAAGCTTGCTTTAATCGCATTCGAGAAGCTGTGCTTGAACGCTATCCTCAGATCATTATTGTCTCCAACACAAGAAGCGAAACAATAAAAACAGATATTGTAGATGATCATTATTACAATATGCCTGAATTTTTTGCAGAAAATATTGATATTTATGATGACTACAGCCGAAAGAATCCCAACATTTTTGTCGGTGAATTTGCAGTAAACCAAACCTATGAGGGACAGCTGCGCGCTGCAATCTCAGAAGCTATGTTTATGGTTGGCTTTGAACGAAATCAGGATGTTGTAAAGCTTTGTTCTTATGCTCCGCTATTTTCCCACGTTCATTACCAATCCTGGTATCCAAATCTCATAATGTTTGATAATAGCAGAAGCTATGTTATTCCAAGCTACTATTGTTTCAAACTATTTGGTGCGAATCGCGGTGACATGGTAGTTTCCTCCAAAGAATCCTGCGAAAAAATTTATCTATCCCTGCATGGCCTTCCTGTCATCAACGGTGATTGTGGATTAACTTGGAAAAATGCTGTTTTCAATAATATATCTGTTTTTCCAACAAAAAGCCTGCATGGAAAAGCCATGCAGGACAATGATTCATATGTTTTACAGGAAAATGATGCCGATGAATTTACTAATCAGTCAATTCGAAGTCAAATTTTACCTGGCGCTGCTCTAGGTAATGATGTAGAAAGCCGCGAAGGCAGTTTTACTGTTCAAATTTTAGCTGAAAAAGGAAAACGAATCGGCGTTGGTATGTTGTGTTCACCAAAGCCATTCAGCTATTACGACCGAACTGATCCGAATCCAAAAGATCCGTGGATGCTTTTTAATCTAGAGCCTCTGCGCTGGATTGTTGAAGGCAATACTGCTGCTCTCTATCGCGGCGGCATTTTCCTTACGCAATATTCAGAGCCAAAACAAATTTCACTTCGCTATGGAGAATATAATGAATTTCACTATGAGCTTACAAAAACTGCCGTCAGTTTATATTTAAATGGTACACTCATTGATACTGTTGAACTTCCGCATTATCAATCTATGTGTTCTGTCACGACTGATACTGACGATAGTGTAATAATAAAACTTGTTAACTTCTCTGAGACAGATGATCCAGTCTGCATTTCAATAGATTGTGATGTAAAATCAGAGTATGAGGTTTCGCAGCTCACTGGAAAAGCTGATTTTGAAAACTCCCTTGACAATCCAGACCAAGTTCGTGATACAACAACAATGTTAACTGGTGCTGGCAGATATTTTACCTTTACTGCCCCAGGTCTTTCCGTCAATGTATTAAAATTAAAGAAAAAATAAGCAATGCTTACCTCCGATTATTATACTCATAAGTTACTTTCTTATGAGTATAATAAATCGAATAGTCTACAAATCCAAGTGTTCTTTTTTATTTCCGAGCCACCGGGACAGTAAATGAGCCAGTGTACATGTCACTCTAGTTCACTTAGCACCTGCACGACCTTCTTTATGTTTTCCATGTTGACGGAAGAATAATTCATTACATAAGTATTTTCATACGGATTCTCCTGTCCGCTTTGTTCATGCTTTTCTATGTTCTTTATATAGTAGCGCGACAGCGGATCTAGCTTTACTCCGCCTGCCTTTGCCTTCTCGACAATCTCTGCCTCTGTGCAGTCTGACTGGATATGCATAAGAAAATGCACTCCTGCTTCTTCCTCTTGTATCGTGATATATTTTCCGATTGAACCGCTTTTTATCTCTTTTAGTATCGCATCTCGCTTGTTCTGATAATAATTTCTCAGTCTATTTATATGCTTTTCAAAGCTTCCGTTTTCCATAAATTGTGCAAGTGTATACTGCTCGAAATTGGATACGGTACATGAATAAAAGGATAGTTCACTATAAAAACGCTTTGCCAAATCCTCAGGCAGCACCATATAGCTGATGCGCACTGTTGATGCAAGCGTTTTTGTAAAGGTGTTCATATAGATAACCTTTCCTGAAACATCAATGCTTTGCAGTGTCGGAAATGGCTTTCCGCTTAATCGAAGCTCACTGTCATAATCATCTTCTATTATATAACGCTGCTTTTTTTTCGCAGCCCAGCCGAGTAGCTCATAGCGGCGGCTGACTGGCATTACTATTCCTGTTGGAAAATGATGTGACGGTGATGTATGAATAATATCAATCTTTTTTTCTTCTAACTCATGGATAGAAACACCATTTTCATCAAGATCAACATGGCTATAAGATACATCCATGCTCTTACAAATTTTTCCAATCTTATGATAACCAGGATTTTCTACCCCGTAGATAAGATCCTTTCCAAGAAGCTGAATCAAAAGGCCGTAGAGGTATTCTGTCCCGGCACCAATGATTATCTGATGCGAAAACACCTGCATTCCGCGAAAATCCCTTAAGTAGCGAGCTATGGCATTTCTAAGAGGCAAAATGCCTGCGCACGGTGAATTGATCATCAGTTGAATTTGATTATCATTTAATACACTTCTAACTGTTTTTGACCAGATTGAAAATGGAAAAATCTCACTGTCAGTCTGATTACTTGAAAAGTCAGCAAAGTAAGAAGACTTGGCTAACGATGAAGCTGCCGCGTTAATTGATTCCATACCATAAATATAATTATCATCAGAAATATTTCTGTCTGCACTTTGACTCATACCCTTCATGTTAATGCCGCGTGCCGCCACCATATCAATATCTGACACATAGAAGCCACGTTTTGGCATCGAATAAATATAACCTTCATCCGAAAGCTGACCATAAGCATTCTCCACGGTAATCACACTTATACCCAGATTTTTCGCGAAACTGCGTTTTGAGGGCAGCTTCTCACCAGCGCACAATTTTCCTTGCAAAATGTCGTTTTTGATGCATTTATAGAGTGATTCATAAAGTGAATCTGACCCTGTTGCGGTTAAATTATATGTCAACATCTGATCTTTTTTCTCCAATCTGACCTTACTGAATATATTTATTTTGGGGATTTTCTTATGTCCACTTTGTCAGTATAATGCAAGGCAAAGCAAAAGTAAAGCTTTGGAAAAGGAGAATATCACTATGGATACAACAAATACTTCCGTTACTGCAACTGAACGTTATAAATTAAATAAGGAGCTGGCTCAGATGTTAAAGGGCGGCGTTATTATGGATGTTACGACACCGGAACAGGCACGCATTGCTGAGGCTGCTGGTGCTTGCGCTGTTATGGCGCTTGAGCGTATCCCGGCTGATATCCGTGCCGCTGGCGGTGTTTCCCGTATGAGCGACCCGAAGATGATTCGTGGCATTCAGGAGGCTGTCTCCATTCCGGTTATGGCAAAATGTCGTATCGGCCATTTTGTTGAGGCGCAGGTGCTTGAGGCAATCGACATCGATTACATTGATGAGAGCGAGGTTCTTTCCCCGGCTGATGATGTGTACCATATCAATAAGAGAAACTTCCGTGTTCCGTTTGTCTGCGGTGCAAAGGATTTGGGCGAGGCACTTCGCCGTATCAACGAGGGGGCTTCTATGATTCGTACCAATGGTGAACCTGGAACGGGTGATATCGTGCAGGCAGTTCGCCATATGAGAAAGATGAATAGTGAAATCCAAAAGCTGACATCTATGCGTGAGGATGAACTGTTTGAGGCCGCAAAGGTGCTGCAGGTTCCGTATGATCTTGTTTTATATGTTCACAATAATGGACGTCTTCCAGTTGTAAACTTTGCTGCAGGCGGTGTGGCTACTCCTGCTGATGCCGCACTTATGATGCAGCTTGGCGCTGAGGGTGTATTTGTTGGCTCTGGTATCTTTAAGTCTGGCAATCCGGCAAAGCGTGCCTCCGCAATCGTAAAGGCTGTCACTAACTACACTGATGCAAAGATGATTGCTGAGCTTTCCGCTGATCTGGGTGAGGCTATGGTCGGAATCAATGAGCAGGAAATCGCACTTTTAATGGCAGAAAGAGGCAAATAAGTATGACAATCGCAGTTCTCGCTCTGCAGGGTGCCTTTGCAGAGCATGAAAAAATGATCCGCTCTCTCGGTGCAGACTGTATCGAGCTGCGTCAGGCAGAGGATCTTAAAAAGCATTACGATGGACTGATTCTTCCGGGCGGCGAGAGTACCGTTCAGGGAAAGCTCCTCCGTGAACTTGGCATGTTTGATACCATAAAAAAGCAGATCGAGGACGGTCTTCCCGTCCTTGCGACCTGCGCAGGAATGATTCTTTTAGCCGCTGCTATTGATGGACAAATTGCTGGGCAGCCAGATTCATATTTTGGCACACTTCCTGTCCGCGTCAGAAGAAATGCTTACGGAAGACAGTTAGCAAGTTTTCATGCAAAAGCAGATGTCGCAGGCATAGGTGCTGTCCCGATGACCTTTATCCGCGCACCATATGTTGTAGAAATGGATAAGGATGCTCTTGCTTCTGGTAATGGTCAAATCCTTGCCGTTGTGAATGACCGCATCGTAGGAGTACGCTACAAAAGTCAGTTTGCATTCGCGTTTCATCCAGAATTGGATCCAGACACACGAATCCATCAGGCGTTTCTTGAGTGCGTGAAAGCAAGAACTCCTAACTGAAGTCACAAACTTGTAAATACTTGCTCTAAATCAAATAAGGAGTCAGAGGCAACATCTCTGACTCCAATTTTAGAATATAGGTCACACTCCCGTCTCATAATCCTGCCACTGGGCACTCGACTGTGATTCAAATGGACTTGCTGTCGTTTGTGGTTGTGCTTCAAATGGATCAGCGCTAACAGTCGGCGCTGGCTGTGTCTCACTCATGTCTGTAGCCGCATTTGATTCACTGACATCTGGCCAATTGTCGTCATCATATGTATCCCATTCACCGTCCTGATACAAATCCTCAAACCAATCACCATACGAATTATACTGATAAAAACTATGGCGCTCGGACCCTTCCTCTCCAGCAAAATGAGCGATTCCACCAATCTTTTCCCACACAGAATTTGCTTGTTCTCTCACCGTTCCATAGTCTAACAGGCTAATTTGGTTGTTCGGTGTAACTATTCCAGTCAGCGCATATCCGCCGTTTCTGCTATCCTCTTTTACAACAAAATCATCATATGGGATGCGAAGAGGCGAATGCTGAACGGCCGCCTCGTAGCCAACCTGCACATTATAATCAACTAGATAGCACACCGTAAGCGCCTGATAACAGTATACACGGTCTGCACCATGATTTAATGCATATTCGGCAATTGTCTTTCGCGACATCTCCCATACGCGGCTTGGCTCAAATTCATACAGCATTCCATCTTTTTCATAGGCGAAAAATGATTGATGACAAGTCTTTTTTATATCATCGCCCATATCATATCGTCCGTCAATCCAAAATCCGCCTGCTGCCTTAAAGCCAATCTTGGGATTTTCCCAAACAGTAAATGTGGCTACGCGTTCCTGCTGCCCCCTTGCAATATCCGGCACCACACGTTTGCCGCGAAGCAGCCACACCTTTGGATTTTCTTCGCTTATTTCCCAGTTTCCTTCGCCTCGTCTGTCAAAATAAAAAATGTCGTATGTTTCCAGCTCTGTCTTCTCATCTTCTGGAAGTATGGATAAAAGGCGATCCTTCGTCTCCTCATTTGAGAGCTGTGAAAACTCTTTCTCCGGCAGATTCATCACATAATTTCCATGCACTGGCCAGATGGAAATTGCTATACTGACAAGCGCAGGTAAAAGTGTCATGCCCACGAGTGGAATTAGATAACCCCAAATTTTTTTCCATGAAAATGGCTCAATTCCAGCGTAAGATTCCTCCTGCAAAATACGCTTGATCTTCCATGTTTTGATAATAAACAAAATATCACCAATTTTAAGTGCAATCACTCCAATTATAATAAGAAACCCCCACGTACCATTTACATTTATATTGACACTTTCCTTTGGAAATCCATGAATCGCATTAAGAATAAATACCAGAAGGGTCTCTGCGCAAATATAGACCTTAAGCACCCAGGCAATACTGCCATCGTCTTTATTTAGTTCTGCCTCTACTGCGGCATCCAAATAATTTGCCATCATCATAAGCACAATTCCGGAAGCAATCATGTTTCCCACTCGCAAGATTGTCTGCAAAAGCGCAGACGGCTGTGCCTGTGCCAAGACGGTAAGTGGCATCAATAGCCCAAATCCATATGCCGCATAAAATGCCCTGCGAAATGACTTACTGATCGTTCTCATGCGATATAATGCAAATATCATCAGATAAATGCCAATCAAACTGAGAATCCACGACCGTATGTCGTTGCCATTTGTTAACCACATCATAAAAATTCCAATCCAAAGGACGGTGAGCATCTTATTAAAACCATTGTTGGAATCGTATGGATGCGCAAGCATAAGTTCATGCGCAAGCTCATTTGCATCACCCATGCGGCTCACCGCCTCTACATAAGCTGCGCTCTCATTCATTCCCTCTTCCATGAGCTCAAATGCCTCGTCCTCAATGTGATCTTCCATCTCCTCACGAACCATCTTTTTTTCTCTCAAGCCAATAATTTCTTCTGTTACCCGGTCAAGAAAGGCATTCATCTTTTCTATATGTCCATTATCTGTCTGATTAGCACCATTCGTCCCCATATCACTCATAAAATCACCTTCCCTTTCCTCATATACTTTAGATCAGAAATATTCAGCAAAGCGCTATGCCACTTTTTCGCATATTACGCATTTTGCAGCTGCAGCACCTTTCCTACTGCTCCTGCATATTCCTTCCATTCCTCTTTCTGTCTGTCCAGTTCTTTTCTCCCTTTTTTTGTAATCCTATAGAAGCGGCGCTTTCTCGCTGAGCTCGTATCCTCCCAATATGCTTCCAGAAAGCCATCCTGCTCCAGCACATGAAGAATCGGATAAAGTGTTCCTTCCTTCAGGGAAAAAACTGTTTCAGAACGCTGCTCCAATTCTTTAATGATCTGATAGCCATACATTTCCTTCTCCTC
Organism: uncultured Lachnospiraceae bacterium; assembly: GCA_934292725.1. Lineage (GTDB taxonomy): Bacteria > Bacillota > Clostridia > Lachnospirales > Lachnospiraceae > Anthropogastromicrobium. The sequence goes on from CAKQXY010000005.1 coordinate 27,547, forward strand.
AAGCACACCAAGCACTAACATAGATGTGCTTCCCTTTACCAATTCTTTATTAACGCTCATATTACTCCTTTCCTTCTTGAATAAACTTCGCAGCCAATACCTCGTATATCTATGTATAGATTATCATGGTATATGGCTGCTGTCAAGTTTTTTTCACTTTACATTTTCGTTATTGAAATCTCAACCTGTTTAAACGGTATTTCAATTCCTTCCTCATCAAATGCCATCTTAATATTTTCTGTGAGGCGCCACTTTGCATTCCAATATTCTGATGATGAAACCCACACATGAAGTCCTAAATTTACGGAGCTTTCGGCAAGCTCTGATACAAATACATTGACAGGATTTTCCGGATCTCTTGCAGGATCATTTTCTCCCAGACGAATCAGCACTTCCTTTGCCTTTTTTAAATCAGACTTATATCCGATTCCCACAGATAACTCAAGACGCCTCTTTCCCGTTGCTGTTACATTGACAATACTACTGTCGATAAGCGTACCATTGGGAATCACAATAAGGCGATTATCTGCTGTAATTAATTCTGTATACACCAGACCGATTTCCTTTACTGTGCCTTCTGTATTTCCCTGCACAATGTAGTCACCAATGACAAACGGCTTCATCAGTAAAATCAGCACGCCTCCTGCAAAGTTAGAAAGGCTTCCCTGAAGCGCAAGACCAACTGCTACACCAGCAGATGCCACAAGCGCAGTCAGCGATGTTGCCGTCAGCCCTACCGTCTGCAGCAATATGCCTAACATGCAAATATAACCAAGTGCATTGATCACGTTGCAAAAGAAGCGGCGCACAGTCACCTCCATGCCATGACGTTTTAATGCCTGATCGCATAAGCTTACTATCTTTTTAATCAGCTTTCTGCCGACAAAAAAGATCACTAATACTAATGCAATGCGAAGTAAATAGTCACATACAACCGGCACATACCTCTCAAACATTTCTTTCCATGAAATCTGGCTTAGCTTTTCCACCTTATCGCCAAGCTCATTTGCCAGAAATTCCATACTTTCAGGCTCCGTTTCCTCAACTGCTGCAGTTGCTAAATCCTGAGTTAAAATTGAACTTAAATCATTGAAACAATTAAAACTTTTCATTGTCTTCTCCTTTCCTGTTGCTAACAAAAATATATCATATACTCCCCCAAAATGCCAACATCCTTAATTAAACTTATATGTTGCACCTTAAAAGCTTCTATGATAAAGTAACCTTAATTAAATAGTGCCTGCCGAGATTCCGACAGGTCACAGAAAGGCATGGTTTTTTATGAATACTTGCAGACGTATTAACTCAGAATGGCTCTTTTTTAAGCAGCCATTATCTGACACTACTACTCTTCCAGCACAAAATGATTCGCGATTTTATCCTGTCAATCTTCCACATGACTGGCTGATTGCAAACAGCGCTGATCACTATGAAAACAGCGAAGGCTGGTATCAGAAAACAATTTCCAGTGATATTCTCCCCTTTGACGCGTCGTCTGACGATGACTGGCTTCTCTATTTCGAGGGTGTCTACATGGACTGTACAATATTTGTAAATGGAATACAGGCCGGCGAATGGAAATATGGTTACTCCTCATTTGAGGTTCGTTTGACGCCATTTTTGAAAACAGGAGAAAATACAATTCTTGTGCATGTACGTTACCAGTCCCCGAATAGCCGCTGGTACTCTGGTGCCGGCATATATCGAAGTGTCTGGCTTAAAAAGGTTCCATCTGTCCACATAGCATCTGACGGTATCGCTGTCGAAACACACCGCCTAGAAAATGGCAATTGGTCGCTTTGCATGCACACTACATTGGAAAAAGAAGGCATTCAACAGTCTGCTAAAGATTTCTTCGCATCTGAAAATGACAATCCAAATGCTTCTCTGTCTCTTTCTTTCTGTGTACAGACATTAGACGGCACTGTGATTCTTTCTGAAATCCCTAAGGACACCCCAGTCACACTAACAAATATAAAGCCTTGGGACATAAATGAACCAAATCTTTACAAAATCGTCTGTACGCTGTCTGAAAATGGCACAGCAATTCAGACTGAGACTATCACAACTGGTTTTCGCACAACGCGTTTTGACACAAATGAGGGCTTTTTCTTAAATGATGTCCACATAAAATTAAAAGGTGTCTGCCAGCATCACGACCTTGGTGCACTTGGCTCTGCCGTAAACCGCTCTGCAATTAAACGTCAGCTTACGATCTTAAAGAGTATGGGTGTCAATGCGGTGCGCACCACCCACAACATGCCTGCTGTCGAGCTTTTAGAGTTAGCTGATGAAATGGGTATTCTCATCGTCGATGAAGCATTTGACATGTGGGAAATGAGTAAGACCACTTACGATTACGCACGCTTCTTTAAGGAATGGAGTGCTCGTGATGTCAAAAGCTGGATCTGTCGTGACCGAAATCACCCTTGTGTAATTCTTTGGTCCATCGGAAATGAAATTTATGACACGCACGCCAATGAACACGGCCAGGAAATTACACGCTACTTGAAAGAACAGGTGCTGCTCCACGACCCATATGGTCATGCACTCCCTACAATCGGCTCAAACTTCATGCAGGGCGAAAATGCAAGAAAATGTGCTGACATATTAAAGATTGCAGGCTACAACTATGCTGAGCGACTCTATAATAAACAGCACGCTGATCATCCAGACTGGGTCATCTATGGAAGTGAGACCAGCTCCACAGTACAAAGCCGCGGCATATATCATTTTCCGCTTGCAAAACCATTACTGACTGACGATGATGGTCAATGCTCAAGCCTTGGAAACAGTACTGTAAACTGGGGTGCAAAAAACCAGCAGTTCTGCGCTGTTTCTGATCTTCATATGCCATTTTCCCTAGGACAATTTCTGTGGTCTGGCTTTGACTATATTGGTGAACCCACACCGTATCAGTCTCGAAATTCCTTCTTTGGACAGATCGACACAGCTGGTTTCCCAAAGGATGCCTACTATTTTTATCAAAGTGTGTGGACAGATGCAAAAACAAATCCTATGATCCACATCCTGCCTTACTGGGACTTTAATCCTGGTCAGATGATTGATGTTCGCGTTTACACAAATGCACCAAAAGTGGCACTTTTCTTAAATGGCACTTTGATCGGTGAAAAGACACTTGCCCACACCGAAGAAGACAATATGATCGCTGATTGGCAGCTTCCTTTTGAGGCAGGCACATTAAAAGCCATCGCCTACGATGAAAATGGAGTCGAAATTGCACGCGATGAAGCTTCTTCCTTTGGCGATGCCGCTTCCCTTCACCTAACTGCTAACCGTTCTCAGGTAACTGCTGACGGTTCAGAACTAATCTTTGTCACAATTGATGCTCTTGATACAGACGGCCATGCTGTTGCAAATGCAAACAATCGTGTTCACGTTACAGTAACTGGTGATGGTATGCTTGCCGGACTTGACAATGGTGATAGCACTGATTGCGAGCCGTATAAGGGCGATTGTCGCCGTCTATTCTCTGGAAAGCTGCTTGCAATCATCGCACCGTCATTAACTGCTGGAACGATCACAATCACTGCTTCCTCAGATGGACTTACCTCTGCTTCGTTAACTGTAAATACGACTTCTTACAGTGAAAGCTCAGACGAAAAAGATCCATGTGCAGAGGATCTTCATCTGATGACGATTACGCGTGATCCACTTGCAGACTCAATAAGTAGCCAAAGTGATATTCCGGTAAGAAAGATCACTCTAAGCTGTGAGACTTTCACTCACCTGACAGCTGACGCACCGTCTGCTGTTATCTATGCTTCTGTCTCTCCAGCGAATGCAACCACGCAGACACTTGACTGGAAGGTAACAAATGCAGAGGGTGTCACAGTCCCATATGCTATTCTTGAACCGATTGATAATACCCATGTGCGCATTCACACTCTGAGTGATGGCAGCTTTTTCGTCCGCTGCAGTGTCACTAATGGTCGCGGTCACACCACTCTTTACTCAACACTTGCATTCACAGCGACTGAAATTGGCACAATGAATCTCGATCCTTACACCTTCACTGTTGGTTCTCTGTATTCAGACTCCGAGGGTGAAATTGCAAATGGAAATGCCCACGGTGCAGCGACTGGTTCAGAAGGGACAACCAGCATTACCTATGGCCCGTTTGATTTTGGCACTTTTGGTTCGGATACTGTCACGATCCCAATCTTTGAGACTGAGAGTCGTCCAGTTGATCTAACCTTTATCGAAGGAAAAACCAAAACACAGTCAGGCACAGTTCTTTGCCGTGGACATTATGATAAGAAAATGATTTGGGACACCTACCAAGAGGAAACCTTTAAGCTTCCAAAACGATTAACTGGTGTCACCACATTTACGATTCAAGTGACAAATCGAAAGCTTCATATTGGCGGACTGTCCTTTAAAAAACTTGAGAAAGCTTGGAGTCCTCTATCTGTAACCGATATTGACCGCATTTACGGCGATGCCTTCTGTAAAACAGATAATGCAATCACCGGAATCGGAAATAACGTAACGATTGAGTATACCGATATGGATTTTGGAGAGAAAACTTGTGTTGTGATTGAAATCACCGGCCGCTCCCCAATTGAGAAAAATACCATCCATGTTCGCACCTCAAATGGAATCAATGAGACATTAAACATTGCTGAATTTCCTTATAGTGATGATTATGCCACAAAACGCTTCCCAGTCAATGTACTCTCTGGAAGTCAAACGGTTACACTGTTGTTTTTGCCAGGCAGCAATTTTGATTTAAAGGGCATTCGATTTGTTCGTTAATTCACGCAAGCCACGGGGAACGTCCCCGTGGCTTACTGGCTTATCTATCTATAGTTTTCGTGAACTGACCCCAACACATCTCTCGGGTAACCTCAGTTTATCTGTTTAAATATGATTTCATAACTTCACACCAAGTATCTGTAATCTTTCTAATCCCCTCCAATGACGGATGTGTCAAATCTGCTGAAATATAGCTAGGACAATTCAAAAGCTCTAGCCCATCAGTGAATACGAATTGATCTGGCATGTATTTCCTCACAATTGTTCTAAAATTCTTAGCTCTTTCTTGAAAATCACCTTGATAGCCAAAAATACTGGTCACAAACACTGGCCTTTGATCCTGCGCTAAAATCCCGAAAAATTCCTTAACCCTGTTTTCAAAATTTTCTTCATCGTAATTATGGATCATATTAATTCCTATTTCGAGTGAAAGGAAATCCCAATCCTTTCGATTTCTTAAATATTTGGCAAGCGATGCTTCTATTCTTGCACTTCCCGCCATACCCAAATTTAAATAATCACAGCCCAACTTTTTTGCGATCTGAAATGGATATGTATATGGAGCAGCAAGTGCCAAGCTGCCATGTGTAATAGAAGAACCATATGCAAGATAAGTCTTACTCGGATAATCCTGTTTCGCGGGTGTCTCTACCTCTCCTTCTACACCTAAAAAAATACATTTTCCATAAGGAAGTACGACTCGAACCACCTCTGGATTAAATTCCAATTTTTCCTCTACTGATATACGCTTTAAAACAGCCATATTCTTAGGTCGAGTAACTCGAATTCTCGTCGTTTCCTGCAAAATTACTTTTGATGAGCAATACCAACCTCCCTGAAAACTGCCAAAATAAATATAAGCCACTTGCGCTTCCTCAGCGGGCTCAGCTCGAAGATATACTACTGCCTCTTCACTCTTTAACTTAAATCGAATTTCTATTCCAGTCGAATAACGGCTAACATTATCTGCACCAGCTTCCATTTTCTCTGCCACTGACAAAGGAAAGCGGTACATCACATACCCATTTTCTTCTTGCCTCATTTCCGCTACATTATGGAAATCCATATTTTGAAATATCATACTTTCCCCCTAATTTAAGTATTTTTCTTTTTCGATTAGAATTCACATTCATCAAAGCAAAAATTTTTGCAATGAACAAATTGATGAAGACAACCATTTTCTTTTGCACTTACACCCCGAAAAATAAAATCGTGCAGTTCACTTTCCTTTAATCCTACAAATTGCATTCCATGATCATTCTTTCCTGTATCTTTAATATTTTCAAACAATATATGACCAATATCTGGCACTTCCATAGCTGGATTTACATTAGCTGCACTTGTATTCATCGAAGCATACTCAGATGCGATTCGGATCGGAATTCCACTTCCGTCTATCACAATATCTTTATATTGAATATCTGTATTTTTCCCACCTCTAGGTCTCATAGTCTTTAGCCACAAACCGCAAATAGCCACATCCTTCACCAACAAATTCTGCATTAAAATATCATGACATCCACTGGCGTCTTCACTTCCAATTACAAATCCTGCTTTTGAACCTTGTGTAATACAATCTGTAACACGAATATATGCGTCTGGCTTGTCCAACTCATTTCCCTCTTTATTGCGCCCAGATTTCAAGGTAACTGAATCGTCATTGACATAGAAATAGCAGTCAACAATATTGATATGACTGCATGAATCTGGATCAATTCCATCTCCATTCAAAATACCGATATTATCTGCGCACCCTGTCACTCCATTTCCCTTAGAAATCAATTCTAAATGATTAAAAGTTACCTGAGTACTATAAATAGGATGTACCTGCCATCCTGGTCCATATGCAAGAGTGATATCCGCAACATATACATTTTTTGCATTATGCATTCGAATCAAACTTCCTCGCATTGTTGGATTTACAATTGGCGAAAATGGCACTGGAATACCACCTCCGGCTTCATATCGGTTCGGTCCTTCGTTATAACCAAGTCGAAATCCATCCCCATTTATCTGACCTTTTCCTCGAATCACTACTTCTTCTATGTTATAAGGTCCATAGGAAGATGGCTTTCCTTCATCGTACACACCCAAATTCAACAAGCTTGCATGTACATAATTATTATACGGCAACATTTTCGTACTATTTTTCCACTCCGTCTCACTTTGTGGAAGTTTGCGCCATCCCTCCCATCGGGAGACAATCATAGGATAATCTTTAGGGTCTTGTGTTCCCATCAATATCCCATCTACCTGAAGAGTCATATAGCTTTTCAAAAACAAAGCTCCTGTACAGAAAATATGATTTTCCGGTAAATAAACCACTCCGCCTTCTGGACATTCATTAATTGCTTTCTGTATAGCAAAGGTATCCGTCACACTTCCATCTCCTTTTGCATTATAAGGAGCATGCATCACATTGATCCATGTACCAGACTTTTTTGTACAGCAGGATATTCTTTGATAAGCTATGCTATTTCCTTTTCCATCAATGGCTCTCACTTCTACTTCATATTCTGTGGCAGGCTTCAAATTATGTAGAGTGTAGCCAAGCTGCTTTGTTTGTATGCACTTTCCTTCACTTGATATCTCATAGTAATCCAGTTCTTTTGTCCAAAACAGACTATCTCTATTCCATAAAAGGACAAAAGAATTCTCTGTAATTGTCTCTGAAGGAATATGCAAATTATATAGTACTCTACTTCCCTTATCCACATGAACCTTACTAACCGAATACGGATTTTTATGTAGTAAGCGTTCTAGCAACTGCTTAGCAAGAATATCTGCTTCTATGTTACAACACTCTTCCAGAAAATGTATGCATTCTATATCCTCTTTCACCAAATCATCTGTGACAATTGCATATATCTTCGCCTCTCCAATCGAGTAGCCTTTTACCCAGCCTTCCTTACTAACCGTAATAATCTCTTGATTTGTACTAATCCAAGAAAATTTTGTATCTGCATAATCGACATCACATCTGGGAATAAGTTGTAATACACCTTCTACCTCTAACGACACTACTTCTTGAATTTCGACTTTAGATACCTTTTTTCTATGCTCTATAACCTGAATCAAACAGTTTGCCTTTTTCCCATCGCACTCGGCCGTCAAAATTGCTTTTCCTTCTCTTTTTCCCAAAATAACAGCACAATTAAGACCATCCACAGTCTTCTCTACAGATGAAATCGAAAAAATTTCTTCATCTGAGCTAAAAAAAGTAACTTTCCTGTGAAGAGCAGATGCCGGTGTCACTACAGCAGTCACTCTGTATTCACATCCTATGACAAGATTTTCATGAAAGCAATGGAATGCAATTTCCTCTGCCTTTTGCTCTTTCTCATGTACTCTCACTGGATACCGATATATTCTTCCATCTCTGGTAGTTTCATACACATCCACCGTTCCATATTCTTCCCACACAGACAGGTGATCTTCACTTACCCTTTGAATCTTACTGTTTGAATGGGCATAGAGTTTTCCTTTCTCATCTACACTGACAACAAATGGATTATCAGAAGCGTATTGTAGCTCTTCTGTTCCATTTTCGCCATCACTTTCTCTACCTCGACGAGAAAGCTGCATTGTATCTCCAACCTCTAGATCAATCACTGCCATACAGCGCTCCTCTGTATTCTCCAAATAATTGAACTGACATTCCCTTACAACTTCTACATGGCAAACAGCCTTTCTGTCTACATCCTCGGAAACAACTGTAATATTAGCCGTTCCCACCCGTTCCGCAGTCAGGTGTCCATCTTGTACTTTTACAATCCTTTCATCAGAAGATATCCATCGTAAATTTGAATTCATCGTCTTTGCTGTTAGGTTTGAATTATCGCCAGAAACTGTATCTCGAAAAATATCCTTAGGAAGAATAATCGGAAATAATTTTGCTGTCATCCCCGGCTTTAATACGAGAGAATCCACATTCAGACTTAAACTTCTGATCGTAGTACGTGTTATATTATCAATAACTGTCAAAAAGCAAGAGGCTTTTTCCCCATTTGGAAGTACCGCAAAAACTTTCGTCCATCCAGTCGTACGTCCTTTTGCAATACAAGAATTATCTTGTCCAATCTCGATCTGCACGATTTCTGGATTTTCAACATACCAACTGACATCACTTTCTGAATACAAATCATGGTTGACTGATGCCTTTAATTCAACACTACTTCCGCTATTCTCCCAGTTTCGAAATGTAATTTTATCTTCGCTCCCCACTACCAACGGATAATTAGTCCTGTTTAGTGTCAAAATCTTTTTTCCACCTATTTCCTGCTCCCGTTGCATTATCATTCTTTACCCTTTCTAATATCATTTAGTCAAATTCTTGTATGCTCCAACGATCCTTCCAATAGATATGCGGAATCTTATCCTCGAATATTATAGGAAGCCACACATAGTCTGATTGAGATGTATTAGGGGCTGGCACTGTCCAGTTCACTTTCTTTCTCATCTTCTCATCGTCTGAAAAATTCCACTCAAAATTATTCTTGATTGCCTCGTAAGTTTTTCCATTGTCATAATCCTCTGGGTTTAAATCCCGCAAATACGGCATCCACCTATCCCCTAAAGCAATATAGAGATTCTTCTTATGCGGATGCTGAAACACCGATGAAATCTGAGAACCAAACGAAGTATTACTTGTGTCATAGATATGAGGATTACCGAGAACCTTCCAAGATCCTACAATCGTATCTGACACAGCTACTTCGGAAGGATTCGGATGATACCCAGTTGTACCAGACGTGATTACATAATGCTTTCCGTTATGATGAAAGTATGCCGGTGATTCTCTCACATAGGGCGGTGACTTATGCGAAAACATTACGCAATATTTACCTGTAACATCTGTAAAATCCTCCGTAAGCTCTGCCATAATCATATCTGTATGCACCTTTTCAAAACATAGATATCCACGTCCCTTTTCATCCTGAATCAAATCAAAATCCCCCATAAACATACCAAGTGGCTTAAACCCACTTTTTACGATCATATATGGACCAGTAAATTGATCCGCAACCAAAATAATTGCTAACTGTTCTTTATCGCAAATAACCTTCATCCAGCACACATATTTTCTCGTTAACTTGTTATAAACGATATGGGGTCTTTCTACTTTTGATGAGGGATGTAACAAAGACTTTTCATTTTCCACATCTGGTGGAATCAAAAGTCCTTCATCTTTCCAATGGTAAAGATCTCTTGAAGAATAATACCTCACACCCCACTGTATAATTCCATTACCAGGAGCAGTTTTTTCTTTATTTTCGCCATACCAATAAAATAAGTCTTTTTCATAAAAGATAGACCCTCCATGAGCCTGAATACGTTTTCCCTCTGTATCAAGCCATACTTTACCAGGGCAAATCCATTGATGTACTTCTTTATCTATCAAATTCACCAGTATATCGTCCTCCTCAACTTCATCTACTAATTCCATCAGACACTTTTTCTTCCTCTTGTGAAGTTTCAGCAGACAGCATAAGATCTCTAAATCTCGACGGTGTAAGTCCATAATATTTCTTAAAGGTCGTTGTAAAATAGGTACTATTGCTATATCCCACTTCGGTAGAGATTTGAGCTATGCTGTGACTTGGCTCCGAGAGCAAAAGAACTCTAGCCTGTTCCATTCTCACTTTTAATATATAGTCAAGCGTTTTTGTTCCTGTAAAATCGGTAAATAATTTTCCAAAATAGGCAGTACTGATATTTAATTGATCTGCCAAAAGATTGACACTCAAATTTGGATCATCATAATGATTTCTTATATAATCAATTGATAATTCCATCATTGCAGTTGATGAACGGCTTCCTATTCGACTTGTTCTATCAGCTGCTCTGCTGTATAGCTGCTCTATCCATGCGTCAAGTCCATCTCGATCAATTATCTTATCGGCCATTTTCTCAAGTTCGATAAGATCTGTTTTGGATGCACGCAATGTCTGTGCTGCTAGCTGCTTTAATTTTTCAACAAATTCTTCGTATTGCATGTATTCGCAAGTATGCAACCATTCCTCAAATGTATTAATATATCCTTGCTTATCATGCTCTTTTACCATCCCCAGTATGTTCTGCGAATCTATTGTGCTGTCATCAGGACAATCCGATGGCAAAATTACGGTTTCTGTACATCCCAGAATAAGCCTTGTTCTAAGAGCGCCTTCCAAAACTTTTACATTTTCGACGCAATGACTGCCATCATCACGCAGCAGTTGCGTTCTAACGCAAAAGCTTCTCACTGAGGCAAGCTTTTTAACTGAAGCTTCCGCTTTCTCCATGAAATCAAAAAGTGAATTATCATTTTGTATTAATGCAACATTTCTCGATATCACAAGTAACAACCTGCAAAGCCCCATCTCCAAGCATGTACACTTACCATATTCGCTAAGAACAGATGTATAAATACCACTTACCATGTTTCTTAACATATCATATTCCTGCATTGAATAATTTGATTGCTTATCCGTACCTTCCACATAGACAACTGCCAATACATATGGTGTATTATAATAAATCACTCCACTCTGTAAAAGCATAGCAGAAATTTCTTCCTGATGACTGCCAAGAAGCATATTTTTCACAATAAAATCCTGTTTCTTTTTTAAGCTGAGTGCTTCCATATTATTTGAAAGTCCCTGATAAAATTGTTTTAAAAATGCAATTTCGTCTGTTCCTTCATTTTCTTCAGTTTCAAGTTCTCCAACCTGATGCGTATTTTTTAAACTTCCAACCATCTGTGTCAATGGTTCAAATATTCTTCTTGAAACAAGAAGCTGCATAACAATCATCAGCGTTGCCGCTGCGATTACGACAAGTACCAGTATATATATGATATAGTTAATATTAAGATTGCGCGCAATGTAATCTGACTGTGCCACAATAAAATATCCATCTATACCACAACTCTGTGATAAAAAATCCCATCGCTGACCTTCATCCTTCATCTCAAAGCTAGTATTCGATGCGAAAACCTTTTTTACCCATTCCTTGTCTGAATAATTTTTTCCTATCTCGCTGTCGTCTGTATGACATACAACGATCCCATCAGAATTAAGAATCATAAGCTTAAAGTCACCGTTTGACTTTTCTGAAAGAAGACTTTTTTTCAACTCTTCCAAATCAATATTTAACACAGTTGTTCCAGAATAGTATTCGCTGTCAAATACAGATTCCGATATTGGAATTGTAAGAAGACTTACCGTCTCCGATTCCGTATATTGTTTCTTTATCGACCATACAAATGGTTTGTTTTTACTTCCATTATCAATAACCTGTTTTGCCAAAACAGGTTCCAAACCATCTGGTTTTGAACTTCCTGTCGCTAAATACAGCGACACCTCCTTGTTCTTATTAATGATCCCAAAAGACTGCATATAGGATGATCCAAGCATAACACTTTTCACATTGTTTACAAATGACATATAGTCAAGAAAATCTGCATCTGGATCGAGTCTCATAACAGTTCCACCTGCAGTAGAAAACCACTCAGCCGTCACATTTTTCGCATCATCTATGATACGGCTAAAAGCTGAATCTACGTTTTCCATAGTGGTTTTAGTAAGTTGACGATAATCCTTTATCATCTCTTTTCGAAACCACATAAACATAAATACCGACACCAATATAAGCGCAGTAAGTGATATGGCAAGCGTGGCCAATACCGTTTTTGATACGATTGATTTTGCTTTTCTTTTAAACCATTTCATATCGATCCGTCCTTTCCCGCTTGCCATATTTCATTTTAGTGTTTCATTCGAATATGCAGTTTGCTTGGTGCCTCTGCCTGCCTCAAGGCCATCTTGTTTTTTTACAAATATCGTGTAATCTGCAACACCCGATCAAGCGTATCTATATTTTATTATACCATAGAACACACTGTACTTGCATATCTTATTTAATTTTGGTAATGCAAAACATTACTCTGCATGAACACTTGCATAATATTCAGAAAATTGTCTCTGATACTCTGCAACATAAGTATCCAAGCCAGCATCCTTCATTTCCTGAAGAACCTTGTCAATATTTTCCTCATAGTCAAGGAAACCTAATGTCATTGGCTTTAACTTTTCATCATAAATTGATGTCAGCATTGCAAGCTCTGCGGCAACTGGTGTGGTATCAAATGAAAAACCCGAAAGCTTAGACAGCTGTGAACCCTCATCAAATGTCATGTACTTCTCAATTGTCTCCTCGCTAAAAGACGGATCATAGGTATTGTATGGAATTGCCTCCATAAACCAACTGTCAATAAACGAATCATTTACAAGCTTGTTAATTGTTCCATCATCATTTACCTCATAATCTTCGCCCTCTACTCCATAAATACAGAAATTAAAATGTTCTTGATCGGAGTACATCCAGTTAAACAACTGTAACCAGCGATCCACTTTATCTTGATCTGCTGCTGAAATTGCAATACCCCAATCGTAATCTTTAGTCTTGATATTGACCTGATCACCAATTTTAATCAGTGTCTCATAGGCATCTGGATCTGCAGTCTTTAAAGATGATGACAGAAGTGCACTTGCCATTCCATTTCTTGCAAAGCAGTTTCCTGCTGTCCAATCTGCTTCTCCCTGGGACGGATTTGTTAGGATATCCTTATTGATCCATCCATTTTCTGCCCATCTTGAGGTAATCTCACAAAGATTTTTAAATTCCTCTGATTCATAATAGCTATAGACTGTATCACCCTCTTCCTCTTCGTCTACATATACAAAATCATTTCCCGCATTCAAAGATCTTGTTCCTTCGCCACAATATGCCCATAAAGCATAACCTAAAAATCCAGGATTCGTAAGAATTCTCATATTGGGATAGCTTTCCTGCACCTGAGTAAATAAACCTTCAAGATCTTCTAATGTAGTTATTTCTTCTGGTTTTACCCCAAGCTCATCTAAAATATCTCCTCTTACATCGAACATCTGCATGGATCCTGCATAAGGTTTATTGCCAAACGGAATTGCATAAATCTCACCATTATACTTTACACAATCAAATCCATTTGTTTCTCCACGAGCCTTAATAAGATCAGGAAGATATTCTTCAATCAGCTCTTCATCAATAGTAGCTAAATACCCCTTCGTATGCCAATCAAAATTCTGAACAATGTATTCAATTGCAAAGTTCTCTCCTGATGCCAACATTGTAGAAACACTAGTATCTGACCCCCACGGCAAAAATTCAACTGTAAGATCAATATTCAAATCTTCGAGAACAGCATCGTGAAATTCATTTTTAAAAAACTCGTCTCTTCTTGAAGATGCATCACCGTAGAAAATCAATCTCAGTTTAACAAGTTCCTGATCTGATTTTGTCTCATTTGCAAATACATTGATACCTCCAAATGTCGAAAATGCCATTGTTGCTGCCATAGCAGCGGTTGTCAGTCTCTTTTTCATAGTTTCCTCTCTTTCTGCAGTTTTGTTTCCTGCTGCGGATAGACCGCAATGTTTAAAATATTTGTTACACCTAAGTCTATACTAGACTCTTTTATATCATATCCGCAGTAAAAAGCCACGAATAAATATATCATAAGCTCAACATTAACATCAGCCCTTCACTGCACCGATTGTAATTCCTTTTACAAAATATCTCTGTGCCAGTGGAAAGAATACGGCAATTGGAAGCACCGTAAACATTGTCATTGCCATTCTCGCTGTATTTGACGGAAGCACAATATGATCTCTAGCAGATTGCAATGTTGTATTCGAAAGCAGTGCTGAAATATTTGACATCATATTATACAGAAGCTTTTGCAATGTATATAGATCCGTTTTTGTTATAAGATAAAGTGACAAATAAAAATCATTCCAAAATTGTAATGTCATAAAAAGGATTACACTCACAAGTCCTACCTTAGCAAGTGGAAGCACAATTGTAAAGAATACTCTTGCATCAGAAGCTCCATCTATCTTCGCAGCTTCCGTAAGCTCCTCAGGCACCGATTTAAAATTACTTTTTAAAACAAACATATAAAAAACATTCATTCCATAGGGAAGTACAAGCGCCCATATATTATTCTGCAATCTATAGTATTTCGTACAAAGAATGTACCATGGAAGAAGACCTCCGCTGAAAATCATTGTAAACCAGGCAAAAAACGACAATACACCAGCAAATCGAAATACCGATTTTTTTTGTGATGCTGCGTACGCATACAATGACATAATTGATGTTGAAATCACAGTTCCAAGAATCGTCGCTGCAAATGACATTCCATAAGCTCTAAGTAGCATTGCCCCTTTATTTTTAATAATGAATTTGTAAGTTTCCAATGTAAATTTTCTTGGCAGCAAAGAAAAACCTTTTTCTACAATCTCTGTCTCATCAGATAGCGAAGCAACTAATGCAATCCATAATGGTAAAACGCAGGTAAATGCCACAACCCCCACTAATATATAACAAATGACACTTTCTTTTGCCCTTCTTGATGGTGCGTCTATATCCTTTGCCCTTTTTTTCATCACCTTTCACTCCCTTCTTAAAATAGTGTATAATCTGGTTGAATTTTTTTGACTATTAGATTCGCACTAAGTACTAATATAAATCCAAAGACTGACTGATACAAAGTGATTGCCGATGCTGATTCAAACTGACCATTTACAATAGCTGAGCGATACACAAAAGTTGCAATTGTATCGGTTGTCTCAAGCAAAAATGGATTTAAGCTTGTCATACCCATAATCTGATCAACACTACCTGAAAGGATTCCTCCTATACTAAGTAAAAACATAATGATAATATTTGGCTTTAACAGTGGCAGTGTAATTTTAGTAATTCGCTTCCACCTGCCTGCTCCATCTATTTCAGCTGCCTCGTATAAACTCTGATCAATTCCTGTGAGTGCACAAAAGTAAATAATAGAACCATATCCAGCACCTTTCCAGACCGTAGTGATTATCATAATCGGCCACCAATACTTTGCATTTGAATACCACTCCACACTCTCAAGACCTAGCATATTCAAAAATCTATTAACAAGACCTGCATCCTCATCAAGTAAAGCAAGCACAACCATTCCAATAATAATCCACGATATAAAATAAGGAAAGAGCATCACAGTCTGAGTAACTTTTCGAAATCGCTTTGATCCAATCTCATTAATTGCAATTGCCAAAGCCACGTTGATAACTGTTCCAAGGATTATACTCACACCATTTATCACAAGTGTATTTCTGGTTGCTCTAAGTGCATTCTTTATATTCATGAAGAAGAATTTAAAGTTTGCTAGTCCTACAAACTCACTTCCAAAAAGTCCACCTTGATAGGTATATCGCTCAAATACGACATATAATCCTGCCATTGGTATGTAACAAAACAAAATCAGGTAAATAATTCCTGGCAACGGAATTAGATAAAAGAACCATCTCTTTTTTAGCTCTTGTATCAATCCTTTCTTTTTTTTTGCCGCTATCTTTGTATTCATTGTCCAACCTCCTTCGCTCTGATAGCAGAAGATTAGCATTTGCGCTACCTTTTTTCAACCAAAAATACTTTGAAAATCCTTCAAAAATCATGCATATTGTATTGTTTTCATATTTTTTAAGTTCATATATTTTAAGATCAAGTCAAAAAAAGAGCCATAGTGGTAAGAAAACGCACTAATGTGCTGCGTTTTCTGCCCCTATGGCTCTCTGTTAAATTTTTTGGTCAAATATAGTCAGACAATCTTTTCTCCATTGCCGCATTCTGCGGCAGATTTTATTGATCTAACAAAAAGCGCATTCTTTCAGTCTCTGTACTTCCACCTGCTGCGCCATCTTTTGTAAAATTCATTTCATAGCGATCTTCATCGCAGTATGGCTTCCACTCTGGAAGCTTATTTTCATTGTAATCATTTCCATTTGGATTGCCAGTTTTAATAAAGTTGACAAAATAGCTGCTGATCTGACGCGCCAGATCATAGTGATGGCCGTCAAATGGACGCCAACATTTGGCAAGTGTCTCAAAGAAAAACCATAAATCACACGAGTGGAATGTGCCTGCATTGTCCCATCCTGGAATATCAGCATCAAAACGATAATAATAGCTGTTTTGATTACAGCCCTTATCTTTTCTTGATAAAAATGCTCGCTTTACGCTGTACTCAATTCCACTGACAGGCGAAAAGCCCTCTGGTGTCTGCTTTTTATTTTCTTCAAATGACAAAAACTGATCTGCCTTATCTTTAAAAAGTTCCTCCGCCTTTTTCAAAAGCTGTTCGCCGTCCTTAGCTTCAATGTGATTTAAGAACTCATCTGATGTGTTTCCTGCCATAAGAGGCACTAAAAGGCTTCTTCCTTCAAGCATCTTTTTGTATGGGTCTTCCTTGCAGAATACACCGTCAAGCACAGTATACATGCGCGGATGATCCTTTGCAAAATCAGAATACTTATCACGAATCTCAAATGCATCAAGTGCTCTTGCTTCCTCTAAGGTTTTTACGCCAAGAAATTCAAAAAAGTCTTTTCCGATCTGTTCTGCATTAGCTAAAGGTGTCGGCGTGCCAAAACGTATCTTTTCATAAGGACTTCCAATCATACCACTCATCACAAGCGCACCGGAAATTTTTCCTTCATTTTCTTCACATGCAAGCTGCGACATTACACTTGCACCGCCTGCCGACTGTCCGGCAATTGTAATCTTATTTGGATCACCTCCGAAATTAGCAATATTTCTGACAACCCACTCAAGACCTGCCTTCTGATCAAGGCTTCCGAAATTGGACGGTGCTTCTGGCTGCTCTTTTGTCAGCTGAGGATGTGACAAAAAGCCAAATACATTCACACGATAATTGACAGTGACAACAACAACTCCCTGTCTTGCAAGGCGCTCTCCGTCAAACTCCATCTCTCTTGTATAGCCCCATTGATAGCCGCCTCCAAAATACCAAACAAGAACTGGACGTCTATCATCCACGCTTTTTGCTCCTGTCCAGATATTTAAATACAGACAATCCTCATCCATAGGCACATCCTGGTCAACATGCCACTCTCTATTGTATAGAGAATCACCTATGCCTGGCGTATCCTGCACAGAAATCGGTGCAAAGCGTGCACAATCCTTTACTCCTTCCCAATTCTCACATGGCTGAGGTGCGCGCCAGCGATTCTTCCCTGTAGGCGGTGCAGCAAACGGAACACCGCGAAAAGCTGTAATACGCGGATCGGCTGCCTCAATACCGCGCACTAGACCATTTTCTGTTTTTGTTTGTCGAATCATTGATCTTCTCCTCTCTAAAACGCTGTTTTGATTATAACGCTCTTTCACAGAAATCATTAGTGTTCAAGATAAAAGCCCTTAAGTGAACCCTTTCCTTCTCCCTTAAATGTAAAATAAAGTGCCTGCACACCGTCTGGCATATCAACTGGTGTACTATAATGTTTCCATACATTCGTGTACTCTACCGGAATCTGTGCCAGCACTTTGCCATCCCATGCAGTTTTTACTTCAAAGCTTCCCTTTATATAACCACGAACATCAATCGAAATTTGATGAATGTTCTTCATATCGAAATATTTAAAGCCAACTGTTGTACCATCCACAATTGCACCAAGATATGCCGGATCCTCATCACCATCTCTTCCATCCTGCATGATTTTAGGAAAACGTTCATCTACATAAATAGAAGGTTCATTTGTAAATAAATTGCATGCCAAATATGCCGGATAATAGCCTTCTCCAACTAGTGGTCCACCATTTAATCCACATGAAGTGATCTCTGCCTGGAAAATACTTCCGTCTTCACCAAATGTCAGGCGCTCTGCGCATCCCTGTCTGCTGTACCACGTACCGTTTGTATGTCTGTGATAGAAAATATACCAGTCATCTCCAATCTGAACCATACTTCCATGATTGTTAGCACCATATGCAGTTGGCATATCTGCCGGCTTATATGTATCAATATGAAGATCACAGTTACTTACAATCACGCCGCCATACTTAAAGCCGCCCGTAGGCTCCTTGCTCGTCGCATAGCAAAGCTCATGCATAACCTCAGACGAATAAATAAAGTAATATGTGTCGCCTCTCTTTCTAATAGACGGAGCCTCAAAAAATGCGTGACCCTCATATGGCGTATCCTTGCTGTACTCACTTCCCGGCACAATAATTTTCGGTGCTGTCTTCACGGTCAGCATATCTTTATCAAGGATTGTCACCATCGCGCCGCTTCTCGACTTATCCCCAATTCCGCAAAAACCTGTGTACAGATAGGTCTGATTTCCCTCTGTGATTACACCTGGATCAAACTGTGGCTCATCTGTCTCTTTTTCACCAAGACGAGTACCATCTGGATAATGAACATATCCTAAAAATTCATATTTTCCTGCTGGTGTATCACAAACTGCAACTGATACAACCGGAAGCTTATCAAGCACGTAGAATAAATAATATCTTCCATCTGGTCCAACTGTGACATCAGGAGCGTACAGACACATCGTTCCATCTGGATTTTCCGGATCCTGTGTTTTTTTATAAATCACGCCCTCATATCGCCAATTTCCCAGATCATCTACTGGAGCAGACCAGCATACATAGTCGCCCATGCAAAATACATATCCATTGTAAAAATCGTGCGATCCGTAAACATACACACGTCCATTAAATACATATGGTTCTCCATCTGGAATATATTCCCATGACGGAAGATATGGATTAAATGCCTGTTTTTTCATAAATCTAATACCAACCTTTCTTAATTTTATTTTTTCACAAAATATCACTTGGCCATGGCTTTTTTTACAAGTTCACTTTGAGACTTCGCCATAAGCAGAAACAACTTTTACACGAAAACGATCCACTTCCCTGCCCTTGCTATCTCTAAGAATCTGTTCGCTCTGATTCCACATATAGGTCTCTAGCGTATACGCACCATTCTCATACGCATATCCATCACCGTCATCTGTATATAGCTCATAGCTGCAGTCTTTTTTGGCATACACAGTAAATGTGAGATTATCTGGCATTACTGTCTCTGCCGTACTATTCACTGGCTGCTGCATTGGCAAAATGCTTCCTTCTTTTACAAACAATGGTATACGCTCAATCGGTGCCTCTGCCTCGATCCACTGACCACCCTCATAATACGTATTTGTCCAAAAATCATACCATCCGCAGCCTTCTGGCAAATATACATTACGAACTTTACTCGGATTTTCCTGCTTTTCTGTTCCTGTCGCACTCTTCTTATAATACATGGTTTCTGTCACAGGACATACCATCAGGCTCTCTCCAAATAAATATTGGTCTGTAATCTCAAGTGCCTTAGCATCTTTTGGAAAATCAAAGGCCAACATACGAATCATAGATGCATCATACAGCCATACCTTTCCTGCTGTCGAATATATATAAGGAAGAAGTTCATACCGAAGCTTATTTGCTCGAAGCATAGCCTGATAAAATACACCATCTGCTCCCTTAAAATTCCACAGTTCACGTCGACAATCTGTACCATGTCCTCTAAATATAGGAAGAAAACAGCACCATTGATACCAACGCGTATATAATTCAAGATATGCCGGATCCTCGACGGTATCATCATACTCACCATCCCAATACCAGTAATCTCCTCTTTTTACAAAGAACGCACCGATATCTGCTGTCCAGTATGGAAATCCACTAGCACAAAAATTCAGTCCCGCTGGAATCTGACGCCGAAGAGTCTCCCAACTGGCTGCAGTATCTCCTGACCACATAACAGCACCATATTTTTGCTGACCTGTCCATGCGCTTCTCGTAAGATTAAAGACACGCTTATCGCTGCCTTTTTCCTCACTTCTTTGTCCCTCATAGACAGCTCTTGCATGATACAGTGCAAAGTCATTCGTATGCTCCTCTCCAAGATAATCCCCTGCCGTCCTCTTATATTCTTCATACTGTAAAGCTGGCTCCACGCGTTCTGTATGACTCCATTCAGGTGTAAATGGCTCACTTGAATCACACCACCATGCATCTACACCATACTGATATAATCCTCGTTTTGCCTGTTCCCAATAGCATTTTCTTGCCTGCTCATTCCTTGCATCATAAATATCTGAAAATGGAAGCAGCAAATTCTTTTCTTTCATTTCTTTGTGATTTTCACACTTTGGATCCATATTCGGCCAAATTGAAATCATAAAGTGAACATCCTCATCATGAAGTGTCTGAATCATGTTTGATGGATCTGGAAAACGGCTGTGATCAAAACTTTTTTGTCCCCACATTCCGTCCTTCCAAGAACACCAATCTAATACAATACCATCCAAACCAATACCATGCCTTCGGTATTCTTTGGCCACCTGGCAAATTTCCTCCTGAGACTCATAGCGCTCCTGTGACTGCAGATAGCCAAATGCCCACCGCGGAAGCATTGATGCCTTTCCCGTAAGCCTTCTGTACTCACGGACAACACCATCCATTCCGTCACCATTAATAAAATAGAAATCAAGCTGCGGTACTGCTTCAGTATACAAATATGAACCGTACTCTGTATCGCTAAAAATCATTGTACTCGATGTATTCATTAAAATGCCATATCCAAGACTTGACACCAAAAGCGGAATTGCAATCTTTCGATTTGCCTGATGAAGATACACCTGATTACCGCGAAGATTAAGCACGCCCTCCTCATGCTGGCCAAGTCCGTACAGCGCCTCCCCCTGCTGCCACTCAAAATGCATCCTAGTATGATATAATTGCTTATCGGGCACACGAACGGCATCCTTTACAAACTGTTTCACACCATCTGCTGTCTGAATATGCGTAATCTTTCCTGCCTGCTCCATACGGTAAGACTGGAACGCCTCCATCGTTCGACTATCCCTATCTCGCTCCTTCAGCAAACGTGTGCCATCTGGTCTATAATAAGAAATGGAAGCGGTTTTCTTATTTATCTTTATCGTAAGCTTTGCAAGCCTAATAGAAATGTATTGGTCATCTTCTGCAAATGACCATTGTGCAAAGGATTCCTTCGGCAGAATCGGTTCTTTTGTATCCTTACAGTCCACTTTCGTACAGATAATTCGCACTGCACAATCGGACATCGGTATAAATCGAATTGTACCTGCCTGTGATAGCAAGAGCAATGTATTTTTCTGTCTGATTTCTTGTATAATCTGTTCACTTACTCTTGGTTTTGCAATCAGCATCTCATTCCCTCACACGCACCGTCACAACTGAGCATGCCGGTACCACAAACTTCACACCGCGCTGTGTCAGCTGCACATCAAGCGGCTTCTCATATAAAACTGGTTCTTTTCCAAACTCGTTGTAATCATTTAATCCGCCGTGAAGAATAAAGCCCTCTGCCTTAGTCGGTGTCTCTTCCATCAAAACAGCTTCGATAGTCTCCTCACCTTCAAGTGATGTATTGACAAGTGTTATGGTAATTACGCCATCTTTATCCTGTGATACTGACTGCTGAATGTTATCCATCTGATACTTATCATTTCCTACCTTCTTTGTCTCAGACAGACAGCTTTCTAAAAGCTCAGCGTTCTGATGGAAACGATACATATGGAACACATGGTAGGTCGGTGTAAGAATCATTTCTGGTCCATCTGTTAAAATGACTGACTGAAGCACGTTTACAATCTGTGCGATACATCCCATCTTCACACGATCACAATGGCGATTGAAAATATTAAATGTAGCTCCTGCTACAAGTGCATCTCTCATTGTGCTTTGCTGGAACAAAAATCCCGGATTTGTTCCCGGCTCTACATCATGCCAGCAGCCCCATTCATCTACCATCATACCGATTTTTTTATCTGGGTCATACTGATCCATAATTGCACCATGTCTGTAAATCAGCTCATCCATGCCGAGAGCACGATTCATTGTGTACCAGTAATCATCCTCTGAAAAGTCTGTTGCACTTCCCTTATGCAGTCCCTTTTCTGCGCCACAGTAATAATGAACAGACAGACCATCCATCATGCCATGTACTTCTTTTGGTGCCGGTTCTGCAAAACATTCGCGAAGCACCACCTCTGTCCACTTATAATCATCAGCATTCGCACCGCCGCAGATTTTAAAAATTGGATTCTTGCTGTCATATGTTCTGATATAAGTCTGATAGCGGCGATACAGATCAGCATAATAAGCTGGTGTCATATTTCCACCACATCCCCAGTTTTCATTTCCAACACCAAAATAGTCCACTCTCCACGGCTTTTCTCTGCCATTTTTCTTTCTGAGATCTGCCATCGGTGACACACCATCTAATGTCATATATTCAACCCACTCGCTCATCTCACGCACACTGCCGCTTCCAACATTTCCGTTAACATATGTTTTGCAGCCAAGCTGATCGCACAGTTCAAAATATTCATGTGTTCCAAAGCTATTATCCTCAGTCACACCGCCCCAGTGGGTATTGATCATTTTCTTTCTGCTTTCCTTAGGACCAACACCATCCATCCAGTGATACTCATCAGCAAAACAGCCGCCCGGCCAGCGAAGTACAGGAACCTTAATTTCCTTTAAAGCCTCCACCACATCTGTTCTCATACCATTTTTATTCGGGATTGGCGAATCCTCTCCCACATAAATTCCTTCATAAATACATCGGCCTAAATGCTCGCTGAAATGCCCGTAAATCTCCGGCTCAATATGACCTTTTCTATTTTTTTCGTTAATATAAAGCTTCATAATATTTTCTCTCCTTTTCTTATAGAAAAAGCGGGGAATGGCAGTCTTGCCTTTCCCCGCCAGATCATCCATGCTGTGTCTGTCTTTTTCTTTTCCTTTTTTCCCCTTTGACCTCAGAACACTTTACTTATACAGTACAGAACACTGACTGTCATTTTCATTTACTCTGCTACTGCTGCCTCTCTTGCATCTACTATTGCCTGATACTTATCTGTATCAAACTCAACAAGCTGGTCCCATCCAAGACCTTCAAGTGTAACACACATTTCATCCCACATCTTATCAAATTCGGCATCGTCTGATGCAAAGATTGCCTGCCAAGATGTTGCCTTGATCTGATCGCCACACTGACTTCTGATCAGCGCGATATCAGTTGTATCAATTGGAAGTACAAGGTTTACACTCGGAACAGGATTAAGCATTCCATTTTCCTCCAGATATGAAACTTCAGTTTCAGAACCAAACTTCTCACTCCACTCTTTGTTTGTTGTTGTGTTATTTTTTTCAAGGAAGGATGCCCAGTAATCACTTCCAAATGTCTCTCCTGTTTCTGGATTCATCTCAATACTTGCAACAAGCCACTGATTTACCTGATTGTTTCCATCATTCCAGGAACCACCGCCAAGTTCTTCTGGTACCTGAGGATCATCTGCAAATCTTGTCATACCAGCATCTGTCAGTGTATATGTACCATCATCATTTACAGTATAAATAAAGCCTTCCTGACCAATATGCTGCATAGTCAGACCTTCTGGTGAGCAAAGCCAATCCATAAATTCAAGGATACGCGCCTTATCTTCATCTGACACGTTAGAACCAACTGCCCATGCACGGCCATCGCCATAGTAGGTATCTGATGCCTGATAAATATTCAGATCTTCTAGCGGAATACCACGATAATTCTGACGAGCCTCGCCCTTAGCTGGTGAATTCCAGAAACCATACTGCCAGTTGTACCAGAACAGATGAACTCTTCCCTGACGCATCTTGTCACATGCTGCATTCCAGTCCTGTGTAGCGGAATCTGGGTCAACCAGTCCCATCTGATTTGCCTTATATAAGAACTTTAACATCTTATAGTAAGCGCCGTCTTTATCAGTTAATGGTGTGATGGAATTATCTGTTCCCAGTAAAATAGAACCATTTACTTCCTGACCATACCACTTTGTAAGCTGATTTACATTCTCAATACTTGTGTTATCCCAATCTGGCCATAAGCTCAGTGCGTATGTCTTATCTCCAGCCTCATTTGTCGGATAAGCATCCTGAATCTTCTTTAAGGTATCTAACAGATCGTCAAGATTTTTCATCTCTGGTGCGCCAACTTCTACATAATGATCCCACTCAAGTCTTGGCATTGTATATACAGTGTCTTCCTTGTACTCAGTCGGTCCATTGGAGTTCATCTCTGCCGGAATTGCATAAACGCCTTCCTTTCCGATTACTTCATTTATCGCATCATTAAACAGACTAATCTGCTCTTCATATTTCATGAGATTCTCATAATTTGGAAGATCCTCGCTGATATCTGCGATCAGACCTACATCAACACAGTCCTGCATGTCCGCATTATCCAGAATAATAATATCACCCAGATCACCAGATGCACATCGTGTCTGATAAAGAGATGCTGCATCACCAGATACCTGTGGGGCAACGATGTTCAACTCGATGTTGAAACGATCCTTGATTTCCTTTGCGTACCATCCAGTCTGCATACCCTGATAGTTTGCTGCTACATCGTAAACTTCGATTGTCAAGGTTTCATCATGATTCACTTCTGGTGCTGCCCACGCATTCATTGGAAGTGCACCTGCTGCCATCATCGCTGCCATTGCCATGCTTGCTACATTTTTCTTTTTCATAGTAAAATCCTCCTTTTTGATTTTCACTTTAATCTTTCTTTAATTTCCTATTACTTTGATTTTTCCTTTTAACCCTTTAGCCCTTAACTGCTCCTACCATAATACCCTTTACAAAATATCGCTGGAAAATAGGGTATACAAACATGATTGGTGCAACAACTAAAATCGTAACAGTCATACGCACGCTCGTCGCTGTCTGTGCTGTTGCAGAAGCAGCTGCCATAGCGCCTGAGCTTGCAGAACTGTTTGCCAGTGCCTTTAAGGAGCTTGCCTGATTCAAATACTGGTACAAGATAAACTGCAGCGGATACAGCTTCGTATCTGTCATTAAAAGAAGTGTATCCTGAAATGCATTCCACTGATTAACTGCTGAGAAAATAGCAACTGTTGCCATAATCGGCTTAATAACAGGAATCATAATCGTCAAAAATATTTTTATAGTTCCTGCACCATCAATCTCTGCTGCCTCCTGAAGTTCCTTCGGAACAGACTCCACAAACGTCTTTGTCAGAATAATGTTAAATGGAGAAACAATTGCCGGCAAAATATAACCAAGAAAGTTATTTGTAAGATGCAGGTTTTTCATCGTCAAAAACCATGGAATAATTCCTGCATTAAAGTACATCGTTGCAACTAAAAGTCTGTACCAGAGCTTTCTGTGCCACATATCTTCCTGAGTAAACATGTAACCTAAGAATGCTGATGCACCTACTGTACAAAATGTTCCGATTGCTGTTCTTCCAAGAGAAATTTTTGCTGCCTGGAATAAACCGTCAATCTTTAGTGCGCTCACATAATTTTGAAAATGGATTCCTCTCGGCCAGAAAAGAATCACACCTCTGGCACTTAAATCATTTGCACTGATTGTATTGATAAAGATGTAGTAAAACGGATATACACAGACCAGCGCGCACAGGCTGAATATGATATAACAGACAACACCGACCATACGGTCGCCGAAGCTTTCCTTCATCTTTGTCTTATGTTGATGAATTTGTTTCTTTTTCATCTAAGCTGCCCTCCGATCCAAGTTAGATAAAGCTCTCGCCGCGTACCTTCTTCGAGAAGGCATTTGCGCCTACAAGAAGAATCACACTGACTACACTCTTTAACATACTGATTGCAACAGATACGGAATAGCTTCCGCTTCCCATTGCAGTATTATATACGTAAAGATCAAGTACCTGAATGTACTGTTTGTTAAATGCATTCTGGAATACGTAATACTGCTCCATTCCGTTGTTTAAGAAGTTTGCAATGTTAATCATCAGCAAAACAAAATAAGTCGGAATCAAACTTGGAATCGTAATATGACGAATCAGCTGCATACGGTTTGCACCGTCAACCTTTGCTGCCTGAAACAGCTCATCATCAATACCAGAAATTGCTGCTATGTACATAATTGCCGCCCAGCCAAGATTCTTCCATGTCAGCCACAGCCACTGAGTAAACCAAACATGCTTTGTGGACTGTAAAAACAAAATTGGCTCTGTTGTAAATCCAAGCTTCATCAACAGTGTATTTGCCATACCTGTACTGTTAAACAAGCTGAATGCAACTGAGTATACAAGAACCCAGCTGACGAAGTTTGGAAGTGTGGTAACAGTCTGGACAAACTTACGAAACTTCACGCAGCGAATCTCATTTAAAAATACAGCAAACAGCATTGGAAGCCATGATGTACCAAGTGTTAACGCACTCATCGCAAATGTATTTTTTAACACTTGAACAATCTGCTTGATCTTAATATCGTTTTCAACCAATGACTTAAACCATTTTAAGCCAACAAACTGTGCCTCAGAAAATGGCTTCGGCGGACGATAATCATAAAATGCATAAATCCATCCATACAACGGATAGTAACTGAATATAAGTACCAGCGCAATGAAAGGTGCTACATACAAAAACAACCGTATGGACTTCCATTTTCTTTTCGTCATCTTTTTCTTTCCCAACTGTTCCACTACCTTTCCTTTTTATTTGGTTTAACGTTTTTCCTTTTGTTGATTACGTTTTATCACTTTACAGACATTTTGTCAATACCTAATTTAATTTTATTTCTATCTTTATCTATTTTGCACATTTATTTTTATATTTTTTATGTATTCAGCCTGTTTTTTCATGTTATTTTACGATTTTACTGTTTGTTTAACGTTACTCTTTTATGTTTTGTTTTTATAAAATACTAACTATTCTGATCCCAGTTTGCAAAATCACGTAAAAAGGAGCAGTCTTACTGACTGCTCCTCTAATTTATTTAACGTTTTTACTATTACTCATTTCTTTTTGGAACTGACTCACGTATTTTTATCTCACATGGAATTTTAATGTGCTTTACCGTATCACTATCGGCTCCATTATCATCACTGTCCTGCTTTTCTAACTTTTCAAACAACAATCTTGCCGATTCTGTTCCAACCTCAAGAAGAGGAAGACGGCTGCTTGTCATCTTGGGAATGTACCAATTTGCAATCTTATCATTATCAAATCCAGTGACAGCAATATCCTTTCCCACTTCTAGTCCCATATCATGAACGCAGTTATACACACCGCCTGCCATCCAGTCTGACATACAAAAAATCGCATCTACACCAGCCTTCACTAACTTTTCGGTCATCGCATATGCCTTTTCAGGCTCCCAATTTGCATCAAGAACACATGACGGATTATACAAAATACCAGCTTCAAACAGTGCTCGCTGACAGCCAAGCAGACGGCGCTTTGCATGAATATTGTCGGCGCGTCCGCTTATTACTCCCAGCTTTTTGTATCCCTGCGATAAAATATAGCGCACCATCTGATAGCCGCCTTCCTCATCGTCAATCTCAACAGAAGTCATACTTTCATCTGAGCAGCAATAAGCTAAAACAAGCGGCATATCTGTTTTTTCTTCAAACAAATGTATCTCTCTCTCATGACCTGCCACATAAATCAGTCCATCTACCTTAATGCTGGCAAGCTCCTTCATGGCCGGATCTAATACACTATGGATTAACGTTTCATCATTGTACCATTTATCCTGCCACCTTGCATACAGCCTAAGATTCTGTAAAAGGACACGATACTTTTTCTCTTCACAATATTTCATAATGCCTTCGACAATCTCCGGCGTCGTAAACTGTGAGAGATCCTCTGTGATTACACCAATTGTCTGAGTGCGCTGTCTGCGCAACCCCTGCGCGAAGTAATTTGGATGATACCCAAGCTCATCAATCGCATCCATTACTTTTTTACGTGTCTCGTCCTTGACCTTTTTAGGACTGTTATTTACAATATTTGACACAGTTGTAACTGAAACACCGCAGTGCTGCGCAATTTCCTTTAAAGTAACCATTTCGATTTCCTCCCGCTTTTGTTTTCCCTGTTGTTTTTTTATGTTAACACAGGAGCGAAATTTTATCAATCACCTTTTTTTACCTGCGCACCAGCTTCAAGAATCTTATCAAAGCGTGTTAAGAATGTAATTGTCGTTACAATTGCTGCCAAAATATCGCTGATTGGCTCTGCTAAAAAGACAGCAAATACCTTGTCTGCCAAGAAGCATGGCAAAATAAATATAAGTGGGATCAGCAGCACAATTTTTCTTAAGCAGGCAAGAAGAAGACTAACCTTTGCCTGACCAAGTGCCATGAAGCTTTGCTGACAGCTTACTTGGAAGCCAAGTGAGAATATACCTGCCATATAAATGTGAAGCGCCCATGATGTGAAATCTACTAATGTCGTATCTGATGTAAACAAGCCTGCAAAAAGCTGCGGCGCGATCATCATAATGAGCCATCCAGCAATAGTAAAGGTGACGCATACGCAAAACTGAGTAAAGAAGGCCTTCTTTACACGATCCTTGTTTCCGGCTCCGAAATTATAGCTTATGATTGGCTGACCACCCTGGCAGATACCCTGCAGAGGCATCGTAATAAGCTGATTCACACTTGTAATAATGGTCATCGCACCAACTGCCACATCACCGCCATAACGGGCAAGACTTGATGTAAAGCTGATGGACAAAAGACTCTCTGTAGAAATCATTACAAAGCTTGAAATACCAAGCGCAAGACATGGTCCAAATACCTTCGGGTCCAGCTTCATGTTAGACAGCTTTAATTTAAGGATTGTCTTCTTTCCTGTCAGGAAACGAAGCACCCAGATGGCGCCGACTGCCTGACTTAAAACAGTCGCGATTGCTGCACCGCGCACACCCATATCAAGCACAAATATAAAAATCGGGTCAAGGATAACATTAATGACTGCACCAATCAAAGTCGTCATCATGCTGATTTTAGAAAAGCCCTGTGTTGTGATGAATAGATTCATTCCAAGAACAATCAGCACAAAAATACTTCCAAAAATATAAATTCGTGCATACTCAACTGCATACGGAAGCGTTGCATCACTCGCACCAAACAAACGAAGAAGCCGTGGTGCAAAAATAGAGCATAGAACGGTAAGTCCAACTGCAAAAAGTAAAATCAACGAAAAGCAGTTTCCCATGATCTTTTCTGCTGTTTCATTGTCCTTCTTTCCCATGAATATTGCTGCTCTTGGTGCTCCGCCTGAACCAGACAGCATAGCAAACGCGTTTATCAGCATTAAAATCGGTGCAAATAATCCAACACCTGTAAGTGCGGCTGCACCTATTCCCGGAATGTGTCCAATGTAAATTCTGTCTACAATGTTATAAAGTAAATTAACAATCTGTGCGACAACAGCTGGAATCGCAAGCTGTGCCAGAAGTTTTGGTATGCTTCCCTTGCCCAAATCCTGCGTTCTTGCCTGTGGTTTTGTCTTCTCTTCCATGATTTTTCTCCTTTTTTTCTCCCCAACCTGTCGCTTTTTAACATTTTTTAACTATTCAGAACCCCATTCGCAAAATCGCATCTTCGATGCTTCTATTTTGCTCATGTGGTTACCTCGCCATATAAAATTGCTATTCTGTCTGAATGCAAGCATTCACAGAAAGCAATTTTGCATGGCTCTGAATAGTTACCATTTTTTAAAGCCCCGAAGAAGCGTTTGCCGCTCCAACGAGGCTTTTTGCCTGTTTGTAATCAATCAGACAATGATCTTTGTTATTATCCTGTCTACAAAAAATGTTTACTCTGCCTCAGAAGATACTTCCTCTGTGGAAACCTCCTCAGAAGATGCTTCCTCTGAAACTTCTTCTGAAACTTCTTCAGAGGACTCCTCTTCCATCTCGACTAAGGTTACGTTCTCTGAAAGCTTTCCTAACACATAATCAGTGCTTGCTGCAAACAGTACATATGGCTCACCATAAACGCCAACAGCCTTCTCGTAATCCTCATCAGTAAAGTTTAAAGATTCCTTTGCAATATCTGCTGTCATCTCCCAGCCTTCATTTTCCATAACAGCCTGCAGTACAAGATAGTTTCCTGCATATGTCTTGCACATTTCTCTGAAGGAATCTTCATCAAGTCCATTTGCAGATAAGAAAGCATCAATTCCTACACCGTACATAGATGCGATAGAAGTATAATACTGATAACGCTCATTGTAAACTGTATCAACAACTTCTTCCGGTACATCTTTGATCTCGGAATTTTCTACTACATACTGGAACAGTGCATTATACATGTTCTGCTTGTACAGATTGTCATAGATGCTCTGACGATATGCATCTGCGCTCTCATAATCCGGCAGATTTTCAGCAATAAAATCATCATCAAACTCTGGTGTTATCTTCTCTTCGATGTAGTTGATAGTGATATTGAAAACAGCATCCTTGCCGCTTAAATCTGTGTTATTGGTATATGGATCCGGGAATGTAACATTGATATCAAAGTTCTCGCCCGGTGCATGACCGATCAGCTGATCTAAAAATCCATCGATATAGCTTGTTACGCCAATGGTAACTGTCGCACCTTTTCCATCTGTGCTTCCGCCCTCAAACTCAACACCGTCAACAGAACCTACATAATCAATATTTACAGTGTCACCATCCTCGATCAGACGATCTGCATCAGTGATCTGGTTTGTCTTTGTATAAGAGCTTAATGTCTTATCAATCTGACTCTGCACAGCCTCATCAGATGGAAGGATTTCATCTGACAGATCCATATGTGAATAATCAAGCAAAGTTACATAATCAAGTGCCTTTACACCTTCAAAAAATCCCTTTTCATCATAGCCTTCGCTATAATCAAATGCCTCTGTCTCGGCTTCGCTTGATTCTTCCTCAGCACCAGTCTCCTCTTCTGTTTCAACTTCAGTTACCTCTTCTGTGCTTGTCTCCTCTGCAAATGCTGCTGCAGGAGTCATCGCTACTGCCATGCTCATACCGAGTGCTGCTGCTAAAAATCTTCTTCTCATTACCTTCACCTGTCCTGATTCAATGCCAGGACTCCCTTTCTTTGAATGACATAAATTCATTCTATCACAAATTTATGCGTTTGAAAACCAATTGAGTAAAATTTCATTCAATTTTCACAGATTTACCATTCTCTGCTATCCCAGATTACAGTGAACGGTCCATCATTTTCGAGTGATACTTTCATCTCTGCTCCAAAAATACCATGCTCGACTTTGCCAAATTCTTTTCGGCATTCCTCTAAAAAATATTCGTATAAGCGCTCTGCCTCTGCCGGGGAACCTGCATTAGTAAAGCTTGGGCGATTACCTTTTTTGCAGTCGGCATACAGCGTAAACTGTGATACTACAAGCACCTCTCCGCCTACATCCTCGATTGAACGATTGATTTTTCCTTCTTCATCTGAAAAAATGCGCAGCTTATGAAGTTTTTTTACATAGCGTTCCACCATTGACTCATCGTCGCCCTGTCCAACGCCAAGAAGAACAAGATAACCTTTTTTGATTTCTCCTGTTACTTTACCCTCTACTGTCACACTTGCATGATTTACTCTTTGAATTACAAGTTTCATAATCTTTTTTCCTCTGTCTGCTATTCTTATAGCTATTTTCTTAAACCACTTCGCATTATGGCTTCAAATGTAAAACCCAGAGGAATCCCCTGGGTTTCATTTGTTGTTCTCTTATTACTGCTCTCTGAAGAAAACTTCTCCAGTCTCTGCATTCATTCCATCAACGATTGCCAGAGACTCTACGCGAATACCCTTGCCGCGGATTAAATCGCCGCCCTTCTGGAATCCTTTCTCGATTGCAATACCAACACCCTCGATTGTAGCACCAGAGCTTTTTACAATATCAATCAGACCCTCTAATGCACATCCATTTGCCAAAAAATCATCAATGATCAGCACATGATCTTCTGGGGAAAGGAACTTTTTAGAAACAATCACATCATAGATTCTGCGGTGTGTAAAAGACTGAATCTTTGTAGAGTATACATCACCGTCAAGATTAATGCTCTGAGTCTTCTTTGCAAATACAACCGGCACATGAAAATACTGTGCTGCAATACAGGCTACACCGATGCCGCTTGCCTCAATTGTGAGAATCTTATTGATTGGGCAACCCTCATACAGTCTCTTAAATTCTTTTCCCATCTCTGAAAACAGTTCGATATCCATCTGATGATTTAAAAAGCTGTCAACCTTTAATACATTTCCTGGCTTTACAATACCATCTTTGCGAATTCTTTCTTCTAACAGTTTCATAACGTTCCTTACCGCCCTTCTGATTAGTGTTTATTCATGTTTTGTCTATGTATATTTGTATCAAAGGCTACCGGATTTCGGCAGCCTATTATACCATGTTGTGCTTTTAGAGTTTACTTTGTTACCTCATTTTCAAGCGTCTCGCCCTTTTCAAATGCAGCTGCATTTTCAAGAGTGATACGACTGATTGCCTCAAGTGCCTCTCTTGTAAAGAAGCCCTGATGAGAAGTTACCATGACATTTGGGAATGATAAAAGTCTTGCCATTGTGGAGCTTTGCAGAATTGTGCCCGAAAGATCCTCGTAAACCTTGTCGTTTTCTTCCTCATAAACATCAAGGCCAACTGCAAAAAACTTACCCTTTCTGATACCTTCAATCAGCTCCTCTGTATTAACAAGACCGCCTCTTGACGTGTTGACTAAAATTACGCCATCCTTCATCTTCGCAATGGACTCACGATTGATTAAGTGATGTGTCTGCTCAGTTAACGGGCAGTGAAGTGAAATCAAATCACTCTGCGCTAACAGTTCATCAAGAGCTACATACTCGATATCATTATTAGGATTTGGATACAGATCATATCCAAGCACTCTCATGCCAAAGCCTCTGCAGATTCGCGCCATCGCCATACCAATTTTTCCAGTACCGATGATTCCGGCTGTCTTCTTATA
Organism: uncultured Lachnospiraceae bacterium; assembly: GCA_934292725.1. Classification (GTDB taxonomy): domain Bacteria; phylum Bacillota; class Clostridia; order Lachnospirales; family Lachnospiraceae; genus Anthropogastromicrobium. The sequence continues at coordinate 61,072 of CAKQXY010000005.1, forward strand.
AAGATCTACACCCATCAGTCCGTTTAAACTGAAATCATTTTCTCTGCACTTAATATAAGCCTTGTGCGTATGACGATTTGCTGTGAGCGCCAATGCCATCGCATGCTCTGCAACAGCCTCTGGTGAATAACCCGGCACGCGTGCAACCTTTATGCCATACTCTGCTGTCTTTTTCAGATCTACATTGTTGTAGCCTGCACAGCGCATTAAAATTAATTTAACACCCTGACGATGCAGCTGTTCAACTGTCTCTGCCCCGATATTAGCATTAACAAATGCACAGATCGCCTCATAGCCTGATGCTAACGCTGCTGTCTCTGGTGACAGATTTGCCTCCAGATAATGAATCGAAAGCTCTGGATACTCTGGCAAAATCGCATCAAAAAACTCTTCATCGTACTTTTTGGTACCATAAAACAAAATATTCATATGCAATCTCCTTTTCTAATAGATGATTCCCTTGAAAGGGTTCTCAATTTTTTAGAAAACATACGCTCAGACGCTTTGATGTATTATTTTTTCTGCAGTTTGTCTACTATTTTATTCTCCTCCCACATCTTCTGCATCCTGACGTTTTCCTCGTGCTGTTCCTCAACGCCGACCTTTGGCAATGCCTGCACCTCTTCATTTAGTGAAAGCATCTTTGCATCCAGCATATTTACAATGTCTGAACAAGCTTTTAACTCTTCATTGATATGCTGCGGTGCTTTTCCCTCGAATTTATAGCGGATTTTATGCTCAAGTGATGCCCAAAAATCCATCGCAATTGTGCGAATCTGAATTTCCACCTTCACGTTAACTGGTCCCGTTGATAAATATACTGGAACCGAGACAACCATATGGTAACTCTTGTAGCCATTTGGCTTCGGATTTGCGATATAATTTTTAACGGTCAGCACCTGAATATCTGACTGACTGCTAATGCGGTCCGCAATTCGGTAAATATCAGAAGTAAAGGAACAGACAATGCGGATGCCTGCTATATCACTCAGACAGTTCTGCATGTTGTCCATATTAACTTCAAGGCCATGGCGCTTTAACTTCTTTACAATACTCTCCGAAGACTTGATTCGTGATGTTACATGCTCAATCGGATTGTAATTATGTATCTTGATAAATTCATTGTTCAGTATATCAATCTTTGTTGCTATTTCTTTCAGCGCAGATTCGTATGTAAACATAAGTGTTTCCCACTTATCTATGCGGTGTTCGCTGATTTCTTCCATTTACTAACTTTCTCCTAACTTACACTAACTTACTTTTTGTCATGCAGCCAAAACTTTTGGTGCTTCTCTATCAGTCTACCATATTTTGATTGCTTTTTAAAGTATTTCTTTTCGCGTTTTGTAACATATTACCCGTAGGGATGACAGTTCATGGATAAGCCAATATTTACAGCTAAGCCCGATGGTGAATGGTTTTCACGAGCCGGACACTTGGAGCAGGTCTTTCAATGTAATGTATAATAATAATGAGCATAACAGGAACCTGCGGAGTTTGGTCCGGCGACGAAACCATTGCACCTGAGGGCTTTCGTAACCTTCCCCATGAACTGCAATCTAGGTTTTCATACCTTTCGGCTCTCAAAATATACAAAACGGTCTATTGCATCGAGGATATCGGCAAATTCCTCTCGCGGTGCCAACGCTACATAACGGCTTAAAAGCTCATTTTCTTCTTTTTTGAAACGACCGTAGAAGCAGTCAAACATGTTGTGTCCGCGCATATAAATGCGTATTTCTTCCATGTGTGCTTTTACATCCTCTGGTCCTGCCAGATCATGGCCCATTACACTTATAAGCTTTTGGCCGCTTGAAAGCCTCGATAAATATTCCTGCCATTTTTCGTAGAAGGTCTGATAAAATGCGTTTTCTGACTCGACAACACCTAGCTGTGCCATGATCTTTGGATTAAAGAAATAATTTTCAAATGAATAATATTTCAGCACAAGCACATTTTGAGGACGTACCTTCGGCAGATGGTCTACGTCGCGCTTTCCTGCCTCCTCGTAATAATTACACAGCTGGCTTATCAGCTTTCGTCTATCTTTTCCGTCACCGTCTCGTATCATTAGAAACTGATCTTTCAAATAGACCTGATTCATATATTTTAGATTTGCATACGTTTTGATATTTGTACAGCTGTTTGTTGTAATAATTGCGATGCGCGAAAGATTGCCGTCTTTATCATATATTTCAGAATAATATCTTTTAAGCAGAATAGGCAATCGGTTTTTATCCTGTTTTCCTTCCACGATGAATACAAAGTTTACATTCATCAGATCAGTTGCCGTATATCCCAAATCATCTAATATGACACTGATATCAGTATTGTCGCGCACAATGGAACGGCCCTGCTTATCAAGCACTACCTGTCGAATTTCGCGGCTGTTAAAGTTTGCAAGAAGATTAGGTGAATGAGTTGTAAACACAACCTGATTTTTTCGTGACAGACGGTACAAGATCTCACCAGCCACACGCTGCAGTGTTGGATGAAGAAAAAGCTCTGGTTCCTCAATCATCAGTATGCTTGACAGCTGCTCCTGCATCTCTGTATATGTTTCAAGAAGAGACAAAAGATAGATGCTTCGCATTCCCTCTCCCATCTCGCTAAGCGTATGTGTCTGTCTTTGTGTCTTACTACAGATTTCTGTTGTAACCTGAAGCATCTGTTCAACATTTCTATTCATGGAGTAGACAATCTCATCCTGGCCGCCGTTTTTCTTAAAGTTTTCATTTACACTCTTTGAAAATTCTTCAAGGTTTAGCTGGTACAGCTTGTAGTCTAAAAGCTTAGATGCCTCAAATGCATCAAGCTCAATTGGTTTTTTCTGATTGATATAGCCGATGCATGAAAAGCAATGATCACATGTCTTTGCCTCCTCAAACAGACAACAGCCGCTTCGCATTTTAGAAATCAGCGAATCCTCACGAAGAAGCAGCAGATCACTTTGCAGCCGCTCAATATCTCGTTCAGGACTGACACTATAAATACGTGGAAGCAGTTTTTCGATATAAGGATTGTTCTTTTTAAAGCCGTCAAAATAGCGCTTTCTGCCATCCTTATTTGCGATAAAGCAAAAAGACAGCTCACCGCGCTCATTTATCGATTCACCGTCAGTTTCAAACATTGGTGCAAACGACGGCAGCTTCTTTTGAAAATCTTCAAGCCAAGAATCAAATTTTCTGTAACGGCTTATTACTCCTCTTCGGCAAAGACGCTTCAAATCGTCCTTTGTCAATTCAAGTGTAAGCGCAATCTCAATATTGCCGCCGTCCCAGTTGAAATCCTTTTTTGTTATCGCAATATCTCCAAGCGCCACACGCAGCGCATCTATTATCGTGGATTTTCCGGTATTATTTTGTCCAACAAGAATCAGGGCATTTTCCACTGAATCAATTGTGACATCCCGGATTGCACGAAAGCTTTTAATATGTATTCCTGTCAGTCTCATTCGCGCACCTCTGCTTTTCTTGCATAAATACTATTTAACAACTATTCAAAATTATCATAGCATATTCATATGCTTTTTTCCACACAAATGTCCGGCGACGAAAAGCATTGTTACAGTTCACTGGACACCCATTCGCCTTCGGGCTTTATTGTAAATATTTTTCTAGCGTGAACTGTAAGCATTAGATTTCTGAGTCCCGAAAGTAGTTGACATCTTATGTTTAGTTTTGTATAATGAAAACAAAAATAGTAATTATTATTACATAGAAGGGAATTTTAATTATGATAAAATACAGCCGCCAGCGTGAAGCAATTGTTCAGTATCTCACAGGGCGCACAGATCATCCAAGTGCTGAATCTGTTTATCAGGCGCTCCGCCAGACACACCCTAATATCAGCCTCGGAACTGTCTATCGCAATCTAGGCGTTCTTGAGGAAAATGGTCAGCTGATGCGGATTCCGATGGATAACGGATCTGACCGCTTTGACCCAAATGTAGTTCCTCATTATCACTTTTTATGCCGCAAATGCGGCTGCCTTCAGGATGTCCCAATGACAGCACTTGATTCTTTAAATCAGCTCGCACAGGCACATATTGATGGCATCGTAGAAAGCCATTCCCTGCTGTTTAAAGGTGTATGCAAAAGCTGTGCAGAGGATGCAAAATAATTGCTGTTCACGGTACTATGTTACGAAAGCCCTCAGGTGTAATGTTTTTCACGAGCCGGACACTTTTTTATTATATTTTTTAAAAAGCTCTTGACAGCTTTGTGGGTTTATGTTACTATCATATCAGTAACAATTACTATTATCAATCAGGACACCGACCCCTATCACGGTTCCTGATTGATATGGTAACAAACAATAATAAGCGGTTTTTCCGCCAACATTAACAATAAATATTTTTATCAGAAAAGGAGATTACTATTATGGCTAAATTTGTCTGTCAGGTATGTGGTTATGTTTATGAAGGAGATTCTGCTCCAGAGTTCTGTCCAGTATGTAAGGCACCGGCTTCCAAGTTCTCTAAGCAGGAAGAGAACTTAACTTGGGCTGCTGAGCACGTTGTAGGTGTTGCTCAGGGTGCTAGCGAGGATATCATGGCTGATTTAAGAGCTAACTTCCAGGGTGAGTGCTCTGAGGTTGGTATGTATTTAGCTATGGCTCGTGTTGCTCACAGAGAAGGCTATCCGGAGATCGGCTTATACTGGGAGAAGGCAGCTTACGAAGAGGCTGAGCATGCAGCTAAGTTTGCTGAGCTTTTAGGCGAGGTTGTTACCGATTCCACAAAGAAGAATCTGCAGATGCGTGTAGAGGCTGAGAACGGCGCTACCGCTGGTAAGATGGATCTTGCAAAGCGTGCTAAGGCTGCTAACCTTGATGCAATCCATGACACCGTTCATGAGATGGCTCGCGATGAGGCTCGTCACGGCAAGGCATTCGCAGGTCTGTTAAAGAGATATTTTGGTGAGTAATGTTAATCATTGTCACTTTATAACTTAAAAAAAGAAGATCATCCCACAAAACGGGTGATCTTCTTTTTTCTTGTCATTTACCAGTTGTTTTTTTATAATTATCTGTTATACTATTACTAGATTATATAGTTTTTAAAACCAGATAATATTTTTTCCAAAAACAATGGAGGTTATGACATATGATTACCAGAATTATTTCCGACTCTTCCTGCGAACTTTTTGACAGCGCAGATGGTCAGTTTCGTACAGCACCTTTGACAATCTCTACAGATGAACGTTCATTTCTTGATGACGCCAATCTGAATACACGCGAGATGATAGATTATCTTTCCGCACACAAGGGACGCTCCTACACGGCATGCCCGAGTATTGAAAGCTGGTTAAGCTGCTTTGAGGGTGCCGATGTGATTTACGTTGCAGTGATGACTAGCGCACTTTCCGGAACGCTCAACTCTGCATTATCCGCAAAGTCTATTTATGAGCAGCAGCATCCTGAAGTAAAAATCCATATCTTTGACACACTGACTACTGGACCTGAACTATGGCTCTTTATTGAAAAGCTTGAGGAACTTGTCGCTTCCGATACATCATATGATGAAGTAATTCGCATTGCTGATGAATATATTCACACAACACGTCTGTTCTTTGCCTTAAAGTCTCTTCATAATCTTGCCGCAAATGGCCGTATTAACAAAGCAGTTGCTTCTGCTATCGGCATCTTAGGCATTTCGATTCTTAACACAGCAAGCGAAGAGGGACGCATTCAGCCAATTGGCAAATGCCGCAGCTCCAAAAAGCTTATTGCCTCTATCATGGAACAGTTAGGCAATGCCGGCTATCACGGCGGCAAGGTGCGCATCAGCCATATTGAAAATGCAGCACTTGCAGAAAGCATTCAGGCAGAAATCTATAAAAAATATCCGCAGGCAGATGTCCAGTTTAGACACTGCCGCGGACTCTGCAGCTACTACGCTGAAAAAGGCGGTATTTTGATTGGATGCGAGTGTTAATTACGCATCTGCTTTTGACGCAAGCTCCTGAACGATTTCTCTAACACGCTTGTGATCACACTCCTGCACGATATGTGCATACTTTTCATATAGTGGACAGCGCTCATTGTACAGATCTTTGAGCGTCTGTCCATTTTTTAATGCAACACCACGCGCCGTCAGATCGCCAAGACGATCCTCAATTTCTTTATAGGAAAGCTTTAAGTAGACAACGCAGCCAATTTCACGCAGATGCTCCATTGCCTTTTCACCATAGATTACACTTCCTCCAGTTGCAATCACTGCCTGTTCACAGTCTAACCCTGCATTGATATCTTCCTCAATTTTCAAAAAGCCATCTACTCCATGCTCGGTAATCAGTTCATGAAGCAGCTTTTTTGTCTGCTCCTGAATAACAAGATCTGAATCCAGAAAGCGATAGCCAAGTCTCTTTGCCAGCACAACCCCAACTGTGCTCTTTCCTGCTCCCGGCATTCCAATCAGTACAATGTTTTTCTTTCCCTGCATCGTTTTCATAATCTTGCGTCCTCCATGTGTTTGTCTTTGCAAGACTCATTATAACAAATGAGGACGCACTCTTCCAGTAAAAATTTTGTCAACGTTCTTCCTGTCGTTTTTGAACTTCTGCATGATACAGCTCAAGCTCAAAGTCCTGCCGATTTTTATGGAGCATATTTTGCAAAGAAATGCCGACTCCTGTAAGCTGTATCGCAGCAACTGCCAAAAATCCACTCACAATCAAGGTCGGATAACGCGGCACCAAACCCGTTTCAAAATAAGTGACAAGCACTGGTATAAATAATGCAAGCGCAACAAGAAGCAACACTGCACTGATTGTACCAAAAAAAGCAAACGGATTATAAATACGGAATAAACGGATTAATGTCTTAATCACGCTCCAACCATCGGAGAACGTATTTAACTTTGACACGCTACCTTCTGGTCGATCACGATATGGAATAATCACATTTTCCACCTGCATACGCTTATCAATTGCATGAATGCTCATCTCGGTCTCAATCTCAAAGCGACAGGAAAGAATCGGAAATGTCTTTACAAAACGATAGCTAAATGCTCGATATCCAGTCATAATATCGCGTATGCTTCCGTGAAAAAACTTCGATACCATCCCTCTTACGAGGCGGTTTCCAAGATTATGAAACGGTCGCTTATTTTCCTCAAAATAGGTTGATGATAAGCGGTCTCCAACTACCATATCCGCATTATGTTCCATTACTAGACGCACCATTTCACCAGCAGACTCTGCTGGGTATGTATCATCTCCATCTACCAGTATATAGCAATGTGCATCAATTTCCTGAAACATTCGTCTTACAACATTTCCTTTTCCCTGTTGGTATTCATGACGAACAACTGCACCTGCCTGCTTTGCGATTTCAACTGTGTTATCCGTCGAATTATTATCATACACATAAATTACCGCATCGGGCAGCTCACGCCTAAAATCCGTTACTACTTTTTCAATGGTTTTACTCTCATTATAGCACGGAATCAATACTGCAACCTCATCCATTCGATTCTTCTTTATCCTGCCTTCATCTGTGCTGTTTTTATTTATCACATTTTCCCTCATACTCTTCTCCTCTTTTTGTGTTGTTGCTTTCAGAGCCAGACTCTCTTGAATTTCAACTATTCTTCAAATTCTGCTCGTTGCATAAGTCAACTGTCAATTTAATAGATACATTCATAGATCGACAATTCAGCGCCACTATAGCATTTTTTGAATTCAATGCCTCCATTCGGCAAGCTGCTCTGATTCTCACCAAACACCGTACCACTTACAATTTTCTCATCAATCGAATTACGGCTCACAACATATTTAATCTTCAACTCTCTGAATTTCTCTGGTGAAAGCGTTACATTTACATAATCCGTGTTGAGCAGTTCAAATGAAGTCTCACTTCCAAGTGTCGCTCCGATATGACAGTAACGATTACAGAAATCTTCGTATTCACCCAACTCATCTAGCATTGTCCATCGTTCCTTCTGCGGATACGTCTGCGTCGTATTAAAACAATCTGCACCTGCCATGGCTGGAATATTGGTTCCTGGATACTCCAGATCAACGGTCAGCCAAATTGCAGAAGGATCCGACTTTACAATGTCACGTATCGTCTGCATTGTCTCACTCTTTGTGACAGCACCTGTTCCCTGTGCAATCGGATTAATCCAACAGGAAGATGCCATTACAACTACACAACAACCAATCACTGCCGCTGTGTATTTTTTTCTATGGGAGCAAAACAACAGATAAAACAGGACCACCAGAAGCATCCAGACACCTACAATTTTCCATGCTACGTCGAAATATTCCTTTACACATCCACTTGTATCATATTTCGTAAATCCCCACGCCAGAAAAGCCGGAACAGCAGCCGAAACAAGTGCTACCAAGGCTGCCACTATTCTATTGGGTGATTTCTCCTTTAATGAAAGTGCCCGAATGAAAAGCGTCAGTTGAAAGAAACCGAGTACCTGCGGTCCCCGATTTGAGTTTGTAAAACTAAGAAGCGTAATCTTAGAAAGCCACATTGGCGCACCCATGCAATAATACCAGGCAAAAAATACATCCAGTCCCACTAAAAGAATCAACAACGGATCCTTTTTCTTTTCCTTAAAAAGTACCCACAACGCCAACAAAAATCCTGCTGGTGCAAAGCAAATGACGGATGAATTTTCTACAATCAAAGGATCATTATTATTGATTCGTCCTAACAGTGAGATCGGATATTTCATCATCCACCAAAGGCCATTTCCTCCTGATGACGGCGGTGCTGTTCCCGGATAAACCGAATTCAATTCTGCCTGAATCACATCCCATGAGGTAACAGCAAGCGTTATAAGCCCCGCTGCTGTAATCAAAACAATAAGAATCCATGGAACAATGTCCTCGCGGCACAAAACTTCTTTTTTTGTTTTCCAAATAAGTACCCACAAAAACAGCGGCACAAAGCCCCATGCCACTGGCACCATCCATGTCGGATAAAAGGTTAGGACATATCCGACTGCACATACCGCCATTCCGACTGCCACTGCAATCTTTCTTGGATTAAATGCATGCGATACCAGATAGTTCGTTCCTAGAACAAAAAAGGCACCATAAATTAACATTTCAACAAGACCATTAATTGCAAACCACCACTGTATAAATGGTGCCCAGCTCACACAGATACCAAGCATCACCGACAATTTCTTTTGCCCATCACTGATCAGCATTCCAAGCTCAAACCACGATAAAAACAATACAAGCAGACGCGCACACCAAAACCAGGAAAGCCCTCTCTCACTTCCAAAGAAAAGATACCCCCAATAAAAAGGCCGGAATAAGGTTAAGATATCCCATGCTGGTTGTCCATATACAAGCATATTGTCCGTGCGAACTAGCCCCATTGTCTGGCTATAGCGATTATACGCACCAAGCGTATTGTATTGCTGTCGAAAACAAAGCGGCGTTAATGTTCCCCACTCATCACTTCGAACCGCGCGTGGTCCTCCTAAAAGCACTCCAGTTGGAGCATCACCTAAAAAGACTCTCCAACATCCCATCGATGAGCCGTTCATCTTAAACGAAACCAATAAAATTAACAAAATAAATGCGAGTGCAAACCGATACTGGTAAATCCATTCTGCTGCTTGTTTTCGTTTATTACCCATTTGTTTATTCATACATATTCCCCCACTCTCTACTTATTATACAAGACAGTTTTCATACAACGCGTATTACGTTCTCAGTAAAAGGCATACATCAAGCCTTTTTACTTATTTTACAATCAAACTCACCGTTATGCAATCCAAAATTCAATTATTACCTATGCAACATTTTCGTATAATCCAACGTTATTATTTGACAATTTTAGTTTTTGTTCTTTCACATTCTGTTCATTGATTCTTTGCTTGCTTTTATGTATATTTCTGGTAGAATGAAATTAATAACACTGCAGATCATCTGCGGGAAGGACTTAAAACAATTATGAGCAAAGGACAAATTTTTCACAGCACATTTTCAGAATACAAAGATCAATACACTGGCACTATTGTAAAACGCCTGACGGATCCGTCTATACTTAGTCACCACATGTACTTTTATAACCGCATGACTACCTCTGACGGGCAATACCTTTTAATCTGCCAGAAGCGTGACGAAGGACGTCAGCTTTATACACTCAATCTTCATAACGGTGAGATTCGCCAGATAACAGAGGGCGACGGTGTCGGTCAGGACAGCGCCATGTTTTCATATGACGACAAAACCATCTTTTATCAGCAAAACAACCGTTTTTACACGATGGACGCACAGACGCTTGAAGCACACTGCTTTTATGAAACACCAAAGGGCTGGAGCGGTTCTGCACCTGGCATGAGCAGTGACAATCGTTTTATGTCAATCGTAGAGACAAAACAGGATACACTGCCGCCGCGTGATGGCAGCGCTGGATGGAACTTTTTTGCGCTTACTTGTCAGGCTAAGCCTTTATGCCGCATTGTCTACATTGATGTAGAAACAGAAAAGAGCCATGTAGTACTTGAGGATCACTGTTGGTTTGGTCACACACAGATTCGTCCAAATGACCCGGATACAATTTTATTTTGTCATGAAGGACCTTATGATCTGATTGACGCCAGATTATGGCTGATCCAAAGCGATGGAAGCCGTTATCGCTGCTGCCGCAAACAGCCATCTGATCTGATTTTAACACATGAATTTTGGCTTCCAGATGGTTCCAAATTTGCCTATGTGTACCGCGAGACGACTGGCGACAAGATTGAAAACATCCGCCTTATGGATCCCGAAACATTAAAAGAAGAAATTTTAATGCCATGCTCTCCATTTGCACATTTTATCTGCGATAAGAAAAATGAGTATATGGTCGGCGACTCTCAGGGAAGCGATGTTCCAATCCACCTTTTGACTGAAGAAATGCTGAAAGAAAAAGCCAATACCATAAGCAATGATTTTATCTATCTGATTGATGTAAAAAATCGCACAGAAAAGAAACTTTGCTATCATGGCACCTCTTGGCTGGCTAAGCATGGAAATCCACAGGATTCGCATCCGCATCCGTGCTTTTCTGAGGATAACAAGAGTATTATTTTTGTATCTGACCGTGAAGGACTGCCATGCATTTATCAGGTAATGCTTAATAATTAGTGCTGGCGTTTATCTATTTATTTTATACTTTATTTTTGGAGGAAATAATTATGGACATGAGAAAATGGTTTAAGGAAGCGCAGTATGGAATGATGGTCCACTGGGGACTGTACTCTTTGCTTGCTGGCGAGTATAAGGATCGCTACAGCGGCGTCTATGCCGAGTGGATTCAGGCACATCTGGCAATCCCAAATGCAGAGTACGGAAAGCTTGCAAAGGCATTCAATCCAGTATTTTTCGATGCTGAGGAGTGGGTTAAGCTTGCAAAGGACTGCGGCATGAAATATTTTGTTGTCACCAGCAAGCACCATGACGGCTTTGCTATGTTCCACTCAAAGGTTGACAAATACAACGTTGTTGATGCAACTCCATTTGGACGTGATGTAATCGGCGAGATTGCAGAGGCTTGCTACAAGCATGGCTTAAAGATGGGTCTTTACTACTCTCAGGATCTTGACTGGCATCATCCGGACGGCGGCGGCTATCTGTCAAACCACATTCCAAGCCAGGGTGTTACATGGGACAACAGCTGGGACTTCCCGGATGCTGCAAACAAAAACTTTGACCGCTGCTTTAACGAGAAGATTTATCCGCAGGTTGAAGAGATTCTCCGTAACTACGGTGAGCTTTGCCTGATCTGGTTTGATATGCCGATGACCTTAAAGGAGCATCAAAGCCGCGCACTGTTCGATGCTATCAAGAAGTATCAGCCTGACTGCCTGATCAACTCCCGTCTTGGAAACGGTGCTTACGATTATGTATCACTTGGCGATAACGAGATTCCAGATTCTATGCCTGAGAACACTGAGTTTGACCCAGCTTTGATGAACGGCATTGACGGCTTCAAGCCATCTCCATACGGACTGTATGAGACTGCTGCTACCATCAACCGCACATGGGGCTTCTCTGCTCACGACCAGAACTGGAAGAGCCCAGAAATCATTGCTGCAAACCGCAAGAAATTAAACGGTATGGGTATCAACTACCTGCTTAACGTTGGACCAGACGGACTTGGCCGCATCCCGCTTGCCAGCCAGAAGGTTTTACGTGAAGCAGCAAAGCTGTAACCACCGGGACAGGGACATTGGTCTTTTTATTGTCCCTGTGGCTTTTCAAAATGTAACAGCCGAAATCCATTTACTGGGTTTCGGCTGTTTTATGTAGTATCAAAAAATTCATATAGCAAAAACATTGTAAAATCATGTTGACGAATATGTTTTGAAAAAGATATAATCATTGCTATAAAATTTATAGGGAGAAACAACAAGTATGAGTCAAGACATTATTAACAACCGTTTTTTGGAAGAATCCGTCTTTGCTATTGCCGATGGATACTGCGTAATCAATCTCAGTAAGAATATTGTACGTGGTTCTATGCATCAGGTAGTTGATGGAAAGGTATATAATCTTAATGAACAGTTAGGTATGCCTGAAAACTCAAACTTACAGATCCTTGTTGATGCATGGGCATTAACTATACCCGAAGAAGGCCGCGAGGATTTTTTGAAAGAGTTTAACAGAGAAAGATTATTAAATCGTTTCGAAAATGGTGAACGACATATATCTTTTCGCTACTGGACGCGCACAGCTACTTTTGAACCGATGCTTGCAGAAGATCATATGGCTTTGTACAGAGATAAAGAAACGGGGGATATCATTGCAGTAAATTACGTTCTTGACCGTACAGAACATTATCGTCTGAAAGAAAAAGAACAAGCACTCGAAAAATCAAACAGAGAGTATGCTAAGCTTTTGGAAGAAGAAAAAAAGCATACTGCCCTAATTGAGGAATTGACAAAGAAGCTGCAAAGTCAGCTAGAATTGTTTGCCGTCTCCATACCAGGCGGCGTAAAAATCAGTAATGACGACCCAGAATACTCATTTAAATATGTTTCAGAACAATTTGCAAATATGCTCGGTTACAAAACTCCTAAGGAGTTAATGGAGGCTTCATCTGGCAGCATTCTAGGTCTTGCTCATCCTGACGACATAGAAGTCGGACTTGAAGATGCACTAAATCAATATACTCATTCCGATCATTATGCCACCATTTACCGAATACGCTGCAAAGATGGAACATATAAGTACATTGAAGATCGCGGTCAAAAAGTAGTAAAAGAAGACGGAACTATTGAGCATTGGAATCTTATGCTTGATAAAAACGATTTTATGCATAAATCAATTGAATTGGAAAGCGAAAAAAAGGCGAATAAAAGCAAATCGGATTTTCTTTCCAGAATGTCACATGATATGAGGACTCCTCTAAATGGCATTATCGGGTTGCTTCAGATTGCTGAGAGACATTTTGACGATAAAGATTTACTTTTGGAAAGCCACAAAAAAATGCAGGTAGCCGCAAATTATTTATTATCTCTTATTAATGATGTACTTCAAATGAGTAAAATCGAAGATGGAAATGTACCACTGACAAAGGATATCATAGATTTTTCCGAACTGACAAAGGATATTCTGGTTATTATAGAACAACGGGCTAAAGAAAGAGGAATCAAAATGCAGTTTAATGCAAAAAAGGATATTCGATATCCTTTTGTTTATGGAAGCCCGGTGCATTTAAGACAAATCTTTTTTAATATTTACGGAAACTGTATTAAATACAATCATATTGGCGGCAGTATAGTAACCACTTCAGATTATACAGAAACTGATGATGGAGTTGTGATGTACGAGTGGACAATTACTGATACTGGCATTGGTATGAGCAAAGAATACAAGGAACATATTTTTGAACCATTTTCACAGGAACGTCAGTATATAGGAAGCGCTCATCATGGTATTGGACTAGGAATGTCCATTGTAAAAGGACTGATCGAAAAAATGGGTGGAAGCATTGAGGTTGAAAGTGAAGAAGGTGTTGGATCAACTTTTATCATTAAGATTCCTTTTAAAATTGCTTCTACACCAGATAAAGTCAATAAGCAAACATCAGAACTAAAAATTGATGGATTAAATTTATTACTTGTAGAAGACAATGAACTAAATGCAGAAATCGCAGAAACACTTTTGTCTGATGAAGGCGCAGCTGTAACAGTTGCAAAAGACGGCTCGCAGGCAGTCAACATTTTTAAAGAAAAACCAGAAGGTTCTTTTGATGCAATTTTAATGGATATCATGATGCCTGTGATGGATGGGCTTACTGCAACAAAAAAGATTCGTACATTGAACCATCCAGATGCAAAAAAAATTCCGATTATTGCCATGACAGCAAATGCATTCAAAGAAGATAAAGAAAAGTGCCTGGCAGCAGGAATGAATGCTCACTTGGCAAAACCAATAGAAATCGAAAATGTAAAGAAAGTTCTATGTGAACAAATAAGATAAAATGAGTTGCCACAGGGACAGGGACGTTGGTCTTTTCAATTAAATGACCACCGTTCCTGTCACCGTGGATAAAATCAGCCTGCAGAATCTTATGCCGCTAAACATAAGCTCTTGCAGGCTGACTACAAGTCAACAGTTATTTTTTTGGTATATCAATTATCCAACCAGCTTGTATTCTTTCAGAAGTTTGTCGCGATATTCTGCATCATCAGAGACCTTTTCCACATCGCTGTACTTTTTCTCAGCAAGAAGAATTTTTACCAATTTTGCCATCAGATCAACACCTTTCTTTTCAGCTTTCTCTGTCTCTCTTCCAATAATCGTATTTAATGCATCACTCATAGTGTGGATACCTCCTTCCGCGCTCTTTTCTTTATTTTCATTATACACTTCAATAAATCTGTGGTCATCACCCATTACACTCAGATGTTCCAATGTTTCCTTAACATGATCAATTGTCTGCGGATTTGGCACATAATCATTCGTCAGTCTCTGTTGGACAAAATAATCTGCAACAATACGGAAGTCACTCGTAAACTGCTCTACTTTCTCTTTTGGAAGATACGCAACTGAAAATATCTTCTCGTTTACATATTCTTTCAGCTCTTCTGGAATCTCCAGACAATCTCTCAGCGAAATTTCATCATTCCACTTGGGATTCGTTCCAAAATACAGAACAAACGTGACAACCGGATACTTCGGTTCCTTTGAATCATACTGTGAACGATACTCTGCGCCATCATATCCAATAATTCTCAAAGGCATCAGTTTATCCACTCTTGTCTGGTTTTCTGTTCCAATGCATGCCAGACGGATTGTTCCATTTCTCCACACCTTTGCAACATCTCGTTCCTGACCATGAATTTTCCCATCCACTTTATAAGAAGAATTTGGTGTCCGATCTTCCAAGTCATCTGGTTTTATCAGTCTTCTTCCGTTGAAAAGCAGCACATTCGCTATGTCAGCAAACACATCATTATAGCCTTCCAGCGTTTTTTCTGCTATGTCTTTTTCAGCCACTTCGTCACCGCCTTTCGTTACAGAAGCCTCTAACATATTATATTTTCATGTTACCACAAAGCCCACTGCATAGCAAGCAGCCTTCTTATATTTTTACCCAAAGTTCAAAAACAAACCAAACTGCATGGTTTCACTGGGATAGGCACTGGCTCTTTCTCAAATCTTCTCGTCTTGTAGCCACAGATACTTATTAAACCACCGGGACACTAATTAAGCCACCGTACCCAATTAAATGGCCACCGTTCCTGTCACCATGGTTGCCTGGCAATACCAATGGAGAAAAAATGTATTTAAATACCCGCAGGTTCTATCACTATGGTTGTGTCTGGCATTTCAGACAATGTAAACGTAAAATCTTCGTTTTCTAAATTCATTCTTTGCATTAAATCTCTAATAAAGGATGCTATCGTATTCGCTGATAAATTTGATTCATAATAGATTCCGCTTTTATCAATTTCTCTGCCTTTTCGAAATTTTCTCTTATCATTACTGATGTATACATTAACTGCATTGGGAATAGAATAATTATTTGATGCCAAATCCAAAAACAATTCTGTGTCCAGATCATAAGCTACTGCCATAAACTTACTAAGTACCTCTGCCCAACTGCAGACTTTTGTATATTCTCCTACAAAAGAAAAACCTTCTGGTTTTGTATTGGTCAGATTAATTCCACTGTCTAAAGATAAAACAGTATCTGTTGTTCCCAAAGCATCTGAATGAATATTGTCATAGTTAAATGTTTTTATTAACAGTGAAGCAAGAATCTTTGCCCTATGCAAGATTGTTTTTTCATTCCATGTGTCTGCCGACAAAACTTCGCGGTTTAGAATTACTGCCTTTGAATTAGCCTTGATAATTGCTTTCTTGTCATTAAACGATTTTGTACCCAATTCGCTATTATGACCTGTAATCGTAAGATTTCCCAATGTATGAAGATAGACTTCATACACACTACCGTAATCATCGCCAACTTCTTTTTTCCAAACAGCAGCATTTTCTTTCTGTGGCATAATATGTTCAATGGTAAGATTACTAATGTCAATATGTTCTTTTGTCGAGTTTTCTATTACTGACAGTACAAACTTGCAAATCGGTTTCTTATAAAGCGGCTTATACATCAAAGCGTCCTCAAATTCTGTATCTGTAGGCATGCGATTATTTGCTTTCAAATCATTTAGAAATACAACAAAACGCTCATAGTAATCCTCATATGTTGTTCCATCTACAACCCTGTCATACATAGATTTCATAAATTTCGATAGATTTTTGTTATTCTCACAGGCTGTGATTCTCACATAATAAGTCAGAAGATAATCTAACACCTTGCTCAATGTTTTCTCATCAATATGCCCATTTTCATAATCATTAAAAATTCGAAAGATCAATGGCAAAACCGTTGTCTGCTTGATGGTATAAAAAGCTCTGAGATACCATGTGATTTTTTTACTGTAATAATTATTTTCTCCTATGAAAGCACCATAATACCTAGACGTTCTTTTCAGACTTTTCAGAACATCTTCATGGCTTAATCTGTTCTGCTCACAATGCTCCTTAAAAAGCTGATAGGCATTTTGGGCATTTACTGCTTTAGTGATTTGCGAATTCAAAAAGTTGATCACAAAATCTCCCAGATTGCGATAACCTACATTCTTTTCAACCTCAGACCAATAATTATCATATAACGCATCTTGATTTTCATCATCCATTAAAAGATAGTTTCTGATTAAATCTGCAAGACTTAAATCTAGCCCTGTTGAGTTAATGGATTCAAATATCTTCTGTGGTTCATCACCTTGTGATTTATCCAGAATAATCTCAACCATTTCTAGTTTTTTTATTCCATCAAGAATATCTCCATACTCATATCCTAAAGCAATCGTCTCTTGAATCATATTTTTAAAAAGTACATAATTCTTGTAAATATTGGAATTACGATCCATATCTTCAATTTTATCCATAATGAGTAAACGAAGCTGTTCATTATCTGATTTAATTGGTTTTAATTTAATCTTGTATTTTTCATCACAATTCCGGTTAAACATTACTTCTTTAATTTCTTCCTCTATTCGGGTAGATACCCCCTTAGCAGAATCATAAAGAGCTTTCAGTAGAATATATACTGTCGTCACTCTCTGTTGGCCGTCAATAATTAGAACTTCGCTCAAATTACTTCCATTAATTCCAACTATATATACTATTGTTCCTGTAAAATGCTTGTGATCATGTTCATGGGCAAGCATAATATCTTGATAAATTTTTTCGCATTGCACATTGGTCCAATCATAGTTCCTTTGATATACAGGTACCTTAAACACCCTCTTATTTTTTTCAAGCAAATCTGAAAAAAGCCACACTCTATACGGTTGCATATCCATCCCCCTCATTTGTACGTATTCTGATTTTAAAAAATTATAGCACGATTCATGTGCAAGATCCAGTACATAAGCAAAAGCACCTGCAATCCTTTCCACATGAAGTGCTACGCTCTTTCATCCCCATCTGGTAAAGATAATCTCCACAGAGCAGACAGCAGTTATTAACCGCATAATACTTCCTCTCACAGTTTCTTCGTCCTCATATTTTCTCAAATCTTCTCATTTTGTGGCCACAGATACTTATTGAACCACCGGGACACTAATTAAGCCACCGTATCCAATTAAATGACCACCGTTCCTGTCACTGAAAAAAACAGCCTGCAGAATCTTATGCCGCTAAACATAAGCTCTTGCAGGCTGACTACAAGTCAACAGTTATTTTTTGGTATATCAATTATCCAACCAGCTTGTATTCTTTCAGAAGCTTGTCGCGATATTCTGCGTCATCAGAGACCTTTTCCACATCGCTGTACTTTTTCTCAGCAAGAAGAATTTTTACCAGCTTTGCCATCAGATCAACACCTTCTACACGGCCTTTTTTAATACCTTGATTCTCAATAGCTGTACTCAAGTTACACATACGCTGCACCTCACTTTCTAATTCTGCAGTCATTGCAATATTGTACTTTTTACTCAACACATTTTTCTTTTCATCTGGCAATACCGATGGAGAAAAAAGTGTATTTAATAAATTCAATATACTGCAGTCTGCATCATTCTCTGGTTCTCCTAGACTAAGAATGATTATCTCCATTAAATCATACGCTTGTTCCTTCACATATGTATTACCAATTACTTGATCCTTCGTCATGTGATAGCGAGTCATTTGATTTTTTCTGCACTCAGGAGTTGATGGACAAATCCAAATCGAATAAACTTTTTGAATTTTCTCATAATGCTCACCTATAAATACTGAATCATGCTGTTCTGAAATCATTCTCGCACAATAGTATATTCCACGGGTTACAAGTTCATACCCAGGCTTATCATTCGTTTGGATTTCCAAATTGATAATTAATTTAATTATTTCTTCATTTGTCGGTGCAATAGCAGTAAAACGAACATCATAATATACAGTTCCCTCGTTAACAGAGCTGGACTCTGAATTCATTTTCGTTACCTGTTCATCACCATTTACCCTCTTGCTTCTGTTTAATTGATCCTGATGAACCGCATGTTCTGAAATCTCAACTTCCCCAGACAAACAATGTTCAGTAATATACTCTACACTATAAGGATAAAATTCTTTCACGCAGGTTTTCAAAATCCATGCATCAATCGCCTTAAATGCAAGCAGCTTTTTGGCACATCGGTCATATTGAGCCTTATCAGCAACCACGTCTATCGCTTCTGCAAGATCAGTCTGCCTTTCCACTGGCAATCACCTCCATCTTCAATGACTCACAAAAGACTTTCATCTCCTATTGTATTTTTATACTAACATATATCAACACGCATATCAAGAAGTTTCCAACGCGACAGGGACACTGGCTCTTTCTCTAATCTTCTTGTTTTGTAACCACAGATACTTATTGAGCCACCGGGACACTAATTAAGCCACCGTATCCAATTAAATGGCCACCGTTCCTGTCACCCTAGTTTTCTTTTCAGTTACATGACTATACCAGAAGTCAGGGAAATAGCAATTCATCAGATGTACCGAAAATACGAGGAGGAGATTGGAGATAGTAGAAAGTAAGGGAAATTTAGTAGAAAAGAAAAGCCATGGCTTAGGCCATGACCTTTCAATTCGCATTTGCAGTCTTATTCAGCAGAAACACCTGCCAAATGTACCGTCACATTAAATTGTCTTTCATCGCCATCTACAATACGGCTAATGCAGTCCGCATCAGTTCCTTCCATCCAGATGTAAACTCGCATGGTTGTGTTTCCATCATAATCTACACCAGATGCAATTTTCCGTGCATTTCCAGTTGGCAGTATATAGCTGAATCCATCTTTTGTAGCTGCATAATTGTACGTTTTTCCATCTGTGAAATCTGTCCATGTATAGTTTTTTTCATATACATATGGATAGGATGGCTTTTTTGTTGAATTGCTATCTTTCACTACACTCCAACCGTTAGTTGAGTTCACATCATTTCCATGAGCATTCGCATCTTCTGCTTTTGGGGCATAAACCAGTACCAATTTTTCGCCAGATCCTTTTCCAGCATCAATTGTAATTCCAACTCGAAGAGAAGCAGCCACTTTATCATTTACAGCTGTTTCTTTCCCATTCGTATCTTTTATCGTTACCTGAACAGCTCCTTCTGGATTCGAACCATCCAGATATACATCACAGATTCCGGTATTGGTTAATGTGTATAGAGTATATTCACCAACAGCATATGCATAGTATGTTTCATCACCAACAGTATATTGACCATACAATGTATTTCCGTTTGCATCAATATCCCATGTAGGATGCATGTAAGTTGCCACATTCATATCAGCATTCCAGTTTTCCGGAACCCACCATGATTTTGCATCTTCTGTAGAAGCTGGGCTGATCTTATGTCCCTCCACTGCTGACACAAGTGCAGTGTCACTTCCATGATCAAGCGTATCACCTAATTTTACAATCTGAAGCATAAAACCATTGGCTTCTGCCATGATGGAACTCGTTTCAGATGTGACCTTATTATTTGCCACATACCAGGCATAAGTGGCAGATGTTAAGGCGAATGCACTGACAGCTGCACTCAGTATAGCTCCCATAAGCTGTATTTTTAATTTTTGACTTTTCGTTTTCATCTCCATCATATCCTTTTCTTTTGACATACCAAAAAGTAGAAGAAGCATCTTCTGCCTTTTGGTATGCCCTCCACGCCACAACCGTGGAGAGCGATATTATTTATTTAGTTCCCTGAGTATAAGCATTGTCTACGCCCTGCTGTACTGGTGTTGCAGAGAAATCAAGTTTTACACTTGCCTGACCTAACTTATCGAAATTCTTAGTATTGATAGTTTCATAATCTCCATCATAGAACAGAGTAACATTAACTGTTAAGATTTTATTAGCAGTTACTGCATCTCCAAATGTTGCAGTTTCCGCTCCAGAAAGAGAATTTGTAGATTTTGATGTCTGTGTCCACTTTGTTTCCGTAGTGTTATACTCCCAAAGTTCCCACTCATTTCCACAAGAAACTAGAGCACCAACTGCATTAACAATGTCATTATTAGCTCCATCACCTGTAGCAGTTACTGTCATACCTTCAATTTTCAGACTATTGAAAGCACCCTGACTAGATGAGACATATACTGGGGATGTTACAACATAATCTGTTGTTCCAGTTACTAAAGAATCTGTATGAGTCAGATCATAATAAATCCCTTTTCCTGCTGCATCTGTCTGAACATCTGATTTACCAGCTTCCTTTGCATATGCAGTCTGCCATACTAACTTATCTGGAGCAGTAGTAGCTACCCAGTCAGTTTTCATTCCACCTTCTGCCTGATGCGGACGAGATGGGTACAACTTAACTGGATTCTCGCCTAAACTAACTGTTGTTGTTGTTTCTGTTCCCTGAGTATTTGTGTTATTAATTGTCAGGAATGCTGCATTTGACTGTGCAGAAATGCTGCTTACGGTTGCATCGACCGTATTGTTACTTACAAACCACGCATACGTACTTGATCCCAGCGCTACAGCAGCTACGCATACCATGGCAACCGCTGCGCCAAGCTGTTTTTTAAGAGCTTTTACGCTTCCTAAATTTTCTTTCTTCATTATAATTTCCTCCAATCCTTTACGGCTGAATTGTATATTTCCTTTTATCGGACAAGGCTTTTGTACTCAGATCAGGCTCTCACCGGGCCCGGTTAATTGAGTTATCTCCTCTGCCGTTTTCGGTGAGGATATGATCTCAATACAAATTTATCTTTTATTCGATCTTTTTATGATTCAGCCGTTGGAAAATTCCCTTGTGGAATCCCCCCGCCTTTTTTGCAAATTGCAATCTAGGACTTTTTTTAACTACGGATACCTACGAATTGCTCTGTTGCATAGCAACTTTCGCCCCTAGTATCCTATATATAATCGGTGGTTGTGGCACCGCTTATATCTATTTACTGATTTCTTCTATTTTCCCAGGTGATTACCCTGTCACTGTAATAGCTGTCGTTTGGTGCTTCGTTTCCGGCAGCATCAATTGGCTTGTCGTCAAACAGTGTATCTTTAATATCAGTAACAAATTTCCATAATAGACTTGACTGATCGTCGTAGTCTGAGTCTATATTCATGCTAAGCTCGACGCTTCCTCCGATAATGCGGTCTACGCACTCTGGATCGTCGCCTTCCATCCATATTACAATTGTGTATTTATCTACGTTTCCTACAAGGAAATTTTGTTCTTCATAGCTGCACACAATCGTGTCGGACTCAAAATTTACGCATCCTTCTTCTGGCTCTCCATTTGCAGAAGGTTCTGCATAGACGGTGCGCTCTCCATTTCTCCAGACTGCCACTCTTACAGCTTCTTCTGCGCCTTTTGAGCATGAGTCAAGTGTAATGGATGCAACATAACCTAAATCTTCTTTTCCTGCATTTCTAAGATAGTAGGTATATGCCATATAGTTTTTTCCATTATGACCGCCTTCTATATCATCCACATCTTCAGGAATATCTTCAATTGAGATGTTTGTCGCATCTTTTACTGTGCTTGCAGTAAGTCGTGCTGTCGCACCCTTGAAGTCTCCGGTATCGGCTATACTGACACCTTTTCTGTATAGCTCCAGTCGGTTCAGGTTAATAGTGAAGTTGCCCATCTTCTCCTGCATGAATGCAGTAATAAAGAGGATGCAGACAACTAACATTAACGTTAATAGAAGTAACTGCAGCTTGTCAAGACGAAGCAAGGCTGCTCCAAGTTTTCGGCGCTTTCTATGAGGCATATACATGCTGACGATATCTTCCATATCTTCTGGCTTTAAATCGTCACCATATTTTTGCATCAAAGCTTCAAGCTCTTCGATACGTATAATTTGATCTGTCTTTTGTTTCTTATTTTTTCTTAGTTTCATGACATTTACAGCTTATACCTTTTCTTTACATAAGCCACATATTCCTGCATCTGCTTGCGCTCTTCAAGGTCTGCAAAGCGCAGCTGAATACCTGCTACAAAACGAAAAGCACCACCTTTTGGCAGTTCGCGCATCCAGCAGACAACGCCGACAACATCATGTGATTTCTGTCCGGATGATACTGTTCCTATTCGGGGTAGCGTAAAGATACAGCTCTCTCCAACATCAAACCAATGGTTCATGTAAACAGCAAGACCATTGTTGGAGATATCCATCGTCTGTCCCTGCTCCTTATCTATTTCACCATCTGAGTTAAGTGACCATGTATCCTGCATAAATTGAACTGGAAGTTCAATCTTCATACGGACATCAATACGTTTGATTAGCTGTCGCTGCTCCGTGACACGGCGAACCTTCCAATAACGGCGTATACCTTCTTTTACCGTATCATCTACATAGCCTGCAATGATCTGTGCATCACCGCCTTCTCCATACTGGAACAGCATCTTCTGAGTATCTTCTGGAATCAGCGCCTTTCCTCCAACCATTGGAACTGATACAAGAAACGCTGACTCGTCAATCGCCTTATTAAATGTACATACCATATTAAATTTTGGTTCCTGACCGACTGGTGCGTCATATGCCACACGCATCTTCGCCCCGTGTTTGATTTGTAATGTTCCTGCCATTTATTCTTTAGCTCCTTGTCTGATCTGAGAATTTCCTGTCTGACTTTCCAAAGCTGTTTTACCCAGAACTTAATTTTCTAAAAGTGTCATTTTTCGCCATTTTAGGCGGTTTGTGGCACTTTTCACGGCTTCATTTTAACACATAAACATTAGAAAGTCTACTATATTTTTCGCTTCAAAAAAAACAGACAGGGAATGCCCTGCCTGCTCTTTTTATTTGTAAATATTACTGTAACTATTCAGAACCCCATTCGCAAAATCGCATCTTCGATGCTTCTATTTTGCTCATGTGGTTACCTCGCCATATAAAATTGCTATTCTGTCTGAATGCAAGCATTCACAGAAAGCAATTTTGCATGGCTCTGAATAGTTACATATTACTTTAACTTTGTCTCTCTGTGGATGATCTCTTCTCTTCCCGGTCCGTTTGATACGAGTGTGATCGGAACCTGGATCTCCTGCTCGATGGTGTCGATATAGTTGCGGCAAGCCTCTGGCAGATCCTCGTAATTGCGGATTCCGCGGATATCGCAGTTCCAGCCTGGCAGTACCTTGTATACCGGCTTTGCCTTCTCAAGCTTCTGAGTGGTTGGGAAATCCTTTGTTACAACGCCGTCGATCTCATAGCCTACGCACATCGGAATCTCCTTTAAGTAGCCTAACGGGTCAAGTACGGTAAGTGCAACGCTTGTTGCTCCCTGCATACGGCAGCCATATCTTGTTGCAACTGCATCGAACCAGCCCACACGTCTCGGACGGCCTGTGGTAGCACCAAACTCACCCTTATCACCACCGCGCTTACGAAGCTCATCAGCCTCCTCACCGAAGATCTCGCTGACAAATGCACCTGCGCCTACTGCACTAGAATATGCCTTTGCAACAGTTGTAATCTCATTGATCTCATATGGCGGGATACCTGCGCCGATTGCACCGTATGCTGCTAATGGAGAGGAAGAAGTTACCATTGGGTAAATACCGTGATCTGGATCCTTTAAGGTACCAAGCTGTCCCTCTAACAGAATCTTCTTGCCTTCCTTGATTGCCTGATGCAGATAAAGTCCTGTATCAGCTACGTAAGGAGCGATCATTTCCTTGTATTCCATAAGTGTATTAAAGATCTCATCTGCATTTAATGGATCCTTGTGGTACAGATGAACAAGCATAACGTTCTTTAAGGTGCAGATGCGCTCGCACTTTTCCTTTAACTCGTCCATATCTCCGAACAGCTCGCTTACCTGGAAGCCGATCTTTGCATACTTGTCAGAGTAGAACGGAGCGATACCGGAACGTGTGGAACCAAAGGACTTTCCAGCCAGACGCTCTTCTTCGTAGGTATCCAGTGCTACATGATATGGCATCAGGATCTGTGCACGGTCAGAAACCATAATGTTTGGCTTCGGAACGCCCTGCTCAGTTAAGCTGTTTAATTCCTTTACAAAATATGGAATGTTCAGTGCAACACCATTTCCAATGATGTTTACAGTGTGCTGTGAGAACACGCCGGATGGAAGAAGGTGCATTGCAAATCTTCCATAATTGTTGATAATTGTATGTCCAGCGTTGCTTCCGCCCTGGAAACGGATTACAATGTCAGACTCCTGTGCTAACATATCCGTAATTTTACCTTTGCCCTCGTCGCCCCAATTGGCGCCTACAATTGCTCTTGCCATATCAGTTACCTTACCTTTCTTATACGTTAATCTCTGCTGTCATACCAAGGTCTTCCTTGTTATTAGCAAGGATTGGATTTATTACTTCTGCGAGGAAATCCTCTACCTGCTCCTTTGAACGTCCTGTGTAACGCTCTGGATTCATGCACTGCTGCAGCTGCTCCTTTGTCAGGTGGAATGTATCATCTGCTGCAATCAGATCAAGCAGGTTGTTGTCAAGACCGTTTACCTTGACATTGCGACCAGCCTCCATGGACAGCTGACGGATCTTCTCATGCAGCTCCTGACGGTCTCCGCCTTCCTTTACTGCATCCATCATGATATTCTCTGTTGCCATAAATGGAAGCTCTGCCATCAGATGCTTGTGAATTACTTTCTCATAAACAACCATTCCATCTACGATATTCAGATACAGATCAAGAATACCATCGATTGCCAAAAAGCCCTCTGGAATGCTGATTCTCTTGTTTGCAGAATCATCAAGTGTACGCTCAAACCACTGAGTAGAAGCGACAAGCATCGGATTCATAGCATCTGAGATTACATAATCTGCCAGAGAAGCAATACGCTCACTTCTCATTGGATTTCTCTTATATGCCATTGCAGAAGAACCGATCTGATGCTTCTCAAATGGCTCCTCAACCTCCTTTAAGTGCTGTAAAAGACGCACATCATTTGTAAACTTGTGTGCACTCATTGCAATACCAGCCAGTACATTTAATACACGGCTGTCTACTTTACGGGAGTAAGTCTGTCCTGAAACAGGATATACACCAGCAAAGCCCATCTTATCTGCGATCATCTGATCCAGTTTTCTGATTTTTGCATGGTCACCGTCAAACAGCTCCATGAAGGATGCCTGTGTACCGGTGGTTCCCTTAGAGCCAAGAAGCTTTAAGGAATCGATTACATAGCAGATATCCTCATAATCCTGCACAAGCTCCATCATCCAAAGCGTTGCACGCTTTCCGACTGTAGTTGGCTGTGCCGGCTGGAAATGAGTAAATGCCAGTGTCGGCAACGCCTTATAACGGTCTGCAAACTTTGCCAGCTCAGCAATGACATTAACCAACTTCTTCTTTACAAGCTGCAGTCCCTCACGCATGATGATCATATCGGTGTTGTCGCCTACATAGCAGCTGGTTGCACCAAGATGGATGATACCCTTTGCCTTTGGACATTGTACACCATATGCATAAACGTGAGACATAACATCGTGACGAACTTCTTTCTCTCTTGCCTTTGCAACATCATAATTGATATCATTCTGATGCTCTTTAAGCTCAGCGATCTGCTCGTCTGTAATATTTAATCCCAGCTCCTTCTCGCTCTCTGCAAGTGCGATCCACAGCTTTCTCCATGTGGTAAACTTCTTATCCTGTGAAAAAATATATTGCATTTCCTTGCTGGCATAGCGCTCGGAAAGTGGGCTTGTATAACGATCTGTTGCCATAGTAAACCAACCTTTCTTCTATATCTTTTTACTTTTGATATTCACCGCGGATGTCCTCTGTTGGCGGATCCAGCGGATATTTGCCATTGAAACATCCAGTACAAATGCCCAGTCCCTTTGACATCTCATACAGACATTCTTCATCTAAGTATGCGAGGGAATCAGCTCCAATAATCTTACAGATTTCATCTACACTTCTATTGTTGGCAATCAGCTGATCCTCAGATGGAATATCGGTTCCAAAGTAACACGGATGTAAGAACGGCGGTGAGGAGATTCTTACATGAACTTCCTTTGCACCTGCCTCACGAAGCATACCGACAATGCGGTCACTTGTAGTTCCGCGCACGATTGAGTCATCAATCATGATTACTCGCTTTCCCTTTACAGCCTCTGTCAGTACATTCAGCTTAATGCGAACACTTGACTCACGGCTGCTTTGCTTTGGCTTGATGAAGGTTCTGCCGACATAGCTGTTCTTTACAAATGCCATGCCATACGGAATGCCGCTCTCCATCGCATAACCCATAGCTGCGACATTACCAGACTCTGGAACGCCTACAACAAGATCAGCATCAACTGGGTGATGCTTTGCAAGAGAACGTCCCGCAATCAGACGGCTCTCATATACACTCACGCCATCAATATATGCATCTGGTCTGGCGAAATAAATATATTCAAAAATACATCTTGCATGCTGCTCCTTTGGGATACACATGCTTCGGTTTGATTCAATTCCTTTTTGTGTGATGGTGACGATCTCGCCTGGTTCTACGTCACGGACAAATTCAGCACCGATGGTGTCAAGTGCACAGCTCTCTGATGCCAGTATATAGGCATTTCCGCGCTTTCCGATACACAGCGGTCTAAATCCATATGGATCTCTTGCTCCAATGAGCTTTCTCGGACTCATGACAACAAGTGAATAGGCTCCCTTGATTTTTTTCATCGCCTCTGCGACAGCTGCCTGTACGGTCGGCTGTTCAACTCTGGCTCTTGCAATCATGTATGCGATAATCTCAGAATCGATTGTCGTCTGAAAGATTGCACCTGTTCTTGCAAGCTCCTGGCGCAGCTGCGGCGTATTGATCAGGTTGCCATTATGTGCCATACCGAGTGTTCCTTTGATGTAGTTTAATACAAGCGGCTGTGCATTCTCTCTCGTAGAACTGCCTGCCGTCGAGTATCTTGTGTGGCCTACACCGATGTTTCCTTTCATTGACTCTAAGTCTTCCGGTGTAAACACCTCGTTGCACAGACCCATTCCTTTATGACTCAGTACTAGTCCTTTAGGACCGCTAGTGTCGCTTACTGCGATACCGCAGCTCTCCTGACCTCTGTGCTGCAGAGCAAAAAGACCATAATAAATAGTCGACGCTACGTCATTGCCATCCATGTCGTAAATGCCGAACACGCCGCATTCTTCATGAAGATGGTCATCTACTTCGTATTGCTGATGTATCATTTGTCTTTTCCTTCCTGTTGTTGTGACATTCTCACACAGACGAAGCCTTTTCATTTGCTTCGCCAGCCTAGGTTTCATGGTGTCTTGACGCTTCTTGCAGTCTTTTTTGCAAAACGCACGCGAACAAATCTGCCGCATGGACACCACACCTAATTATATATGACCGACTGTCGAAAATCAAGATGAAATTAGCCAAATTTCATGTTTTGCTTAATACCCGAAGGTACCCTCTAGTGATTCATCCTTTTCAATCCAGTCTGCTACCTTTACGACTCGGTAATTATCTTTATCATCGCGCACATATACAGTCTCGATACCTGCGTTTATGATCATTCGCTTACACATGGAACAGCTGTTGGAATTTTTTACATATTCGCCTGTATCTGCTTCTACTCCTGTCAGATATAAGGAGCTTCCGATCATCTGATCTCTTGATGCGCTGATTATGGCGTTTGCCTCAGCGTGAACGCTTCTGCACAATTCATAGCGCTCGCCCCTTGGAATCTGAAGTTTCTGGCGAATACAATAGCCAAGATCAGTACAGTTTTTGCGTCCTCGCGGGGAACCGACATAGCCAGTCGATACCACCTCATCATTTTTTACGATAACGGCACCGTAGCGGCGTCTAAGGCAGGTTCCTCGTTGGGAAACGATCTCTGCCAGATCCAGATAGTAATTGACTTTATCACGTCTCATGCGATATTACCTTCTTTCCCAGTTAACGTTAACTGTTAATGTCTTCGTTTCTTATAGCTATAATACACGAAAATAAGACCGCCTGTCAACTCTGACAGACGGCCTTGAATTTTAACTATTTATACAAGACGACGATATCCGATCGGCTGCTTGTTATAGAATACATTATCTACTACGATACCTCTCTCTGCACTTGCTGCATGAACCATCATGCCGCCGCCGATGTAGATTCCTACATGGCCTGGGAAGCAGATAAGATCACCTGGCTGCAGCTGCTCGTATGATACAGCCTGTCCATAGTTGATCTGTGAGCCGGAGTAGTGCGGAAGGCTGATACCGAATGCTGCGTATACGTTCATGGTAAATCCAGAACAGTCAACACCGCCTCCTGGTGTCAGGTTTGTACCGCCCCATACGTAGTTACACTGACCTACCCACTGCATTGCATAGTCTACGATAGACTGTCCATTACCGCTTGGAGCTGGTGCCGGTGCTGGAGCTGCTGGCTGCGTTTCCGGTGCTGCCGGCTGTGTCTCTGGTGCTGCCGGCTGTGTCTCCGGTGCTGCCGGCTGGGTCTCTGGCGCTGCCGGCTGTGTTTCCGGTGCTGCAGGCTGGGTCTCTGGCGCTGCTGGCTGTGTTTCTGGTGCTGCCGGCTGTGTTGCCTGAGTCGGTGCCGGGTTTGCATATACTTCAAGGTTAGAGCTAAAGTCACCATAATACATGGTTACAACATTATAGCCCTCCTGCTTTAAGGTCATACCTACCTGCGGTGAATACCATCCGTCGTAAATATCCTTTACAGTTCCATCGCTGTAGCTTACTCTTACAAACAATTCTGCGGTGTAGACAACATCACCCACATACTTTGTACCACCCTGATAGCAAGCCTCAATACCTGTTACAGCTGCTACAGTTGGAACTTCTACACTTATAGTTTCATCAGATGCTGAGCTGCTTGGTGCTGCAGTCTCGCCTGTACCATTTGTTGTATTTCCTTCTGAAGATGCATCTGTTGATGGCTGTGTCTGAGTTTCCTGTACAGACTCTGCTGCTGCGGAGGATTCTGCTGCTGCCTCGCTTGATGCTACTGATTCTGCAACCTGAGTAAAGTAGCCGGAATCTGATGCTAACTTATATGCTGCATCTGCAAGTGCGAGTGCACTTTCCTGCTCCTGCTTTGAGGTTGCTGCCAGATCTTCTAATCCAGAATCTGCTGCAAACTCACTGTAGTATCCAAGAAGCTCTGCTGCGTAAACGATAGCTGCATATGCACGATAGTAGCCTTCGCCAGTTCCCTCTGCCATTGCCTGCTCGTATACGTTTCTGGAGTAGTTGATATCGATCATGAAGTTCTCCAGCTCCTGAGATACAAATTCATTGTCTACCTTCTGAGCCTGAGCGAACTGAGTCTTAATGGTGATGCCGGACTTTGAAACATATCCAACCTCATCATTTGAAATATGTATCTTTACGAAATCACCCTGATCTTCGATGATTGCGTACTCTTCATCCTTATATACTGTTCCAACAACCTTTGCGCTTTCAGATGCACTGTCGCGGACATTTAACTGATCTGCTGTAACAACTGCATAGCGATTCTGGATATTGTCCTCAGCAGTCTTTGCTGCTGTGCCAACTAATACATAAGCTGCGCTTACATAACCTTCTACATCGCCGCAGGTGATACGATACCAGCTGCCTTCGCTGTTGTTTACGGAACTTTTGATGTTAACCTGGCAGTTACTGAAAAGTCTTCCAACTGTTACACTGCCTGTGGACGGCTGCTCACGCACGTTTAAGTAACCTGCTGCGCTTACCAGTCCTACATTAGAAGCATCTGAAGTGACAGCAACAGTAGCGGCCATAACGGTTTTTGGCTCTTCGGTTTCTGTCTCACTCTCAGCCTCAGATGTTGCCTGAGCCTTAGGAACAAGATAATCTAAGATTGCCTCATCCGGAGTTTCCTCTCCTGCGTAGTAGTTATTCAATGTAACAGCCATGCCTGCGATTGCGCTCTCACCCTCAAGCTCACCTGCAGATGCCGGAACAAAAAATGCACCGGACAGCATAGACGCTGCTAAGATTGACGTAACAAATCTGTTTCCTTTGATCTTCATATATACCAAGCCTTTCTTTATAAAACCTCTTTACATTCTTATCTGCGAGCGAGTAAGCTTGCACTCCCTCGCTAGTGTCACTGTAACAATTCACGAATGAATCATTACTAAATATTACAAAATTATTACACTTCGAGGGGCATTATAACAAAATTATTACGAGATGTCAAGTGAAATCAGGATAACGATTAAGAAAGAGAGCGCGTTTTTCGCCAAAAAAGCCACCTGCAATCGGGAAAATGGCACTTTACTATGCCTTTCCCGATATTAGGTGGCTCTTAATTATTTACTCTCTTCCTCCGAAGAAACTTCGCTTACTGCTTCCTCTGTCTCATCTGACTCACTTGATTTTTCTGCTTTTGATGATTCTTCCTCACTTGTTTCATTTTCTGAGGTTTCCTCACCACTAGTTTCACCTTCTGAGGACTCTTCCTCGCTTGGTGCTACGTAAACCGGAGTTGTAAAGCGGATTGTATCAATCACATCCTCATCTACCTTAAACTTGGATGATTCGTCCTGAATCTCGGCATACTTCTCTGAGAATAAAGCTGTCTTTCTGCTTTCGATCTCGGAATCGATGGCACTCTGACGTGCTTCCTCATCGTTATCATCAAGGCAGCGGATGATGTAGATGCTGCCGTCATCGCTCTTATATACAGTACACTCGTCTGTTGCAAGCGCCCACGCAGCTGCATTATATACAGCAGTTCCATCCTCACTTATGGAAATCTCAGAATTTGTTGCTGTGAAGTGACTGTCATTTTGATAATCACTTATAAAGTCTGCTGCATCATTTCCTTCCTCAAACTCCTTAAGGATCTTATCTGCTGCATCATTCATAGCATCCTGACGTTCCTGTTCTTCTTCTGAAAGTGTTTCTGATTCAGTTGAAGCTTCAGTGTCTGATTCTGAGGAAAGTTCTGAGGTCTTCTCGCTTGATGCTTCCTCAGTTGATGCTTTTTCACTGCTTGCTTCTTCTGTGGAAGTCTCATCATCCTTAGATATACTTTCTGTTTCTGTATTCTCTACAGAAGATGATTCTTCGCTGCTGCCTTCGTCACTTGATGCTTCTGTAGTTGCCTCAGCAGCTGCTGTCGTCTCTGTCAGCTCACTTGGCGTCAGCTTTACATATGCAATCTTTTTGCGAAGGAACTCATCATCACCAACTGTTGTATCAACATCAGCAACAAGATCCATATAAACAAGATTTGCAATTGCATTCTCTGTATATGTCTTTTCAATCAGCTCATCTGTTGCACCGACTGCATCCAGATAATCCTCTGCTTCTGTCTGAAGCTTTTCAATTGCCTCATCTACCTTTGCTTTTTGGTCACCACTTAACTCAATGCCATTTTTCTTTGCATACTCATTTAATACAAGTGTCTGGCGAAGCTGTGACAGAGACATCTGCTTGATGTAATCGCCAACTGTCATGCCTGAACCATCGCCCATATCGTTGCTGCAGATGTTTGATCCAAAATAGGATTCATAGGTATACTCCATGGAACGTATCATATAAGTAACCTCATCCAGCATGATATTTGTATCGCCAAATGAAACAGCAACTGTATCCTCTGGTGCCTTGTTCTCTAACTGTTCGCATCCGCCTAATGTACTAACGGCAGTAGCTGCTGCGAGGGCTGCTGCTGCATACTTCATAATTCGGTTCATAAATTTACCTCACTCTATTTCTATATTCTCTGTCAACGACCCAACGTGCATCTTATTTATCGGGCGTCTCGTGAACTTTGTTTTTCATTTTAGCATGATTTTATGAAACAATCAACGTTTTTATATCGCTTAACAGTTTTTTCAATGTTTTCAATGTCAGAGTTTTTTCCTTGACTGCGCCATCTCCTGCCTTCAATAAGAAATAAGGATTGTCTTTGTCAAGCAAGCGAAGTGCACCGCGGTAAGACTGTATCAGATCCGGCACACGCATCGTATCGAATTTTGCTTTTGGATGCATGAACAGGCGAATCTCTGTTGACGATGACTTAATTTCTTTAATATAGAGAGAATGCGCATCGGCACGAAGGATTGACACCTCAAGCAAGTTGGTGACTGACTTTGGAACACTTCCAAAACGATCGATAAG
This sequence comes from uncultured Lachnospiraceae bacterium, assembly GCA_934292725.1. Taxonomy (GTDB): domain Bacteria; phylum Bacillota; class Clostridia; order Lachnospirales; family Lachnospiraceae; genus Anthropogastromicrobium. The sequence continues at coordinate 94,130 of CAKQXY010000005.1, forward strand.
CTCGTCTATCATATCCATTGACTCTTCCTCTGTCTCGACTGCCGCAATGCGCTTGTAGATTTCCATCCTGTCTTCTTCGTTTCGTATATAGCTGTCTGGAATGTAAGCGCTGATTGGAATGTCCACCGTTGTTTCGAAGGTTTCCTCCATCTCAAGCTCACCCTTTTCTTTTTTGACAGCCATATTTAACATCTTGCAGTACAGATCATAGCCTACCGCTTCCATATGACCGTGCTGCTCACTGCCAAGCAGATTTCCAGCGCCTCGAATTTCAAGATCGCGCATGGCAATCTTAATACCAGAGCCAAGATCTGTATACTCACGAATTGCCTGAAGACGCTTTTCAGCCTCCTCTTTTAAAATCTTGTTTCGCTGATACATGATAAAAGCATAGGCAGTGCGGTTTGAACGGCCGACACGTCCTCTTAGCTGATACAGCTGTGCAAGTCCATATCGGTCAGAATCGTGGATGATAATAGTATTTACGTTTGGAATATTTAAGCCTGTCTCTATAATAGTTGTGGAGACAAGCACATCTATATCACCGTTAACAAAGTCCATCATGATCTGCTCTAGCTGACGCTCTGACATTTGACCATGTGCAAAGGCAACATTTGCATCTGGCACAAGCTTTGCTATCTGTGCCGTAATCTGATCAATATCCTTGACGCGATTATACACATAGTAAACCTGTCCGTCTCTGGCAAGCTCTCTGTTTATTGCTTCACGAACCATCTCCCAATTCATTTCCATTACATATGTCTGAATCGGTCTTCTCTCATACGGTGCTTCCTCTAACACACTCATATCGCGCACGCCTATCATACTCATATGAAGTGTTCTCGGAATCGGTGTTGCCGTTAGTGTCAACACGTCAACATCTTTTTTAAGTTGCTTGATCTTTTCCTTGTGCGTGACACCGAATCGCTGCTCCTCATCTATAATCAAAAGGCCTAGATCTTTAAAGACAACATCCTTTGACAACACACGATGCGTTCCTATTACAATATCGGCAAGACCTTTTTTTAAGCGCTCAAGTGATGCCTTGATCTGCGCTGACGTGCGAAATCGTGACAAAAGCTCAATTCGAATTGGATAATCCTTCATTCGCTCAACAAATGTATTGTAATGCTGCTGGGCAAGAATAGTTGTCGGCACAAGAAATACGACCTGCTTACTGTCCTGCACAGCCTTAAAGGCAGCTCTGATGGCAATCTCTGTTTTTCCGTAACCTACATCACCGCACACTAAGCGGTCCATGATTTTAGTGCTTTCCATATCAGCCTTTGTCGCATCAATTGCTGCAAGCTGATCTGCTGTCTCATCAAATGGTACAAGCTCTTCAAATTCTTTTTGCCATACAGTGTCTGTTCCATACTGATAACCGTGACCGCTCTGACGCACTGCATAAAGCTCAACAAGCTCCTTTGCAATGTTGTTGACTGCTTTTTGAACACGGCTTTTTGTTTTTGTCCACTCCTGGCCGTTCAATTTGTTAAGCTTTGGCTGCTTAGACTCGGAATCGGCATACTTTTGGATCATATGAAGCTGTGTGACAGGAAAATAAAGCTTTCCGCCGTCACCATATTCTATCTTAATATAATCTTTTGTTACCTTATCCACAATCTGTCGCTCTGTTCCGCGATAAATCCCCAGTCCATAATTTTCATGCACTACATAATCACCAGGCTTTAGCTGCGCAAAATCACTTATTCGCTGTCCCTGATAGCGGCTCTTTTTTTCTTTTTTCTTTTTCTTAACACCAAAGATATCGCTCTCTGTGATAACAGCAAATTTTAGCATCGGATATAAAAAACCACGGTGAAGGTTTCCGTAAGTGACCATGATCTCACCAGGATTTATCTTTTTATCCTCATCCTCGCTGTAATATGCCAAAAGATCATACTCTATAAGCTGATTGACAATGCGATTTGCGCGAGTTCTTGACGGACACAGAAGGACGATGCGGTACTTTTCCTTCTTCCAGTGTGTCAGATCCTTTATTAAAAGTTCAAAGCCTTCACGGTAGGTGTTCATGTTCTGAACATTTACTGCATAGCTGTTTACCACCGTAAAGTCAGCAAGGCGGCTGTCAAGTGAAGACAGTGCTGCAACCTGACCGCGCTCAAAGGCAGCAAGCACATGTTTTGCCGGTGTTAAAAGTGCTGTCTGACCTGGCAAAAGAAAGCCCTGCTCTAAACGATTTTTCATGCTTTCCTCAAACTCAGCCTGCACACCATCACCGCGCTCTTTAAGACGCATTGGCTCATCAAGAAAAACTAACGTGTTCTTTTCATCAAAATATTCAGAAAGACGAACAGTGCGCGGATAAAAATAGCTTATATAGCTGTCTGGTGCCTCTAAGACAACCTCTTCGCCAAGTGCCTCTAATATGCGGTTTGTCTCCTCGCGAAGACGCTTTGCCTTGTCTGGCTCCTTTACTTTTTTAAAGACAGCTAACTGGCTCTCAAGCTCATTTTGAATCATTCCCACAGCACGCCGTCTTGCCGTATCATCTGCGATCACCTCTGCCGCTGGAAAAACAGATACGGACTCGATCTGATCCATTGAACGCTGGCTCTGCGGTTCAAAGCAGCGAATAGTATCTATTTCATCTCCCCAAAGCTCAATTCTAACTGGAACCTCCATTGTCAATGGATACACATCAGCAATGCCTCCGTGAACAGTAAACTGTCCCGGTTCCTCCACACGTCCTACACGCTCATATCCCATCACAGTCAGGTCATGCTTTAGCTTTTCAAGATCAAGCTCATCGCCTTCTTTTAGCTTTATCACATGGCTCATCAGCTGTTCAAACGGCACCGCCGCGCTCATAAGCGCATCTATTGTTGTGATGATAACCTTTGCCTCGTTTTGATAAAGTGCTGCAAATGCCTTCATGCGCTCTGCAATGATAGCATTTCCCTGCAGATCTGCGCTAAAAAAGATCAGGTCACGCGGTGGAATCACATAGACCTGACTGCAAAATAATTTATAATCTTCTTCAATTTCCCTTGCCCGCTGTTCATTGTACGTCACAACAAGCTGCACTTTTTTCTCTCCAAGAAAGGTGCTCATAAAATGCACCTTCTCGGAGTCGATACAGCCTGTCATGCCTACCGGATCTGTTCCCTTCAAAAAGTCTCTTGAAAAGTCTTCATATTCCAGCAGGTCCGTCAGCGGATTTGCAAAAATACCCACGATTGACCCTCCTTATTATAATCTCCCTGTCCCCGATGGCTTCACCAGGGCTGAATATCTCATTTTGTTTTCTTCTGGTTATAATGGTTCATTGTTGCCTCTAGTCCGTTGTTCATTAAGGAGCAGACTGCCTCTGCTGCTTCTTTGTAGCCGTCTTCCATTGCCTTTTTTTCTTCGCCCTGGAAATGGCTAAGTACAAAGTCTGCCAGATCCATCTTTGGCGGCTTTGCTCCGATTCCGACACGCACTCTTGGAAAATCCTGTGAATTGCAGTGCAGAATAATGTTTTTCATGCCATTATGACCGCCTGCACTTCCTTTTCCGCGCACGCGAAGCTGTCCTGGCTCTAAGTTAATATCATCATATACTACAATTAAATCAGAAATATCTGTTTTGTAGTAATTCATGACCTCCTGAATGCACTCTCCGCTTAAATTCATGAAGGTCTGAGGCTTTACCAGAACAACCTTTTGTCCCTCAATTGCGCCTGTTCCGATTAAGCCCTTGAATTTTTTTGTTGTTACATCAATATTGTATTTGTCAGCAAGGTAATCAATAACCTCAAAGCCAACGTTATGTCTTGTTCCTTTATACTGTGCGGTTGGGTTTCCCAGACCTGCTATGATATACATGTTTTTCTCTCCTCTGTTTTTATCTATGGTTTCTAGTTCAGTTTGTTATGCGGTCACTCATTCCAAGTGAATCGGCAAGCGCCTGCAGATCAAAATCTTCCGGCACTGTGATACCATTTACCGGAAGCGGTCTGCGTCTGTCAAAGACATCATATACGTCAAACAGATCACTTGTGAGTACCTTTTCTGGGTAAACCATCTGCTTAAACATCATTTGGCCATCCATGTTGCGACGGCCCTGACGCATGTAGTTTGAGCCATACTGCAGCCAGTACTGAGTACTGTCTACGTTGCAGAAATATCTAAAGCCCACATCCCAGAGCTTTTTGAATTTTTCATTTTCAAATGTGTACTGTGATGGTCTCCAGTCTCCTACATCAGCACCTAACGGATATAAAATAATATCTGTATCTCCGATTATAGATTCTACTTCACGCTCCCACATATCTGTATCCCATACAAGATGTTCATAGCTTGTACTTGTCATATTCAGATGACCCCAGCTGTGGCTGGCAAGTTCCCAGCCCAGATCGCGAATTGCCTGTGCAACTTCTCGTGCTGTCTGCTTGTCCTGCTCAATATTTTTATTTGGTGACGTATGATCTTCGCGCTTTTCTTTATCGTTTGCCGGCGTAGAAACGTAATAGTCACAATTTTCATTGTACCAGAAATCACTTGTGCGATAGCCTAAAATACCATCGTATCCGGTAAATGCCAGAATGCCCTTTGAGCCCTGATAAGAAAAATCAGGATGTGCTTCAATAAAATCCTCTAAAACAGTCAAAACGTCATAAGAACCATATGATACACTTCCATCACGCTCAACATACTCATTTACAACCTTGCCGTTTTCATCAAGACAAAGCTTTGTCGCAAATCCAGTTCCTGTCATATACTCATAATAGCATACGTCGTCTTCGGACAGCACAAATGGCTTTTTTCCTCTTGGAAGATAAATTGGCTGCTGCACCATCTGCACGGTGCCGTCTGGCTGCGTTTCCATCTTTGCAATCTTATGAAGGCTTATCAAAACATAACCTTTGTCATACATAGACTGCATTATATCCTTAAATTCTTCGATGGTCGTCATTACCTGATCATAATCGCTGCTCTTATAGCTGGCAAATGCAAGCTCGCTGTCCACAATAAGACTATGGAAAAAGATATGAGTAATCTTATCATAATCTGTCCACTGTACAGCCTGTGATTTCAAACTCTCATAGCTTTGAATGCAGCTGACATATGTTTCATTATCTGCATAGCCAGGTATTGACTGAATCTGTGCAATTGCACCGTCATAATCGTACTGCATCGCCTTTAAATTGGCAGCCTGTACGACTGGATCACTGCTTTGTACAAGAGCACCATCCGCAGCCGCCTCCGTTGCCTTCCATGTTTCATATTCCACAGGTGCTTTTGTTGATGCTGCCTGATCTGACTGCACATGTGGAAGCGTTACTGGGCGCAGGCATACCAATGCTACTACTCCAAGACCTGCACATGCAATTACAAGCAGCACCAAAAGTATGACAATAGGCGCACCTGATTGGCCTCTTTTTATTTTCTTTTTCTGATAGTCTTCCCAGCTGCGTCTTTTCTTTGCCATTTGTTCCTCCATTTTCTTTGTTTACGGCACTGGAACGGTCATTCCCTGAAGTACATATTTTGTATCAGTCTCAAATACATACGCATTCACAATGTATGAACCATGCTCGTTTTTATGCTCACTGACTGGGACATAGCATGTCGCTGTGTTTCCAGATACGGTCATGTTATGCCATACCAGATCATCCTGTCCATTTGCTGCTGTCCACACTGCAGTTGAAACCTTTTTATAGCCTGCAGGTGCATTAAATTGAATCGTCACACGGAAACCGTTTGATGACAATTCTGTTACATATGGAATCGCCATCGACAGCACTCCTGTACCGCTGCCATTATTATTTCCTGAATTGCCTCCAGGATTTGCACCTGATGGAACAGTTACATTGACTCCTTTTAATGGTGCTAACTTTCCTGCATTATCATATAGGTAAATATGTGTCGTGTATGCTCCGCTCTCTCCCTTATGGGCACTTGATGACACATAAAATGTGGCTGTATCGCCGCTTACGCTTGCCTGATGCCACACTAGATCATCTTGTCCATTTGCGTTTGTCCATGTTGGCATCAATACTTTGCTTACTCCTGACGGTGCATTTATTTTTGCCGTAACTCGGTAGCCTGATGCGCTAAGTTCCGTAACGGAGACATCACCTATTGAAAGGCTTGATGACGGTACAGACGGTGTTACAGCACCTGATGGCACTGTTACATTGACTCCCTTTAATGGTGCTAGCTTTCCTGCATTATCATATAGGTAAATATGTGTCGTGTATGCTCCGCTCTCTCCCTTATGCGCACTTGATGACACGTAAAATGTAGCTGTATCGCCGCTTACGCTTGCCTGATGCCACACTAGATCATCCTGTCCATTTGCGTTTGTCCATGTTGGCATCAGCACCTTGCTTACTCCTGACGGTGCATTTATTTTTGCCGTAACTCGGTAGCCTGATGCGCTAAGCTCAGTAATAGAAACATCACCTATTGAAAGGCTTGATGACGGTGTAGGCGGTGTTACCGCACCTGATGGAACTGTTACATTGACTCCCTTTAATGGTGCTAACTTTCCTGCATTATCATATAGGTAAATATGAGTCGTGTATGCTCCGCTCTCTCCCTTATGGGCACTTGATGGCACGTAAAATGTAGCTGTATCGCCACTTACGCTTGCCTGATGCCACACTAGATCATCTTGTCCATTTGCGTTTGTCCATGTTGGCATCAGCACCTTGCTTACTCCTGACGGTGCATTTATTTTTGCCGTAACTCGGTAGCCTGATGCGCTAAGCTCAGTAATAGAAACATCACCTATTGAAAGGCTTGATGACGGTGTAGGCGGTGTTACCGCACCTGATGGAACTGTTACATTGACTCCCTTTAATGGTGCTAACTTTCCTGCATTATCATATAGGTAAATATGAGTCGTGTATGCTCCGCTCTCTCCCTTATGGGCACTTGATGGCACGTAAAATGTAGCTGTATCGCCACTTACGCTTGCCTGATGCCACACTAGATCATCTTGTCCATTTGCGTTTGTCCATGTTGGCATCAGAACCTTGCTTACTCCTGACGGTGCATTTATTTTTGCCGTAACACGGTAGCCTGATGCACTAAGCTCAGTAATAGAAACATCACCTATTGAAAGACTTGATGACGCAGATGTTGATGCTGGAACTGTTACATTTTCGCCCTTAAGCGCAAACTGTCCCTGTCTGTCATATAC
>CAKQXY010000006.1 GCA_934292725.1 uncultured Lachnospiraceae bacterium
CCTTGAGGAGATACTTTGTTTTTTACAAGAAAAAATGCCGTATTTATGCGGCTTTTGGCGTTTCGCAAACGCCTAAACATAGCAGAAAGAGGAAAGGAGATACTTTGAAAAAGCTGTATGTACCGTCACCAGAGCAAAAAGAGAGTGCAAGACATGGAGAAACTTTATTTCCAATGCAAAAATATATCACAAAACTGGACTTAGCCTATCCAGTAGTTACGACGCACTGGCATGAAGAGGCAGAGCTGACTCTTATTACAGAGGGAGAGGGTCTTTATCAGATTGATCTTGTGGATTATGAAGTGAAAAAAGGAGATATTTTATTTGTTCCGCCGCTTCTTCTTCATAGTGTTTCATTGGCGCAGCCACAAAATGAAGAGATGATTTCCGAGACGTATGTATTTCATCTGAATTTTCTTGGCGGAAATTCAACAGATATCTGTTCAACACGCTACTTTGTTCCTATCATGAATCATGAATTAATATTGCCGTGCCTTATTACGCCAAAGCATCCAGCCTATGTGTCGATTCGAAAAATTTTTCGTCAGATTGCATCGCTTTATCATGAAGAGGTGCCAGGATATGAGCTTGCATTAAAGGGATTATTTTTGCAGGTGATTTTTCTGCTGCTTCAATACAGCACAAAGCAGGCAAAAAATGTGCTGCCAGAGGAGGGAACACCTGCTGATAAGCTAAAAAACGTATTAGATTATATTGAAATTCATTACGCACAGACAATCTTAGTAGAAGAGCTTGCAAAGATCTGCTGTTTCAGTGAATATCATTTTATGCGTTTCTTTAAAAAGCATATGAATATGACCTGCGTAGAATATGTCAACAATGTTCGTCTGGAAAAGGCAGTGGAGCTGTTTGAGCAGGGCAATACATCTATTTTAGAAGTCTCATTGTCGGTGGGCTTTCACAATTTGTCTTATTTTCATCGGGCATTCAAAAACAAATATGGAATGACACCGCGCAGTTTTATAAAAGAATTGAAGTGATTGTAACAAAAAGTGTGCAAAACATGGAAAATATCCAAAATCGAAGAAAAATAGAAAAAAACGCTTACATGAACGAAAAAACTGTGGTAAAATAACGCAGCAATGAAAAGTGGTTACAGTATAAAATACTGCATATTGGAAACGCACAATCCCTTTCGAATGATTTGGATGATAACGAACAACACATGACGCAATTGCCGCCACACAAGTTGTTTGTATCATTTTATCAGATGGAGGGATTTTTTTATGCCAAAAAATAAGTTTCAAGATGTTATTTTCACAGCAATCATGGCGACCATTATGGTTTACGGAATGATCGTTTATAATGTTGCGCTCAATATGGGAGGTGTGAGAGGGGAAACCTTTATAGCAGCACTTCACGAGATGCCGATAATGGTTCCAATTGCATTCATTTTAGAATTTTTTGTAGTAGGGAAACTTGCTAGAATGCTTGCATTTACTGTTATGAGACCTGATGATCGTCCGCAGTTTATTACTTATGCAATTTCCATTTGTATTTGCTGCATCATGTGCCCGATCATGAGCCTGATCGCAACGATTCTTTTTAAGGATACAAAGGATTTCCCAACATGGGTACAGACCTGGGGTATGAATTTTCCGATGGCCATTTTGTATCAGATGTTTTATTGCGGTCCACTAGTGCGATTGATTTTCCGTGCGATTTTCAGAGAAAAGAAATAATATTATAGAAAAAGAGCCTGTCATGGGTATGCATCAATTTTACGCATACTTATGGCAGGCTCTTATGTTTGAGTAAAAATATCACTAGATGAAAATGAAAAGTGTGATATACTGAGATTACAAAATTTTACAAAGCAGAAGGGATTGCACAAGTAGATGGAACCGCGTTTAATGGATGTGCTGCAGGGAAAGGAAGATAATTATATTTTACCCTTTTTCTGGCAGCATGGAGAATCAAAGGAATTATTAGAAGAGGGAATGCAGCGAATTTATGATAGTGGTATTAAAGCAGTTTGTGTCGAATCACGTCCGCACCCAGATTTTGTAGGAGAAGGCTGGTGGAGAGATTTGGATATAATTATGGCAAAGGCAAAGGAATTAAATATGCGTGTCTGGGTTTTAGATGATGCACACTTTCCTTCTGGCTTTTGCAACGGAAAAATTGCACCAGATTCGCCATATGGTAAAGTATATTTGACACAGTATGGTGTTGATATTGTTGGACCAAAGCAGGGAAGAAGTGTGCTTATTATACTGGAACCAGGGGAAGAATTAGTTGCAGTAACGATGGGAAAACGTGATCGCAATAATCAGGATAGCCTGACAGAAGTAAAGGATCTGACAAGTCAGGTGTCGGATGGAAGAGTGTTTGTAGATGTGCCGAATGGACTTTGGTGTGTCAATGTAATAAAGACAATTCGAAAAGGAACTGGAAGAAAAAATTATATTAATACGATTGATCATGATGCTGTGCGTTATTTTATTGATCAGATATATGAGCCTCATTATGCACACTATAAAGACAATTTTGGAAAAACTTTTGCAGGATTTTTCTCAGATGAGCCTGAAATCGGAAGCTTTGGTGGCGAATATGGTCATGATGCTAATATTGGAAAATTCAATATGAAGATGCCGTGGAGTCAGACATTGCATGAGAGACTAAAAGAGCTGTGGGGATCTGAGTTTGCAGAAAATTTAATGGCGCTTTGGACAACACCTGATAGAAATTCAAACGAAAATAAAAGTGGATTGTGTCGCATGCAGTTTGCTGATATTGCAGCTCGTTTATATGGAAAGAACTTCTGTGAACAGATTGGAGATTGGTGTCGTCAACATGGTGTGGAATATATTGGTCATGTAATTGAAGACGGCGGAATGCATGCACATATGGGAATTGGAGCAGGTCATTATTTTCATGCGCTTTGGGGACAGGATATGGCTGGAATAGATGTTGTGCTTCAACAGATTCGTCCGGGATTGGATGACTGCAAATTCCATAGTGTTGGAGGAAATCTTGGTTATCATGGCGAGTTATATCATTATGCACTTGCAAAACTGGCAGCATCTCTTGCACATATGGATTCTAAAAAAAAGGGAAGAGCGTTGTGTGAGGTATTTGGTGCATATGGATGGGCTGAGGGATTAAAGCTTATGAAATGGCTACTTGACCATATGCTTGTTAATGGCATCAACTATTTTGTTCCACATGCATTTTCAATGAAGGACTTTCCAGATCCAGATTGTCCGCCGCATTTTTATGCACGTGGAATGAATCCACAATTCCCGTATTTTAAAAATTTGATGGAATATTGTAATCGTGTCAGTCATTTGATTTCAAATGGAGTACATATTCCTGCTGTGGCAGTTGTATATCCAGCTGAACAGGAATGGGCAGGAGAATATCTTCCAGTAGAGGCAATCGGAAAGCAGTTGCTTAGAAATCAGATTGATTATGAGATTTTGCCAACTGATGTATTGCTGACAATGACAGTAGTGGAAGGAAAGATTAAATGGGAAAATGAGCAGGTTCCAGTGCTTATTTTATCAGGAAGCAGATGCATTACAAAAACGCTGGCAGATTGGCTTTGCAAGGCAGCTGAAAAGGGTCTCAAAATTGTTGTAGTAGGACAAAAACCACTTGCAATGGATAGTAATGGTATTTTGGGAGAGTGGACTAGTCAGATAAAAGACAATTTGACAATTTGTGAACAAGAAGATTTGGCAGATATATTATACTCATTTGGCATTGGAGAAATCAAAACAAAAAAATATGAACCATGGCTGCGCTATTATCACTATAAGCATCAAAACGGAGAATTTTGGCTATTTATGAATCAGTCAGAGACAGAAGGAATTAATACGTCACTTTGTTTTGAAGATGGGATGATGGATTCATACAAAATGGATAAAGAAAGTATCTGTTGGTATCAGGCATGGGAAAATACTGTTGAACCTTGTGAATGGGATGAAAAACATGATTTAAGTTTACAGCTTGTTCCGGGTGAGATGAAGGTTTTGTATATGGGTGATTGTACGCCGTATGCTAAAATTCTCGCAGAAAAACAGGAACTAATGAAGCTGAAAAAAGCAGCTGTTTCACAGGCTGGAAAAATTAAGATTGCACCAGCTGCATGGAAACTTTGGATAAAAGAGACGGGAACAGAAAAATATGTTTTGCAGGAGAGAGAGGAAACAGGAGATTTCTGCCGCAAACATCCGTATTTTTGTGGAGTCATGCGATACGAAACAACTGTATTTTTACCAAAGGTTAAAAGTTGCGAGTTAAATCTTGGGGAAGTATATGAAACTGCACATGTGCTTGTTAATGAAAAGGAGGCAGGTGTAAGAGTAGCTTTGCCATATAGTTTTGAGATTGGTAAGTTGCTTCATGAAGGAGAAAATCGTATAATTGTAGAAGCCGTAAATACATTGGCAAACAGACAGAGAGATTTTTTCTCAATGACAATGCCAATAGAGCCATCTGGCTTAATTGGACCAGTAACGTTAGATTATTTTTAAAAACTATATAAATCGTTAGATGATCAGGAGAGGTATATATGTATTACACAACATTAGAAACTTATAAGAAAAAATATCAACATAGGTCGTTAACACACGCATATAGTGCGAAAACAAAAGAGGAACATGAGGTTTGGAAAAAGAGTTTACGTGACCGCTTATGGGAAATTACGGGCATGAATAAATGTGTGTATTGTGAACCAGATGCACAATATCTGCGCACTGATTGCGTAAACGAGTTGATTGCGGAATATTGGGTTATAAAAACTGAGCCTGAAATTGAGATGCCATTTTATTTGCTGCGTCCAGAGCAGCAAAACCCAGATTGTAAACAGAAAAAACATCCGATATTGATTGTTCCGCATGGACATGGTGGAGGAAAGGAAAGCACTATTCAATCTCAGACTAAATTTATTCGCGACGCACTTGAGGATGGTTTTTTGGTAGTTTGCCCAGATGAACGAGGAAGCGGTGATCGCAGAGAGTTTCCAGAGCAAGGAGAGGAACCAGAGAAAATCCGTATGAACTCACATCGTGAATTACTTCAGGTCTGCATTGGATTTGGTCAAAGTGTAATTGGAATGGCAGTTTGGGATTTGATGCGACTTGCAGATTACTTACTTGCACTTTCAGAAAGTAATGGCTTTTTAGCTTGCGCAGGTATGTCAGGAGGCGGACAGCAAACTGTATGGTTTTCTGCTATGGATGATCGGGTAAAGGCAGCTATTACAAGCGGATATTTTTATGGATTTAAAGAATCACTAATTGAGCTTCCACAAAATTGTGCTTGTAATTTTGTTCCACATATGTTTGAAACAGCAGATATGGGTGAATTAGGAGCATTGATTGCACCGCGTCCGTTTTTTGTGGAGAGTGGAGAAAAGGATGGACTAAATGGAAAATCAGGACTGAATAATGTTACCACACAATTAGACGTTACTCGTAAGGCATATCATATTTTTAATGAAAATGCATATCCGATTCACAGTATACACTCAGGTGGGCATCAGTGGGTTGGAACAGGAATGAGGACATTCTTAATAAAAGCAATGGAAAAAGAATGAACTAAATATTATCTCAATCTAAGAAGATAATCAGGATAATTCGTAAAAGAAGACCAGCGAGAACTCCCGCTGGTCTTTTTTTACGTAAATTAGATGTTTAACAGATCACTGTAAGCCTTTAAAGCACCGTCTGTGTCATGTGCCAGAACGCGCTTTGCAAGAACCTTTCCAAGCTGTACACCTTCCTGATCGAAGCTGTTTAAGTTCCATACGAATCCCTGGAACATGATCTTGTTCTCGAAGTGAGCAAGAAGTGCACCTAAGGAAGCAGGAGTCAGCTCATCACCGGTGATGATACTTGATGGACGATGTCCCTTGAAGTTCTTGTTTAAGTTGTCATCTTTCTTTCCGCAGGCGAATGCAACGATCTGAGCAGCAACGTTTGCGCACAGCTTCTGCTGGCTAGTGCTGTTTTCGATGTCAACATCAACACCTAACTGGCTGTTTCTAAAGCCAATGAACTGCAGCGGAACGATGTCAGAGCCCTGATGAAGAAGCTGATAGAAGGAATGCTGTCCATTTGTTCCTGGCTCACCAAAGATAACAGGACCGGTCGGGTAGTCAACTGGCTCACCGAAGCGGTTTACAGTCTTACCATTTGACTCCATGTCACACTGCTGTAAATGAGCAGGGAAGCGGCTTAATGCCTGAGAGTATGGTAAAACAGCGGTAGCCGGATAACCCTGAACGTTTCTCTCATAAATACCAATCAGTGCATCGAGCATATCTGGGTTCTGGAAGATGTTTTTGTTTGCTGCGAGCTTGTCTTCCTCGGCAGCACCGTCAAGCAGCTGTGCGAAAACTTCTGGTCCAAATGCAAGAGACAGGATTGCACCGCCAACACCAGAAACGGAAGAGTAACGTCCGCCGATGTAGTCATCCATGAAGATAGCAGTCAGATAAGAATCACTCTTTGCAAGAGGAGATGTCTCACTTGTAACAGCTAACATATGCTTGGATGGATTTAATCCAGCCTTTACAAGTGCGTCCTTTACGAATGCTTCATTAGTTAAAGTCTCAAGTGTTGTTCCTGACTTGGAAACAACGATAAATAAGGAATGTGCAAGATCGACGCTTGCTAAAACTGCTGCTGCGTCATCTGGATCAACATTGCTGATGAACTTTGCTTCCATCTTGAAGGTGTTGTTTGCCTTTGCCCAGTTCTCAAGTGCGATATAAAGAGCACGAGGACCAAGATCACTTCCGCCGATACCGATCTGAACAACGGTGGTGAACTTCTCGCCATTTTCATTTGTGATCTCACCTGCGTGAACCTTGTTTGCAAAATCAGCTGCCTTCTTCTGCTGTGCTACATAAAACTCGCGCTTGTCAACGCCGTCTGCAACAACAGCCTTTCCAAGCTGTACACGTGCAAGGTGATGAAGAACCATACGGTTTTCACCGGTGTTGATAACGGCACCATTGTAAAGCTCCTCAAATTTTTCAGAAAGCTCAGCTTCGTTAGCCAGCTTTTCAAGAGCGGCAAGAACAGTCTCGTCAACCTCTTTTGCAGCGTAATTGTAGCATAATCCAGCTGCCATCGGTACGCTGTATTTTGCGACACGCTCAGCTCCGTTTTCACCGGACATTGCCTCGGCGATATCGACATGATTTTTCAGTTTGGAAAGCTCGCCATAAGAAGCAAGTGTATCCAGATTTTTCCATGCTGCCATAATAAAATCCTCCTTAAATAGGGTGGCACCGTACATGACACGTTGTATGAAAGTGTTTTGTGGTCATGCCAAAGGCCATCTCTAAGACTGATTATACATAAAAACATCAAGGATTTCAACTTGCTTTTTACTTGCGTTTTTAATTTGTGTGTGATAAGCTGAGCGTAGAAACTGGCAGCAATCCGAGAAGATCGTGCAGATAAAGATTGCTCTTGGTTTTATCGGAAAATGAAAGGGGAAAAACAATGGAGGAGAGAAAAAAAGTTCTTAGGGTGTATAACAGAAAGCCGGTAGAAGGACAGTATCCGAATGGGTTGGCATACAGCGTGCATATGTCGGTAAAGGAAGATGAAGAGGAGTGTCCACTGCACAACAATTATGGTTTGGTATTTCCAAAAGCATGGGTGAATGCAGATAATGTGATTGTACCAAGCTTTGCTGGCAATCTAAAAGTGGCAGCCGTAAAAAAAGATGGAGCAGATACATATTTGATTACGGGAGAAGACTGGAAGTCGGATGGAAGTGTGAACGGCGAAAACAAGGGATTTTTTTGGAGTTGGAGTACAACAGATTTTCTGACTTTTGACGAATGGGGGCTTTGCTCAGGAGCACAGCTGTGTGAAAAAACAGGTTTGACGCTTGAGGCAATTCGAATGTCCGATCAGATTGCAATACCAGATGAAATGGCACAATGTATTAAGCATCATTGGAATGCACTTCATGCAAAAAGGCAGATGACAGAGCCAAAATTAAAATTCCCACTTGCGCGGGGACTTGCTGATCCGGTGGTTCTGCTATGGAAGGATGACTATTATTTTATTGCAACGAACGACAATGAGAATGACATTGGTTTCTATGTGAGAAAAGCGCATGAGCTAGAGGATTTGTTTGCAAAAGATGTAAAAACGTATAAGATTTTGGATAAGGATCCGGAAAATGGGTTTGTTCAGCTGTTTTGGGCACCAGAATTTCATGTGCTGAATGGAAATTTGTATTTGCTGTTTACAGTAAGTGATTCTGAATGGAATCCGCAGTGCCATATCATGAAGCTTAAAGAAAATGGTGACATTTTAAATCCGATGGACTGGGAAAAACCAATCCGTGTAAGAAGAGCGGATGGAAGCTTTTTGTCAGAAGAAGGCATTAATATTGATATGACACCTGTAAAGTCGGGAGAACGCTATTTTTACGTGTGGTCTCATCGAAAGAACATTGGAACACCGCTTGATACAGGCTCGATGTTAATGATTGCCGAATTTGATCCAGCGCATCCAGACCGGCTGACCAGCGAACCAAAGTGCCTGTCCAGACCACTGTATGGCTTTGAAAATACGGAGCATACAATTAATAATGAAGGACCGTATGCATTTTATTACAATAACAAAATTTATTTGGCATATTCGGGAGGCGATGCGAGAGGATATCTGTATGCAATCGGCATGTTGACGGCAAATGATGGAGATAATCTTTGTGATTTGTCTGTGTGGGAAAAAGCGAAGACACCGATAGCTAGCTTTGCAACCATTCCAGGCGAGTATGGTCCGGGGCACAATTCATTTTTCTGGGATCGGGATCAAAATTTGTGGATCGCCTATCACGCGGTTACAAGCTTTGAGGAAAAGATTGTGTCAAGTGGAATGAGACGTGTCTATTTTGAACAGGATAAAACACCGAGATTTGATGTCATCGTTGAATAAGGAAACAATAAAAAGTGGAGGAGCGAATGAGCTTCTCCACTTTTTGTATGAAAAAATTAAATGCGTTTAAATACTGGCATCGAATCAAGCGGTGCGTCTGCGGTGATTATCTGGCCACCATTGTAAACCTTATGGTCTCTTGTATCTTCCCACTTGCCGGCTGGCAGATAAACTTCACGCTCAAACTGATTTAAGTGGAAGATTGGAGCAACCAGGTAGTCGCTTCCAAACATGTACTGATCCTGCAGCTCCCAGCATTTTGAATCCTCTGGGAACTCATAGAACATTGTACGAATTAATGGAGAGCCATTTTTAGAAGCTTCTTCATAGAGCTGTTTGATGTAATCATGCATCTCGATACGGATATCATAATATTTCTTCATGATGCGGTAATTTTCCTCACCGTAGCTCCAAAGCTCATTTGGCTGTCCTGTGTGAAGGTAGCCGCCGCCCCAGTCGCGTGTGTCAAGCGGTGGAATGTTGTAAGGACCACGATCACCGTGCATACGAAGAACTGCGGAGTAAACAGCAAACTCATACCAGCGAATTAAAAGCTGCTGGAAATCTGGATCATTTACATCATCAGTCATGAAGCCGCCTACATCTGTTGTCCACCACGGGATTCCGGCAAGACCCATATTTAAGCCTGCCTGAAGCTGGTCATAGAATGCTTCAAAGGTACTTGGAACATCGCCAGACCATACAACATTGCCGTACTTCTGGCTGCCGGCCCATGCACAGCGAAGCAAATTAACAACAGTGCCGTCGCCAAGATCCTTCATGTTGTCATAGAAAACGCGGCTGTACAGCTGCGGATAAATATTAGAGCAGGAGAGAGCAGGACCTGCAATGTAGCGGTAATTGTCGAAATCATATACACCGTAATCAGGCTCGGAGTTGTCAAGCCAGAATGCATCAATTCCAAAATCATAATAATTTTTCTTGCAGATTTCCCATACATATTTTCTTGTTTCGGGATTAAATACATCGATCTCAACACAGTCACCCTGATAGTCGTAAGTCTGTGCTGCACCGCGCTCAGTGCGGATCAAAAGACCTCTATCCATCATTGGCTGGAAGTTTTCGCTCTTTCTGTCAACTGACGGCCATACGGAAACGATTACCTTAATGCCCATGGAGTGAAGCTCATCTACCATTGCCTTTGGATCAGGCCAGTAGGTTGTATCAAATTTCCAGTCACCCTGAACAGTCCAGTGGAAGAAGTCGATTACGATCTGGTCAATATGGATGCCTTCCTTCTTATACTGACGTGCAACACTAAGAACCTCATCCTGTGTGCGGTAACGAAGCTTACACTGCCAAAGTCCCATACGGTCCTCAGGAAACATCGGTGCGCGTCCTGTTACAGCTGTATAATTTTCCAAAATCTGCTTTGGTCCGTCAGCAACTGTAAGCCAATAATCCATCTGCTTAGTGGAACGTGCAATCCATTCAGTATAGTTCTTTCCGAATGTAACCTGTCCGACAGCCGGATTATTCCACAGCATACCATAGCCAAGATTTGATACTGCGAAAGGAACACTTATCTGGGAATTTCTCTGAGCAAGCTCAAGCACGCATCCCTTTAGATCCATATATGACTGCTGATATTGTCCCATACCGAAGATCTTCTCACCGTCATTGCTGTCAAATTTTAAATTCAGGCTGAACTCGCTTCCGCCGATGATGCCCTTCCATTCACGGTTTACAGTCTTTAAGCAGCGGCTCTCGCGGCTTAGTGTGCCATCATAGCTGCGATAATACTCGCGCAAAAACTGCTTGCCGTCACGGTAAAATGTGATAACGCCTGCAAAGTTAACAACTGCGCAGATGCGTCCGTTTGTGATAGAGGCAGATTCACGCTTGTCAATAGTGCCGTCACCAACCCAGTGGTCAACTTCGTGACACTCAACCTCAACATGTGAGCTTTCAGGTGTTTCAGTAAGTGCCCAGTCTTGGTTTGATAATTCTGGAAGCATGGTTGCACGAACACGAAGAGAATTTTTGCCCCACGGCTCAATACGAAGCATTTCGCCGCCGTTTCTGGCGATTAGAACGCCATTTGCTGTTTCAAATTGCATAAAAAACCTCCTTATAAATAGTGCGATAAGTATCGCAATTTTCTTCTGCTTGTATTATACTAACAAAAGAAAGAAAATACTTGACCATTTTTCACAGATTCTAACACAATGTTGATTGTTACAGTTCATGGGGAGGTTTACGAAACGCCCACTCGGTGAAGTGACTTTGTCGACGGGCCCAATTCCGCGGAACCCCACTACACGTTTTCAACGTAAGTGTATTTTGACAACGGGTCCGCTACAACGTCCCGTCTTGTAAAGCACATTCACCTCGGAGCTTGACGAGTATTGGCGTCCTGTGAACTGTGACAAAGAAGGAGAAACATATGAACCAACTAGAATTTGCTCGTATTCACGAGATGCAGTTTCATGGAGATATTCGATTTCATCTGAGGCTTCATGAAATGACAAAGGAACCTTTTTGGCCAGAGCCGGTACCGCCTCATTGGCATGAAGAGTATGAGTTTTTGGTGATTACAAGAGGTACTGGAACAGCTTGTCTTAATACAAGAACAATGCACATTGAGTCTGGGGATATTTTGTTTATAAATGCAGGGATTGTGCATTCCTTTAGAGGTGATGAAAAAAATCCACTGGCTTTTTATGCGCTTGATTTTGGAAGAGAGCTTATAAGCAGCTATGGCAATGATGATATTCAGCAAAAATATATCAGCCGCCAGGCAAATGGGGAACTTATTTTCAGAGACCATTTCAAAAAGGATGATGCTATGTGGCCGTATATTGAAGAACCGCTAGAAGAAATACGTGTTCTTTGCAGTCAGGAAATGGCAAAAAACGAGCTGCTGATTAAATCAAATCTGCTTCGTATATGGCATTATCTTTGTCTGGACGCAGAAGCAACGTCATTTACTCTAAAGAAAAAGGATGATGAACGAGTGCGTATGATCAAGCAGATTTTGCAGTATATACAGGAAAATTATGCAAGGAATTTAACTTTGTGTGGCCTTGCAGCATATTTTCATATGAGTGAGGGACAGTTTTGTCGTTTCTTTAAATCGCAGGTGGGGATGACGGCAATCGAATACCTCAATTATTATCGGATTGGAGTATCGTGTGACCGTCTTCGCGAGTCGGATACGCCAATCAGTGAGATTGCAATTGGCTGTGGCTACAACAATATCAGCTATTTTAACCGAACCTTTCGAAAATATATGCACTGCACACCGGGAGAGTATCGGGTGAAAAAATAGACTGAATATAGCAATTTTTGAGAAATCTTAAAAGAAATAAATAGAAAAGGGAGTGTATCAGATGGAATGGGTGAAGAGAAAGATCAGAAGAGTGCTGGATCTATTTGGAAGAGTGAAGCTTGTGACAGTGTATGCGTGGATTTGTATGATCTCATTTGCCATATTTGTAGGGGCGTGGTATTTTTCAAATCAGATTGCCGGAAAGTCAATTCGAAATGAATACGAGGACTATAATGAGGCCTTATTTGACCAGACGGTTTCTGATATCAACAGAGGTATTTTTGATTTGGTACAGTTGTCTTATACGATTATGTCCAGTGAGAGCTTAAATGAATTTTTGACCGCAAAAAATTTTGGAGAGAGAAATAGTGCGCTTTCTGGTGTTCAATATGAATTTAACCGATTAAAAACGATCCGAAATGATATAAAAGCAATTGTTTTATATGATAATGAAGGAAAAATGATGGCAAATACAGGAATTACGATTCCTTCTGAGTTATATAGTACTGTGAATAATGGATCATCTATTTCATTTTCTGGAATTTACCACATCGAAAATAACGATTATTTTCAAGTGATCGTGCCATTATATTTGGTGGAAAAATCAGTGGTAAAAGAAAAAAATGGTTGTTGCAGTTTGTTAGTAAGTCTTGATTTTTTGGAGCAAAGACTTCCAGATGTGGTGCGTTCAGGAGAGCAGTGGTGTGCAATTATAGATGGTGATTCACAGATTATATTGGAAAAGGGAGATCGACCATCTTACCTTCCAACGAAAAGTCAGTGGTTTTCAATGGATGAAGAGGCAGATGAGGCTTCATTTATATATATAGAAAAGTTTGATAAGGCAAAATGGAAAATTTTATTTAGCATTCCCCAAAATACCGTATTTCGGGATATTAATACAATCCAAAGAATTAATCTAATGACCTATTTGGTTACAGGAATGTTGATTTTCGTGCTGTTTTTGGGAATTTATGCAAGCTTTTTGCGTCCGGTTAAGCGTCAGATTGCGTTTATGAATTATTATGCGATCAATCGAAAAAGTAGAATGAAAGTACTTTCTGATAATGAAATGGGCATTTTGGCAAAAAATTTAAATGAGATGCTAGACGAGCTTGATCATCTAAATGATGAAAATATACAGGCAAGTAAGAAAATACTTGAGGTAGAATATCAGAAAAAACAGTCAGAACTTTTGGCGTACCGAAATCAAATCAATCCACATTTTCTGTACAATACATTTGAATGTATCAGAGGAATGGCCTTGTATTATGAAGTACCGGATATTGCAGCTATTTCAGAGTCACTTGCCAGTTTTTTTACATATAATGTTCGGGGTAAGGGGTATGCACAGATTCGAGTGATCTGTCAGCATATTGAAGATTATGCGTCGATTATTGGGTATCGTTTCATGAATCAATATCAGATCGTCTATCATGCGGATGAAGATGCGATGGAATGTATATTTCCCAAAATGGTTATACAGCCTCTATTAGAAAATGCGATTTTTCATGGCTTAGAAACAATAGAGTCAGATGGAATTGTTCAGGTAGAAATTAAAAAGAAAGAACAAAAGTTAATTATTTTAGTGGCTGATAATGGCCATGGAATGGATCAGGCAACTCTTGATGCGATGAATACCAGATTAAAAGAATATGATCGAACCAATTTATTGCCAATTGAAAAACATGGAATTGGAATGGTGAATATTTATCGAAGGCTAAGGCTTTTTTATGGTGAGGATCTTGCGTTTTCTGTAGAAAGTGAAATTGGTGTAGGCACAAGAATCAAAATTTGTGTACCGTCAGAAGCAAATATAAGGGAGGATGAGTATGTTTCAGGTATATTTAATTGACGATGAAATATGGGCGCTGATTAGTCTTGAGAAGTTGATTCCATGGAAAGAATATGGATTTTGCATCTGTGGAAAGTCAAATAGTGCAAAAAAAGCATGGGATGATATTTGTAAAAATCCACCAGATGTAGTGATTACTGATATTCGAATGCCAGGTATGACTGGCTTAGAATTGCTAAAAAGATTACATGACAGCAAAATGAAGACGCAGGTTGTGTTAGTCAGTGGTTTTGCAGAATTTCAATATGCGCAGGAAGCAATTAAGCATGGTGCTTTTGAGTATCTTTTAAAGCAAGTGAAAAGGGAACAATTAAAAGAGTGTATGATACGCTTGTTTACATTTTTGTCGGAGCAAAAAAAGAAAATGTTAGAAACAGAGGCATATAGTGAAAAACAATTTTGGACACAGATGCAGGATCAGCAGATCAAAAGAGCAGCAGAAAGCTTGTTTCAAATAGAAAAACAGGAGTGGATTGGCAAAGTTTGTTTTGTAGCCTCATGCAAGAAAGAAAACATTGTAGATAAAAAGAATGGCAAAATGATTCAAGTGGAGAGTTTTCGGCTCTTTTTGTTAGGTGAGCGAGATGAAAATGCATATGGTTTGTGTATTGCTGATCAGGAGAAAAGTTCGAAGTCAGAGGAAATTAAGAAGTTTCTAGCACAGGTTTCAGAACAAGAAACTGTATGGGGAATTTCAAGAATAGGCGATGGAACACAGAAAGTATCAGAAATGATATGGGAAGCACAAACTGCACTTAGAGCTGCCTATTTTTCACAAAATCAAATTCTTTCTTATCATATAAAAGGAAATGGATGGAAAAAATGGGATGAGTTGAGCCGAGCTATGTATTATAAACAAAATACACAAGTGAGAATGCAGCTTGAAGCATTAAAAAACGAGGTAGAAGTAGGTGCTGTATTGTCAGACGAATTGTTCTCCATTTTAGAGCGAATAGATTATGAATACAAAAAGTCGCATGGAAAAAATTTAAAGCCACAGGAATGGATAAGAGAGTGTGATATGATTCACAGCTATCCGAGTGATAAAGAATTTTTTAGATGGTTGATGGTATTTTTTCCAGTTCAATCAGAGGTAGGAAGTGACAGTGCACAGTATATTATTCACCTTATTGAAAATCAACTTGCAAATGCACCTACGTTAGCGACGATAGGAAAAGAACTTGGGATGAGTCAAGGCGCATTGACTCAGATATTAAAACGTCAGACAGGAAAAAATTATTCAGAACTGCTTTTGGAACAGCGAATGAAGCGGGCAAAAGAATTACTTGTTTATACCAATAAGACAATCACGGAAATTGCAGAGGAGACAGGCTATACAGACTTGTTTTATTTTTCAAAAACATTTAAAAAGAATAACGGCATTTCACCAAATGAATATCGGAAAGAAAAAAGAATAGAAAATGAACAAAGTACAAATGAAAAATAAACAAATTACCAAACAAAATGCCAAATAATACATGTGAAGATGAAAAAGAATTGTGTATAATAATGGCATCACAAGACGTAGAGATCCTGAAAACAGGACAAAGTAATGAAAGGGGCAAAAACATGAAAAAAGAAATGAAGCGAAAAGCAATGGCACTCACACTTACATCTGCATTAGCAGCAATGGCAATTGTTCCGATAGCAGTTCAGACAAATGCAATGGCAGAAGATGATGTAACAATTGATTGGTTTTCGGATGTGTCTGGATGGGGACCAGCAAACTGGAATGGTGCAGAGACATCACCGCTTATGGATTCCATCAAGGAAAATTTTGGTGTTAATTTTGAAATTGAGCAGCCGGCAACGGATGCGGATACCAAATTAGCACTGATGATTGCAACTGATGATCTTCCAGATTTAATTTCCATTACGGATAATGAGACGATCACTCAGCTGATTGAGTCTGGTTATGTATGGACAATTGACGAGTTTATGGAAGAATATGATCCAGATTCTCATTTGCTATCAGATTTCCCAGAGGATGTTAAGGAAGCTGTTATCAATTCATATGGAGATTTCTGGTTCTTCCCAAGCCATATTGATTCTGTAGATCATAGAGAGACCTATCCTCTTTGCTCAGAAACCTATGTAAACAATGTTGTTTATGGTCAGAACAGTTCCATTATGTTCAATACCAAGATTATGGAAGATCTTGGGCTTACTCAGGAAGATGTACAAACCCAAGAAGCTTTCATGGCAACCTTAGAGAAGGTAGCAAATTCTGGATATACAGTGGATGGTGAACCGATTATTGTAGCAACAATGAATGCAAATCTTTGGCTAAATTCATTGGATGGTGTAATGAGTGATAGCTTTGGTGTAGTTCCGGTAGATGCAGAAGGAAATTATCGTATGAGAGAGCTAAATCCAGGCTATAAGGAAGTATTGAAATTTACAAATGATATGGTTCGAAATGGCTATATGGATTTGAACCTGCTAACATTGGACGAAAATGCACTTGTTACATATATTGAATCTGGTCGTGTATTCTGCTGGTTTGGTAATCCGGCACAGGCTGATTTAAGCAAATCTAATATGACATCATATGGACCAATTTTATCGGATACTGGATCAGTACCGACAGTTGGAATCAATTCCTTGGCAGGAACTGGATGGATTAAGACCTTTGTATCAAAGAATTGTGAAAATCCAGAGGCACTAGCAAAGGCACTTAGCTTTGCAACAAGTGAAGAAGGATTGTGGTTAAATTATTACGGTGTTGAGGGCGAAGATTATACAGTTCAGGAAAACGGAACTATGGTTCGTACAGAGGAAGGTCTTGCACGTTACAAAGATGTATATGCACAGAATATCTGGTTATGGCCGTTTAACGATACCGATTTCTTCTGGGCAACAACGCCAGGACCAGAGGAGCAAGCAGATGGTGCAAATGGTTCCGATTTGGCATATTCGATTGCATGCTCTGCACTTGGTCGCTGGGATACAACCTATATTTACAACTCCGGATTGCTTACAACAGTAAATGCAAATCCGCTTGAAGCCAGCAGCGACTTGGGAATCAAATATACACAGATTAAAAATTATCTGGAAAGTCAGAAGGCAAAGATTATTTCTGCAACAAGTGATGAGGAGTTTGAAAAGGAATACCAGAATATGATTGATACCTTAAATGAGTATGATGCTGAGGCAGTAGATTCTGCATTAAATGAGTATCTTCAGACCGCATGTGAGCAATATGACCAGAGCATTGAAAATCCAAATGCAGAGGTTTATGGCGAGTAAGCTGAATGGAAATTGAAAGAAAGTCAATACGGTCTGCACATTTGTGCAGACCGTGCTTTTTAAGAGGAGAGAAGGTATGGCAAAAAGAAAACACAGGTTAGGATACGGGTTAGGCGTACAGCTTCAGCTGCATTCAATGATGTTACCAGGAACATTATTAATGATTGTTTTTAATATTATTCCATTGTTTGGATTGATATTGGCCTTTAAGAATTATAAGGTTACGCAGGGAATCGTTGGAATTTTTACTAGTCCATTTTATGGCTTTCAAAACTTTAAAATTATTTTTTCCAACCATGATTTTATGGGAATGCTTGTAAATACGCTTGGCATCAATCTGATTGGACAATTGGTTACCATTCCGCTTACAATCATCTTTGCTTTATTTATTAATGAGATTATACATGAAAAAATGAAGAATTTGGTAAAAACAGTAACCTATATGCCGCATTTTATATCTTGGGTTGTTTTTGGAAGTATTGTAATTAATTTATTGGCTTCAGATGGAGCAATCAACCAGCTTTTATTAAAGCTTGGCATTTTAAAAAATCCAGTTGTATTTATGGCAAAATCAGATTACTTTTGGGCGATCAGTATTATATCAAGTCTGATTAAGGAAATTGGATGGGGAACTATTTTATATACAGCAGCAATTGCCGGAGTAGATCAAGAAATGTATGAGGCCGCAGAAATTGATGGAGCAGGACGCTATCGCAAGATGTGGAGTATTACACTCCCATGTATAAAGGGTACAATTGTAATTATGGTAATTTTTGCAGTAGCTGGTATTATGAATAATAATTTTGACCAGATATTCGTTTTGCAAAATTCCTTTAACCTAGAGCGAAGCGAGGTAATTGATAGCTATATTTATAAGGTTGGTCTGCAACAGCTGCAATTTGGTATGGCATCAGCAATCAATATTTTCAAGTCAGCGATTGCACTTGTTTTACTGTTTATTGCGAATTTCGTTTCAGGAAAACTGACAGGTAGTGGATTGTTCTAGGAAGGAGGGAAAGACAATGGCAAGAGAAAAAAAGTTACATTCAAAAAAGAAAAATGAAAGATATTTCATGATTAGATTGTACATTGTGATGACACTTATTATGTTAATTACACTGTATCCGATGTGGTATTCGGTTATTAACTCATTGAATTCAGCAGCAGATCTTTCCAAGAACGGATATGCCTATCTGTTACCCCGTGATTTTACATTGGATAGTTGGAAAGCAGTTGTAAAAGATGGAGAAATTGTTCGAGCATTTGGCATTACTGCTAGCAGAACGATTTTGGTTACTTTTTTTCAGACACTGATAACAGCAATGTTTGCATATGGTTTTTCTAGAAATAATCTGATTGGAAAAAAGTTTTATACATTGTTGGGATTTACTAGTATGTATTTAAGTGGTGGTGTAATCGCTTACTTTATTCTTTTCAATTATTTAAAACTATATAATTCCTATTGGGTTTATATCATTCCGAACTTGTTTGGTGGATTTTATAATGTTATTATTTTTACTGCAAACTTTAAAGGAATTCCAGATTCCCTTTTTGAGTCAGCAAGAATTGATGGATCATCTGAATATCGTGTATTCTTTAAGATTGTTTTGCCACTTTCAAAACCGGTACTTAGCGCACTTGGAATTTTCACAGCAGTGGGTGTCTGGAATGATTATACAGCCACATTATATTATACACGATCACCAAAGCTCCAGACATTATCATATTATTTGCTTTCTGTTACGAAGTCGAGTAAGGCAGCAGAAGAACTCCAGAAGTCAATGGACGTAGGAACCGCAGCCAATATCCGAAATGTGGTAGCATCGGCATCAAACTATAAGACAATTGAGTTGTCCTGCATGGTATTTGCAGCACTGCCGCTTATTGTTATCTATCCATTTCTTCAGAAGTTTTTTGAGAAGGGTGTGATGGTTGGTTCTGTAAAGGGTTAAAACTTTTGCAAAAGAAAGGAAAAGAACATGGAAACAAAAATGGAAAAGGGGTTTCCAGCACCGTTGTTTCGCGATCCTATTTTTGATGGAGCATCAGACCCAACGGTGATTTGGAACAAAAAGGAAGCGTGCTACTATATGTTTTATACCCAGAGGCGTTCTACATCGGTGCAGGTTGGATTTTCATCAATCCATGGAAGTAAGATTGGAGTGGCAACGTCAACAGATAAAAAAAGTTGGCTTTATCGCGGTACATTAGAAAATCTTGATATTGAGCATGGTCATAATACCTTTTGGGCACCAGAGATTTTGGAGGCAAATGGAACATATCATATGTATGTATCATATATTACAGGAATCCCAACAACATGGGAGTATCCAAGACACATTCTCCACTATACATCTGAAAATCTTTGGGACTGGACTTATCAGTCAACATTGCAGCTGTCATCTGAGCGCGTGATTGATGCATGTGTGTATGAGGTTTGTCCGGGTGTTTACAAGATGTGGTATAAGGATGAAAACCATGACAGCCATATTTATGCAGCACAGAGCACTGACCTGTATCAATGGGAGGTAGTTGGAGAGGAAATTTCTGACTGTTCACAGGAAGGACCGAATGTATTTGAGCTTGGTGGAAAGAAATGGATGATATGTGATTGCTGGAAGGGTCTTTCAGCGTATGTATCAGATGATTTTACTAATTGGAAACGTTGCCCAGGTAATCTTCTTGTAGAGCCAGGTAAGGATCCATCTGATCAGACAAATGGTCATCATGCAGATATTCTAGTAGAAAATGGTGAAGCAGAGATTTATTATTTTACTGGACAGTATCAAGAAAACTGTGCGGATGCAGGACTTCGTGCACTGACTGCTGTGCAGGGGTGTAGGCTGTATGCAGAGGATGATAAGCTTTGTTGTGTGAGATGATCGGGAATTAAAAGAGAATTTTTGACAAATACTAGATTTTGCCAGTGGGATATGATATACTATCTCTAGGCAAAAGATGTTATCACGATCATGATTGGTCGTCAAAATGAAAACCCCCAGTGTGCCAGCACTGGGGGTTTTCCATTCCATTTTTACAGCAGAAACACTGCCTTTTTAAACAAAATAAACTGGCAAAAACAAGAATAATAAGCGATTTTGCACAGAAACGAACGGAAAATAGATGGAAATGAAAGAAGTGCTTTGTTATAATTGTTTCAAATAAAAGTTTAAGTGGCAATAAAAGGCCAGAAAGGGAAGAATAATGACAAAGAAAGAACGTGTACTTCATGCATTCCACAATGAACCGGTAGATCGTGTGCCAATCGCATTTTGGTATCATTTTTCACCAGATGATGATTTTGGACAGGAGACGATTGATGAGCATTTGAGATTGTACCGTGAGGCAGATTTTGATCTGATTAAGGTTATGTGCGATGGATATTTTAATTATCCAAATCCAGGAATTGCTCAGATTAAAAAACCAGAGGATTGGTTTAATTTAAAGCCAATGGGTCCAGATCATCCATTTATCCGTAAGCAGATTGCTCGCGTAAAGGGGGTAGTTGAAGCAGCAAAGGATGAGTGCTGCGTATTTTATAATGTATTTTGTCCAATGTCTTTGATGCGTTTTGGTACGAGCGAGGAGCTTCTTATGAGCCATTTAAAGGCAAATCCAGAAGCAGTATGTCATGCATTTGAGATAATTGGAGAAGATATCAAATCTCTGATCAAGGGTGTGATTGAAGAAGCAGGCTGCACCGGTATTTATTATTGCGTTCAAAATGCAGAGGAGTTTCGTTTTACGGCAGAGGAATACAAAAAAATCGTAACACCGGCAGAGTTAGCTGTTTTGGAGTATGCTAATACATTGAGTGACAACAACATTTTGCACTGCTGTGGCTGGGCAGGAGATAAAAACAGAATTGAAGTATGGAAGGACTATCCGGCAAGAGCTGTCAATTGGGCAGTTTATGTTGAAAATTTGAGCCTGAAGGATGGCAAGAATTATTTTGGCGGACGTTGTGTGCTTGGAGGATTTGACAACCGCAAGACGGGTGTTCTTTATAGTGGAAGCAAGCAGGCTGTAAAGGATGAGACAAAGCGTCTTCTTAAGGAAACTGGAACCATTGGAGTGATTCTTGGCGGTGACTGCACAGTACCTAGTGATATTGACCATGAGCGTTTTAGCTGGGTAAGAGAGGCTGCTGATGAGTTTATGGGACTGTTGACTGACAAGAGCATTCGCGCGGGAAGGTGATCGGATGAGTTTGGGAGAGTTGCAAAGAGAACAGATGACAGATGAGGACAGGGAGATTGCATTGTGGGTCTCTGATAAAATGCCGCAGCTAGTTAAGGATCTGACTAGAATTTGCCGCATCCCAAGTGTGGCGGTTGTGCCAGAGGACAAAAAGCCGCCATATGGTCCAGAATGTGTCAGAGTATTAGACGAGATGCTGCAGATTGGCAGGGAGTATGGGCTTGACACAAAAAATTTTGACTCTTGTGTTGGCCGAATCAGATATGGAGATGGTGATAAGTCCATTGGAATCTGGAGTCATCTTGATGTTGTTCCAGTAGGAGGCTACTGGGAGCATGATCCGTTTGAGCCCGTTGTGGAGCAGGGATATATGATCGCCAGAGGCTGTCAGGATAATAAAAGCTCAGCGGCAATGGCGCTATATGTTCTTTTATATATGAAGGAACATAAAATTAAGCTTCCATACAGCCTAGATGCTTATATGGGTACGTGCGAAGAGGTTGGAATGTTTGATATTGATCATTTTGTGGCTCATTATCAGTGTCCAGAGCTGTCTCTTGTACCAGACAGCGGTTTTCCGGTATGCTGCGGAGAGCGCGGAAGTTTCAATGGTGAGCTTACGGCAAATGACAGTGTTAGTGAGAGGCTGATTTCTTTGTCATGTGACTGTGGTTTGTATTCTGTTCCTAATATTGCGGAGGCTGTTGTTTTAGACGCGCCGCGTATTAAAGAGCTTATATCATCAAAGAAATCATCTGTAACAGTGGAACAAGTGCAGACAGAAGATGGAGAGCGTGCATGGAGACTTACAGCTTGCGGCATAACAGCTCATGGTGCATCACCAAAAGGCGGAAGCAATGCATTGACGATTCTTTGTGAGGCGATCTGCCAATATGAACTTGCCTCAGAGAATGACTGCAAAGTGTTGTCATGGATTGTTTCAATTAATAAAGATGGTAATGGAACACCGCTTGGTGTATTTTTTGAGGATGAAATTTCAGGACCGACTATATTGACTGTGACACAGGGATGGATTCGGGATGGTCACCTGGTATTTGGCTTTTTGTCAAAGTACCCGGCAGGCTGCAAAGAAGATCTCGCAGTGACAGCAAAAAAGAAAGCAAATGAAAATGGATTTTCTCTTAATGTAACAAGAAATACAAAGCCAACACTTTTTGATCCTAAGCATCCAGCGGTGAAAATTATGACGGACACATATAATCGCCTGACGAAAAATAATGCAAAGCCATTTGTGATGAGCGGTGGAACTTATGCAAGAAAGCTTCCAAGAGCTTTCGCGTGCGGAACAGGTATGCCGCTTCCGCCGGCTCCAGAGGGACTTTTCTTAAAAGGACATGGTGACTATCATCAGCCAGATGAGGCTATTTCGCTAAAACGTGTTGAGATGGCACTTGTGATTTATATCAAGGGAATACTTGAGATTTGCAGAAAAGTAACATTATAACGATTTATACAGAAAAAATACAAAAATCCCGCCGCTTTATGTAAGCGGCGAGGTTTTTGTGCTTTTAAATACTTTTTTTACAGATGCAGCAGCAGCTTCCTTAGCGCCTTGCGCTGTCTTCTTAGCCATTGTAATCACATCTTTATGTAACTCACATTTTTTAAGAAAATCAATTGCTTCTTTATAAGAATCTTTTCGTGCCTGCGGCATTTCAATCGGACCGTCAGCGCTGAAAAGATATTTTTTTGTTAAGATACCAACACGGATTGTCATAAATGCATTGACGGTACCCTGTGCGGCAGAGGCAAAGACAAGGCCGGGAAGCTTCATGGCAGCGTTTCCAGTTACAAGCGGCAGCAATTCTTCAAGATCCATTTCTTCAAGACCTCCTGCTAAAAAAGTTGCCTTTAAGATGCGCACATAGAGTCCAAGGAGTGCTGCACCGCTTGGGCGATAGCCGCAGGACTCTACTATGGTGCGTATCAGGTGGAGATTGACAGAAAGCATGGAAAACATATCGTAAAAAGCTGTCTGAGAGATTGCTGTTGTAACAAAAGCCGTCTTTGCAGCCCTTTTAATCTCGCTGTCTATGACAGGAGAGAATTTTTCTGTGAA
Organism: uncultured Lachnospiraceae bacterium; assembly: GCA_934292725.1. Lineage (GTDB taxonomy): Bacteria > Bacillota > Clostridia > Lachnospirales > Lachnospiraceae > Anthropogastromicrobium. The sequence goes on from CAKQXY010000006.1 coordinate 23,613, forward strand.
AAAATCAATCAAAAGATCATCAGCCTGATTGCCTTGTTTTAAGAAATCCTCAAGCTGCGCAGTTTCTTCATTTGTAAGCTCTGTGTTTTTCTTTAAGTTATCGGTAAGCTTGCGGCACCAGTAAAAGCGGGCACGTCCATCGCGGTAGCGAAGCATATACATAGAAAAGATTGGGCGCTGCCAAACACTTACAATAGGCCATATAATACCAGCACCCAAACAGGCAAGAACAATTAGTCCGTACAGCCAGGCAAGAATGGGACTGACAGAATTAAGCTGCTGCCCAAGAGAGATTAGACCGCTGAGCAAAAAGAGAAACAGTAAAAGAAAAAGTGAGACAGTGGGGATTATGACAGAAAGAGTTTGTGTCCTTTTAGAACGCTGCATTTGTAAAAAGCTCCTCTCCTGAATCAATGTGTATTTTGTCATATTGATTCATGCTGTAATAATGATGTGGTTTATTATACACCAAAATGGAAAGAATATAAACAAAAAAATAATGCATTTTGTGGCAAAGTGTATTTTGAGTAAACACATTGATAGTGAATATTTACTTGTTGCGCAAAGAAAATACAAAAGTTGCGCACAAAAGCTGCCATAAATTATAAAAATTAAATAAAGCAAAAATAAAAACGCTGTTTATTGTGCAAATAGACAATAAAAGCAAATGAGAATATAATAAATACATAGTCAAAAACAACAAAGACAAAAACGACACAAAAAAACTAGAACAAAAAATGCAGTAAAATGCGCAAAAAAAGCCGCAGAAGCGGCAGAATGGGGGAAACGATGGGAAAAGAAAAGAAAGCCACCGGTCAGCCGACAGTAAAAAAGGAACCATTCCTAAAAGTGGTGAAGAAACATTGGATGCTTCTGTTGATGCTAGCGCCGGCGGTATGTTATGTGATTATATTTTCTTACATACCGATGACAGGAGTAATCCTTGCATTCAAGCAGTATCAGTATAAGGGAGGAATTTATCATTCTCCGTGGATTGGACTTCAGAATTTTAAATCGCTGATGATTGCCGGGAAGCTGGGTATGGTAACGCGCAACACGCTTTTGTATAATATCGCTTTTATTTTACTTGGTGTTGTATTTGAGATGGGAAGTGCAATTTTGATCAATGAGCTTACAAATAAGTATTTCAAAAAGATTGCACAGTCCTTTATGTTTCTCCCATACTTCATCAGCTGGGTTGTAGCAGGCGCAGTTATGTACAACTTCTTCAACTATGAGCGTGGTATCGTAAACCATGTAATCAAGGCATTTGGAGGTACACCTTTTGATCTGTACAATACACCAGCAGCGTGGCCGTTCATCTTGGTATTTTTAAAGATCTGGAAGCAGACTGGATATGGTTCTGTTGTTTATCTGGCAGCAATTACCGGACTTGATCAGGAAATGTTTGAGGCAGCTTCTATTGATGGTGCAAGTGCATGGAAGAAGATTCGCTACATTACAATTCCATGTCTGAAGCCAACAATGGTGATTTTAGTTTTGTTAGCAATTGGAAATATCTTCCGTGGAGATTTCGGTCTTTTCTATCAGACAGTAAAATCAAGTGCACTTCTTCAGCCAATGACCGATGTAATTGATACATATGTATTCCGTCTTTTAATCACAAACAGTGATATTGGTGTATCGGCAGCAGCTGGTTTGTATCAGTCAGTTCTCTGTTTTGTTACCATTATGGTCTGCAATGCGCTTGTAAAGAAGGCAGATCCGGATTACGCATTGTATTAAGAGGGGAGGAAGCACAATGGCTAAGAATTTTGATGAAGAACTCACAGGTGGAAGACGAGTTCGCGGAAAAGATGATATTGCGATTCGCGCGGTCGGTTATATTTTGATTGGCTTGTTCGCTTTAATCTGTGTGATTCCGTTTTACCTGATTATTGTAGCATCCTTTACTGATGAGGCATCGCTGATTCGAAATGGTTATCCGTTAATTCCAACTGATTTTAGTGTTGAGAGTTACCGACTGTCACTGAAAAATCCAACAAGCATCCTGATGGCATACGGTGTAACGATTGGAGTAACCTTCTTTGGAACATTACTTGCTGTTTTTCTGGCATCCATGACTGGATATGTTCTTTCAAGAAGAGACTTCCCATGGAGAAACAAGTTTTCATTCTTCTTTTTCTTCACAACACTGTTTAATGGTGGTCTTGTTCCTTGGTATATTCTTTGTGTGCGCTACCTGCACATGAAAAACTCAATCTGGGCATTGATTCTTCCGCTGATGTTCTCAGTATGGAACATGATTATTGCAAAAACGTTTATGAGCGGAATACCGGCAGCTATCACAGAATCGGCTAAGATTGACGGTGCAAATGATATCGTGATCTTTATAAAGCTTATCCTGCCGCTTAGTAAGCCATTAATTGCAACACTCAGCTTGTTCTCAGCACTGGCATACTGGAATGACTGGTATAACTGTATGCTGTATATTACAAAGGACAACATGTTTACACTTCAGTATTATCTGCAGAGAATGCTTGGTAATGCAGAGGCGATGCGAATAGTCGCGGAGAAGTCAGGAATTGCACTTGATACGATTCCACTAGAGAGTATGAAGATGGCGATGACGGTAGTTGCGACGGGACCAATCGTTTTACTGTATCCATTTGTACAGCGCTATTTTGTAAAAGGTCTTACAATCGGTGCTGTAAAGGGCTGATAAATAAAAAACAAACAAAACTCAAATAGAAAACATAACAAATAAGGAGGAACTTATTATGAAACGAAACGCAGTATCACTCACAATGGCAGCAGCTATGCTTACAGGAATGCTGGGAAGTGTACCGGCATTTGCAGCAGATCTTTCCAATCTTCCAGATAAGGTAGGAGAGGGCACCATCACAGCAACACCTGATATGTATCCAGACACTGATTTAAGCAAGTCTTACACCGTTAATATGTATCTGATTGGTGACACACCGAATGACTGGGATATGGTAGAGGAAAAGATTAACGAGTATCTGGAGCCATTTAATACACAGATCGAGACAACATTTATGAGCTGGTCCGATTATAATACTATGTACACACTTGTTCTTGCAGGTGGTGAGCAGGTAGATCTTATCTTTACGGCACCATGGTGCTATATGTATACAGAAGCTGCGAAGGGTTCCTTCTATGATCTGAGCGAGGACTTTATCAATACTTATATGCCGCTTGCAGCAAAGTATCAGGCAAAGGAAAGCTGGGATGAGACAACACTGGCAGGAAAAACAATCGCTGTTCCGTCTAATGTTGCACAGCCACAGGGAAAGATCGTTGCAGTACGTCAGGATTTGATGGAAAAGTATGGCATGACCGAGTTAAAGAACTGGGATGATTACAAGCAGTATATGCTGACAGTTGCTGAGAAAGAGACACCAGAGAGTGGTATTTATGCACTTGCAGCATCTGGTGACAATAATGAGCTGTGGGATGTATATCGTCAGCAGACTAATACAATGCTTGCACTTGATTCTAACTATATGGATTTCATCTATGAGTATAAGGAAGGCGAACTGCCAAAGGCAGAGGATATCAAGTTTGTATATGAGTATGAGCCGTTCCGTCAGTACGCATATGATATGAAGGAAATGGCAGATGCTGGCTGCTGGAGCCGCAGCGCACTCACAAACACTGTAACAGATGATGACGCATTTGGTGCTCTTCAGGGCGCATCTATTGCATGGAATGCATCCGTATTTACTTACATGGAGCAGGCTGAAAAAGCTGAGGGCGTTGAGTGTATGGCATATGATCTGACAACTGACAACCTTGTAAATGCAGAGGCTTACTCAAATAACGATATGGCAATCACAGCAGGATCTGAAAATCCAGAGCGTGCTGCAATGGTTCTTGATCTGTTAAAATTTGATACAACCTTAAATCGTCTGCTTTTGTTAGGTGTTGAGGGTGTTCATTATGATATTGATGATGAAGGCAATTATACTGAACTTGATAAGTCAAGCGATTACTCTGCACTTGGAATTTCAGCAGCATGGGCAACAAAGAATGGTGATCTGACTGAGGCAGGAACACCTGAGAGAGAGCTTGCTATTACAGATGCATGGAAAGAGCGTGTTGTATCCAACCCGACAATTACTTTCGTATTTGATGATGCAAGTGTAAAGCCATATGAGGATGCCGTTATTTCCATCCTGAACGATTATGTACCGATGCTTGAGCTTGGTCTTGTAGATGATGTAGATAAGACTATGGATGAAATGATCCAGAAGTGCTATGATGCAGGTCTTCAGAATGTAATGGATGAGTTTACATCTCAGTATAATACATGGCTTGAGACGAGATAAGAATCGTTAGACTAGAAAGGAGTCGGCCAAATGGCCGGCTCCAGTTTTTTTGAATGATTTATTAGTTACCAGTTTTTACAATAAGACAGCGGGAGGAGAGAAATGACAATAGAGCAAATGGCAGAGCAGCTGGGTGTATCGAAAAGTACCGTATCCAGAGCGCTGTCGGGAAAAGGAAGAATTGGGAAGGAAACAAGGGAGCGCGTGCTTGCGCTTGCAGGAAGCGAAGAGCGAAAAAAGAAGAAAGTACCGGAAAAAACGGGAAATATAGCAGTTGTTATGCCGACAGATGCATATCGCACAGGGGGAGAGTATTTTCATGAATGCCTGATTGGAATTTGTGAGGAAGCATCTGCACGTGACTATGATATTATGATTACAGATGTAACAGGAAATGATTATTCTGGTGTAGATAGACTGATTCGTAAAAATAAGATTGATGGAGTAATTCTGACAAGAACTATGGAGCATGATCGGACGATTCAAAATCTGGCTGCAATGCAGTTTCCTGTAGCAGTGACAGGAAGTGTGGATAATGATTTTGTAATTCAGGTCGATGTAGATAATGAGCGTGCGTCAGAAGATCTGACTACGTATCTGATTTCAAGAGGATATCGTCGCTTTGCAATCGTGCTTGATTATATGGAGTATGCTGTAAACAGAAATCGTTACGATGGATTTTGCAGAGCGCTTTATCAAAAAGGAATTCCGTATGAGTGGAGTCCGTTAGAATTTGGAATTACAAAGTATGGAATTATTCAAAATCTCGTGCGTGAGCTGATGACAAAACGAATTGACTGTGTAGTCTGCGGAGATGATATTATCTGCACAAGTCTGCTCTCAGCATTTTTAGCAGAGGGCTATAGAATCCCAAGAGACATTGGAATTGCATCCCTTTATAATAGTTCAAATTTAAGCTGCTTTTCGCCAGCGGTTACGACAGTGAATGTCCAGACAAGAAGAGTAGGGCGAATGGTTTGCAATCAGCTGCTTAATGCATTGACAGGAAAAGAATATCAGAAAAAAAGTTATGTCGATTATGAACTTCTGGTTCGTAAATCAACTGATCGGATTGATATGGAGCAGGAATGTGAATCATTATAAAATTAAGAAAGGGCTTGATTAGGAATATGGAAAAATGTAGATTACATACTGGGTGGACATTCTGCCTGGATGAGAGAAATGAAAAAGATGAAACAGCACCGTCCGAGGGCTTTCACGCTGTAACTCTGCCGCATGACTGGAGTACAGACTATCCGTTTGATCCGGAATCAGATACATGTGGATCTGGCGGTTATGCGAAGGCTGGAATCGGCTGGTATCAGAGAATAATTACTATTTCAGAGGTTGATATTAAAAATAGACAGATTATTTTGTATTTTGAGGGCGTTTACATGAAGAGCAGCGTCTTTGTAAACGGCACATATGCAGGCGGTCATATATATGGTTATACCCCATTTGAGGTGGATATCACTGCGCTTGTGCATGAAGGAGAAAATGAGATTCTTGTTCGTGTGGATAACTCCATGCAGCCGGGATCACGCTGGTATTCCGGTTCCGGTATTACAAGAGATGTGTGGTTGGAAAAGCGTCATCCAATCCACATTGCTCGCTATGGAATGTATTTGACAACAGATGAAGGAAATCTTAATATCAGCACAACGCTTCATACATCAGAATGTATGAAGGATGATGACGATTCATTAAGTCTGACATTTATGTTAAAAGATCAGGATGGAGCAGAGGCTGCAAAAAAGGATATTACATTGAAAAATGATTGGACAGAAGCTGATTTGGATGCGGCTATTTTATCAGGAATGGACGCAGATGTGCCGAAGACACTTTGCCAATTGACAACGTCACTTTCTATTAAAATCGAAAATCCAGTGCTTTGGGATCACGAAACACCATATTTATATGAGCTGACAACCATTTTAAAGAAAAATGACACTGTAATTGATGAGCGCACTGATAAAGTGGGATTTCGCAAGGTCGAATTTGATGCAAAGAAGGGATTTTTAATCAATGGAAAGCATGTAAAGCTAAACGGTGTTTGTCTGCATCACGATGGAGGATGTGTCGGTGCTGCAGTGCCGCCAGAAATTTGGAGACGCCGCCTCGAAAAGCTGAAAGATATGGGTGTTAATTCTGTGCGCTGTTCACATAATCCGCCGGATGAAGCACTTCTTGATCTTTGTGATGAGCTTGGATTTTATGTTATGGACGAGGCATTCGATGAGTGGAGATTGATGAAGGCAAAGGAAATTGGCTCAAATACTCATGAAAGTCATGGATATTCTATGTACTTTGATGCGTGTCATGAATGGGATTTAAAGACAATGCTGTATCGTGACCGTAATCATCCGGGCATCGTGCTTTGGAGCATTGGAAATGAGATCCCAGAGGAGGTCGTAGTGGGCGGCGAGGAGCTTGCAGTTGAATTGAGCGGTTACTGCCATACTATTGATCCAACCAGAAAGGTGACTCTTGCGCATGATCAGATTGCGGCAGAACCGTATTCGGCTCGCGATGCATTTATGGATAAAATTGATGTAGTCGGCTACAATTATGTAGGAAGATGGAGAGAGCGTGCAGAGCTTTTGTATGATGCAGACCGCGAGGAACATTTGGATCGCTGTGTGATCGGAACAGAAAATCCATCAGCCGGATATATTCGAAGTGATTACAACTTTGAGGTGGATCCGGGATCATTCTGGAACAAGCCATATTATACAGCGGCAGTGACTGTAGGTAAGCTGCTTCGCTATACGATGGTTCATGATTTTGTTGCTGGTGATTATATGTGGACTGGCATTGATTATCTGGGTGAAGCAAACTGGCCTCAGCGTTCAGCAGGCTGTGGTTGTCTGGATACTTGTGGTTTTGAAAAAGATGCATTCTATTTTTATAAAAGTGTATGGAACCAGAAGGAAAAATTTGCATATTTGTGTCCACATTGGAACTTAAAGCTGGAAAAGGGAACAGTGATCCCTGTCATCTGTTATACGAACTGCGAGGATGCTGAACTTTTTGTAAATGGCCGCTCTTTTGGTATGAAGTCAAAGGGCTTCCCATGCTACGGAATGACTGAGCGCTATGGACATTTTGACAGATATAGAAGACCAGCCAATACAGATGATCTGTTCTTAAGCTGGGATGTTCCATATGAGCCTGGAAAAATCGAGGTAGTCGGATATCACGATGGAAAAGAAGTATGCCGTTATAACGTAGAGACAACAGGTGAGGCAGCAGCAATTAAGCTGACAGTTGATAAGACAAGTGTAGATGCCGATGGAAGAAGTGTTGTGCAGGCTGAGGTTCGCATTTTGGATAGTGAGGGTCGTCTTGTTTTGGATGCATGCCCAGAGCTTGATTTTACACTGGATGGTGATGCAGAGATCATCGGAATTGATAATGGTGATCCAGCGTGTCATGAGCAGTGGAAGGAAACTAAGGGACGTCATGCATTTAATGGAATGGCTTATGCAGTCATTCGTGCAGGACAAAACAAGGGAGAACTGACACTGACAGTACAGGCATCAGGTGTTGATGCAGCTATTGGAAAAGCTAGTGTGACAATTAGTCAAAAATGAAAGACAGCAATATTTTGAAAGAGAAAAGCAAGTAAATGTAATGCTTTTTTTCTGATACGGTAGTATAGTCAAGGCAAGAATGAAGAACCTATAAAAGAAAGGCGGATAACATGGACACAACGTATGGTTTTACAAAAAAATATCTGACGAAGGATGGAAAGCCATGGTTTCCGGTGATGGGTGAGATTCACTTTAGCCGCTACCGAGCAGATTTATGGGAAGAATCTCTTCGTAAAATGAAAGCAGGCGGTTTATCAATTGCATCCGCTTATGTGATTTGGATTCATCATGAAGAAGAGGAAGGAAAATTTGATTTTACAGGAAACAGAAATCTTCATGATTTTTTGGCAGCAGCAAAGAAAGTGGGAATCTCTGTATTTCTTCGCCTTGGTCCGTGGGTACATGGTGAGGCAAGAAACGGAGGATTCCCGGATTGGCTGCAAAAAAAGCAGGATGAAATTGATTTAAGAAGCAATGACCCTGCATATCTTGCATACGTGAGACGTCTTTGGGAGAAAGTCTATGAGCAGGCAAAAGGATTTTTATATCAGGATGGCGGCCCGGTGATTGGCATGCAGATTGAAAATGAGTATGGTCATGTTGGCGGATACAATGGAGAAAAGGGGGAACAGCATATGCGTACCCTCGCTGCTATGGCAAGAGAGATTGGATTTGATCTGCCACTTTACACGGCAACAGGCTGGGGTGGCGCTGTGACTGGAGGACTTCTTCCTGTCATGGGTGGTTACTGTGAGGCACCTTGGGATCAGCGTATTACTGAGATTGAACCAAACTCAAATTATGTATTTAGCCATATTCGAAACGATTCGCTGATTGCAAGCGATCACCATGTCGATGAGACTGTCACCTTTAATCAGGACGATTTCCCGTATCTGACAGCAGAGCTTGGTGGTGGCGTGCAGGTGACAAAGCACAGACGTCCAATTGCAACAGGAAAGGACATCGGCGCAATGTCTCTTACAAAGCTTGGAAGCGGTGTTGGTCTTCTCGGCTACTATATGTATCATGGCGGCAGCAATCCAGATGGAAAGTTGACAACTCTTCAGGAGAGCCGCGAGACTGGTTATTCAAATGATTTACCAGAGATCAATTATGATTTTAATGCACCGATTCGTCAGTTTGGAACGATCTCAGAAACCTACCGTGAGATTCGTCTGCTTGCCTATTTCCTTCAGGATTTTGGTGCTGATTTGGCAGTGCTTCCGGCCAACATTGATCCAGAATTTGTAAAGCCGGGTGACACCCATACGCTTCGCATGTCCATTCGTCACGATGATAGCCATGGCTATATCTTTGTAAACAACTATCAGAGACGTCTCACAATGGATGCTCATAAGGGTGTCGTGTTAGAAGGAAAGACTGCTGGAGCACCTGTTGTTTTTCCTGCAACCGATATCGAGTCTGGTGAGTATGCGTTCTATCCATATAATATGAAGCTTGGAGAGCATTTTCTTGTAAGTGCTCTTGCAACTCCTCTGTGTAAACTGACTGTCGACGGTGAGAATGTCTATGTATTTTATGGCGATAAAGATCCTCAGTTTACTTGGGGTACAACACCGGCAAAGGTATTGATGCTCACAAGAAAACAGGCATTATCGGCTGCAAGAGTTTCGTTAAAGAGCAGTGAGAATCAAGCAACACAGGAATATCTGATCTTCTCCGACAACTTTGTCTGGGAAGAAGATGGCAAACTGACCGTGGTTGGCGGTGAAAAAACGGAAATTCGTACCTTTCCAAAGTTAGAAGAGAATGTGATTCCAGAAGGATTTGTAGAGTCAGGAGTAGAAGGTGATCTTACCATCTATACAAGAGACCTCACTCAGAGTGGTTCAAATACACAAGGTGTAACCGTAACCTTTAGCGAGTCTGCACAGACATCAGAGTCTCTTTCTGGAAAGCTTGTCAATAGCTGTGGAAAGCAACAGGCATTAAATGGCGATGAGAAGATCTATGAAATCAGTGTCCAGTATGCAAATGCTGGAAAACCACTGACAGGGAAAGAACGCGCAGATGGATATGACAGTATTCTCACCTTCGACTATGCATGCGATACGATGGAATTGTATGTAGACGGTCGAAAGATAAATGACTATTTCTATACTGGTCAGAAGGCACTGCTTAGTCTTGGATACTTTGATTTTCCAACAAAGATCACAGCTGTGCTTCATCCTCTGCATGAGGGCGCTCATATTTATCTTCAGGAGTGGCCAAAGATGGAGAATGGAAGTGCCTGCCGAATCGAGGCGATTGAGGTAGACGAGCAGATATTATAGTTAATTTGCCTTTTTCTTTGAAAATTTGTATAATGACCATAGCAATGGCAAAGTGCAAATTTTCGAGGAAAGGGGCTTTTTTTTATGGAAAAATTTGAAAATGAAAAAAGATGTCAAACCTACGAGGTGACAGATTTTCAACATAATTTTGAGATAAATCGTCCGGTTACAACTGAGCAAGAGTGGGGACTACATATCCATTCTACTCACTATGAGGTATTGGTATTTATTCGCGGAAATGTAGATTTTTGGATTGAAGGAAGACGAAAGAAACTTGAATACGGTGATATAGTGCTTGTCAATCCACGTGAGATTCATAGGATTTTTCTTCTGGATAATTCAGAATATGAAAGAATTGTCATCCATGTATCAGATAGTATGTTAAAGGATATGTCAACCGCGCAAACTAATTTTTTAAAAGTCTTCCATAAAAACAAGGCTCATATTCTACACTTTTCAGAGGAAGAGATGGAAGTATTTATGCATCATCAAATGCAGATGAGAGATTTGTGGAATAAGAAAAAATTTGGTGCAGATGTTTTAGGTGCTGCATGGTTTCAGATCCTTTTGACTCAAGTATCACAGAAAATGTGCGAAGCAGAGGGAGCCGAGGAATGGAGTGATGCAGATGGATTGATTGGAGCAACACTAGAATATGTCAATATACATATGACAGAAGATATTTCAGTACAAGATATTGCAAATGCGTTAAATATTAGCCGATCTTATCTAAGCCATGAATTTAAAAAGAGCACTGGATATGGATTGTGGAATTATGTAATAACAAAGAGACTGGTCTATGCGCAAAAACTGATTTTTGGTGGTGCTTCTGTGACAGAAGCATGTTATGAGAGTGGATTTCACGATTATGCACATTTTATAAAAAGCTTTACAAAGACGTTTGGTAGTTCACCAAAACAATACGGAAAAGAAGATTCGAATGCCTATATGGTGAGATTGAATCTCTAATAAATTGAAAAAGTAATAATTACAGTTGTCAAAAACAATGGGATTCTCCATTTGCAAGAGCACAAAAGGACATATTTTACATTTAAAATGCAAAGTTTTATGAAAAAGAGTTGATATAATAAAATTATACAAAACGTTTCGAAGAAGTGAGTTTGTACTGTGAAATATACACAATTAAACTTGCAAGCGAACTAAAAATGATAAAAACATACAATAATAAACAGTCTGAAAAAATGGAAAAATAGAGAAAATTTCAGACGGGAAAATGGAGGGTTTCTATGAAAAAAATGACTGGACGAAAAGTATTGAGCTTTGCTATGGCATCCGCAATGACAATGGGAATGGGAACTGCGGCAATGGCAGAGGAGACTACCACCTATCCAATGGATACGGATGCAAAGTTTGTATACTGGGGCGAGATTAATGGAAGTGTATCTGCAAACTTTAACAGCCTAGGTGATACGGAAATTGGAAAAGATTGGCAGAAGAACACTGGTGTTACAATCGAATTCCAGCATCCAACAGCAGGACAGGCAACAGAGCAGTTTAACTTGATTATTGCAGATGGTGATTATCCGGATCTGTGGCATCGAAATTGGTCAAGCAGCAGCACTTATCCAGGTGGACCAGAGAAAGCAATGGCAGATGGTGTTATCTTGGATCTGACGGATTTGATTAATGAATATTGCCCGAATTTAAAGGCATATCTGGAAGCAAACCCAGATGTAGATCGTCAGGTAAAGACGGATTCCGGTAAATATTATGTATTCCCAAGTGTAAAGGAAATTGATGAAGGTTGTACCTGTATGGGACCAATGCTCAGAAAGGATCTTTTGGATAAATTAGGACTGGAAGTTCCAGAGACAATTGATGAGTGGCATGATGTACTGACTGCATTCAAGGAAGATGGTGTAGAGGTTCCACTTTCCTGGAACTATTCTGATAAGGGAAGAACTTTTGGCTATGCATATGGTACACCGGAAGCCTTCGTTGTAGATGACGGTGTATGTGTATATGGTCCGTCTAAGCAGGAGTATAAGGATTATCTGACAACGATGCATCAGTGGTATGAGGAAGGCTTACTAGATCCTGATATGTTCTCAAGTGGTGAGGATCAGACCAACACAAAGTTAGCATCAGGCAAGATTGGTGCAACAATTGCTTGGGCAGGTGGCACACTTCAGACTGTAAATACATTGGCACAGGGAGAGAATCCAGACTTTGATTTGACAGCAGCAAAGTGGCCAGTTGTTAACAAGGGTGACACACCTGAATATGGTTTCCGCAATACAAAGTTCTTTGATGGTGGTATTGCAATTGGTGGAACCTGTGAAGATCCTGTAACAGCAGCAAAGCTTCTTGACTATGGATATAGCGAAGAAGGATATTTGATGTTTAACTTTGGAGAGGAAGGTGTTAGCTACACAATCGAGGATGGCAAGCCTGTTTATACAGATGAAATTTTGAACAATCCAGATGGATGGCCAGTAAGCCAGGCAATCGCAAAGTATGCAATGGCATGCTACAATGGTCCGTTTATCCAGTCAGGTGATTATCAGATTCAGTATTTCAAGGATCCAGAAGCAAAGAATGCTATGTATACATGGAATGATTGTAATTCAAAGGAAACAACGCTTCCGACAGTAACACCTACTGAGGATGAGAGTTATGAGTATGCAACAATTATTAATGAGATGAGCACCTATGTAGAAGAGATGACAACAAAGTTCATTATGGGTACTGAGGATATTGAGAGTGGATTTGATTCTTACCTTGAGACATTAAATCAGTTTGGTCTGGATCGTGCAACTGAGATTATGAACGATGCACTTGCCCGCTATAACGCAAGATAACTGTCGTTACAGGATTGTAAAAATGAATGGGAAGAGGGCAGACTTCTTCCCATTTGTTTTTCAAAAGGAAAGTGAGGAAAAAGAATGAAACAAAATATTCACGGCTCCTTTGGGGTAAGAGTAAAAAGGGACTGGAAAAGAAATAAATCACTATATATTATGATTCTCCCAGTTGTGATATTCTATCTATTATTTATGTATAAGCCGATGTATGGTGTGATTATTGCATTTATGGATTATGCACCAGCAAAAGGCATTTGGGGTAGTAAGTGGGTTGGCTTTAAACATTTTGAACGCTTTTTTACAGGCCCATATTTTGGTCGTTTGTTAAGAAATACCCTGCTTCTTAGTCTATATAGTATTTTATTTTGTTTTACAACACCGATTATTCTTGCACTTCTTTTAAATGAAGTACATTGTAAAAAATATAAATCTGTTGCGCAGACACTTAGCTATCTGCCGCACTTCGTTTCTATGGTCGTTACTGCAGGAATTATTAAAGAGTTCTGTATGTCTGACGGACTTTTAAATGATATCATTGTATTGTTTGGCGGATCACGCTCTGCACTTCTTCAAAGACCAGAGCTATATCGAACAATTTATATTGTTTCTGATATTTGGCAGGAAGTTGGTTGGGGATCAATCATTTATTTAGCAGCATTGGCAGGAATTGATCAGCAGTTATACGAGGCAGCAGAGATTGATGGAGCAGGAAAATGGCAGCAGACACTTCATGTCACAATTCCTGGCATTACTCCAACAATCATTACAATGTTTATCTTGAGAGTTGGAAATTTGATGAGCATGGGTTATGAGAAGACCATTCTTCTTTACAGCAGTGCTACATATGAAACTGCAGATATCATTTCCTCCTATATTTACCGAGTTGGTCTTCAGGAGCAAAGCTGGAGCTATTCAACGGCAATCGGTTTGTTAAACTCTATCATCAACTGTATTCTTTTGGTGATTACAAATAAGATAAGCAAGCGGGTTGCAGAGACTAGTTTGTGGTAAGAAAGGAGAATGCGAAATGGCAAGCAGAAAAAAAATCAAGCAACCGGCTTCGGTTTATGTATTTCAAGTATTTAATTATTGTTTTCTGACAGTGCTGGTTTTGATGTGCCTATATCCGATGTGGTATTGTCTGATGGCATCTTTTAGTGAGCCAGGTAAAATGATGGCACATATGGGACCACTACTAACTCCTCTTGGATTTTCTGTAGAGGCATATAAGAAGGTTTTCTTAAATCCGAATATTATATCTGGCTATAAAAATACATTGTTTATTTTGGTTGTCGGTGTATTTCTAAACTTAATTATGACATCCTTAGCGGCATATGTATTGTCCAGAAAGAACGTAATGTGGAAAAAGCCGTTAATGATCTTCATTATGATTACGATGTTCTTTAGCGGTGGATTAATTCCGACTTATTTGAACTTAAAAGATTTGCATTTGAACAATACTCTTTGGGGATTGATTATTCCATGGTTGATTAATACGTTTAACATGATCATCATGAGAACTGCATTTGAGTCCATACCAGATAGCTTAATTGAAGCTGCACAGATTGATGGAGCAACACACTGGAGAATTTTAAGAAGCATTGTGCTTCCATTGTCAAAAGCAACCATCGCTGTTATGGTTTTGTATTACGGAGTAGAAAAGTGGAATGGATGGTTTTGGGCATCTGCATTGATTCGTGATCGTGGAAAGTTGCCATTGCAGGTTATTTTGAGAGAAATTTTGCTTTCATCAACTCAGTCTATGCAGACAGGTGCAGGAAGCAGTGATACAGAAGCAATTGGTGTAACAATTCGTTATGCAACAACAATTGTAGCAACAGTTCCGATTTTGTGTGTCTATCCGTTTATTCAGAAGTATTTTACAAAGGGTGTTATGATCGGAGCCGTGAAGGAATAATTAGAAAGACGTATTAAAATATGAAACAATAAAAGGAGAAGAAGGAATGCTATATCCAGTTGATAATGAGATCCGTCAGGTAAAGAGCTTAGACGGCATCTGGCGATTCAAAAAAGAAAATCGCATGGAAGAAGGTTTTGAGGAAAAGTGGTATGAAAAGCCACTTTCGAATTTTATCGATATGCCAGTTCCAGCAAGCTACAATGACATCACAACTGATAAAGAGTTGCGTGATCATGTTGGTTGGGTGTGGTATGAGACCGATGCCGTGATTCCTCGTGCGTGGACGAGGGATCAGCGAATTGTAATTCGTTTTGGAAGTGTCACTCAGCATGCAGTTGTCTATTTCAATGGCGAGGAGATTGCACGTCATAAGGGCGGATTTCTTCCATTTGAGGCAGATATCACCGATAAGGTGCATGAGGGAAAGAATCGTTTGACAGTAGCTGTCAGCAATCTTCTTGACTGGAGCTGCATTCCAAGCGGTGAGTACAAATTTGTTAAAAACTGGCTTTATCCAGAGGGACATTGGGAGCAGGAATATTTCTTCGATTTCTTTAACTATTCTGGTATCCATCGTCCTGTTCGTCTCTACACAACGCCTCTGTCATACGTATCAGACGTTACCGTAAAGACAACAATCGAGGGTACTGACGGAATTGTATCATATGAAATCGAAACAGCTGGAGCTTCTAGTGAGCAGCCAGTACATGTTGTGATTCGCGACGAACAAGGGGAAGTAGTTGCGCACGGTGAGGGTCAAAAGGGAAAAATTATTATTAACGATGCTCATCTGTGGGAACCAGGTGCAGCATATCTGTATCAGTTTGATATTACATATGGGGAAAATTCTGCTGAAAATACAGATCATTACACACTGCCATTTGGTGTGAGAACAATTGAAGTTACTGAAAAAGAGTTTAAGATCAATGGAAAGCGCTTCTACTTCAAGGGCTTTGGTAAGCATGAGGACAGCGATATTCGCGGAAAGGGTCTGGATCAGGCGCTTAACGTAAGAGATGCTGAGCTGTTAAAGTGGATGGGTGCAAACTCCTTCCGTACATCTCATTATCCGTACTCAGAAGAAATGATGCAGCTAGCAGACCGTCAGGGCTTTGTCATTATTGATGAAGTTCCAGCAGTTGGTATGAACATGTTTATGCCGGGTGCACCTGATATCTTTACAAAAGAGCGTGTTAATGAAAAGACACTAGAGCATCATAAGACAGTACTAAAGGAACTCTATCAGCGTGACAAGAACCATCCTTGTGTTGTTATGTGGAGTGTGACAAACGAACCAAATTCAAACGAGGAAAACGCACTGCCTTATTTCACAGAAGTTGTAAAGCAGATCCGCTCACTTGATGATACACGTCCAGTTACAGGCGTTATGTGCGTGGATGTACAGGAAGACAAGATCTCTCAGCTGTTTGATGTGATTTGCATCAACCGTTATTTTTCCTGGTATCTGCATACTGGCAGAATTGAAACCATCTATCCAATGATGAAAAAGGATCTGGAAGATTGGCATGCAAAATATCATAAGCCTGTCATTGTTACAGAGTATGGCGCTGATACGATTGCCGGAATGCATAAGCTTCCAGAGGTAATTTTCTCAGAGGAATATCAGGTAACATATCTCGAAGAAAATAATAGAGCAATGGATTCCTGCGATTTCGTAGCAGGTGAGCATATTTGGGCATTTGCAGACTTTATGACAAGTTTTGGTCTTCGCCGTATTGATGGAAATAAAAAGGGAATTTTCACCAGACAGCGTCAGCCAAAGGCAGCAGCATTTGCAATCAGAAAGCGCTGGCTGGAGAAATAAACAGCGCATGTTAAAAAATGAAAAAGAATAAGATATAAGAATGAATGAAGTGCCAAAGACAGGCGAAATCGTAAGGTTTTAGTTTGTCTTTGGTGTTTTTTTATTGCAAAAAGAAAGGACAAATGATAAGCTAGGAAAAAAGTGATTGTTTGAAGGAGAAAATAATATGGCAAACCCAGACAGCCAGGAATCTAAATACTGGAAGTTAATGAGTGAACTGAAACAAAAAATAGTAGATGGTACTTATCAGGCAGGTGATAAAATGCCGTCGGAGAATGAACTGGCTGCTTTTTATCAGGTGAGCCGTCATACAGTTAGAAAGGCACTCGCGATTTTGGAGAATGAAGGCTATATTTATGCTGTTCACGGCAAAGGAACATTTTGTTCGGAGATGGGACGTCATACAAAGACATCTCGCAATATTGCTGTTGTGACGACATATCTGTCAGATTATATTTTTCCGTCTGTTATTCAGGGAATTGATCAGGTCATGACAGAGAATGGCTACAGCATTATCTTAAAGAATACAAAAAATTCCTCCAGCGCAGAAGGAAAATGCCTGGAGGAGCTTCTTTCAAAGGATATAGAAGGTCTGATTATTGAGCCAAGTAAGAGTGAAATTTACTGCCGTCATATTGCACTGTATAAAAAGCTTGATGAGTTTCATATTCCTTATGTGTTTATTCAGGGAACTATGGAGCAGCTTAAAGATCATCCGTATGTTATGATGGATGATTGTAAGGGCGGATACCTGATTACAAAGTATCTTCTTGAGACAGGTCATCGCCAGATCCTTGGCATGTTTAAGGCAGATGACCGTCAGGGGATTGAGCGCCACCGCGGTTACGTGCGTGCGCTTCAGGAATATGGTGTTTTGTATGATCCAGACCGCATTATATGGTTTCACACAGAAGACCGTGCTGTTAAACCGTTTGCAAAACTGCGTGCAATGGCAGCGTCGAAAGCAAAGTTTGACAGTGTTGTCTGCTATAATGATCAGATTGCGATTAAGACCATTCAGACACTTTCTCAGCTTGGCATTCGTGTCCCGGATGATGTGTCAGTAACGGGATATGACAATTCATTTCTGGCAGAAAATTATCAGGTGGGGCTGACAACTATTGCTCATCCTCATGAAAGACTAGGAGAACGGGCGGCAAAGCTTTTGCTTGATCTTATGCAGGCAAAGCCGCTTGGTGAGAAAGAGTGCCAGATTGTCATAGAGCCGCAGTTAATCGAGAGAGAATCTTGCAAACCTAGGTAAAAATTTCAATACCACTTTACGCAAGCCGCGAAAAGTGGTATTATTGTATCTAACGGCATTTACTGATTTAAAGTGCAATAGTTTACTGCGTCAATGCGGCAATGAAAGGAAAAATAGATAAATGAGACAGCTAATGTTAGGAAACAAGGCACTCGCAAGAGGTCTGTATGAGGGCGGCTGCAGTATTGTATCAAGCTATCCGGGAACTCCGAGCACAGAGGTGACAGAGGAAGCGGTCAAGTTTGAAGAAATTTACTGCGAGTGGGCACCAAATGAAAAGGTTGCGCTAGAGACGGCGTTCGGCGCATCGCTAGCAGGAAAAAGAAGCTTCTGTGGTATGAAGCATGTAGGTTTAAATGTTGCAGCAGATCCGCTTTTTACTTGCTCCTATACCGGAGTAAACGGTGGATTGATTATCTGTGTGGCAGATGATCCAGCGATGCATTCATCTCAAAATGAGCAGGATTCCAGACACTATGCAATCGCAGCAAAGGTGCCAATGCTAGAGCCAGCAGATTCTGCAGAAGCCTGTGAGTTTGCAAAGGCAGCTTATGAAATTTCAGAGGAGTTTGACACACCAGTTATCATTCGCATGTGCACAAGAATTGCGCATTCACAGAGCATTGTTGATACGAAAGAGCGTGTCTGTCCGCCGACAAAGCCATACGAAAAAAATGTCAGAAAGTATGTCATGACACCAGCCAATGCGATTGCGCGTCACCCGTTTGTTGAGGAGAGAACGTCACGTCTGGCTGAGTTTGCCAATACCAGCTCGCTAAATCGCGTGGAAAAGGGAAGTGAGCCAATCGGAATCATCACTTCTTCAACCTCCTACCAGTATGTGAAGGAGATTTTTTGCGATCACGTCAGCATTTTAAAGCTGGGAATGGTCAATCCGCTTCCAGAAAAGTTACTATTAGACTTTGCCAAGGGAAAAGAGCTGTTGCTGGTTGTGGAAGAGCTTGATCCAGTGATTGAAACCTACTGCAAGAGCTTAGGTATTTCGGTTCACGGAAAAGATGTACTTCCGATGACAGGTGAGTTTTCACAAAATCTGCTTGCAGAAAAGCTAAGTAAAGCATTTCCAAAGCTTGCTGAACTAATAGGAACAATTCCGTCAGGAAGAAAACTTGATGAAGAGATTCCAGGTCGTCCGCCGGTGATGTGCGCTGGATGCCCACACCGTGGATTATTCTATACATTGTCAAAGAATAAATGTACCGTGCTTGGCGATATCGGCTGCTATACACTTGGTGCAGCTGCGCCGTTATCTTCCATTGATATGACACTTTGCATGGGTGCATCTGTCAGCGCAATCCATGGCTTTAACAAGGCGCTCGGAGAAGAGAGCGAGAAGAGAACAGTTGCAGTAATCGGTGATTCCACATTTATGCATTCTGGAATGACTGGACTTGCGAATATCGCATACAATCAGAGTAACTCCACCGTTATCATTTTGGACAACTCAATTACTGGAATGACTGGACATCAGCAAAACCCGACGACAGGCTATAATATCAAGGGTGATCCGGCCGGAAAGATTGATTTGGAAAGTCTGTGCCGTGCGATGGGCATTCGCCGTGTCACTGTTGTCGATCCATACGATTTGGATGCGTGTGACCGCGCTGTAAAGGAAGAGCTTGCAGCCACAGAGCCGTCTGTTATCATCAGTCGTCGTCCGTGTGCACTGTTAAAATATGTAAAGCATAAGCCTGCTCTTGTTGTCGATCAGGACAAATGTGTTGGCTGTCGCGCCTGCATGAAGCTAGGCTGTCCGGCAATCAGCATTAGAGGCAAAATGGCAATGATTGATGCAACACAGTGTGTTGGCTGTGGTGTCTGCAGTAAGCTGTGCCGTCCGGGTGCATTAGGGGAGGTAACAAAATGACAAAGAATATTATGATCGTCGGTGTCGGCGGACAGGGATCGTTACTGGCAAGTAAGCTTTTGGGATGGCTTTTACTAAATGAAGGCTATGATGTAAAGGTTTCTGAAGTGCACGGTATGAGCCAGAGAGGCGGAAGTGTTGTCACCTATGTGAGATTTGGCGAGAAGGTGTATTCACCGATTATAGATAAGGGCGAGGCAGATTTGATTGTCTCCTTTGAAAAGCTTGAGGCAGTCCGCTATCTGGATTATTTAAAGCCAGATGGCACAGTGGTTGTCAACATACAGCAGATTGATCCGATGCCGGTTGTGACAGGGGCAACTGTCTATCCGCAGGACTTAATCGAGAAGATGAAAGCAGCTGGTGCAAATGTGGATGCGATGGATTGTCTGACACTTGCAAGAGAGGCAGGCTCTGAGAAGGCTGTCAATTTGGTCCTTCTTGGTCGCCTATCAAGACACTATGACATTCCACTAGAACATTGGCAGGCTGCGATTGAGGTATGTGTGCCAAAGAAGTTTCTTGAGATCAACCAGAAAGCCTTCCTTCTGGGACGAAATACAAAGCTGGATGGCGAAAACTAAACAAAGGGGAAAAAGAAAATGCCTGTAACTGATTTGCTGGAGCGAAATCATAAATTGTACGGAGATGAGGTCGCTTTGGTGGAGCTAAATCCGCTGATGAAGGATACAAGAAAGACAACTTGGAAGGAGTATGATCTAGTTCAGCAGACCTCCCCAGTTGCCTATCGAAGAGAGATTACATGGAGCGTTTTTGATGAGAAGGCGAACCGTGTTGCCAACATGCTTTTAGGCCGTGGCATCAAAAAAGGAGATCGCGTTGCGATTTTGATGTTCAACTGTCTGGAATGGCTTCCGATTTATTTTGGAATTTTAAAGACGGGCGCAATTGCGGTTCCGTTTAACTTCCGTTTCTCAGCAGACGAGATTCAATACTGTGCCGATTTGGCTCAGGTTCATATTCTGTTCTTTGGCTCTGAATTTATTGGTCGAATTGAGTCAATTGCCGATGAGCTGCAAAAAGGTCGTCTGCTAATCTATGTCGGAGATGGTTGTCCAACCTTTGCAGAGAGCTATAGGGAGCTGGTTGCAGACTGCTCAAGCCAGGCGCCTCTTGTTCGACTTGAGGAAGAGGACGATGCGGCAATCTATTTTTCATCTGGTACGACCGGATTTCCAAAGGCCATTTTACATAATCACGAGAGCTTGTCTCAGGCGGCACAGATGGAGCAAAAGCACCATTTGACCAGCCGTGATGATGTCTTTTTGTGCATCCCGCCTCTGTACCATACCGGAGCAAAATTTCACTGGATGGGCAGCTTATATGCAGGAAGTAAGGCAGTCCTTTTGAAAGGTACCACACCAGAGATTATTCTCGATGCTGTCTCAAAGGAGCAGTGCACAATTGTCTGGCTTTTGGTTCCGTGGGCTCAGGATATTTTAGCCGCTCTTGATAGAGGAGATATCAAGCTAGAAGACTATAAGCTTGACCAGTGGAGACTGATGCACATTGGTGCCCAGCCGGTTCCACCGTCATTAATTCGCCGCTGGAAGCAGTATTTTCCACACCACAAGTATGATACCAATTATGGCTTGTCTGAGTCCACCGGTCCTGGCTGTGTGCATCTTGGACTTGATAACATTGATAAAGTTGGTTCCATCGGTATTCCAGGCTATCGCTGGTCCTGTAAAATTGTCGATGAAAATGGCAACGAGGTCAAGCAGGGCGAGGTTGGTGAGCTTTGTGTCAAGGGTCCTGGTGTGATGACTTGCTACTATAACGATCCGAAAGCGACAGCTGAGACACTCAAAAACGGTTGGCTCTACACTGGAGATATGGCAATGCAGGACGAGGATGGCTTCTACTTCCTCGTTGACCGAAAGAAAGATGTCATCGTCAGCGGTGGTGAGAATATCTATCCAGTTCAGATTGAGAATTTCCTAAGTGCCTATGAGAAGGTGCAGGATGTCGCAGTCATTGGACTGCCTGACAGCCGTCTTGGTGAGATCACGGGAGCTGTCATTCAAGTAAAAGATGGTATGGAATGCACAGAAGAAGAGATTAATGAGTACTGTCAGAAGCTGCCTCGCTATAAGAGACCAAAGAAAGTTATCTTTGCCGAAGTGCCGCGCAATGCAACTGGAAAGATCGAAAAGCCGGCCCTTCGAAAGAAATATGGTGCCGAGCATCTGGTTGCACAGCAGAATTTGGCCTGACCAGTTACAAAATGAAATTGTGTAGCGCAAAATACCATTTCGTCGGCGCAAGCCACGATAAAACTTTGTACCCTGGAATGAAATCTCTAAGATCCATTAAAACCGGAGAGTACAAAAGACAAAATAGTAAAATCACTGGAATCAGCGCATCAAAGGCGAGCGATGATTTTATGATCTGGCCTAAAAGTGTACAGAGGATGCTACACAGCGCAGAAAAAACAATCAAAAGTGCAAGCTCTGCGATAAGCGTTACATTTACTGGGGCGACAGAGCCGATGATAAGTGCAAGCAAACCAAAAACAGAAAGAAACAGAGCTGGAAGATAGCTATACAAAAAAGGGACAAACCATTTTTCGTCTGGACGGCGAAGAAGGAAGCGTCCTTTTTTTGCGTCGTGGCGAAACTGGGAGCTGCCGGCAAGTGCAGTCAGCATTATAAAAAGTACGGCAAGTCCGCGAACTGGAATTTGAAATAGTGCCTGATCATCATAGAAATTTTCTGGAATATCCTCATATACAACATGAAAGACTGGTGTATTTTCCTTCTCATATTCATAGTGCTCATCGACAAGTGCTTTTAGTTCATCGGCTTTTTTTAATGAGACGACATCGTAAGATGCAATAAAATCAGCAAGCATTGTCTTTGCATATTCTTGAAAAATTGCATTGTAGACAGCTTCATTTACAACGGCAGTAAGAACAGTTGAAGGAGAGGTGTAAACGCTGATACATCCGTCTTCACCAGCCTGCATCTGTGATTCTAAATCATTTGGAAATTCATAACCGCACTCTGCTTTTCGAAGATTAATATCTTCCTGCATGTAATCTAGTGATGAAGAGCGGTAAAAACGATACAATCCATCATCAAGTGACTCAAGATTAGTAAGCACAGTTTCGGTCATTTCATCAGGATCGGCACAGTATAATCCAATGCGGATGATTTCGTGGTGGTCTGCATTTTGTGCCGCAGCAATGCCAATAACAAGAAGAATGGCGGCCATACACCAGAGTGATTTTTTCTTTCTTGTATAGCGGGCAAGGAATGAGAACCAGGCACGAATTAATTTTAAATTTTTATTTGTTTTCATACGTGCTCCTTTCTCTGAGAGAGTGCGTCAGCTTACCTTTTTTGAATGCGCAAACAATGAGCGCAGCGATTATTAAAAGGATTCCTTCTATAATCAGAAGAATGATGTCAAAACTGGAAATGTTTTGACCAAATTGCCAGAATATCATATTTTTTAATTGGCTTCCAGGCAGTGTGGCACTTATGCGGCGAAGCATATCCGGCAAAAATGCAGAAGGAATCAGACAGCCTGAGGCATACATTACAAGAAGAGATACAGCAAAAGTGGTGATCATACAGGCCTGCTTGCCATGACAGATGCGGCAGATAAAAAGTTCAAGTGCGCATGAAAAAACTGCACATACAAAGCATGAAACGAGAGCGCGTCCAATCAAAAAGGCAGGAACAATATGTGCTGCGCTTCCGATTGTACCGATCAATAGACAGATGGCTGAAAAAATGAGCCATTGACATATTACTGCTGCTGAAAAGTCTGCCAGAAGACAAAACGAATCAGAAAGGCCAAGGCGCGAGAGTGCAGGCAGTACGGTACGGTTTGGAGCAACAAAGAAAAAGCACAGATTTATGCCTGACAGCAAGAACAAAAGAGCCAGTCCGCTGCATAGATAGCCAACAAGAACGAAATCTGTGGCAGGTGCGTTGTCAGAAGAGACTTCTTCATTTAAAAGATTGTTTTCTTCGCTGTCGCTTCCAACAATTTGAAACAGTGCATTACGCTCCAAAACAGAATTGATATATAAATCGTTTAGCTGTGTGTTTGCTTTATCCTGCTGTTTTTCGGTAGCATCAAAGTCATTATAGATTTCATACAGCGCATAGACTCCAGTTTGAGAGGTTGCTACCATCTGGGAGAGGCTGTCAACAATTTGACGAAAGATTACTGTCTCAATGCTTGGCTCACCAGGATAAATGATGCGGGCCGGCAGATCATTAGTGCCGCTCATAATCGTGTGGATCATGCCTTCTGGTATAATGACGGCTGCCTTAACCTCACCTGAATCGAGCATGGCTTTTGCTTCATCTTCCGAGGTAGTCTGTTTAATTGTGACCATCGAGGATAAGCTTTCCATGTTTGAGACCATGCCGAGTGCAAGTGAATAATGAAGTCCTGCATTTTTGGGCATAACGAAGACAACGTTAAAATGTGAAGCGGCTGCAGTGTCATTTTTTTGATTGACGAATGAAAGGCCATATATGGCTGCTGCGCAGATGATGCCTAAAAGAGCGAGGCCGCAAAAAAGCTTTCCGAGTCTTCTAAAGCAGCGCTTCCAGGTAAAAGCCAGATAACAACGACGCAAATTTAAAGTAGAACTCATGATAAGTATTCAATAATCTCCTTTACTGGTGTGTCGGCTGCAAGC
Organism: uncultured Lachnospiraceae bacterium; assembly: GCA_934292725.1. Taxonomy (GTDB): domain Bacteria; phylum Bacillota; class Clostridia; order Lachnospirales; family Lachnospiraceae; genus Anthropogastromicrobium. The sequence continues at coordinate 48,220 of CAKQXY010000006.1, forward strand.
GTTCTTGCATGACCATCCTTTAACAGAATCAGTTTGCTGCACAAATCAAAATCAGCCTCTTCATGCGTAGCAAGAAGAACGGTATTTCCCTGAGCACAGTACAAACGAATATATTCGCGTATATCCTCTTTACAGACAAGATCTAGCGCAGCATCAGGCTCATCGAGAAGTAAAAGCGTTGGGCGCGATGCAAGTGCGCAGGCAATGCTTAGGCGCTTTTGCATGCCGCCAGATAGTGCCTTTGCCTTTTTGTGGAGAAAAGGTTCAATTTTTAATATGGATAGAAAGCCATCCTTTAAATCATCTTCAATGGAATATTCAGTGGCACTGTACCATAATTTTAAGTGATCCATGGCAGTCATATCAGGGAAAAGCGGGTTATTTTGAGCCACATATCCGATTTTTGTGGACTGCAGAGACGGATTTTTTAACAGATCCTTTCCATCAAATAGAATAGTTCCGCTGTCTGGTGTATCTGTTCCTGAAAGAATATGCAAAAGGGTAGACTTTCCGCAGCCGTTAGGTCCGAGTAAGCCAATGCATTCGCCAGGCGCAGCATCAAAAGATACATTTTGCAAAACCTGCTGTTTTTTATAAGATTTTGAAATAGATTTTATAGATAACATAAGACTCCATTCTGCTGCGAGGCATTTTGCAGCAAACTAGTTGACTGTAACAAAAACAGTATAGCACAAAATGCAAAATCGGAAAAGATAAGTAGCATGTTTTTTCCTTTACAACAAGTAACGCTTATGCTATACTGCGAATAGAAGCTATCCGGCAGATGTTGGCTTAAAAGCTATCGTTTGCCAAAGAGAGCACCACAAAAAAAGAAAGGTAAATGAAACAATGAAGGGAATTATTTTAGCAGGCGGCAGTGGTACAAGACTGTATCCGCTGACCAGAGTAACATCAAAGCAGCTGCTTCCAATTTATGATAAGCCGATGATTTATTATCCGCTGTCTGTTCTTATGAACGCAGGAATCCGCGAGATCTTAATCATCTCTACACCAGATGATACACCGAGATTTGAGGCACTTTTAGGTGATGGTCATCAGTTTGGAATCGAGCTGTCTTATGCAGTACAGCCAAGCCCAGACGGACTGGCTCAGGCATTTATTATCGGCGCTGATTTTATTGGCAATGATAATGTAGCAATGGTTCTTGGCGATAACATTTTTGCAGGTCATGGTCTTACAAAGAGATTAAAGGAAGCAGCAGACCGCAAAGTCGGTGCTACAGTATTCGGCTACTATGTAGACGATCCGGAGCGTTTTGGTATTGTTGAGTTCGATAAGAATGGAAAGGCAATCTCTATCGAAGAAAAGCCGGCACATCCAAAGAGCAATTATTGTGTAACTGGTCTTTATTTCTATGATAACCGTGTTGTTGAGTATGCAAAGAACTTAAAGCCATCTGCAAGAGGAGAACTTGAAATCACTGATTTGAACCGCATTTATCTTGAGAATGGTGAATTAAATGTTGAGCTTTTGGGACAGGGCTTTACATGGCTTGACACTGGTACACATGAGTCTTTAGTAGATGCTACTAACTTTGTACGTACCGTTGAGACACATCAGCACAGAAAGATTGCTTGTCTGGAGGAGATCGCATACTTAAATGGATGGATCACAAAGGAGCAGCTGATGGAGATTTATGAGATCTATAAGAAGAATCAGTATGGTGCTTATCTGTTAGATGTCATGAATGGAAAGTACATCGACAAGTAAAATAATGATGAAAAGAAAATATCGTGTGATATTGCTGGCAGCGCTAGTGCTTGGTTGGATGGGTGTGATTTTCATGTTCTCCAGTCAGGACGGCGCTGCGTCGTCTGAGACGAGCGGTCGGGTGGTAAAGGTAGTTATTACCGTGATAAAGCCCGATTTTAACAGCCTTGCAAAGAGCGAACAGATTAGCTTTCGGGATATGGTCACATTTTTTGTACGCAAGGGAGCGCATTTTACAGAATACATGATTCTGGGCGTGCTTCTTTTTTTATTTTATTATGAGTGGAGACCTAAGATTTTTCAGGTACCGCAAAAAGAAAATACGCATATAATGCAGCTTCGCTTATTTTGCATCTGGTTTACGGCCTGGATCACAGGTACGCTTTATGCAGCAGGTGATGAGTTTCACCAGATGTTTACCGGAGGGCGTTCCCCGCAGGTAAGAGATGTGTGCATAGACAGCTCAGGGGTAGCAGTTGGATGTCTGCTTGCGCTGATGGTCATGGTGCTCATCGCAAGAAAATTTGCAGGAAAAATGCAGAGGCAGACAGAAAAGTAATATGTAAAAGTAAGATAAAATAAGGCATCAAAGCGAAAATATGAAAACGAAGATGCCAAAGACAAGACATCATATAGGACAGCAGGAGGAATAAAAAATGACAGAAGCATTGGAAAAGAATATCAGAAAAGTAGTGCCGTATGTTCCGGGAGAACAGCCGCAAAATCCAAACGTGATAAAGCTAAACACAAATGAAAATCCATATTCACCTGCACCTGGCGTAGCGCGTGTGTTAAAGAGCATGGATGCAGATCTGTTTCGTCTTTATCCAGATCCGACAAATGGCTGTCTTGTAAAAGCATTGGCAGATTATTATGAGTTAGCAGAGGATCAGGTTTTTGTTGGAATCGGTTCTGATGATGTTTTAAGTATGAGCTTTCTGACATTTTTTAATTCTGGAAAACCAATTCTGTTTCCGAATGTGACGTATTCATTCTATGATGTGTGGGCTGATCTGTACCGTATCCCGTATGTGACATGTGCGCTTGATGATCAGATGATGATCAAAAAGGAAGATTATTTCAAAGAAAATGGTGGCATTGTGATTCCAAATCCGAATGCGCCGACTGGAGTGTATGAGCCGCTTGAGACATTTGAGGAAATTTTACAGAAGAACTCAGATGTTGTTGTTATTATAGATGAAGCCTATGTGGATTTTGCAGATGGCCCGTCAGCACGCACTCTGATTGAAAAGTATCCAAATCTGCTTGTTGTTCAGACCTTCTCAAAGTCACGTTCCATGGCTGGAATGCGTATTGGCTATGCGATGGGAAATAAAGAACTGATTAAGGCACTTAATGATGTAAAATATTCCTTTAATTCCTATACAATGAGCCGCGCCGCGCTTCTTTGCGGTGTTGAGGCTGTAAATGACAGAGCTTATTTTGAGGAACATGTAAAAAAGATTTGTGAAACTCGTGAAAAGACAAAGAAAGCATTGGCTGCGCTTGGTTTTTCATTTCCAGACTCCCAGTCAAACTTTATCTTTGCAGCACACAAGAGCATGCCTGCAAAGGAGATTTTTGCATTATTAAAGGAACGAAATATTTTTGTTCGCTATTTTAACAAACCAGGTATTGATAATTATCTGCGTATCACAATCGGTACCGATGAACAGATGGCAGCACTTGAGGCAGCATTGAAAGAAATCTTGCCGCAGGCATAAAGAATATACGAAATAGAATAAATCAGATAAAAAAGCAGAGGCAAAATCGGTAAAATGATTTGCCTCTGTTTTTTTGCTTTTTAAAATGGATGCTTTCGGTATTGCGCAGGTGTTACACCAGTCAATTTTTTAAACTGGCGATAGAAATGAACTTCATTGTTGTAGCCGCAAAGCTCTGCAATCTGGGAGAGAGACAGATTGCTGGTAGATAGATTGAATCTTGCTCGTGTCACACGCATAAGAATCAGATCCTGCTGAAAGGATTGACCAAAGAGCTTTTTATAGATAAGCTGAAAATATGATTCACTTATATTAAGCTGCTTGGCACATCGTGCAATTGAATGCTTTTGCTCAAGTGAATTAGAAATTTCAAGGTGAAGCTGTTTAAGCTGATTTTCAAGAGGCGTAATATTGGCATGGCTTTGGAATGTTGCATGAGCAGTAGAAAGACTGTTCAGCAAAAATGTAAACAGAGCACGCATATTTTCGTCCTTAAAATCAGGTTGACCAAAAGAAAGCTCTAATAAAATATGGCGAATACAGAAGGAAAAGACATTGGTATCTTCCACAGAGAATGGCTGGTTACTGATAGCGTTCAAGCGCGCAATCAGTTCAGGTTCATCGGCATCAAAGTGAAGCCAGTCATCCACATAATCACCGTCTGGATTTCCATAATAATTTGGTGTGTGTGGTGAAAGGACAATAATCTGAGGGGGTTCAACGGAAAAGTGCTCAGAATTAATCACGAAGTTGCCATGGGAGTATACAATAAGTAAAACAAAATGGGGAAGTCCCTTTGGACGACTCATGCGATATGTGCTTGGATGGATGGTTTTATAGCCACCAGTGATTGCTCGGATCATAAAACACATTGCCTCCTTAAAACAAAATAATAGAATATGTTAGTTTTTTCTATAGTTTATGTTATTGTATCGTATTTGTCAATGATGTATCATAAAAGAAATGAAAAACAAGACAGAATCCTACAGAAATCACAATAAAACAATCCAAATCATGTGAGTATAAGGGGAAATATAACAAAAACAGGAGGGAATAGATGGAATACAAGCGAAAACAATGGATTGATGCAATGTGTAAGATTGTGACACCGGTATTGGATATGTTGGAACAGGGCAAACTAAAACAATCATTACCGCTAACATTCCATGAGGAACGAAAAGCATTTGCTCCGCTAGAGGCGTTTGGAAGAAGTATGTTAGGTTTGGCACCATGGCTTGAAGCAGATAGTGAAATACTTGATGAAGAAGAGCGTACACGTCAGGCGGTGTACCGGGCAAAAGCCGTTCGTTGCATTGAGATGGCAACAAATCCAGAGTCTCCGGATTTTATGCTGTTTGATGAGGGTGGACAGCCACTCGTCGATGCTGCATTTCTGGCGCATGCACTGGTACGTGCACCAAAGGCACTTGCGGCAGCACTTCCAGAGGAAACAAGAAAGCATCTGGCAGATGCGCTTCGAAGCACCAGAAAGATTCCAGCATACAATTCTAACTGGCTATTTTTCTCTGCAATGGTGGAGGCTGGATTGTATGTGATTGGTGAGCCATATGATATCATGAGAGTGATTTACCCAATGCGTGTATTCCAACAGTGGTATAAGGGCGATGGTATTTACGGCGATGGAGCGATGTTCCATTGGGACTATTATAATAGTTTTGTAATTCAGCCAATGTATGTGGATCTGGTTCGTCTGTTTGAAAACGAGCATGAGGAGATCCGTCAGATGAAGCACGTTGTATTAAAGAGGGCAGCGCGCTATGCATCACAGCTTGAGAGAATGATTGGTCCGGAGGGCAGCTATCCGATTATTGGACGTTCGATATGCTACCGCTTTGGTGCATTCCAGATGTTGTCACAAGCAGCACTTGAGCATATGCTTGAGCCACATATTTCACCAGCATCGGTTCGATGCGGATTGAGTGCCGTAATTGCACGTGTGATGTCATCACCAGATCTATTCGATGAGAATGGATGGTTACGACCAGGTGTATTTGGTTATCAGCCGGAACTGGCAGAGGGATATATTAATATTGGAAGCTTATACTTGTGCAGCGCGGTATTTCTTCCACTCGGGTTAGCACCGCAGGATGCATTCTGGAGTGCACCGGATGAAGAATGGTCCGCCAAGAAGGTATGGGCAGGTGGTCATATCATGATTGACCATGCACAGGATTAAGTCCACAAGAGTGAAAAACAAAAGAAGTAAAAATGAATGTAAGGCATGACTGTAAAGCATCAGGCAAAATCAAAATGTAGAAACAGAATTGTCTTCATATAAAGAAACGAGAAAGAATCAAAAAGGAAACATAACACAAGGAGGGAACAACATGACAAAAACAAAAAGAGCGGCAGCGATGATGATGGTAGCGGCAATGGGAACATCCATGATCGGTGTAATTCCGGCAGCAGCAGAGGAGGAGCGTGAGACATTAAAGCTTGCACTTACACAGAGCAGTATGGTTACCGATTACGAGAACAACTACTTCACAAAATATCTTGAGGATAAGCTGAATATCAACATTGAGTTCTACATGCTTCCAGCAGATAGCGCAGAGGCTAGAACAAAGGTTAATTTGATGGCAACAAGCAATGAAGATTTGCCAGACGTAATGATTACTGATAACTTTTTAACAAATGAGATGATTTTACAGCTCGGCGATAGTGGTTTTTTTACACCATTAAATGATTATCTGAATGATCCAGAGGTAATGCCAAACTTTAATGCGATTCCAGATGACGACAGAGAAGCGATCTTAAAGGCTACTACACAGGCAGATGGCAATATCTACGGCTTTGCAGCATATGAGCCAGAAACTTGGAACTTGACACCAAACCGTATGTTTATCAATAGTGCATGGTTAGACAAGTTAGGCCTTGAGGTTCCGACAACAACTGACGAATTAAAAACCGTTCTTGAAGCATTCCGTGATGGAGATCCAAACGGTAATGGCGTTCAGGATGAGATAGGTGTATATGGATTTGCAGGCGGCGGTTACGGTGAGAATACAGTAGATGCCCTGATGAATGCATTTATCTTCTGGAATGGCGGACTTTCCTTGTCCGATGATGGAACTGAGGTTATTGCACCGTTCACACAGGATGCATGGCGTGAAGGCTTAACTTATATGAATGACCTGTACAATGAAGGTCTTCTGTCTGCAAACATCTTTACTGATGATGGACAGCAGTTTAAGGCAATCTTAAATCAAGAGACACCGATAGTTGGACTGACAACAGCAGGATCATTAAGCAACTGGCCAGATGTAAAGAACAATGCAAACTTTGCAGAAATGAAAATGATCGAGCCATTAAAGGGACCAGAAGGTGTACAGTATACACCATATAACCCATATACTCCAGGACAGGAAATGTACATTATCGAAGGAACTGATAAGCTAGATCTGGCTTTGAAGTTTGCTGATGAGTTCTTCAATATTGATACTGGTTTGATCGAGCGTTTCGGTGAGGAAGGCGTTGACTGGACAAGAGATCCGAAGGACTTAGAGGGACAGACCAACGCATACGTCGAAGCAGGACTTTATGATAAGCTGTCTATGCTTGTTATTTCCACTATCTGGTCTGATAACCAGAGCCAGACTTGGAGAAACCACGGACCGAGATACGCAAGTCTTGAGATGGGCAACACCGTTTATGATTATTCTTCTGGAAATAAGTTTGATGTAAATGATCCGACTCAGCTGAATGCAAAGTGCTATGAGCTGTATTATCCGAAGCATCCAGAATATGTACTTCCTACATTAAAGTATACACTGGACGAGACCGAATTAATTCAGGAGCAGCTTACCACACTTCCAACATTTGTTGATCAGTGCATGGCAGAGTTCATTACTGGTGCAAGATCTCTCGATGATGATGGATGGAACACTTATCTGGATGAACTTGAGACAATGGGACTTTCCACATGGCTTGAGACCGCACAGGTTGCTTACGACAGAACAAAATAAGAGACAGTTGAGAATTGGATACAAAACTGAATTGTAAACACTTAGCTAAATAATTACCATAGTATGGATGGGCGTCTACGTGAATAGTATGTCTGCCCATCCATACTGCATTAAAAAGGAGGCAGATCTATGGCAAAGAATTCGTCACAGGTTCGCGCACAGAACAAAAAAACACTGGTAAAGCGCATTCGCTCCAGATGGCAGCTGTATTTACTTCTTTTGTTGCCACTTGCATGGCTGATTATATTTGCTTATGTTCCGATGGGTGGATTGGTCATTGCATTTAAGAAATATAATGTAAGGCAAGGTATTTGGGGAAGCGAATGGGTTGGATTAAAGAATTTTGAAAAGTTTTTTAAATCCGTTAAGTTCCCGATTGTTATGAAAAACACATTGACAATTTCATTATATTCACTTGTTGTTACATTCCCTATCCCGATCATATTTGCACTTCTTTTGAATGCAATGCCGGGAAGACGTTATAAGAAAGTTATTCAGACAGTAACATATATTCCGTACTTTATTTCCACCGTTGTTATGGTTGGTTTGATTTTCCAGGTTTTGGATTATCGTAATGGTCTTTGGGGAAGCTTGTTTTCATTATTTACCGGAAAAACAGCCCCAAATATTCTTGCAAATGGAAAAATGTTTAAGCACATTTACGTGTGGTCAGCAGTTTGGCAGACTACCGGATATAGTGCAATTATCTATATAGCAGCACTCGCAGGTGTGGATCAGTCTCTGCATGAAGCAGCCATGATTGATGGAGCAAGCCGCTTCCAGCGTCTTCTTTATATTGATGTTCCGTCAATTAAGCCGACAGCCAGCATTATGTTGATTCTGGCAGTTGGAAATATCATGAATGTCGGATATGAAAAGGTTCTTTTAATGCAGAACGACCTGAACCTAAACTACAGTGAAATCGTTTCTACCTATACATACAAGATTGGTCTTGCAAGTGGTATTACGGATTTCTCATTGTCAACAGCTATCGGTATGTTCAACTCTATTATTAACTTTACATTGTTAATTATTGCGAACACACTGAGCAAAAAATTAAGCGGAAGCGGAATTTTCTAAGGAGGTAGGGTATGCATAAATTTAAACGCTATAGCTGGAATGACAAAGCTTTTTATATCATTACCATCCTGATTTTAACGATCTTTTTTATCATGGTACTTTATCCATGTATCTTTGTAGTTAGTGCATCATTCTCATCTGGAACTGCTGTTCAGGCTGGAAAAGTTGTATTGTTCCCAGTTGATTTCAGCTTGGAGGGATATAAGACTGTTTTTAATACGAAGACCGTTTGGATTGGCTTTGCAAATTCACTGTTTTATACATTTGTTGGAACTGCTATTAATGTAGCGATGACAATGACAGCTGGTTACTGCCTTTCAAGAAAGGACCTTCCGGGACGAAATGGAATCATGCTTCTGTTTACATTTACCATGTTTTTTAGCGGCGGTCTGATTCCGTCATACATGGTAATTCAGAACCTTAAAATGATCAATACAAGATGGGCACTTTTGATTCCGGGAGCAATCGGTGTCTATAACCTGATTGTTTGCCGAACATTTATCATTAACACTATTCCGACAGAGCTTCTTGAGGCTTCCCAGATTGATGGATGTTCTGATATTAAGTATTACTTTAAGGTAGTTATCCCGCTTTCAAAGGCAATCTTGGCAGTACTTGTTTTATTCTATGGTGTAGGTCACTGGAATGCATACTTTAATGCGATGATTTATCTTCATGATAAGGCACTGTATCCGCTGACATTGTTTCTTCGTGAGATTTTGATGGCGAGCCAGATCGACCCGTCAACCGTCCAGGACCCAGAACTGCAGGCAAGACTTCAGGATATGGTTGGTGTAATCAAGTACGCATTGATCATGGTAAGTATGGTTCCAGTTTTAATCATCTATCCATTTGTACAGAAGTATTTTGTAAAGGGTGTCATGATCGGTTCTGTAAAGGGTTGATGTGATCCCCAAAGAGTGTGTGAAAATATGGTGAGCAAAAAGGCTTGGTGGAGTTTATGGAACTGCTTGAAAAGATAAAAGAATATGCAACACAGTATGAAAAAGAAGTGCGCGAGATATCCGATCAGTTAAGAGAAGAGAAAATGCCAGCTCTGTCAAGAACACTATTTGACGAGTATGAGATCAATGGAAATCGTCTTCGCTATGAAGCTGTTTATTTTAAAAGAAGAGAATTCCTATCGGCATTTGGACTTGCCAGCATAATTTGGCACAAAAAGGAAGACATTCAAAAGCTTGAGTATGTGATCGGTGAAATTTGCTCAGAGGAATGTTGGGCGCTTTCTGCTCATGTAAAGCGCCTAGAAGATCCAAATTGGCGGATGACAATTGATTTAACAGCGAGTGAGACAGGGCATACGCTGGCACAAATGTATGCGCTTCTTCAAGATGAACTGTCAGAAGAGACAAAGGAACTTATCAAAACAGAGGTGTCTCGTCGAATTTTGATCCCATTTATGAAGGCAAAGGCGCCAGCATATTGTTGGGAAGATACAACAAATAACTGGAATGCAGTTTGCTGTGGAAATATTGGAAGTACAGCCATTTTTCTTCTAGAAGATGGGGCAGAAAAAGAAAAATTATTGTCTCGAATTCGCTATGCAATCGAGACCTATTATTTGGAAGGCTTTGGCGCAGATGGTGCGTGTACAGAGGGGCTTGGCTATTGGGGCTATGGTTTTATGAACATGGTTGTGTTCGCAATGGACCAAAGATCACTTGATCCGACATATGATTTGATGGCATTCGAAAAGACAGAGAAGATTGCTCATTTTCAAGAAAAATGTTACTTTGCCCATGGACGCACGATCAGCTTCTCAGATGGAAGTGGCAAAGGAAAATACCCAATGGGACTAACCTGTTGTCTGGCAGATCTTTATCGAGACATTCGTTTTCCAGATCCTGTCTATGCGCGCGGCTTTACTGGGGATCGCTGTTGGAACTGGAATGAGTTGTATACAGGTTGGCGGTGGACAAAACAATATCTAGAAGATGTTAAAAATGGTATAGTGGAGGCACCGAAGCCTCTTGCAGGAGCAGGAGTTGAATTTCTTCCAGATGCTGAGTGGTGCATTCTTAGGGGAGAATACAATACAGCTGTTGTCGCAAAGGGCGGAAACAATGATGAGCCTCATAATCACAATGATGTCGGAAGCTTTTTTTATCTGGTAGATGGAGAAGCATTGTTAGATGATTTGGGGTCTGGCGAGTATACGAAAAAATACTTTTCAAATGAGCGCTATGAAATTTTCTGTACCAGAGGTTTGAGCCATAATATTCCAGTGATTGGTGGGAGTGACCAGAAGGCTGGAAGTGAGTACAGAGCAGATGCATTTGAGGTGAGAGATGGCAACACGATTTTGATATCATTTGCAAAAGCTTATGGAGTAGAAAATCTTCAAAAGCTTTCTAGAAAGTTAACATTTGAGGAAAGATCGGGTATGCTGACAGTAGAAGATCATGCAGAGTGCAAAGCAAAAATTTCTGTTTTTGAAAATTTGGTTACAAGATATCCTGTGACGGTAGAGCAAGATGAGAAAAATCAGACCGACGCAAAGGAATATCTGGTAATCCATGGAGAAAGGCATAAGCTGATCATTACAGTTAGTAAAAAGATCGGCACTTTTCAGATTCAAAAGGAAGCGCATACCAGCTATGGGGCAAAAGATCAGCTGATCAATCGAATTAGTTGGGAACTTCTGGTTGATGGAGAAATGAATGCCGACTGTACGATGAAGATGACGCTAGCTTGAATGTATCTCACTGCAAGAGAATGAAGATGAGAAACTGCTTTGCAGTGTCAAAACATCAAAACGATTGAAACTATCAATTAGATAAATAAAATATCAATTGGAAAATGCGAAAAGGAGATACGATATGGACAACAAAGCATGGGCGCAGGAAGTAGCCAAAAAGATTAAGGAAAAGGAACTGGCAGTTGCCAAGAGAAATGTCGGAAAGGTTCCGTACACAGCAGAGAATGGTGTATTCAATGATTGCTCTGGTAAGGAGATCGGTTGGTGGACCAATGGTTTCTGGGGCGGCATGATGTGGCAGTTATATCAGGCAACAAATGAGCCGGTTTATAAGGAGTCAGCAGAGGAACTTGAGAAAAAACTTGATGCAGCTCTGATGAATTATCATGTGATGGATCATGACAGCGGATTTCGTTGGCTGCCGACAGCAGTAGCCAATTACCGTCAGTTTGGATCTGATGAGTCCAAAAATAGAGGTATGCTTGCAGCCTCCAACTTGGCAGGCCGCTACAATGCAAAGGGTGAATTTATCGTTGCATGGAATTCCAGACCAAATCATCAGGTTGACGGTTGGGCAATCATCGACTGTATGATGAATCTGCCGCTTCTTTACTGGGCATATGAGGAGAGTGGAAATCCAAGCTTCTTACATATTGCAATGAAGCATGCCGATACAGCAATGAAGGTATTTATCCGTCCGGACGGATCTTCTCGCCATATTGTTGAGTTTGATCCGGTAACAGGTGACTGGAATGGCTCCTACGGTGGACAGGGTATGACATATGGTTCTTCCTGGACAAGAGGACAGGGTTGGGCATTGTATGGATTTACACTGAGCTATCTGCATACCAAGAAAGAGCGCTATCTTGAGACAGCAGAGAGAGTTGCCGATTATTTTATTTCCTGTATTCCAGAGAGTGGTTTGATTCCGGTTGACTTTTATCAGGATCCATCCTGTGATTGGGAAGATGACTGTGCAGCAGCAATCGCAGCATGTGGTCTGATTGAACTGAGCAAGGTGGCAAAAGAGTGGAATAAGCAGAAATATCTGGATGCAGCGATCAAGCTGTTAAAGGCAATGGATGAGAAGAGCTGTAATTATGATCCAAATGTAGACGAGTTGCTAGAAAAGTGTACAGCTGCATACAAGGATACCAATCATAACTTCCCAATTATCTATGCCGATTACTATTTTATCGAAGCAATCTGGAAACTGACTGGTGAGGAACTCTTCATCTGGTAATTTAAGAAAAACAAAATATGAGGTTGGAGGCAGATAGTTTTTTGTCACTAACTATGGAAAAAAATGGCAGTCCAAGGAAGCGCTTGGGCTGTCATTTTTTGCACTTTTAAAACGAAAAACACATCATCGCCCTTGAAAAAACAAGTTGGCTATGATACCATAATACCGTGAAAAAATTTGATTTTGAAGGGGGTGAGCCAAGTAAATGGAATCATTGCAGCAGCGGGAAAATCCCATGGAGGCAAAAAAATTAAAGCGAAAATTTACAGGGGCGCTGTTGGCACTTTTGATTACATTTCTGGCGGTGGCTTCTGCAACATATGCCTGGTATATTTATAATACAAGTCAGCATACGACAAATGTTCGTATGGCAGCAGGTGCAGGCGTCAATCTTCAAATCAGTAATGCATACAATGGCGTGTATGGCTCATCAGCTGTTTTAGAAAGCTTTTCAGGACAGCTTGTTCCTGTCTCAACAAATAAAATCAGTGCAGGTTTTCAGAAGGTAACGGAGTTTGCCTCAGGCTATCAGACAAAAACAGGACTTGCAGCCAGCATTTTTGGAAACGGTGAGCAAAATGATTATTATCATACAAGTCTGTTCTTAAGAACAACAGGAGGAACACTTGATATATATATGTCAGATATTGGATTTGAGGACAGTGATGAAGCTTCACCTATTTCTTCAGCAATTCGCTTGGGACTAGTTGTTCATAAGGCAGGAGAGCATCAGGCATCTGATAATGAATACATCTTTGCAATAAGCGATAAAAAAAATCCAGAGGCAGAGTATAACACGGCAACAGGGCAGGAGGGCTATGTGCTTGATGCTTCACGCAAGGATGGCACAACAGTGCCATTTAAACCATATACATCAGATGAGTATTGTATTTACAATAAAGAGACTGGCGCTGTGAAGCGTAAGGACGATTCACTAAAGATTTGTACGATATCAGGTGCAGCTGATGGAAGTGTTGGTGAATCTGTTGAAATTGAGCTTTACATTTGGCTGGAAGGATGCGATGAAGATTGTACTTCAAATCTTTGCAGACAAACGCTTAGAAATTTGGCAGTATCGTTTGCCGGAGTGAAGACAGATCAATAATTAAACAAAAGGGAAGGGAGAGCCATGAATGATGATGTAAAAAAATTAAAAAAACGACTTCGGGCTGTTATATTTTTGACTGTGCTGATTTTTTGCGCAGCAGGCGGCTCTGTCTATGCATGGTTTACGCTGTCAGGAATGGCCTCTACCAATGTAACACCGATGGGTGGTTCTATCAGTAATGGTGATGCAACGCTTCTGATTTCATCGTCAAAAGATGGTCCGTTTGATAAAAGCTGTGAGCTGGTGTTAGATGGAAATCCAGACACGTTAAAGCCGCTCTCGACATCAGATTTGAATCATTTTTACCGCGCAATTGCACAAAATAAGGACGGAATTGCGATCCTCTATGAAGTGGCGGATAGCCAGGTGGATGATGATGCACTTCACGGAACCGTTTACTTAAAGTGTGAGAATGCACCGTGTGACGTGTATTTTGATGCGGAAAATTTGAATGTTGGAAGTGATGCACAAAGCTTAGCTGCGATGCGCCTTGGCATTCGAATCACATCGTATTCTGGTACAAAGACATATCTTTTTCGGTTAGATGAGCTAGGCTCTGTAGCAGGAGCACAGTCAAGGGCAACAATACCAGCTTCATCCTCTGTAGTTTCGTCGATATCGTCAGGAGGACAGGCAGCTTACGCATCTGACCCATCCACCCTGATTTCCCAATATATGGCTCATAAAAATAGTTCAGATAAATATGATGCTGGTACATCTGTTCTTGTCTCGCTGGAGACCAACGAAGTGGCATCAGTAGAATATTGGCTTTATCTTGAAGGATGTGATGAGCAGTGCTTTAATCCAGTGCAAAATAAGGATGCCGGGCTTATGCTCGCATTTGCTGGAGTGGATGAATCACAGAAGGGAGGAGCAAAATGAAGCAGGCGTTTCGAAATTGGTTTTTGTGTGTCACAGCAATCGCAGCGCTTCTTTCATTAACTGCGGCTACTTATGCATGGTTTACATCTAATCAGGCTGTTTCAACGACAAGGGCATCGGCGCGTACAGCAGAAGAAAGCTTAGAGCTTCAAATCAGCAGTGACGGCAGCACATTTTCCAATGCGTCATCTGTTGCGATTGCGCAGGTCAATAAGACTTCCCTGACTAACCTTTTGCCTGTCTCTACGGCAGATTTGACGAATTTTGTATATGCGCCATCGACTGTGTCAGATATGGCGGTGAATTTTGAGCAAGTCACTGATGAGCAGTATTATTACCACGGAAGAATCTACCTGCGAGCGCTGGCACAGGGATTATCATCAGATACGACACTTTCTCTTTATCTTGATCAGACAGATGGTCTTCTTGGAAAAGATGTAAATGGAACGCTGTTAAACGCTGCAAGACTTGGACTTGTTTTTAACAATGATTATTCATCATCGGTGATTCTTCGTTTGTCAGACTCACAGAATGCACCCAGCCAGCAAGTCTTTAATACAGTTGTAGGCAGTGTCACGCTTGGTTACGGACAGGTGCTTTCATGGAATAAAAGTGGTGTGCAGGCTGTGGCAGATCCAAGCGTTTTAGTCACCGATTATACGGTTTCATTTGGTGCATCAGATATGAGTGTTCCGCAAAAACCGCTCTGTGTGATGAATTTAAACCAGATTTATACAGTTGATGTTTACTTTTACCTGGAGGGGTGCGACCCAGATTGCTCTGAATCAATCACTCACAATGAGGCGGATCTGTATCTGGCTTTTTATGGCATTTCCGGCCGGAAAGGAGACCGTTAATGAAGGAGGCAAATTCGCAAAAACAATCTGACTCTATGCGTTCTCGGGTACGCACATCTATCTTGTTACTATTGTTGGCACTTGTTGCAGTGACTGCAACGACAGTTGCATGGTTTTCGATTGCAGATAAGGCAAGAGTGCGCACAATGAGTCTTGATATTATATCAGGTGTGGATCTTAGAATGGATCTTGATGCACATGATACAATTGAAGCATACAAAAAAACGCTGTCATTTGAAGAAATAGCATCGCGCATTCAGGTGGAAAAGGGCTTTTCAATGAAGGAAATACCGCTAGAACCTGTTACGACGATTGATCAGCGCACCTTTACTTTTGAAAACGGTGCAGCTGCGTCAGCAAAAAGCGGTGCATATCTGGAGTTTACGCTTCACTTTATGGCAGCGAAGGATATGATAGTACATTTGACGAGTGCAGACAGCTCGAAAAACATCAGAGACGGAACTGCAATTTTGTCAGATACATCATCACTTTCTGAGGCAATGCGTATTTCGTTTGAGGCGGACGGTATATGTTATGTGTATGATCCGGGATTAGGTGATACGATGACAAAGACAACGTCTGCAAGAACCTTTGGTCTATTGCCGTCAGATCAAATGATATTAAATGAAAATAATGCCATGTTTTCGCTTAAGGAAGGTGAGGATAAGGCAGTTTTGGTACATATATGGTTAGAAGGAACAGACCCGCTATGTACCGATGAATTAAAATCGGCTGAGTATGCGATTAGGCTTCGTTTCACAGGAACAGATTCCTCGAATCAGGCCTTTGACCACTAATATAGTTCACACACGTGAACGCTAATTAACATTACGAAGCAACAAAAATGAGAGGACAAAAAAGAAAATGAATGCAGTGAAACGAGCAGCAAATGTATTATTAAGTGTAATCCTGTGGGCAGTCATTTTGGTGGCAGCACTTTATGCTTTTACAACAATGGCAACTAGGGATAATCAGAATGTATCAAATCTCTTTGGGTATACGCCGTTAGTAGTAAAATCTGATTCAATGGCACCAACATTTGAGACTGGAGACTTGATTGTGATCAAAAAGTGCGATCCGCAGACGTTAAAGGAAGGAGATATCATCTGTTTCCACACAATCATAAACAACGAATATGCACTTAATACGCACCGTATCAAAAGTATCGAGGCAGTAGGAGATGCAAGAAGCTATACGACAATCGGTGATAACAATAATGGTATTGCAGATCAGCATGTGATTTCCGATGGTGATATTGTCGGAAAATATGTGACAAGTATTCCAAAGATCGGAAAAGTAATGGACTTTTTATCAGGAAGTACAGGCTTCTTGATTGTAATCGTGCTTCCGATGTTGCTGTTCTTTATTTATCAGGTATATCATCTGATTACGATCAGCATCAACTTAAAGAAGGCAATTGCAGTTGAGACTGCGAAAGAGCAGGAGAGTGCCAATATGAAGGCAGCAAAGGACGCAGAGGCGGCACTTGCAGAGGCAAAGCGTATGCGTGAGGAGGCAGAGGCAATTCGTGCACAGGCGCAGGCAGACCTTGAAAAGGCAAAGCAGGCATCTGATGAGAGCAAAAGCGGGAAGGAGTAATCGTGAGTGAATTCTTAAAATTTGCCTATGAGGTTTTGTCGCAGGTCGTTTACAATATTGTGACATGGCTGGCAGGTTTTTTGACGTTATTTATCACCGGCTGGGCACAATATTTTAATATCTTTTTTACATATTTTCCAACACTTAGCATTACAGGAAAAATTCTTTCTGTAATCTTAATGCTGATTTTAATTGCGATTCCGATTTTGTTTATTGTAATTCTTGTGCGTCATGCAATTCTTCGTCATAAGCTGAAAACAGATAAGAGTGACAATGCGGCGCTCTATAAGGAGATTGGACGCTTAAATAAGCAGGTTCTGTCTCTGATGGATGAGAAAAACAGCATTTTAGCACTTAAGGTTAATGCAATGGGCGGAACTGAGCGTATTCCGTATATGGGTGCATCAGCGCTTACAGATGATGTGATTCCGACAGTTGATGCCGTTACAAACAGCGCATCTGCTGCAGCAAGCGCAGCCAATCCAAATATTCCGCTTCCAGGAACAGCAGCGCTTGCAGCGGCAGCGGCACAGTCCCATGGAAAGCTTTCTGCAGGAGCTGGTGCGGGTACAGGAACACCAATTGTTCAGGCCGTTTTATCCGAAGCGAAGCTTAATATCGAGCATCGTTTCCCGAAGTTAACCCTTGTGGATGAAAAGTATGCAGCGCTTACACCGCCTGAATATGATAACGAGATTTCGCTTCAGGAGTTTGCCGAAGGATACCGCCGATATGCAGCCAGCCAGATGAAACTTTACTACACACCTGAGATTGTGCGTCGTTTTGTTGCAGGTATGGCAGCCAGTAAGCTTCTGATTTTGGAAGGTATCTCAGGTACTGGTAAAACTAGTCTTCCATATTCGTTTAGCCGTTATCTGTCAAATCCGTCAACTATTGTATCGGTACAGCCATCATTTCGTGACCGCACGGAGCTTCTTGGTTATTTCAATGAGTTTTCAAAGCGCTTTAACGAGACTGAATTTTTGCGTGCGCTGTATGAGGCGAACTACAGACCAGACCCAACGCTTATTGTGCTTGATGAGATGAACCTGGCGCGAATTGAGTATTATTTTGCTGAAATGCTTTCTGTCCTTGAAATGCCAAATAAGGACGAGTGGGTGCTTGACCTTGTGCCTACAGCATGGGATGGCGATCCAGTTAAGATGGAAGGCGGTAAAATTCATGTGGCTGATTCTACATGGTTTATCGGAACAGCAAATAATGATGATTCCACGTTCACTATTACTGATAAGGTATATGACCGTGCGATGCCAATAGAATTAAATGAGCGTGCCGATGCATTTGAGTGCGAAGTTCAGCCTCACTGCAATGTGACGGCAGAGCATTTGGAATATCTGTTTCAAAAGGCACAGGTGGATTATCCAATTAGTAATGAGCTTATGGATAAGATGCAAAAACTCGATAATTATCTCATCACACGTTTCAAGCTTTCCTTTGGAAATCGTATTATGAAGCAGCTGTATGATTTTATACCGGTTTATGTAGCCTGCGGCGGAACTGAGCTGGGAGGCATGGATTATATCGTTGCGCGTAAGGTGCTTAAGAAATTTGAGAGTATGAACGTTACCTTTGTAAGAGACGAGATAACAGGGCTGATCACTTATATTGATAAGCTGTTTGGAAAAGCCGAAATGCAGGATAGTAAGGCATACTTGAGACGTATACAAAATTTGTACTAACAGTTCTGCGAATGAAATGGCGTGGTGAACTGTAACAGTTTTTTTTACTTTGGGGAGTCAGGATGGCAAATACGATCAATGATTTATATACGAAATATACGAATAAAGTAGAACGAACTCTGGAAAATGACAGGTATTTCCAATACCTGTTTGAGATTGTTCAGGCAGGAAATAACACGATCCATCAAAACAATCGTGTCCTTCATAAGGTAGTGGATGAGCGGTGGCTTACAGTTGTAGAAGAAGGTCTGACGTCGATTTTTAATATCGTGGATAAGCCGCGCCGTTTCATCGCAACGACTGAAGAAGTTGTTCCAGTGGCATTGGCCAGAAAGATCACAGCAGACAGTGTGCGTCACCTTAGCCAGAATACGCAGTTTATTACAACAAATGCAAAGGGCGACATACAGCCAACGAAGGTTTTGAATGTAACAACAGAAGAAAGCTTTGATTTGTATGAGAATCGTTTTGTCTATCATCTGATTCAGCGCCTCTTTGCATTTGTTGATAAGAGAACGGATGTTATTTTCTGGTCTACAGGCGATGAGACATGCAATACGATGTGTATGGAGAGCAAAATAGACGATGCCTACGAAGAGATTTCCTACAAGGTTGAGATGACTGTCAAAAACCGCCAGAGTTTTGCCGAAAATGACAATGACAACATGGATCTTTTTAAGAGAATCGACCGTGTGCGCCGTATGTCAAGAACACTTCGCGCCAGCTCTTTTTGCGATATTATGAATGGCTGTGCGAAGGTAAAAAGCCCGATTCAGCGAACAAATTTGATGATGAAGGATCCAGATTACAGAAATTGCTACAAGCTGTGGCAGTTTATCGAAAGCTACGATGAGGTGGGCTACAGCATAGAGGAGCAGGATACGGCACTTGAGTTTGATGAAGAGTATCAGACGCAGATGTACATCAACTTGATTACAAATTACACGATATTTAAGAGTCTTCTTGAAGCAGATCCTAGAAAGCTTACCGAGATTGCAACGAAAAAGCGTAGGCCAGTTAAACCAAAGTTTATCAAAAAAATTCAGGAAGAAATTGTGGATAACTGTGATATTCCAGATGTCGAAGTGAGAAAGGTCTTTATCGAGGAAGTCACACAGGCTCAGCTTGATGCCGAGGCAAAGTTAGCAGAGGAGACTGCCAACAGAGAAGAGCTTGAAAATAGCCTAATGCAGTTACAGGAGTCTGTATCTGATTTAGAGTGGCAGCTTGATGCGCTGCAGCAACAGATGGACGAGCTAGAACAAAAGCGTGTCCAGATTGAGGAGCAAAAAAATGCACTAGAGGCAAAGCTTGTCGAGGAGCAGAAAGCAAAAGAAGAGCTTCAGGCGGCAATGGAAAAAGCTGATGCTGAGGCAAGAGCTGCAATCGACAATGCACAGACCGAGGCAAAGCAGGCAATAGAGACAGCGCAGAAAGAAACAAAGCAGGTCAGGGAAGAAGCGCAGCAGAATATTGAGCAGGCAAAGGCAGAGGCCGAGCGTGAAGTGCAGAATGCTAAAAGCAAGGTGCAGAGTATTCAAGAGCAGCTTGAAGCAGCTAGGGAAGAGGCAAAGCAGACAGTCGAGGCAGCACAGAAGCAGGCAGATGAGCTTGTTGCATCCGAAAAACGAGCAGCAGATGAGCAGCTTGAAGCAATCAAGAGCCAGAGTACAGAGCAGATCGCAGTGCTTCAGAAAAATTGCGATGAGCAGCTTGCATTGACACAAAATAAGGCAAGGGAGTCGATTGATCGGACAAAGCAGGAAGCAAATGAGCTTGTCGAGCGCACAAAAAATGAAGCACGTACGGCGATAGAAGAACTTCAGGCACAGCTGTCTCAGGCGAAAAAACAGGCCGATAAGGAGCGTATCGATAAGGAACATGCACTCGAAAAAGCTAAGGCAAATTCGTTGTCTCATTATATTGTGAGTGCACTTCGAGGTCGTAAAGCGGCTGCAGATACTTCAGCTGATATTGCAAATGCTGACAATGACGAGCATGATAATTCAGATCAGAAAGAGGATGAAAACAAATAATGATAAGAAAGATAATCTGTGGTGTCATCAATACGATTTCTGTTCTTGTCATAGCGGCAGCAATTGTAATTCTGTGTATGGTGCTTTTTACCGAGCCAGGAAAGCCGCCGAATATTTTTGGCTTTACAATGCTTCGTATCACGACAGGAAGTATGGAACCAACGTATGCGACTGACACACTGCTTGTAGTAAAAAAAACAGATCCAGAAGAAATCATGGAGGGGGATGTAATCTCCTTTTACTCAACTGATCCGGCACTTGAAGGAGCAGTCAACACGCACCGCGTGGTTTCAATTAGCCAAGATGGAGACAATTACATCTACACAACAAAGGGTGATGCGAATAATGCAGCCGATTTATATGATGCGCAGTCACGCTATTTGATTGGAAAAGTGATTTGGTCATCGCTTTTTCTTGGAAAGCTTTCGCGTCTGGCAGCAAATCCGTTAATCTTTATTCCGCTCATTTTGATTCCTCTGGCAGCAATATTGATTACAAACCTTGTCCATACAGTTCGCCTTGCAAAAACGATTGCAAAAGAGGAAGAGGAGGCAGCGGTCAAAGAAGCGATCCAGGCACTTCGGGCAGAGCGAGAACAAAAGAAGTGAGCCATTACAGTTCACACATCGTGCTAAATATTTACAGCCAAGTCCGAAGGTTACAGTTCATGGATAAGCCAATATTTACAGCAAAGCCCGAGGGTGAATGGATTTCACGAGCCGGACACTTGGAGCAGGTCTTTCAAAGTAATGTATGATAAGAAAGAACATAAAAGGAACCTGCGGAGTTTGGTCCGGCGACGAAACCATTACACCGAAGGACTTTCGTAACATGGTGGCATGACGCGTGAACTGCCCAGTGGCTCAAGCGTCTTATTGACTTTAAAGAATGTGAATGATATAATCGTAACGAAAAAAACTAGAATCTACAGGTGGTCTAGAAAGGATATAATACCTATGCAGGGACGTACACACAATTGTGGCCAGTTAAGACTGGCAAATGTCGGCGAGGAAGTAAAGCTTGTCGGCTGGTATGAAAATCTCCGTAAGGTCAGCAAGAATCTTGGATTTTTGATTTTGAGAGACTTTTACGGAACAACACAGATTGTAGTAGAGACAGAGGAAATCATGGAGCAGCTGTCTTCTATCAACTATGAGTCTACAATCGAAATTATTGGAACTGTAAGAGAGCGCAGTTCTAAGAACGCAAATCTTCCGACAGGAGAGATCGAGGTAGTTCCAAGCAAGCTTACAGTTCTTGGAAAGTGCCGTTACAACGAGCTTCCGTTCCAGATTAACCATTCAAAGGAAGCAGATGAGAATGTTCGTCTGAAATATCGTTATCTGGATCTGAGAAATCCGCAGGTTAAGTCGAAGATTGTTTTGAGAAGCAAGGTTGTTGCAGATCTTCGAGCTTCCATGATTGGTCATGATTTCATGGAAATCACAACTCCAATCCTGACATGTTCCTCTCCAGAGGGTGCAAGAGATTATCTTGTTCCGGCAAGAAATCATCCGGGCAAGTTTTATGCTCTTCCACAGGCTCCGCAGCAGTTCAAGCAGCTTCTGATGACCTCTGGAATTGACCGTTATTTCCAGATCGCTCCGTGCTTCCGTGATGAGGATGCAAGAGCAGACCGTTCTCCGGGTGAGTTTTATCAGCTTGATATGGAGATGGCATTTGCTGATCAGGAAGACGTATTTGAGATCCTTGAGGATGTTCTTCCGCCAATCTTTGCAAAGTATGGTATTTACCATGAGGCATCAAAGCCGCCGTTTAAGAGAATCCCATATCTTGAGGCAATGGACAAGTATGGTTCTGATAAGCCGGATCTTCGTATCAGTCTGATCGTTCAGGATGCTACAGAGGTGCTTGCAGAGTGTGGCTTCGGTCCATTTGCAGGAAATACGGTAAAGGCAGTCGTTGCTGAAAACTTCAAGGGTACCAGAAAGCAGATCGATAAGATGTGTGCTGATGTTGAGGTAGTAAGCGGTCAGAAGGCATATTGGTTCCGTTTAGATGACAAGGGCGAGCTGACTGGAGGAATCTCCAAGTTTGTTGTTGATCACAAGGATGCAGTTGTAAGCGCACTTGGCTTAAAGGCAGGTGATTTCGTTGCACTGTCTGCAGGCGACTTAAAGACTGCTCAGAAGACAGCAGGTGTCATCCGTAAGACAATCGGCGCTTCTTTCGAAGGCTATATGAAGAAGGATTGCTATGAGTTCTGTTGGGTTGTTGACTTCCCGATGTATGAGATTGGTGAGGAGTCTGGCGAATTAGAGTTCTGTCATAATCCATTCTCTATGCCGCAGGGTGGCTTACAGGCACTTGAGACTATGAATCCGCTTGATATTCTTGCTTACCAGTATGATTTAGTCTGCAACGGCGTAGAGCTTTCATCAGGCGCTGTTCGTAACCACGATCCAGAGATCATGGTTAAGGCATTCCAGTTAGTTGGTCTTGGCGAGGAAGATGTAAAGGCAAAGTTCCCGGCTATGTATAACGCATTCTGCTATGGTGCTCCGCCGCATGCAGGAATTGCACCAGGTGTTGACCGTATGATCATGCTGATTGCAGGTGAGGACAGCATCCGTGAAATCATTCCGTTCCCAATGAACAAGAATGCACAGGACGTTATGATGGGCGCACCGGCTACAGTAAGCGAGAAGCAGCTGGCAGATGTTCATATTAAAATTGTAGAGGACAAGAAAGACGAGTAAGTTGTTTTCTTGCATATATTAAGAAGCAGGAGAAAATCGAGACGATTTTCTCCTGCTTCTTTGATTACGGGGACAGGTACGCTGGCTCTTTTAGTGTCCCGGTGGCTTAATTCGTGTCTCTAACGCTACAAGAGGTCGATTGTATTTGACATGAAAATAAAAAGATGGTAAGATGATAAGCAAGATAACACGTAAGATAGTAAGCAAGATAGTAAGCAAGATGGAGGCGGTTCGATGAAAAATTATATTCCACCATATCAAATCACAGATGAAATTTTAATGCATGTATCATCAATATCAGATAAAATAGGACAGATAACGCAGCGAAATGGGCTTGAAGCAAAGCCGCATTTGCGAAAAAATAACAAAATTCGCTCGATTCATTCTTCTCTACACATCGAAGCCAATTCATTATCATTGAATGAGGTAAAAGATGTTATTAACGGAAAACTTGTATTGGGAGCTGCGGCAGAAATTCAGGAAGTGAAAAACGCTTATGCGGCATATGATGAAATTTCAGTGGTCAATCCATATAAGATAGAAGAGTTAAAACGAATACATGGAGTTATGACAAAATATTTGGTAGAGGAATCAGGTCAGTTTCGTCGCCATGAAGAAGGCGTATTTGATGGCGAAAGATGTATTTTTATGGCACCGCCTGCACAGTTTGTTCCCGAATTGATGCAGGAATTATTTGATTGGATGAATGCAAATAAAGATACTGTGCATCCACTTATTATGTCAGCAGTGTTCCATTATGAGTTTGTTTTTATCCATCCATTTTCAGATGGTAATGGAAGAATGGCACGACTTTGGCATACCATTATTTTGGCAAAATGGAAACCAATATTTGAGTATATTCCTATTGAAAGTCAGATTGAAAAATTTCAGGAGGAATATTATCAGGCAATTGCAGAATGTCATAAGGATGGAAGCAGTACACGATTTATTACATTTATGCTAAAGCAGATTAATAGTATTTTGGATGAAATTATAGTGCAATCTATGTCACAAGAAAGTGGCATTACAGAATATGTAAAGACATTGCTTGCGGCTATGGAGTATGATATTCCGTATTCAGCAAAAGAGCTTTTGCAAATACTTAATTTAAAATCAAAAGAAAATTTGCGAAAAAATTACCTTAACCCTGCTCTTGAAAATGGTTGGATAGAGATGACGCTGCCCGATAAGTCTAAGAGTAAAAATCAGAGATATTTAAAGAAATAGTTTCGGGCCACCGGGACAGTAAAAGAGCCATTGTACCTGTCCCGGTGGCTAAATCAAGCTTCCTTTTGTGCTGCTAAGTAAGAATAAATGCCACCTGCAATTGCAGCACTGACTAACAATAGCAGAGAAATAACAGTTAGTAAAGTTCCTTCTAATAAGAAACACAATATCAGAATGATGATACCTGACAACATAAATAAAATACCGCAGAACCGCTGACTTTTTTTCCAAACGACAACGTTTTTCATGCTCCATGGGGTGCGAAGGCCGATAATGGAATTTCGTTTTAGTTTCGGCATGATATTTCCTAGAATGATGAGGGCAATTCCGAGAATACCAAATGAAATCTTCGTGAGGGAGAATGGCACATCATTCAGGTTTTCTACCTGATGAAAATCGGCATAGAGAAAATAGAAAGTCAGAATATCAAATACCATGATACTTAAAATTCCGGCTACAAAAGTGATAGTGCTGTTATTTTTTTCGGTACCGTTTCCTTTTTTTTCTTGTTCAGCGGCACTTCTGGCTGCAATATACATAAAAAATCCAAAGAATAGTGTAATAATAGGAAAAATAAAAGTCTCAGATTTATTTCCCCAACGCGTAACCTGATTGTCTATTCCATAGTGGGCAGGTATTTTATCTGGCAGGAATGGATAAGCCGCTACAACCGCAATCAGTGGAAGAAACATTAAAATAATATACAGCGCCGTGAGTAATTTCTTATTTTTCATCGTTTTTCTCTCCTCTCAATTGAGTAATCCACAGGATCGTTTCGTCCAAAATCGAAAGATCAAGTTCATAATAAATAAAGTTCTTTTCGCGTGTCTCGTAGATCAAGTCTGCTTTTTTTAATTTCGCCAGATGATAGGAGAGTGCCTGTGGCGTCATGCCAAGAGCAATTGCCAGATCACCTGAGCTGATTTTTTCTTCCTTTAACTTTAGCAAAATATTGCGCCGATTCTTATCTGCAAGAGCATCTAGTACTTCTGCAACGGCCAATCTCATCACCTCAAATCTATTTAAAAATTATTTTAAATAGATTCTATACCACAAACAAGCAAAAGTCAAGTATAATAGGGGTGCATTACAAAGTAAGGAGGAACTAACCTTGGTTAAAATTGATTTGATTACGGGCTTTCTTGGTTCAGGAAAGACTACTTTCATAAAGAAGTATGCAAAATATTTGATTGACAGCGGTAAAAACATTGGAATTTTGGAAAATGATTATGGTGCTGTCAATGTGGACATGATGCTTTTGCAGGATCTGATGGGTGATCACTGTGAACTTGAAATGGTTTCTGGAGGCTGCGATAAGGATTGCCACCGCAGACGTTTTAAGACGAAGCTGATTGCGATGGGTATGTGCGGTTATGACCGTGTGATTGTGGAACCGTCAGGTATATTTGATGTGGATGAGTTTTTCGATGCACTGAGAGAAGATCCGCTTGATAAATGGTATGAGATAGGAAATGTTATCGCGATTGCCGATGCAGGACTGCCAGAGCAGATGTCAAAGGATGCCGAGTATCTTCTAGGCTCAGAAGCAGCAGATGCAGGTCTTGTTTTTGTAAGCAAGCTTGATGAGTCATCAAAAGAGCAGGCAGATACTATTCTACCGCATATAAATCGCGCAATGGAAGCTATTTCTTGTACAAGAAAATTGTCAGAAGAAGATGTTATGAAAAAGAAATGGGATGAGCTTACAAACGATGACTGGAATCGTATTTTAACATGTGGCTACCACACCGAGAGCTGGCAAAAGCGTGATGTCGAAGATGATAAATCATTTTCCTCACTTTCATTTATGAATCTGCCATTAACAAAGGAACAGATTTTGCATGCAGCAACTCAGATTTTGGGCGACCCATCCTGCGGTCATGTGCATCGTATCAAAGGTTTTCTTGAGACACCGGATGGTTGGTTCGAATTAAATGCAACTGCAGCACAGCGCCAGCTAAATCCAATCGCAAATGGTCAGCAGATCATTATCGTGATAGGAGAGGGGCTTAATAAAGAAAAAATTGAAGTATATTTGCAAGCATGAAATTATGCACTTGTAAAGTAAAATTTACTCAAAATACAGCGAAAACTATAGGATACCACTAGATTTTTTGCAAAAGATATATTATAATTTATACGATACTAGGGTCAAAAGCACGTAGCAATCTGGTATCAAAGGGGTCAAATATAATTTGACCCCAACATCGTTTATAGACGAGAAATCAAAAAATGTGCGTATGGCACGAAAACTGTAGGTAAAAGCTGCGCTGGCAGCAGATTGAGGTAAGAATGGAGATTAAAATTGAGAATCTGACGAAGGCATATGGAGACTTCAAAGCTGTTGACAACATGAATCTGAACATTGCAGATGGTGAGCTGGTTGGTCTGCTTGGACCATCTGGCTGTGGAAAATCCACCACACTGTTCATGCTTGCTGGTTTGAATGATCCGACTTCTGGACACATCTATTTTGGAGGAAAAGATGTAACAAAGGTTGCACCGGAGGATCGTGAGATCGGCCTTGTATTCCAGAACTATGCACTGTATCCGCATATGACTGTTGCGGATAACATCATGTTCCCGTTAATTAACCGTAAGGTTCCCAAAGCAGAGGCAAGAGAGCGTGCTCAGGAGATGGCAAAGCTTGTACAGCTTGATCATCTGATGGACAGAAAGCCTAAGGCTCTTTCAGGTGGTCAGCAGCAGCGTGTTGCAATTGCAAGAGCGCTTGTAAAGAAGCCAGAGGTATTGCTTTTAGACGAGCCACTCTCAAATCTTGATGCAAAACTTCGTGTTGAGACACGTGAGGAGATTCGCCGTATCCAGCAGGAGGTTGGTATCACCACAATTTTTGTAACTCATGATCAGGAAGAGGCGATGAGTATATCTGACCGCATTGCAGTTATGGAAAAGGGAGTTGTACAGCAGTTCGAGGTACCACAGAAGATGTACTTAAATCCGGGCAATTTGTTTGTTGCACAGTTTCTTGGTACTCCGCAGATCAATATCTTTGACGTAACCGTTAAGGGCGGAAAGATTATGTGCGGTGACGTCGTTCTTCGTGAAGGCTGCAAGGCAGCTGATGGCAGATACAAGGCTGGTATTCGTCCAGAGGCCTTTAATGTATCAGAAAACGGTATTTTTGTTAAGGCAACTCATGTGCGCATGACAGGAAGAGAGTTACAGCTTCGAGTAGCACTTGCAAAAGAAGAACTTCGCGTACTAGTTCATTCCGATATGCAGGTTAGTGTCGGCACTGAATTTTGCGTAACTATTCGTGATAATCAGATCCTTTTGTTTGACCAGACAGGAAAGACAGTAGGAAAATATTAATAAGGAGAACCCTATGGAAAAGAAAAGCATGAAGGGCTATCTTTATTTGATGCCCGCATTAATTGTCATTCTTTTATTTACGATTTATCCGTTGATTCGTGCTTTTATTATGAGCTTCATGGAAGATTATAACATGATAAACGGTACGTATTCATCAGTGGGCTTTAGTAATTACGTAAGTATTTTCAAGGATAAATACTTCATTAAGGCATTGACTAATACTGGAATCTATGTTGCGTTTGTAGTTCCGTGTTCTATTGCATTATCTCTTTTGATCGCTGTTTTATTAAATAGTAAGATCAAGTTTCAGGGATTTTTCCAGACACTTTACTTTTTGCCATATGTTACAAGTGTTATTGCAATTGGTATTGTTTGGAGATGGATATTTAACGAGCATTATGGTCTGTTAAATCAGATTCTTTCATGGTTTGGCATCAAAGCAATTCCGTGGCTGAACAAGAAGCAGTATGCTCTGCCGGCACTTATTATCTTTAGTATTTGGAAGAGCATGGCATTTGATATTTTAATCTTTTTAGCAGGACTTCAGACCATTTCACCTGATCTGTATAATGCTGCAAAGGTTGACTCAACACCGAAGTGGAGAGTCTTTACAAAGATCACACTTCCTGGTATTATGCCTATGGTATCATACGCGCTTGTCATGGGTATGATAAATGCATTTAAGGTTTATAATGAAGTGTATTCTTTGTTTGCCTCAAAGGCAGGCCCGGCAAACAGTGCGATCACCGTTGTTTACTATTTGTATGATAAGTTTTACAATCAGTATGAATACGGTGAAGCATCTGCATCAGCAGTTGTTTTATTTGGAATTATCCTAGTCCTTACCTTCGTTCAGAGGAAGCTGACAGGAAGAAAGGATGGATAAGAGAAAAGATGAATAAAAGAAAAGTTGTAAATATTGTTGCAGAGGTGTTAAAATATGCCATATTGATTGCAGGTGCAATCTTTACGCTTCTTCCGTTTTTGTGGATGATTTTGTCATCACTAAAGACATCAGCGGAGATCACGGCTATTCCGCCTTCCCTATTCCCGAAGGTACCGCAGTTTTCAAACTTTGCCGAGGCTTGGAAGTCTGCTCCATTTCCGCGCTATATTTTTAACACATTGATTGTTACTATCATTTCTACAGCAGGAGTGCTTGTGACTACCGTACTTGCTGCTTATGCATTTGCACGTTTGAATTTTCCGGGAAAGAAGATCATGCTTTCGTTAATGTTAGCTACACTTATGATTCCTGGAGAAATGTTAATTATTACAAACTTCATTACCATCACGAAGTTAAAATGGATCAATACTTATCAGGCAATGATTGTTCCGTATTTAGCGAGTGTATTCTATATTTACCTGCTGACACAGTTCTTTTCACAGGTACCAGATGCACTTTATCTGGCGGCAAAAGTTGATAAGTGTAATGATTTTAAGTATTTGATCAAGATCATGATTCCGATTAATAAGAGCCCGATCACCACGGTATGTATCTTAAATGCAATCGGATGCTGGAACTCCTTTATGTGGCCATTACTTGTTACAAACAGCAAGGAGATGCGCGTTCTTTCCTATGGACTGATGCAGTTTCAGACAGAGAACGGTTCGTCATATGAGCTTATAATGGCAGCATCTTGTATTTTAGTACTTCCGATTGTTGTCGTTTACCTGATTCTTCGAAAGTACGTCATCGAGGGTGTTACACAGAGTGGTATCAAGGGATAACTTGTTGTGATTATTATGTTAGAAACCGGAAGGCCGGATTCTATAGAGAGTACAAATGTACTATTTAGTCCCCATGCCCGAAACGGGCAAAAGAAAGGAGAAATTCATGAAGTTAAGAAAAGTAAGTGCAGTTTTAATGTCAATGTCTATGGTTGGTGCAATGGCTGTTCCGACATTTGCAGACGAGGCAAAGACTATTGAGCCATGTGAGATCACATTCTGGCATGCAATGAACGGTAAGCAGGAAGAATCTCTGACAGCTCTTACTGATAAGTTCAATGAGGAGAATGAGTACGGCATCACTGTTACACTTGTAAATCAGGGTAACTACAGTGACTTAAGCACAAAGCTGACAGCAAACGCAGCTGCAGATACTTTGCCAGATTTGTCACAGTGCTACAACAACTGGGTAACTGCTTATACTGATAAGATCGTTCCGCTGGATGATTTTGTTACCGATGAGGATTTCGATTATGATGATCTGATCGACAGCTACAAGGATGAGTGCGAAGTATATGGTTTTGTTGCATGTGTACCATTCAACAAGAGTACTTACGTTTACTTCTACAATAAGACTCTGTTTGATGAGGTTGGCATTGATGTACCGACCACATGGGATGAGCTGACTGAGGCAGGAAAGAAGTTAAAGGAAGCAAAGGATATTGAGATTCTTGGTGTAGATGATCTTTCTGGATTCTTAGAGGCATCTCTGCATCAGAATGACTGCGAGTACGTAAGTGAGGACGGCGCTCTGTTTGACAATGAGGCAGGTCTTGAGACAGTTTCCTATATCATGAACCTTTACAACAGCGGCTATGCACGTCTTGTAGGTGAGGACAGCTACTTCTCCAATGTTATCTCCAACCAGATGATCGGCGGTTACATCGGTTCTTGTACTGGTGTTTCTTACATCACTGCAGATGGATGGGAGCTTGGCGTAGCACCAGTTCCGGGCAACAAGGAAAAGGCAGCTAATCAGGCAGGTACTAACATCTATATGTTCAGCACCGATGAAAACAAGCAGAATGCTGCATGGGAATACATGAAGTATCTGACAAGCGTTGATTCTACTATCCAGTGGTCTGAAGAGACAGGATATCTGCCAGTAAGAAAGTCTGCATATGAGACAGATGAATTTAAGAAGTTCATGGAAGATGATAAGACCAACAACTATAAGTCTGCATACGAGCAGTCTCCATACTTCTTCGCTCAGCCAGTATTTGATGGCAGCTATGATGTAATGAATACTGTAAGCACTGTTTTAGAGGATTCTATTCTGGATGAGCTTGAGCCAGAAGAAGTTCTTGAGAATCTTGTAACTGAGATCAACGATAAGTTAGGCGTTGACGGTGTTGCTGCAGAAGAGGAGTCTTCTTCCGTAGCTGAATAAGTTAAAAGTAGGGACATACGGGGGCTGTCAGTTAATGGCAGCTCCTTTTTCATCTTTTAAGGAAAGGAAAATTTATGACAACATTAACATTTTATAATGGACTAAGAGAAATCGGCGGCACATTTGTTGTAGTCGAAACAGATGAAGCAAGATGCATGTTTGATTTTGGATTTGCAGTAATGGATCGCATGGATAATAAGATTGCAGTGCGCTATAACGAGTGCGCGGCAGATTATGCGCGTCTTGGAGTGTTAGCTTCACAGGATGGCATTTATGATGAAGAGACGGCAAAAACATTAGGCATTGTCAGTTTTGAAAACGATAAAAAGAAAAACTTTTTTGTGATTTCTCATATGCATATCGACCATATGGGAGGTCTTGGCATGCTTGATCAGAATCTTCCAGTTTATATGAGTGAGGATTCTTTAAAACTGTATCGCAGACTTGAGGCTTGCGGTGATATTCAGGTAAAAGGTCATAAAAACTGCATCGGCATCCCATATGGTGAAAGCTTTACCGTAGGTGATATTACAGTTGAAGTAGAGGCAATAGATCATGATGTGGTAGGTGCATGTGGCTATCGCATTACGACACCGGGAGGAACGATTTGCTACACAGGAGATTACCGTTTCCATGGCTTCCACCCAGAGATTACAAAAGCGTTTGGACAGAAAATGAAGGGCGTGGATGTGCTTATTACCGAGGGCGTTACAGTAAGCTTTGCTGATGTGGATATACTTTCTCTTACTAAGCCAGAAGAGCCAGAAAGAAGTGAGGAGTGGCTGCAGGATACGATTCGTAAGGAGTCTACAGAGCAGAAGGGACTTATTATTGTTAACCCATATAATAGAAATGTAGAGCGCCTTCATCATTTAATCATGACAGCGCAAAAGACTGGAAGAAAGCTTGTTATGGATGGCGTTCAGGCAGATTATGTACAGACATTCTATCCAGAAGATGAGATTTTGATGTATGAGAACAGCGTTGGTGCTGATGCTAAGAAGGCAGAGGAGCGTGGATGGAGCATTATCACAAGAGAGGAACTTCTTTCTAATCCGTCAAAATATATTTTGCAGCAAGACTATGTAAACTTTTATGAGCTGATGGATTTAAGTTCTGTAATTACACTTTATGTTCATATGGACGGTGCACCGCTTGGCGATTACGATTCTTCTTTTGGAAAGATGCATCGTATTTTAGATCATATGAACATCCCATATATGAATGTTGGAATCGGCGGTCATTCCAGACCATATTATTTAAGAACTATGCTGGATACCATTGCACCGCATATTCTTGTTCCGCTTCACAGCTTCCGTCCTGAGCAGGTAAACACCACACATGCAGATAAGCGCATTCTACCAGAGTATGGTGATTGCTTTGCTTTTGAAAATGGCGAGATGATCTTAAAGAAAAATTGAAATAGGAGCGACATCAAATGAGAATTTTAATTGTAAATGATGATGGAATAAAAGCTCCTGGTATACGAAAGCTGGCTGAACTGTCCGTGCAGCTTGGCGAGGTGTGGGTTGTGGCACCAAAGAGCCAGTGCAGCGCAATGTCACAGAGAATCACCTTATTTGAAGATATTGAAGTGACACCTGAATGCTATGATGTAGATGGCGTGCGTGCCTATAGTGTGGGCGGAACTCCGGCAGATTGTGTAAAGGTAGCGCTTGAGTTTTTGATGCCAGAAAAGCCAGACGTGGTATTTTCGGGAATTAACAGTGGTTATAACACTGGAATTGACATTCTTTACTCAGGAACTGTCGGTGCGGCAATGGAAGCACTTGCAAATGGCATTCGTTCATTTGCTTTCTCTAACAAAAATGATACAAGCTGGGAGACTGCAGACGCGTATCTTATTTCGATTGTAAAAGAGCTTCTTGATGAAAATCTTTCAATGGACCGCATTTGGAATGTGAACTTTCCAGGCTGCACACTTTCAGAGTGTAAGGGAATTTTGCGTGATCGTATCCCTGCAAAGCACCAGTTTTATCAGGATGACTATGTGCGTACAAATCATGCAGATGGCAGTTTCTCGCTTCGCTCAAAGGGCGTCATGACAGAAAAGGCAGAGGAAGGTACTGATATCAGTGCGCTTCTTAATAATTTCATATCCATAGGTTCTGTGCGCTGCGCAGCACTTGGATATTAAAAGGATTAGGTTAAATAATGGAAAAAAGAAAAGTAAAAATCTATTATACGTCAGATGTACACGGATATTTCTATCCGACATCATACGGTGACAGAGAGGTAAAACCGATGGGTCTGTTTGCGTGTGCGTCTGAATACAAAAAGGATGACGATACACTTGTGATTGACGGAGGCGATATGCTTCAGGGGTCTGCATATGCCTACTACAGCAGAAATATTCTTGGAAACTGCGAATATATTGCGCAGATGGTAAATGACTGTGGATATGACTTCTACACGCTTGGAAATCATGATTTTAACTATGGTCAGGAATATCAGGCAATTTACCGAAATAACCATAAAGGTACTTGTGTATGTGAGAATGTGCTTGACAGTGAAGGAAATATTTTATATCCACATGTGATTCACACGATGAAAAACGGTGTGAAGGTCGGACTAGTCGGTATCGTAACTGATTATATCAATGTGTGGGAGAAAAAAGAAAATCTCGTTGGCATTCAGGTGGTTGATCCGTTTGAGGCTGCAAAAAAAGCATTAGAAGATTTACAGGGCAAGGTTGATCTGACGATATGTATTTACCATGGCGGCTTTGAAAGTGATTTAGAGACTGGAAAACGTTTGTCAGAGACGACTGAGAATATCGGTTACAAAATCTGTACTGAGCTTGGCTTTGATGTGCTATTAACAGGTCATCAGCACATGCCTGTGGCAGGAAGAATGGTTAATGGCACCTACACACTTCAGCCGCTTGCAAATGGCAGAGAATATGCTTATGTAGAGATTGATCTTGAGAAGGAAGCATTTTCTTCTGGAAACGCAACTTATCCGGCAGCAATTACCTCCATCAACTCAAAGAAGGTTCAGCCAAACCCTGATAATGCAAAGGCATTGTGCGAGAAGTACAGCTTTGTGGAGGATAATGTACAGGAGTGGCTTGATGAGCCGCTTGGTCATCTAAGCAGACCACTTTACCCAGAGGACAAGGTTAAAATGGCATTAGAAGGAAGCGGCATTGCCGATTTGATTAATCGCATACAGCTTGACGTATCTGGGGCACAGCTGTCCATAGTTGGCCTTGCAAATGATATTGTGGGCTTTAATGCTTGTGTAACAACAAGAGATATAATTGCCACATATCCATTCCCAAATACTCTTGTAGTATGTCGTATCACAGGAGAAAAGCTAAAGGCAGCTATGGAACGTGCCGCAGAATATTTTGAGATCGACGAAAACGGCAAAGTAGCAGTAGCAAAGAGCTTCCTTTCTCCGAAGGTCGAGCATTATAATTATGATTACTTTGCAGGTGTTACGTGGGAAATCCACCCAGAGGCATCGATGGGAAGTCGTATTCAGAAGCTTTGTTATCAAGGAAAGCCAGTGCAGCGAGATGATGAGTTTACACTGTGCATGAATAATTACCGTTACAGCGGTGCAGGCGGCTATCCGATGTATCCAACATGCCCACTGGTAAAGGAAATTAATACAGAGATGGTAGAGATTATAATGGATTATTTTCGTACACATGGCACAGTTGCCATTGATTCAGAGAAAAATTGAAAATAGGTGTATAATAAATGTCAATTGGGAAAGAATACAGATGAAGTCAATTGTATAAAATGTTGACGAAATCTGAAATCTTTCCCAATTGTTTTGTAAAACTTAATGAATATGTAAAGAAAACGTAAGATTTTGTCAAATTTGCTTGACTTTTATCGCGTGTTGTATTATACTAAGCACATGTTGATGAGAACAACATACAAATAAAAAACGCGCCTCTAGCTCAGTTGGTAGAGCACCTGACTCTTAATCAGGGTGTCCAGGGTTCGAACCCCTGGAGGCGCATCAAGTACCGGTTTTGGAGACATATGAGCTCTGGGGTCGGTGCTTTTTTTGTTTTCCAGCTCACTCGTCCATACATGTCTGGAAGAATCCCGTGCTTGCACGAGGATTTTCCAGACTGCATGGACGAAGGGAGCGCCACTCAATGAGCAAAACAGCTGCGAAGCAGCGATAAGCACGGAACGTGCGGTTTTGCGAATTGAAAGTGGCGCGAGTGAGCTGGAAAAGAATGAGCCACTCAATGAGCACGGAACGTGCGGGTTCACGGCAGAGCCCGAAGGTGAATGGATTTCACGAGACGGACACTTGAAGCAGGTCTTTCAAAGTAATGTATAATAAGAAAGAACATAAAAGGAACCTGCTGAGTTTGGTCCGTCGACGAAACCATTGCACCGAAGGGCTTTCGTAAAATACCCAGCAAAACAGCTGCGAAGAGCGCGAAAAAATAAATTGACATAAAAAAACTGTGCGCTATAATAATTAAGAAGAGTTTTGCATTATAAAAATAGTGCAATACGACTATATTCGCGTGGGGGAAGGAATGAAAACTCGAAAAACAAAACAAAATGCGCGCAAAAATTATAAAAAATCATATTTTTTGATGATTGTCGCGTGTACAATCCTTTTTTTGACAGCAATCGGATGCAAAAAGAAGGATGATACAAGCTTAAAAGCACAGTCTTCTATAGTGGAGTATACATGTATTTCAGATTCTGACAGTGATAAAAGCTTTTACGTAATTTTAAAGAATTACCATGGAGCCTATTGGAAGACGGTGATAGAAGGTGTATCAAAAGCGGCAAATGAAATAGATGCATCTGTATATCTTGGCGGAATCGACAATGAGACTGATATTGAAGATCAGATTAAATTGATTGATGAAGCAATAGAAAGCGGTGCAAGTGGAATTTTGCTCGCACCGGCAAACTCAGATGAGCTTGTGGAAAGTTGTAAAAAAGCAAGGGAGAATGGGATATATGTGGCATTGATTGATTCTTCCATTAATCAATGCGAATTTGATGCCTGTTATATGACAGATAATGTAAATGCAGGACAGATGGCAGCAAAGGAAATGCTTTATTTATTAAAGGAAGCTGGCAATTTGCCGTCAGAGGAGCTTGAAGTAGGCATTATGCTGTCATCTGATACATCACAGGCGATGGTAAATCGCGTATCAGGTTTTTTAGAATACTGGTCTGGGCATTCACCAGCAAAATGGGAAATTGCACAGGACATTTACTTAAGCGATGGTAATGTAGAAAAAGCTCAGTCAGATGCGAAAAAGCTTATTGATCAGCATGAAAACCTGAAAGGTATTTTTGGGTGCAACAATACATCAACCATAGGCATAGCAGGTGAGCTTTTAGGTAAAAATAGAGAAGATATTGTTTTAGTTGGTTTTGACATGGCAGATATTACGGTTCAGATCATTCAAAATCCGGATTATTTTGCAGAGACACTTATGCAGAGACAGGATCAAATGGGGTATCTAGGTCTTACTGCTTTATATGATTTTGTAAGTGGAAGCAGGTACGAACAAAAGTATTTTGATACTGGAGTGGTACTTATTGATGCGGATTATCTTAGTGGGAGGGAATGACCGTGAAGGACCGAAGAAAGAGCAAAAAAAAGAGAAGAGGAATGCTCGTATTATATCTAGTAGTGTGTACTGCTGTAATTGTAATAGCCTATTTTCATCTAACGAAGATTGCCAAGGATTATAATACAGAGCATTTGGAGTTAATCAGTGGATTGTATGCTGAAAAGATGAATGAAACTATAGATTATCTTCAAAGCTATGCAAAGGAAAATGTCAAAACAGTACGAAATATAGAGGAGAAAGAGCCTGAGGAGATACTAGCGCGTTTGGAGCGCGATCTTGATCAGACTGTTTTTTGCGATATAGGTTTTTTTATGAAAGATGGTGAGATCTATGGCAGTGCCTGTGCGGTTGCTGATCTTAAAAAGAATGGACTGGATGAACAGGTTAAAAAAGCAGAAGAATCATTCATTTCTGAACCATATCAGTCAAGCAAGAATGGCGGTATGGTTATGACGGTTGTTGCTATGGCACCAGATGATGACAGAATAGATGCACTTTATGTATCTGTGATGATAGAAAATTTAAAAGAGCTTGGTATTTATGAGCTTTTACAGGGCAAAGTCAGCGTTCATCTGCTAAAGGCAGATTCGGAAAATTATATTACATGTATTAGCAGCAAAGAATCAACATCAGGTATATGGAATAATTTGCTTCTTCAGCAAAAATATTTCAACTATTACGATGGATATTCCTACAGTGAATGGGTACTTGATATGCGCATGGGGGTAAAAGAAGGCAGATTTACAGCAAATGTCAGAGGAGAGGACGCAACTATTTCATATCGAAGTATTTCGAGTATGCCGGGATGGTATATTATAGTACAGCTGGCAAATAAAAAAATTTCTAATATTACACAGTTTTTTTCTGCTTGGGGTGTTGTGTATGGAAGCATTCTTATGTTATGTACGATTCTGTATATGCTGACAATTCTTCTTATGGAAAAGAAGGATAAGGAAATTTATAAGGGATTGTCTGATACTGATGCACTCACAGGGCTTCTTAACCGCAGAGCATTTCAGGCAGCTGTGGATGAAACTCTTTTAAAGAGGATATCGGGCATTTTTATTTTTATTGATGTGGATAACTTTAAGAATTATAATGATAAATATGGTCATGCTAATGGCGATTTGTGCCTGAAACATTTTGCAGCAGCTATGAAAAAATGTTTCCCTAAGGACAGTATTCTTGGCCGTTATGGAGGAGATGAGTTTGTTGTTTACATAAAGAATGCTGCGTCAGATGCTGCTCATAGATATATGGACGAATTTCAAAGGGAAATTTCTCATTTGATGATGTCAGGCGGTGAGCATGTCACGGTGTCTGCCAGTGCAGGAGGAGTAGCTTTTGCTGGCGAAGGTGAGGATTTTGTATCGTTGTGCAGAAGTGCGGACAACATGCTTTATGATGTGAAACGAAATGGAAAAGGCACTTTTAAAATGAAGGGTGCGAAGTAAGAGGATAAGAAATTAAGGAAATTAAGAGACTAAAGAAATTAAGAACCCTAAGAGATTAAGAAATCTAAAAGATTAACAGACGTAAATTTAATGGAGAACATATGGAAAAACGGACAGGAATTTCCCTTCATGGAAATGTTGATATTAGTTATGTAAAGAGTTTTGAACTGCACGACATGGCAGTGCAGCATTATCATGAAGGATTTGAGATTTATTTTCAGGTAGATGGAAACCGCTTTTTCTTTTTGAAAGATAAGCAATATCTTTTAAAGAGGGGAGATATCGTTGTTTTGCTTCCATATGAACTCCATTATGGGGCAAGTGCGCAGCAGACGTACTATGAGCGGTATACGGTTAATTTTAAGGAAGCCTATTTTGAAACAGTTCTGGGCAATGAGGGAAAGCGTCTGCTTTTAAAGCTTCATGCAGGTGTGATGACACTGACAAAAGAACAGACAATACAAATGGAAGCGTTATTTCAAGATTTGTACAGCCGCAAAAAGAAAAAAAGTGTGTTGGACGAGAAGATTTTTTGTTGTGAGCTTGTGTTAATTCTTTCGCGAATTGTTGATTTTTGCAAGGAGCAGGAAACACAGGCGCACCGCCTTCCGAGTACGCTTACTTGTACGATTGACTATATAAACGATAATTGCGAAAAAAAGCTTACCTTGGATGAAATCGCAGAACAGTCCCATCTTGACAAATATTATCTGAGTCATTTATTTAAAAAGAATATGGGTGTTTCTGTTATGAATTATCTTACACATGTCAGAGCACAAAAAGCATACCATTATTTAAATCTGCCTAATATGAGTGTAGAACAGGTGGCTCAGAAGTCGGGATTCGCCAATTATGGGGCGATGGAGCGGGCATTCGAGAAAATTTATGCAGCTACGCCTATGCAGATTAAACAAAAAGAGAAAAATGAAAAAGCGAAAAGCCAAAAAAACTAAAACAAAAAAAGCGAAAAGTAAAAAAAGATTAGAATAAAAAAGATCAAAACAAAAAAAGATGAAGACGAAAAATTGAAGGCAGGAAAGACAATAAAGAGAGAAAAAATAGCATAAAAAAGCAACAAATAAAGAAAAAAGTCCCCCTAAAAAATGATAACATGAAACCAGTCAAATAAAACAGGATGCAATCTTTCGGCAAATGAAATCGGGAAAAGTAGGAACGCTGAAAGAAAAGGCTACTGTAATTAGGGAGGTTTTCATGTGCAATAATTTTAAAATAACTGATTTTGCTGCCATACAAAT
Organism: uncultured Lachnospiraceae bacterium; assembly: GCA_934292725.1. Lineage (GTDB taxonomy): Bacteria > Bacillota > Clostridia > Lachnospirales > Lachnospiraceae > Anthropogastromicrobium. The sequence goes on from CAKQXY010000006.1 coordinate 87,598, forward strand.
GGCAGTTGATGCATGTGCAGCGGCTGGAGGTGGAACTGTTCTTATCCCGGAGGGCGAATGGCACACAGGGCCAATCCGCTTAAAAAGCCATGTTCATATCCAATTCGAGACAGGTGCAAAGCTTGTTTTCAGTGGTGCATTTGAGGAGTATCTTCCGGCAGTGTTTACCCGGTGGGAGGGAATTGAATGCTATAATTATTCGCCTCTTATCTATGCATTTCGGTGTGAGGATATCAACATAATCGGTGATGGTGTACTCTATGGAAATGGAGAGAAGTGGTGGCCATGGAAAAAACTTCAGCAGGAAGCCGCGAATGAGTTGTGCTATGCACAGGCAAATGGAATGCCAGTCGAAAAGCGAATCTACGCAACCGAAAAGGCAGCGCTTCGCCCTTCGTTTATCCAATTTATTCATTGTCAGGATATTGTTCTGTCCGACTTTACGATACAGGATGGCCCACAGTGGACGATTCATCCGGTGTACTGCGACCATGTAATCGTGCGAAATGTAACTGTTCTTTCAAAAGGACCAAATACAGATGGACTGAACCCGGATTCCTGTAATGATGTCCTGATCGAAGGCTGTCATTTTGAGACAGGTGACGACTGCATCGCAATCAATGCCGGTATGAATGAGGATGGTTGGCGAGTGGGACGTGTGTGTAAAAACATTACCATCAGAAACTGTACGATGAATGGTGGCCATGGTGGCGTCGTAATCGGAAGTGCGATATCAGGTGGCGTTGAAAATGTTCATGTATCGAATTGCATCATTAAAAATACGATGCAGGGCATCCGAATAAAGACAATGCGTGGCAGAGGTGGATTTATCAAAAATGCGATGTTTTCCGATATTGAGATCAATGAGGTATCCGATCAGGCGATACAGATCAATTCTTTCTATGAATTCAGCACAGTAAAACCGCTGACCAATACGCCATCAGAACTGACCGATATCACAATCGAGCGTGTACATGGTTGTGGTGCAGGCAGTGCGATTGAAATCAAAGGATTGCCAGAAAAGTCACTGAAGAATATTGTGTTAAAGGATATTGATTTAACGGCAAAAAAGGGAATAACGGTACTGGATACCGACAGTATTCAGATTGAAAATGTGAGAGTGGAACAAGAATAATGTAAGAGCAAAAGTAAGATGAGAGTAAAGTGAGAATAAGATAAGAATAGCGTTCGAATAAAAGAAAAATACAGTAAAAATAAAGCGAAAATATAGGAGGAAAAATATGCTGCGCTTATTTAAAACACATGAAGTTCAACCATGTACAGAGTTAGAAGGGCTCTGGGATTTTACAATGGAAGGAAATGAGAAACAATATCGGATGATGGTTCCAGGATGCATTGAACAACATCCAGATTTCTTGGATAAAAGAGGAATTGGCTGCTATACAAGAAAAATTGAAGTAGCACAGGATGGAAATCTTCGCTTTGAGTTTAAGGGAGTGAGCCATACAGCAGATGTCTACTTAGATAATGAAAAACTGGTTCATCATTACAATGCATTTACTCCATTTTCTGCAATCGCAAAGAATGTTCAGGCCGGAGTACATGAGTTAAAGGTGTATGTAGACAATCGTTTTACGCCGGAATCTGCCCTGCATGTTCCAAATGATTATTATACGTATGGCGGCATCACAAGACCAGTGGCAGTTGAACAGCTTAAGGATGTTTATATTAAAAATGTGCAGTTTGAGCCAATATATCAGGAAATGGGTGGTTGGAAAGCTCGAATCCGAATTATACTTTCAAATATATCGAAGGAAAAACATAGTGTGTCGCTTAGAGCGGTTCTTGCTCCGGATTGTTTGTATGAGGAAGATGGAACTCGTATGAATTTTCTAGACAAGAAGATGGGCGAAGCCCAAAATGTGAAAGAACTTTCCTGTTGCAAAACAATTGCAGCGGAAGAGGAATTGGTGTTTGAGACAGAGGCATTTTTTGACGGTATTCAGCCGTGGAGCAGTAAATATCCGAATTTATATCTATTTAAACTTATTCTTTCAATGAGCGGACGACCAGAAGATGATTACATAGACCGTGTTGGTTTTCGAGAGGTCCGCATTGAAGGAAAAGATATTCTTGTAAACGGGGAGAAAATTTATTTGAAGGGTTTTAACCGTCATGAGGATTATGCGACAGTTGGATGCGCAATTCCATTCCAGTTAATGGTTCAGGACATGGATTTGATGCAGGAAATGAATGCAAATGCGGTGCGCACCTGCCATTACCCAAATGACGAGCGTTTTCTTGACCTTTGTGATGAGCGTGGGATGTATGTATGGGAAGAAAATCATGCAAGAGGCTTTGGCCTTGAGCGGATGCAAAATCCAAACTTTGATGTACAGTGTCGCGATTGTATTGATGAGATGATAGGCAACCATTTTAATCATCCATCCATCATTATCTGGGGAATTTTAAATGAATGTGCAAGTGAGACAGAAGAAGGAAGAGAAAAATATGCAAGACAATATGCGCAGATTCGTAGTCTCGATTCATCAAGACCGACTACATCGGCGACCTGCCGTCATTTAAAGGATATTTGTCTTGATTTGCCTGATATCGTGTCATTCAATATGTATTCGGGCTGGTACAAGGATGTTTCCATTGAGGAGACAAATGAAAGAGAGCTTGACTGGATTCAGAAAAGCGGTGGCAATGGCAAGCCTGTTATCGTCAGTGAATTTGGAGCGGCGGCAATTTATGGTTTCCGTGATCGGTCTCATTGTAAATGGAGTGAGGAAAGACAAGCCGATATCATTCGGGAAAACCTTGAGGTTTATATGAAAAATGAAGCAATCTGTGGCGTGTTTGTATGGCAGTTTGCAGATTGCCGTGTAACAGAGGAGGAATGGTTCGCAACGAGAGCGCGTTGCCATAACAATAAAGGTGTTGTGGACGAGTATCGCAGACCAAAGCTTGCTTTTGATACCGTAAAAGAAATGTTTCAACAAAAATGATAGGTGGAAAAGCTGTAAAATGGTAATTCGATTGCTACTATTTGTGGAACTCAAATGAGTAAATAAAAAGCTGCTCTGGTAAATTTTCAGCTGCTGTGTTATACTTTTTTTGTTGTTTTTTGCACGTTGCAAGACATAAAATAAAAAAGGGGACAGAAAGAGTATGGATATAGAAATGGAAACGGAAATACGCGACATTGTTAAGCAATTTTGTGATGAGGAACACCAATCTATCGAGATTATTGATACAAGCCGCGGTGATTCTGATTTCAGAGAGGTGATTTTGGCAGAGGGAACATCGGGACAAAAATATGTAATCAAGCTTGCGGATAATGATTTCACATTTCCAGAGAAAATTGAAATGTGGAAACGGACCGTTGAAGAGTATCGCAGTCTTGGCTATTATTGTCCACGTATTTTTCACGATAAGGCAGGGCAGTTTCCTAGAATTTCGTATAAGGGTCATAATTGCGTTGCGTATGGAGAGGAATATGCACCATATAAGTGCGTGCAGGAGCGAAGCTCTGAAATGACATATGAAACCACATATCAGACCGATGTATGGATCATGACGGCGAAAATAGCAGGAAAATACTTAGACTATGGAAAATATCCGTCTGGTTATTGCCTGTTTGACACATTTTGCCCGAGTGATGAGGTGGACGAGGTCTTAGAAAATGCGCTCAGCTGGAAAGAATATGCCAAGACGCTGCCAGAAGAATTTACCGAACAGGTACAGCAAATCTGGCAGCTGTGGATGAAAAACAGAAGTGAGTTGGAGCAGATTTATCATACACTTCCCACTTCTGTTTTTCAGGCTGATTTAAATCCAACGAATCTATTGGTTGATGAAAATGGAAAATTTGTTGGGGTGTATGACTTTAATCTTTGCGGGAAAGATGTTTTCTTAAACTACATGTTTCGAGAAATTTATGGCGAAGGCTTTGAGCAGGAGATTGATCGAATCAAGGAAATGCTTCAGGTGGTCAGCAAGTATTATATATTTTCCGAAAGCGAAAAGAAGGCGGCGCTTATGCTGTATCGTTGTATTAAGCCTTTGTGGTTTACAAAGCTGCACAAGCTAAAAAGTCTGGAAGGTAATGCGGAGGCGATAAAAAAGCATCTTGATGAGACGCAGAAGAGTCTCACAGAGGAGATTGATTTTTCAGCGTATATGTCTTATACAGGAAACTGAAAAATTAAGAAGAGAAGAAATCAAGAAAATCGAGAAGAAATCGAAAAAGAGAGAAAGGCACTATCATGGAACTACAAAAAGGAAGACCGAAAGACACAACGGGCAGACTGGAAAAAGAAATTCGCACCTATGATTTATTGGATAAATTAGGTGTAGCGTATGAGCGCGTCGATCATGCGCCAGCCATGACAATGGAGGTCTGCCAGGAGATTGACAAGGTATTGCAGGCAACAATCTGCAAAAATCTTTTCCTGTGCAATCGTCAGGAAACCAAGTTTTATTTATTAATGATCCCAGACACAAAGGTATTTCACACAAAAGATTTGTCCGCCCAGATCGGTTCAGCGCGCTTATCCTTTGCAAAGCCAGAGTACATGGAGAAATTTTTGGATATAACACCGGGTTCCGTCAGCGTATTAGGACTGATGAACGATACCGAAAATCACGTTCAGCTCTTAATTGATGAAGATGTATTAAAGGGTGAATTTGTCGGATGCCATCCGTGTATCAACACATCCAGCATCCGTTTTCGCACATCAGATTTAGTTGAGAAAGTGCTTCCGGCGGTGAATCATGAATTTATAAAAGTAAAGTTATAACAAGAAAAAGATCAAGACGAACCTGAACTAGAAAATTCGCCTTGATCTTTTCTGATTGCAAATAAAGCAAATAAAATACCAGAGAAGTTTTACAGATCTGCTTGTTGATTTGTATAAAGCGGATTGGAAAACAATTCTGGTGCATCACCGATAAAAGCCTTTGCCGCATCTTTGTCATCTGTCAAGTGCCACAAAAACCATGCTGTGACATAGCCATCGCACCAGTAAAGCATTTTTCCATGATCGACTCCAGTGTGCAATGCGGCAAATTTACGCGTTGGAATTGCATTATACACAGAATCCACTCCTTCAGGTGTAATCACATCATTGGCATCTGCAGCGAGAAGCAGCGTGGGAATGGTCATTTTGTCTGGCTCGTAGTGCAGTCCAATTGCATCAGCAAGTTCAAGCTGGGTAGGAGACAGGCTGACAGCGCAGGTGTAAAGATTTCCGTGAGGCTGCGTGCTGACTGCATTAAATACACCAACACCACCCTGTGAATGACCTGTAATGCCGATATGAGCCGTATCAATTTTTTGATAAAATATGCTGTCAGAGGTATCGTTTTGCTTTAACAAATAAGCAAGAGAAGCATCGGCTGAATCGCCAGAGCAGGTGCTTGGATCCTCATTTCCGATTACGACAAAGCCCCAGGAGGCAAGATGTTGAAAAAGAGCCGGATATTTTGAGGCAGCAACACCTGTGCCATTTACCGCGACAACGACAGGAAAAGAAGTAGTGCTTGTCTCAAGAATCGTTGGATAATAGATGCTGTAAGTTTTCCAGTCATCCGGGGCATCTGCTTGTGTGTGAGAAACTTCGAATTCGCCGATTGCAAGGTACTTGGCCTCCAGCGTATCATCTGTCTTTACTGCTTTTGTATAGTTTGTTGGTACAGAGGGCTTTTTCGACAGCCAAAACAATAGTGCGACAATCAATACAATAAGAACAAGAATCACAATACCAATACACTTTAAAATTTTTAAGATAATTCGCATGAACGTCCCTCTGTCATTCCAACATTAAATTCACTTGACAGAATTATTAAAGCATTCTATACTTAAAATAAATTAAAAGACGTGACAATACAGATTCGGGTTTATTTGCATTGTTACAGATATAATTATATATAAGGATAGAGTGGAGGTGTATTTATGGCACGAAAAGCAGTACGTCTGTCCGATATAGCTGAAAAGCTGGGTGTCAGTACGGTAACAGTTTCCAATGCACTTGCCAATCAGCGCGGTGTCAGCGAAGAGCTTCGTGAAAAAATTAAGGAAATGGCATCTGAGATGGGCTATCAGGCACCAGGAACGCAGATAACGGCAAAAACGGCAGTAAATATTGGAGTGCTTGTGCAGGAACGTTATCTGGGAAATGGATCATCGTTTTACTGGAGGCTTTATCAGGAGCTTGCTGTTGCCTGTGCGGCTCACAATTGTCTTTTGGCATTCTGCGTGTTGAAGCCAGATGAAGAAAAAAATACAGTGCTGCCGGTTATGGTCAGTGATCATAGAATTGATGGACTTATAGTGATGGGAGAGATCAGCAGAGCATACTTAAGAATGCTTGAGAAAGAAGCTGGAATGCCGATGATTTTTCTGGACTTTTTTGCAGCAGAGTTTGATGTAGATTGTGTCATTTCAAATAATTTCTATGGCATGTACACAGCAACAAGACATCTAATTAAGAAAGGTCATAAAAAGATTGCCTATGTCGGAAGCGTAAAATCAAGTAACAGCATTGCGGATAGGTACTTTGGATATTTAAAGGCGATGCGTCAGTACGGTCTTGAAGAACGTGAAGAATGGATTGTTGAGGATCGCACACCCGGTACTATGGAGATCATAGAGCCAACGCTGCCAAAGGATATGCCGACGGCATTTGTATGCAATTGTGATCAGACAGCAAGCGTGCTTATTCATGAACTAGAAGGAAACGGATATCGTGTGCCGGAGGATGTTTCTGTTGTTGGCTATGATAACTTTGTCTTTATGCCGGTGTGTGATGTGGCTATTACAACATATGGCGTTGATATGCCGGAAATGGCAAAGGCGGCGGCAGAGCGCATTATTGCTAGAGTTAAAGGACTAGATAAAGGACCTGGCCGTCTTAGCATTATAAGCGGAAGTCTGATCGATGGAGAGAGTGTAAGAGCGCTGATATAAAAATAAATAACTATTCGGAATACAATTTACAAAGCTTTGAATAGTTACAAAATATCAAAAAGAGCAGGTATGGAAAAATACCTGCTCTTTTGTTGTTAAAAAGTTACAAATTGAAGTAAAATTTAACAATTAACATGTTAAATGAAAGAAAAGTAACATGTTAACATAAAAATGTTAAGTAACAAGGTAACAAAACACTATCTTTTTGACTAGAGAAAAACGAGGACAAGCTACATATATACACGTTCTACACAAATAACTACTAAAAATACAAAAAAATAATATGCAAAATAGTAAAAAACCTATTGACACGGCAGAAAAAACGTGTTAACATTTAGCTACGAGTTAACTGTTAGCAAGGAAACAAAATTCTAAATTAGTGTAAAGTTTATGTTCAGAATGATGTTTCTGCAACGGTTTTGAATAAGTCTGTTTACAAAACAGAGAAAAGTGAAAAGTTCCAGAATGAAAAGGAGGAGAAAATCTTGAGTAAACCAACAAAAAGGAAAAAAGCTCACTGGACGAAAAATGACACCGAGTTAACAATCATGGCGCTGCCTACCACGATCTGGTACATTTTGTTTTGCTTCTTGCCAATGTTCGGCTTGATTATTGCATTCAAGAATTACAAGGTTATTGGCGGAAAGAGCTTCATCTACAATTTGATTCACAGTGAGTGGGCCGGTGTTAAGAACTTTATGTTCTTGATTAAATCAAATGATTTGTTTGTAATTCTGAGAAATACGATTTTATACAATCTTGTATTTATTGTACTTGGTATGGTCGTTTCTGTAGGACTTGCAATTATGATCAGCCTGATGCGCAATAAGAGAGCGTCAAAAGTATATCAGACAATGATGTTCTTCCCGTATTTCATGTCATGGGTTGTAGCTTCATACTTCTTGGATGCCTTTTTAAATCAGAACAACGGTTTGATTAACAACGTGTTAAGAAACAGCGGACAGCAGCCGATTCAGTGGTATATGACAGCAGGCGCATGGCCGGCTATTTTGACTTTTATGTATTTGTGGAAATCAACAGGATACAATATGGTTATTTATCTGTCTAGTATTTCTGGTATTGATACAACTCTTTATGAAGCAGCCGTTATGGATGGTGCAAATAAGAGACAACAGGTATTCCACATTACACTTCCGTGTTTGAAGAACGTCATTATTATGATGTTCATTTTGAATGTTGGTAAGATTTTCTACTCTGACTTTGGATTGTTCTATCAGCTTTCACAGGGAGCAAGCGGTTCGATCTTTAAGACAACGGCAACCATCGACACCTATATATACAATGCACTGCGCTCTTCCACAATAGGAATGACATCTGCTGCAGCATTCTTCCAATCTGTTGCATGTTGCATCACCATCCTTCTTGCCAATGCAATTGTTAAGAAGTTCGATGAAGATAGTGCGATTATTTGATGGAGGTACGAAAATGGCAAAAAATAAAAAAGATCTTGATTTGGCTGATTCTTCTAATTTAAACCAAATCAAAAAGTCGACGAATGTTGTTTTTAATATTTTGTTTGTAATTCTGGCACTGACCTGTATTATTCCGGTCGTGTTCATCTTTATCATTTCGATCACCTCAGAGCAGTCAATTAAGATGAATGGATATCAGTTTATTCCGGAATCTTACTCACTTGATGCATACAAGTTTTTGTTCAGAGAGGGTGAAATGATCCTGAGAGCACTTGGTGTTTCTGTTTTAGTTACAGCAGTTGGTACAACACTTGGTGTTATTTTGACAATGCTGATGGGATATGTGCTTTCAAGAAGCAACTATAAGCTGAATGGCTTTTTCACAATGGTTGTATTCATCCCGATGATTTTCAACGGTGGTATGATTTCATCTTACGTTGTAAATACACAGCTTTTAAATTTGAAGAACAGTATCTGGTCACTTATTTTACCGCTTTGCGTTTCTTCATTTAATGTTGTAATATGTAAGACTTTCTTTAAGACAAATATTCCGGAATCAGTTATTGAATCGGCACAGATTGATGGTGCAACACAGTTTCAGATTTTTGGAAAGATTGCACTTCCGTTGTCAAAGCCGCTTATGGCAACTATCGCATTGTTCTTAACCTTTGGTTATTGGAATGATTGGTTCCAGTCTTCCTTGTACATCAGCAATACAAATTTGTATTCCTTACAGGCATTGCTTGATCACGTACAGAGAAACATCGAGGTTATGGCAAATAATCCATCCCTTGGACTTAGTACAGCACAGTATATGAACTCAATGCCAAAGGAAGGTGCACGAATGGCGATGGCTATTATCATCATCATTCCAATCGCATGCTGCTATCCATTCTTCCAGAGATATTTCATTTCTGGTCTTACAGTAGGTGCAGTAAAGGGATAATATAAAAGAATCATACTGAAACATTTTCAGTTGAAGATAAAAAATATTTTAATTATATTTTAATTTTAAGGAGGAAACAATAATGAAAAAGAGACAGATTTTAACACTCGGACTTTCCGTTGCTATGACAACTGGAATGATGGCAGGCGTGGTAAGTGCAAATGCTGCAGAGGATCCGGTAACTTTAAAGTGGATTCAGGTTGGCGGCGGAATGCCAAAGACCTATGACGAGTGGCTAGATCAGATTAATCCATATCTGGAAGAGAAGATCGGTGTGAATGTAGAGATGGAAATCGTACCGTGGGGCGACTGGGATAACAGAAGAAACGTTATCACAAACTCAGGTGAGTATTTTGATATCCTGTTTACCGATCAGAACCGTTATGGCTCAGAGGTAAGCACAGGTGTACTTCTTGATATCACAGATATGCTTGAAGAGAATGCACCAGAGCTGTATAAGATGATTCCAGAGGATTACTGGAATGCAGTAGAAATTGGCGGTAAGGTTTACGGCGTACCGACCTACAAGGATAGCTCCCTTTCCGAGTTCTTTGTATGGGATCAGGATATTGCAGATAAGTATGAGATCGATGTTGAGAAGGTAACTGATTTTGAGTCTCTTTACACAGCATTAAAGACAATTAAGGAAGGTGAGGGCGGATCTCCGTACTTCATGTCCAAGAATGGTGCAAACTTCCTGCTGAATTTATCTTATGATGATTTAAGTTCTGGTCTTCCGGCAATCGGCGTAAAGTATGATGATGAGACTATGACTGTTGTAAATCCATTAAATGATGAAGAGCTTCTTTCTAAGCTGGAGATTATTCACCAGATGTATCAGGAAGGCATCATCAATGGAGATGCTCCGACAGCAGATGATTCCAGTAAGTATGCAACATTCTTCGCAGCACAGGGCTGGAGCGGCGCTGCAAAGACAACATGGGGACCAAACAATGGTGTTGAAAACTGTACAGCAGTTCAGTACGGCGATACAGTTGTATCCAATACAACTGTTCGTGGTTCTATCAATGGTATCTACTCAGGATGTGAGCATCCGGATAAGGCACTTGAGCTGTTAAACCTTGTTAATACTGATTCTAAGGTACGTGACTGGTTCTACTACGGTGCAGAAGGCGTTGACTTCGAGTACACCGAGGATAATAAGGTACATCGCCTGAGTACAGATTGGAAGATGGCTGGATATACACAGGGTACTTTCTTCAACGTAACCCAGACTGATGATGTTGATTTCAATCAGTGGGATGAAGTAAAAGAGTTAAATGAGAATGCAAAACCATCTGTTATGATCGGTTTCAACCTTGATACCTCCGAGATCGAGACAGAACTTGCAAACTGCCGTGCCGTATATGAGAAGTACTATTCAGAGCTGTTTACTGGCGCAAGAGAGCCTAAGGAAATGGTAGAGACCATTAACGAAGAGCTTGAGAAGGCTGGTTGGGAGACTATCCGCGAGGAAGCTCAGAAGCAGATCGACGCTCAGAAGTAATGTGTTGCTGGTAGTGTTTTCTGTATGTACCAGGTGTCATACCGTATTGTCTGCGAAATAGATTAATAAAGTGATTCGTATTTTCGAATCCGACGGCTGTGCTGATTTCTCCGATACGGTCATCACCACACGTTAAAAGTTCACATGCTTTTTGTAGGCGAAGACAATTTAGGTAGGCAATCGGTGACTGCCCAAACGCTGCTGTAAATTCATGGGCAATACGAAAACGACTGATTTCATAATGAGTTTCTAATTCTGCCAGCGAAAAAGGATTGGCAAAATTTTTATGAAACGAATTACGAATAGAAATTAAATAAGAAGGAATCATATATGGGAGGCTCGACTGCGCATGGCAGCGAGCCTCTTTTATAGTTAAGCATAAAAGGCTGGTAAGCTGTTCATCTAGCCAGAGTGGATCATTCTTGCAGTCTGAAAGAGCGTCGTACAGATGAGTAAGCTGTACAGGCAGCATAGAAGAACCAGAAATTACAAAAGGCTCTTTGGCTGAATCGGAGAACAGTTTATTATAATAAGAAACAGATGCTCCTGAGAGAAAGAATAGGTAAAATTTCCACGGCGCATTTTCTAGGTATAGACGCCAGCGCTTCGAGAGCAGAAAGAAAAACAGGGAATATTTTTTTAAAGAATAATGGTCGAAATTATTATGATCAGTGTCATCCTGAACTGTATTCTGAACGGTGTTTTTGGAGATCTCTAAAAAACCTCGTCCTTCTGCGACGAAGAGAAGACAATAGCCGTCAGTTGGTGCAAAGTTAGCATCAAAAAGGCGGATATCTGAGAGTGAGAGCGCTGCAGGAAGAGAAAGCGGCGGCTCAGGATCAAAGTGAGGGGTAATACGTGGATTTGAGTGATCGATCAAACGGCGCATCGCTGATACGGAAACTTTTGATGCAGACGTCATACCTGACAAAAAATTAGATAAAAAATTTGCACTAGTACTAACCATGCTAAAATACCCCTTTCTATACAAAAAAATGTAACTATGGTATCAATGTTCATTCTGATTATGACAATCAGTTAGCTTCCATGATTTATGTTAAGTGGCTGACTGAAGAATCCAACTTCTCCTATGATCAGGGCGGTATCCCGATCTGTGTAGGCGGTGAGTACCCAGATGTACTTGCTGCATTTGATGGCGTAGATCTTGTAGTAGATAATCCGGCACCAGAAGGTGAGGAAGATCTGTTTGGTGAGATCAATACTGAGTCTGAAATTTCTTTGAATGCTGATAATACACATGTACAGGATGTTCTTGAGCATGCGCTTAATGGTGACAAGACTATGGAAGAGATCGCAGATGAGTGGAATCAGGCTTGGACAGATGCTCAGGAAGAGTATGATGTTACTCCAGCACCATATGTATACGGATCTGGCGTAGCTGCTGAGTAATAAAGTCCGTTTTGGAAAGAAAAAGTAAAAAATAGGGTGCAAACCTTACACAAACGGCACATCTGAGTTTTCAGGTGTGCCGTGCATGATAAAAGGGTGCGTTTTTAAGAAGGAGGAAATGCAATGGCTGCTTCCGCTACAAGTATGAAAACAAAGAAAACATTAGGACAGTGGTTTAAAAGCAGAAAGGTTCAGCAATGGCTGGTAATTGTATCATTTATGATTGTGCCTGTGCTGCTGCTTCTTGTTTTTTCATATGTTCCGTTTGCAAAAATGTTTGAATTTAGTTTATATAAGATGAAATCCTACGACAGCAAAAACAATACATATGTGGGATTTAAAAATTATATTGATGTATTTACAAGAGATGACTGTTTTAACTCATTAAAGCTGGCAGGATATTATATCGTGGCATCATTTATTCAGCTGGCAATGGCACTGTATTTTGCGACGATTTTGTGCTTCAAGGTAAGAGGAAGCTCTTTATTTAAGGGACTTATCTTCTTCCCATATCTGATTAGTGGTATCGCAATTGGATTTATTTTCAAGTTTTTCTACACAAGAGGCTTCGTACTCGATACTGTTTTGTCATGGATAGGATTAAATCCAGAGAGTCTTCCATACTGGTTAAAAGATACAAGAATTAACAATGCTTCCCTTGCAGCAACATCCGTATGGCGTTATATGGGACAAAATATGGTGCTTTTCCTTGGTGCAATGATGTCTGTTGATCCGTGTCTTTATGAGGCAGCTTCAATTGATGGTGCAAATGCATGGCCTAAATTCCGCTATATCATGCTTCCAAGTATCAAATCTGTTATAAAATTTTTAGGCGAAAACCCAGGGGCTTGCCCCTAGGATGAAGCCAAGAAATATTTTTCTAAATCTTTAATGTCGATATCTTCTGAATATACATTACAGATCTAACAGCATAAAAGGCACATTTAATTAAAAAATTTATGCTATTAAATCGGGAAAAAATCACATCT
>CAKQXY010000007.1 GCA_934292725.1 uncultured Lachnospiraceae bacterium
ACGTGGTCATCTTCCATCTTATTCCAGAAATCTGCAAGAATATTGGCGCAATCAGAGTTTCTTACCACCTGCATATCGGTCCAATCCGGCGGAAACTGACTTCGATACGATCCCTGCAAAAAACGCTCATCTAACAGGGCTATAACGCCATAATCTTCGCTTGTGCGGATTAAACGTCCTGCTGCCTGCAATACTTTATTCATTCCAGGATAAAGATACGCAAATAGAAAACCATTTTTTCCTTCTTTTTCGTAGTGACTTTTTAGAATTTCCTGACGTGATCCTGTCTGCGGCAATCCTGTTCCTACAATAATAACACCAATTACAGCTTCGTTTTGCAAGTCAATTCCTTCTGAAAATATGCCGCCCATAACGCAAAAACCGACAGTCGGTGTTTCCTGTTCTCGAAAGGCATCAAGAAATTCTTCCCGCTGTCCTTCTGTCATGCTGCTTTCCTGACGAATATAGCGTACATTTTCTTCCTTTTCCATACAAGCTTCAACTTCATCGCGAAATGTGTATGACGGAAAAAAGACAAGATAATTTCCGCGCCTGCTATGTGTGATTGCCTTAATATACTGGCCTATATGAGTATATTCCGATGCTGTTCTTCTTGTATATTTTGATGATACATCTGCTGCTGTTACAATTAGACGTTTTTTCGGGTCAAACGGGGATGCAACATAGATTGCCTTTGATTCTTCACCTTGTCCGAGAAGCTCCTTATAATAACGAATTGGCAAAAGTGTTGCCGAGAAGAATATCGTTGAAATGCCCTGTGCGCAGCATTCCTGCAAACGCTCGGCCGGATTTACACACAGAAGATTTATCTGAAAGGTTCCCTGCGATGTGTGCTCCATATATACCTCATAATGCTCATCAAGCCGCTCATATACTTCCAAGAAATCTCTTACATGAAAGAAAAACTCACTTGCCTCTTTTGGTGCTGTCCATTCCGGATGTGTTTCACTCAATCGGTTTAACGCTTCATATAGTCGCTCTAATGCCATGACAAATGAGCCTATCCCTTCACCCTCTGGAAGAACCTTCCATACATCACATTCTCTTTTTAATTCAAGGAGCTTGCGATTGCAGCTATTTATCTGTTTTACGACTGACTTAAATGGTTCATAATATTTTTTTGCGGCAAGAAATTCTTCCTTTTCAAGTTTAGCACTGTACATCTCTCTTGCACGCTCCACCAAATTGTGAGCCTCATCTACTAAAAATATGTACTCGCCTCGCTCACCGTCTGCAAAATAACGCTGCAGGCGCACATGAGGATCAAAAACATAATTATAATCACATATTATGGCATCTACCCAATAGCTGACATCTAGTGATAACTCAAATGGACAGACCTTATATTTCTCCGCACAGGCAGTTAATTTTTCTCTTGTAATCTGCTCACAATCATGAATTAAATCAAATGCTGCCTCATTTACCCGATCAAAATGACCTTTGGCATACTGACACTGCACGGGATTACACTCCATAACTGTATTCGGACAGATTTTTTCTTTTGATGTCAGTACAATATATGACATTTTAAGACCATTCTCTCGCAAAATATCAAATGCTGATACTGCCGCTGTGCGCGTTATTGTCTTTGCTGTCAGATAAAAAATCTTATCAGCATACTCCTCTCCAACGGCCCATACAGCTGGAAATACAGTTGAAAGTGTCTTTCCGATCCCTGTCGGTGCCTGAATAAAAAGCTGCTCTCCATTTATCATCGTGCGGTATGCTGCCGCAACAAGACGTTTTTGCCCAGCACGATATGGATAAGGGAAAGACAGTTTTTGTACAGAAGCATTTCTTTCCAGACGGTGCTCATACAAAAACTGAGCCCATTTTCCATATTCACTTATATAGTGATCAAATTCTTCTTTAATTTCTTTAAAAGTATATACTTTTAAGAAACGCTTGATTTCTTCTGTTTCTGGATGGCAATATGTGATTTGTATGCCAATACAAAGCCTTGTATTCTCTTTATTTTCTTCTGTAACACCTGCTGCTTTTGTATTCAGTGCTCTTGCATACATATAGGCATAGCAAAGTGCCTGCGCTATATGAACTTGTGCTGCACTATCTAACTTTTCCATATCCTGCCTGATGACTTTAATCTCATCAATGATAAATGAAATCTCTGCTGATACATTCTCATCTATTTTTGCCTGATAAAGTAAATTAGCTTGTTCTTCCTTTACTGACTTTTCATCTGGTGTAATAATGCCATCAGCTCTTCCTTCAAGCAAAATCTCAACGTCCCTGTAGTGCGCTGTATGCTTTAGAGAAACCTCTGCCTTATATGTACCTGGCATCGAACCCTGTATTTTGCGATGCAGACGACTTCCTATCTGCATCGCATCATACTGTGCTTTTGTGGAATGGCGGTTATCAATATCACCGCTTCTAAGAATAAATTCTACCAGATTTCGCACTGAAATCCGCACTTGATTTTCAATCAGCTTATGCATTGATCTTTTCCTTTATGCAAAGTGCTCCTGTGCTGCGCCAAGTGCAATATCAAGCGCAGTCTTCTCTGGAATTTTTACTGTTACATTCGGAAGCTTCTTTTTAGCCATATTGATGATTTGCTCGCGGAAAAATGTATTCTTTACATTGACACTTCCCCACAGCCATAAATCTGCCTGCAAAGCTTTTGCCTCTTGATTTGCAAAAAAGGCTTCATCAAGCTCACGTTTAATACGATTATCTGGCTTTCCTTCCATCTTACAGCATGTATCCCATACAAGTGCAAAAATCTTAGCCGCACACTCCTTTATAATTGTTTTTGCTGCCAGATCACCTTCCTCTGCTGCCTGTGCACATAAAACAGCCAGTCCTCCGACAGGACTCTTATCAAGCAAATGATCATTTACATAAACGTCAGCCTGCTCCAATGTTTTAACACCTGTCGCATTTGCAATCTTATTTGCAAGAACTGGACAATTGTTCCTTCCATCAAGCCAATCTGCATACGCTTTAAATGCCTGAAGACCTATATCATATGCACTTCCTTCATCACTCAATACATGATTCCATCCGCCGGTACGAAAAACTTCTCCTGCCTCATTTCTTCCATAACAAATCGAACCTGTTCCAGAAATTGTGACAAGCACAGGTCCTTTAGACAAATATAAAAAGAGTTCACAGTCATTTACAGCCAAAATACGCTCTTTTGCAAAGCCCATTTCCTCAAAGATGCTTCTCATCTGCATTTCCTGCTCCTTAGAGTCAATACCGCTTGCCGCAATGCATATGCCAAGACAATCAGAACTTGTAAGCTCATACTTTGAAAGAGCTGCGTCCATCAGCTTACGATACTTTTCTCTTCCAAGCTCATATCCTTCTGTATTAAATGCACAGCCCTCACCTAAATATTCCCCAATCAGAGTCTTATCTTCCGCCGAAAACTTTACTCTTCCTGATGTTCCTCCAACATCTAATCCTGCATAAAACTTCATATATGTATCCTGCCTTTCTAAAATTGTATTGCTTCTATATAATATAGGTTCATTTCTATTCATTACTGCGACAAATCCTATTATATCATACTTTTACATATAAAGATACCCGGCCTGTAAAAGCCGGGTATTTGTATTTATTATTTCACCTTCAGAGTGTAAACTCTCTTTGTCGGCGTATACGTATTGCAGTAGATTGTATATCCATCAGCATTTACTTCTTCGCCTGAATAATGTCCCTTAAAATGATGCTCGCATGCGCCTGGTCCAAATTCGATGCTTGTAAGTCCCTTTGTCATTGTTACATAATCATCTGACAGAACCATTGACTTTCCAGCCACTGTCTCCATGCAGAAATGATCATTCTCTAATGTCGTTTCGGACGGCACACAAAGCTCCATACGAAGCGGCAAACGCTCTAATCCATCGGTATCTACGCTGATTTCAAGACCATCTGCTAACTCTGTGATGACTACCTGAGTGTGAAGATCACTTGTAATCATAAGATCACGCTTTTTGTGATCCATCTGCCACCAGTCGCTTGTATTTTGCTTTTCCTTCCATGGCAGATAATACCAGCCTCTTGCTGTGTGTGAAAGAACTGTCTTTCCTTCCTGTACATCCATATCATCTGGAACAAAATTGCGAATCTCACAGTAACTTTCGCCAATCTTTAAATATGCTTCCAAACCATTTACATTAAAGTACAAAAAGGCACTTCTATTCTTCATAACAGTGTAGGAATAATTTTCTTTCTTCACACGAAGTACACCAGCTTCTTTGAAAAGCTTGCGGTATGTCTTTAAGAAACCACAATTTTCGAATGTGTAATCAAGTGTCTTATCATAAATCATCAAAAGATGAAGACAATTTGGTGCCTGACGTCCAGTCTCAGCACAGCCCTTTATAATCTGATGTGCAGCACCATCAAAACGTGCATGCTCCTCTGGTGTCAGCTTGATAAAACCATCTGTTCCATCATATGCAATCAGGTACATATACTGATACAGATACTTGTCCATGAAAATTTCTTTGCCCTGATCCTGGCGTGTAGAGTTCTGCGTAAAGACCATATCATTTGGTTCAATGTAGTACATCATCATATTTAAGTTGCGCTCTACATATCCCAGATACTTCACATCTTTTGAGCACTGATACATTGCCATCATCGCATTGTTGACAACAGCATTATAATTTCCAGTGGAACGCTCTGCATACTCACCCTCTGAATTACCGTCAATACCTTCCTGAAGGTATAAAACAGTGCGGTCCATAAGGCTCTTTGCAAACTCAGTATCATCAGCAAACAGTTTGGCTGCCTGCATAAGTGCAGCACAAATACCCCAGCGATGGTTCGGTGTATGGAATCCACCATCACGAATAGCCTCTGCTGCCATTCTCATGATAGCAAGATACTTCTTCTGAAGAATAGTTGTATCTGCTACATCCTGATATTTTTTCATCAGGCGATAGCCATCATTTAATCTTTTATAGCAAAAGCTAGTATCTGGTGCTGAGAAGAAATTACAGCACGGATAATCAATATAGCCGCTTTTTCTCTGAACACGTGCCACACCATCTGCCGCCAGCTGCAGCGCTTCCATTAGCTTCTCACTCTTATAATAGCGGCTTCTGCTGTTTAAATATAATGCCAGTGCCGTTGCCATCATATAGATCGTTGGCTTTGCCTCAATCACATCGCCTCGCATCAGTCCATAACATAAATCGTTCTTATCCTTAATCTGTAAAAACAGCATTTCATCTACACGATGTTCCTCGCTGCGAATCAGATAATCAATATAACGCTTCATTTTCTATACTCCTCCAGCTATTTTAGCTGTTTTTATTTGCAAAGCTTCAGTGCTTCCATGAAGAACAAAATTGCAAGTGCCTGTCCATACGGCATAGGAATAAGCGGGATCTGCTTATAGAAATCCTTGCTCTCTCTTCCCATCGGTGTTCCGTAGGAAACCTGCTCTACCTTGCCCTCTTCACTGACACATTTTAAGATTGGTGCAAGAGCCTTCATTGCAGAATCTGCACATGACTTATCAACAATGCCAAGATCAACTGCACGAAGGATACCATATGCGAAACCACATGTTGCACTCGCCTCTACATAAGAGGTCGGATCGTCTACTAAAGTATGCCACATACCAGATTCATCCTGGAAACGCATCAGTGCGTTGACCTGAGCACGCTCGGACTCCTCTAAAATGCGGCGAACTGCTGTCGGGCACTCTACCATATCAAGAAATTCCGGAATTGCCATTGTAATCCAACAGTTTCCTCTGCCCCACAGTGCCTCTGCAAAGTTGTGATGACCATCAAAAGTCCAGCCGTGGAACCACATGCCTGTCTTTTTGTCTGTCAGATACTTTACATGAAGAAGGAACTGGTACTGCGCTTCTTCAATATACTCCTTCTTGCCGCGAATACGTCCCATATTAGCTAAAAACAATACTGTCATAAATAAAGTATCATCCCAAAGCTCACCATTATTCAGGGTATCAGAAGTCTTGTGCTGAAGACCGCCTTCCTCTGTGCGCAAAAAATCGTGCATAATACTCTCAGCCCACTCGTCACAGATTGCCAGATACTCATCATTTTTCGTATACTCTGCAAAATAAGACATTGCAAGAAGAGGGGTTACGGTATTGATATTCTTTCCAGGAAGACCAACCTCCATTTGCTTCTCATAGAAACGCTTTAAAATGTCAAGATACTCCGGCTTCTTTGTTGCTTCAAAAAGACGCCAGAATCCATATAAGCCAACACCCTGTGTCCACTCCCAATGCTGGTATCTGCGAATATCATCGCCCTCCAGATTCTTCGTCTTCATATTCTCTAAAAACTGCTCATCATCCTCATACAATACAGTCTGAAAGCTTGCAATCACACGCTCTAGGGCATCCTTTACCTGAGCTGCTGTTACGTTCTCCATCGTCCCCGCTCCTTTTCTTTTATATTTTTGTTTGAATATACAAACATATTTCATGTAATCTGTTACACCTTATGCATAAACTGTTACACCTTACACTCAGTATACAAAATGGCATACAAAATATCTATTTAAAATTTGTTTTCTTTTTCAATATTCCTTGCATATTTTGCTGTAAATCGGTATACTGATGTTACAGTTTTATAAATACTATTGGAGGTTTCAATGGATCATCCACTTCAGCTTAAATATCAACGCAATTACAGCATTATTATAAATGACTGTGATGTTTCTCTTTTTTATTATTTTGATTACGGAGAGCGCTATAAGCAGATTAACATGGAGTTTCAGCACTCACACCGTTTTCATGAAATCACAATTCCGCTCTCTCCTGATACAACACATTTTATTGAAGGTGTGCCATATTCTCTTGAGGAGGGTGATATTGTGCTTCTGCAGCCGACTATTCTTCACCGAACCGAATATCCGGCCGGACCACCAAGCAAGCGACTTATCATTTCCTTCTGGTATCCGAAGGATCTGTTTGGCATGGCAGACTATTATCTGCCGCTTTTATCTATTTTTAATGCCCAGATTCCAATCTTTCGCTTTCCAGAGGAAATACGAAAACAGATTCTGGGCATTCTTGATGAAATTTATACGTTTTCAAGACATCACGACTATCTGGCTCACCCAGAACAGCGGCTTATCATTCACTCGATGTTTATACAGTTTTTGTATGCAATTAAGCAAAATCAGGACAAAAATCTATATACCAATAAGTCGTCAGGCAACTCATCAACGCAAAAAATCTACAGCATTACTTATTATATACACAGCCACTATGATGAGGAATTGTCGCTTGATTCATTGGCTGACAAATTCTTTTTAAGCTCATGTTACCTGTCTCATCAGTTTAAAAAAGTGACTGGATTCACGCTGATAAGCTATATTCAAAAGGTGCGTATTACTCGTGCAAGGGATCTTTTGCTCTCAACTAATCACCCGATCTCTGAAATTGCACAGTCATGCGGCTTTCAAAGCTTCTCTCAGTTTAACAGAATTTTCCGCCAGACTTACGATCAGTCTCCATCTGCAATGCGTGCCAGCTCAACGACTATCACAAGTCAGCAATCAAATATGGAGCTTTAATATTTATTTTCGCTTGCTGCTGCAAGCTCTTTTAACCAATTGCTCACAGTTTCAGCGTTACGATTGATAATCAGCTCCTGCGGGAAATCAAGCTCATCAAGAAGCTTTCTTGCACAGTCATACACTCCGACAAAAGCGCTGAAATGAGCATCTGAATCGACACTTATAAAAGCACCATACTTTTTGCATTTTTCAATAATCTTACGACAATTTTCAATAGAAGAAGGACGCACATGGAATGTAGCCTCATTTAATTCAATTGCCTTGCCAAGGCGTGCCGCCTCTTTAATTACAGTATCATGGTCATACGGATACTGTGCTGTTCCGCTGTGACCTAAAATATGGATTTTAGGATTTTTAAGTGCCTGCATGTAAGCATTTGTGTGCTGTTCAACTGTTCCTGCCTTAAAGGTCTGCTCATGAAATGATGCCACAATGCACTCAAGACGACCGAGTGTATGCTCTGTCAGATCAATATGTCCCTCGTAATCTATAATATTAGCCTCAGCACCCTTCCAAACCCTTACACCGTGGATATACTCAGGCAAAATTCTCATATTAGAAAAATGACCTTCATACGGTGCGTCAGGCATTGACGGTCCATGATCACTCATATTGATTCCTTCAAGACCGTTTGCAAATGCACCGCGGCAGTTTTCCTCCAACGTGCTGTAGGCATGAGTGCTTGCAAGCGTATGTGTATGAAGGTCTGTCTTTATCTCATAATTTCTCATAGTTTTCTCCTTTCTGCACGTATACCGCCGTCTTTTAATGCTTCAATAAGCATCACATCATTGTAAAGACAGTGCATACGCTCCGGGTAATCTACATCCTCATGAAAATGGCCAAAAAGCCAGTACTGATAAGAAACTGACTGCCATACGTGTTCTAAAATTTTATTTGTCACTGACAGATCCTTATCTGGAAACCATGCCTTTACCATGCACTCTGGAACTGTATGTGTGAAAATCAGATCAAATGTATCATCATTTTCCTGCAATGATTTTAGAATTAGCTTTTCATCCTCTTTTGACAGATCTTCATCTTTCTGCCAGATATCAGGATGGTTTTTCTTATACCCAGGGCCGGTTGTGCTTCCGCCAATTAAAAGCATAGAAAATCCGTCGATTTTACACACACTTCCTCTTTTCAGGTAGTAAATGCCATCTGATGCCTTCATTGTATTTTCTGCTGTTAGGCTGCATCCGCTCTTTTGAAAAAGTAATTCATTTTCACTATCACTAATCTGTGGAAGTCTTTTTAATACATCATAATCTTCATGATTACCATCAATAAAGAAAACAGGATATGGCAGCTTCTTTATATATTCTGGCAGTTTCATCTCCTCTTCTGGCTTTGTGTCTTTGCGATTATCTGTGAAATCACCACAGATAAAAAGTGCACGAATACCAGTAAGCTTTTTTAGTCCTGTCTCCATAATCTTTTGCCGTTCTGCATTGGATGGAAAATGCACGTCGCTGATTACTGCTATCATCTTGTTTTCTCCTTCATAAAGTCAGAAAGCAGGAGCCGTGTAAGCCCCCGCTTTCTGAATTGTATATTCGCTTATATTTTGCTTATATTGTTACAACTTATTCTGCAGCAGCAATCTCTTCATCATACAGAGCAGCTCTTCCCTCGATAATGTCAGTCAGACCTGCATTGTCCATATCACTCTTTAACTGAGCCTCTAAGGAATCAAACTCATCTGGCTTGCAGCTGATCAGTCTGTATACATACTCGATCAGATCAGAACGAATCTGAGTACCATACTCGTTCTCTGCCTCAGCATTGATAGAGAATACTGGATAACGATACTTGCCGATTGCAACTGTCTCATAGAAGTTCTCATACCACTCCTTGGAGTCGATCGGATCCTTACCCATAGCACTCTCAACAATACCAGCCTCATCATCCATGAATGCGAAATGCTTGTTTACGATGTTGTAATCATCAAGTGTTCCCTTGTAGCCCATAGTACTTAACTCATCAGCAGTAAATGCAACCGGAACACCATTCTCACTAACCTCATGCTCTGGTGTGTAAGCTACGTTCTCTGCATTAACCGGATCTGCTAACCAGTTCAGATAAGTCATGCACGCATCAACCTTATCCTCGCTTGCTGCCGGAACCATGATCCACATACCATACATCTGCTCGTATACGTTACGGATATCTCCGTTCTCCTGAGTGAAGCACTCAACCGGAACGAATGTGGACTTGTCAAGGTCATTATTTAAAGTGTGAATATTCTCCCACTGAGTAGAGTTATCATCTAAGAAGAATGCAACCTTACCAGCTGCAATGTTTGACTTATGTACGGACTCATCTGTATCAGTAGCAAAATCCTGAACAATAATGCCATCGTTGTACAGCTGGTTCATCTCTCTAATACCGTCTAATGCGCCGTCATGAGCTACGATATAGTTCTCGCTATAGGTAAACTCATCCTTCTCATCCTCGAAGGTTACATAGGAACCAACGAAGTTCAGATACATCTTCTCTGTATCCTGACGTCCGCCCATGCTCCACGGAATCATATCCGGATACTTCTCATGAATTGCGTACAGATCATCAATCAGCTCCTGCTTTGTAGTCGGAACCTCAAGTCCCATCTCATCAAGGATATCCTTGCGGATGTAAGCGGTATGACGCGGATTCTCAGTTCCTCTCTTTGAAAGAAGCGCATACTGAGCACCATCATACTCACCCATGTTCTGAACCTCACCAGCATACTCCTGAATATTGGTTCCGATTGTCTCATAAGCCTCTGTCAGATCAGCCAGACCACCCAGATTTGCGTAATTTAAGAATACGTTCTGGTCATAGGAGAAAATGATATCAGGTGCATTTCCACCAGTCATCATAGTTGTCAGAACATCCTCACTGGTAGATCTTGGAACAGCTACGAACTCAACCTGCAGACCCAGATCTGCAACCTGCTCGTTGATCCACTCGCTCATCTTGTTCTCCTCAACAGTCATACCCTGCGGAGCATCTCCACGGTCCCACAGCATAACACGAATTGTAGTGGTTTCGTCTGCCATTGCCGGAATCACGCCCATGCTTGTTACTGCCATTGCTGCTGTAAGAGCTACTGCAGCTGATTTTCTCATCTTTCTCATTGTAAACTCCTCCTAAAAGATTTTTTATGATGTCACTGCCCGTCTGGCTAAATCCAGACAGCGCAGACACTCACTTTGAAAAAATATTGTGTAAAAATCAACCCTTTACTGCACCCAGCATAATACCCTGAGTGAAGAATCTCTGGATGAATGGATATACAACTAACATTGGAGTCATGGACAGCGTAATACTTGCTGCCTTGATATTCTCTGCTACAAGCTGTGTTGTACCACTCTCCTCAGACTGAACATTTACAGCCTCGATCATCTGCTTTAACGCCATCTGAACAGTATGAAGACCTGTCTTTTGTACATAGTACAGCTGATCATCAATACCATTCCAACGACCTACTGCGTAGAACAGACAAAGAGTTGCGATAGTCGGTACACAAAGCGGAATTGCGATACGGTACATAATCTTAAACTCACCGCATCCATCAATACGTGCTGCCTCATACAATGAATCATCAATACTTGCAAATGCAGTACGCATGATGATCATGTTGTAAACACTAAGTGCACCAGGAATGATCAATGCCCATACAGTATCAATCATGCCGAAAGACTTGATATTTAAGTAGTTCGGGATTGTACCAAGGTTTAAATACATGGTGATAACGCAGAACAGATTGACAATCTTTGAACCCTTCAGACCCTTTCTTGAAAGCGGGTATGCAAGAAGGATAGTCATAATCATATCAACTGCAGTTACAACTGCCATAAGAATAATGGAATATCCGAAAGAGCTTACAAATGTACCACTCTTTAATGCCTTTGCATAAGCATCTACATTAAATCCAATTGGGAAGATAAATACCTGTCCCTTGTTGATTGCATCTCGACCTGAGAACGAAATGGAAATTACACGGAGTACAGGAATAATTGCAATCACACTGATTAAGATAAAAAAGATTACCCAGAACGTCTGAAAGCGGCGATCTTCTTTTGTTTTTAATCCTTCCATTACATGATACCTCCCTGTCCCATTTTCTTAGCGATCTTATCAAAAACAAGTACCATAGCGATACCAATTACAGACTGGAACAGACCAACTGCTGTTGCGTAGTCAAAACGTCCCTTACCGATACCAACTTCGTATACATATACACTAAGTACATTTGATGCATCCTTTACAAGCATGTTGCTCATCATATATGGACGGTCGAATGCGATATTGATAACTTTACCAAGCTGCATAATAAGCAGTGTGGAGATGGTCGGCATAATCTGAGGAATTGTTACATACCAGATACGCTGTAATCTTGTTGCACCATCAAGGTAAGCTGCCTCACTCTGTGACGGGTCAGTTCCCATAAGTGCTGCCAAATAAATGATCAGTGAATAACCAGCTGACTGCCAGATACCCATTACCCAGTAAATAATTCTCCACCAGATTGTATTTGTTAAGAACGGTACTGTTGGTAAACCAAATACGCCAAGTACACCATTTAACAGACCATTTCCTGAGAACAGCTGAGTACTGATACCTGCGATAATAACCCAAGAAAGGAAGTTTGGCAGATACAAAACGATCTGAGTCATCTTGCGGACGCCCGTGCTTCTTAACTCATTTAAAAACAGTGCAAGGAAAATCGGGAATGGAAATCCGATAATCAAATCACCGATATTTAAGATCAATGTATTCTTTACTGCAAACCAGAACTCACTTGATCCAAATGCCTCCTTGAAATATTTAAAACCAACCCACGGAGACTCCCAAATTCCTTTGAAAATGTTATACTTCTTAAATGCAACAACGATGTACAGCATCGGCTTATATTTGAAACAAATCAGCCAGATAATCGGTATCAACATCATCACATACAGCTGCCAGGTATTTCTCAGGTATGTTTTCCAATTAA
This sequence comes from uncultured Lachnospiraceae bacterium, assembly GCA_934292725.1. GTDB lineage: Bacteria > Bacillota > Clostridia > Lachnospirales > Lachnospiraceae > Anthropogastromicrobium. Next base: position 12,551 of record CAKQXY010000007.1, read on the forward strand.
CCTTTTTCTTTGCCACACCCGGCGTTTTTTTGTTTGCCATGTCCGCAGTCCTCCTTTTTTTATTGTTTCTTTAGAAACTTTTCATATCTGATGTGTTGATTATAGCAAAATTATACACCCAAAAGCTATGCGTATTTGGTCGGTTTCTTCGGAAAAACATTGCATTTTTTGCTCTTTTATTGTGTCTTTTCCACACTTTTTCCGAAGAAACCTTTTTTTCTTACTGCACTTTTATCTTTATACTAGTAAAAATGTCTTGATCTCAAACGGTCTGATCTCAAATTTTGCTCTCTGTCCGTCAAACACAACTGCTCTTTCTTTTTGCTCCATCATATCACATTCATAGATGGATTTCGGACAAAGACCTGCTACATTCCATTCCACATTTGTGCGAATACCGCTTGACTCATACATACGAACAATCAGTCCGCTTTCATCTTCTGCACGTTTTACTGACGTTACGATCACATTTGGTGAAGATACCTCACACATTGTATATTTTTCTTCTGTCAAAAGAGATGGCTTATAAAGAGAAATAATCGGCTTTTCATTAAGCTTTCCTGCCTCGTGTACCACATTTGCCTCTCTCCAGTCGCCCATATGCGGCATCAGGGCATATGTAAGTTCATGAAGTCCCTTATCAGCATCTGGGAATGGGAAAATACCTGATGTAAGAAGCGTCAGACCAACAGTGCCATCCTCAATAGAATGACCATATCGTCCATCATTTAACAGTGCCACACCAAAGCCCGGCTCAGACAGATCCACAAAGCGATGTGCACACATCTCAAACTGGGCACGCTGCCAGCTTGTATTTCTATGTGTTGGACGCTCCATCACGCCATATGGAATCTCGCATGCTGCTGTTCTTGTCATGACATCCAAATGAAACTCTGCTTTTACAAGCTGCTGCTGTTCTTTCCAGTCAATCTTTGTCTTAAAATCAATGCGTCTTGTGTGTGCAAAAAATACAATATCCTGCTCAATAACTGAAGACTCATAAGAAAGCTCTGTGTGAAGCACAGCGCAAATTTCTCCTGTCTCAGTCATCATGCAAGGCTTTTTCGCAGACATCTTCCAATGCTTTCTTGAATAGTATGACTCCACATTCCAGGCATCGTAATCCTTCGGAATATCTTCATAAACAACAATCTCGTTTCCTACAGTACCTGCTTCTAAAACTTCACGCTTTGCCTCTTTATCATAAAGAGAGGTAAGTTCGCCAAGCTCATTCCACGAAACAATATACCAAGGTGTCTCAAGTGTATTTTCATCACGTAAAACAAAATATTCTTTCTTTACCTTTTTGTCTGAGCTTTCTTTCTCTGCAGATGATTCCATATATAAACTGCCTTTTGCAGGAAGTGAAGCTGTGACAAGCATTGTGCCATCTTTAAGGTACTGCGCAGCTGTCACATTAGTAAGAGAGCAGCCCTTGTCGATACCGTATTCCTGCTGCTTCTTTTTATCAAGCTCAATTACCTGCTCTGCTGCAAAGCCAAGCGGATTCCATGCACAGATTCCGTTTTTTTGCTCGCTCTTATTACTGCTCAGGCTTTCTAATGCTTCACTGATTATCTGTTCATCCATTGCCTTAATCTTTGCGTAGTCAATATCTGACTGCTCATAGACTTCATCAATTGCAGATCCCGGCAAAATATCATGAAACTGATTTAACAGCAAAAGCTTCCATGCCTTATCAAGCGTCTCTTTTGGATATGCATTCTTGTTTGCATTCTCATTTTTCTTATTCATCCACCACAAAAGTGATGCAAGCCACTCTGCCTGCTGATTTTTATACTCACATATACGGTTATTCTTTTTGTTCTCTGCAATTGAACTAAATGTACCACGATGATACTCAAGATAAAGATCACCATACCATGTGTTTAACTTTTTATTCTGTAAATTTTTATCAAGTAACTGTAAGTACTCCTTTAGTCCAGACAGCTTTACCTTCGGAACTCCCGGTATGCCATAAGACAAACGCTTACTTTCCTCAAGCATACCTTCTGTCGGGCCGCCGCCGCCGTCACCGTAGCCATAAATTGTGAGAACTGCATCATTTAACTCTTTATTTCTGTAATTCTGCCAGGTTCCCATTGTCTGGCTGGCATTCTGTCTGCCATTGTATGTAACCTCGCGAACTGGCTTTTCAAAACGCTCCGGGTATGCTTCGTAATTCTTTGTTGTGATATAAAGACCTGTTACGCGGCTTCCGTCAATTCCTTCCCAAAGAAATGTATCATCTGGCTGCTGATCAGCATCATTCCAGCCCATCTTTGTTGTCAGAAAATAGCGAATACCACTTTTCTTCATTATCTGCGGCAATGCACCTAAAAAGCCAAATGCATCAGGCAGCCACAATATTTCCTGCTCTTTAATGCCAAACTCTTCATTAAAAAATTTCTTTCCATATAAAATTTGACGAATAAGTGATTCACCGCTAGTTAAATTGCTGTCAGACTCCAGCCACATAGCACCGTCTGCCTCCCAGCGTCCTTCCTTTACACGTTCCTTTACCTGCTCAAAAATCTCAGGTGCCTCTTCTTTTACATACTCATAAAGCTGCGGCTGACTCAAAAAGAAACGATACTCCGGATAACGCTTCATCAAATAAAGCACTGTCGAGAAGCTTCTTACAGCCTTTTCTCTTGTTTGGCGAAGCGGCCACTTCCATGCCACATCAATATGCGTATGACCAAGCGCATAAACAGTTGGACTGTCAATCTCCCATTCCTTTTCATATAAATTTTCTTTAAGCCATGCACTTGCTGCTCTAAGTGATGCGCGATACTTATCACTTTTCTTAACACGAAGATCTAGTAAATCACCTGCCTGATTTAAAATCTCGAGAAGCTTTCTTCTTTTTTCTTCTTCCGGGCGCATCTGCTTTGCTGCCTCAAGCGGAAGCTTCATATCATAATAAAGCGCCTCTGCCTCTTGTTCCTTTGCAAATACCTTAAGATATAAAAAATTACTCTTTCCAGGGCTGTTGACATACGCATAAAGACGAATATCATATACCTTTCCTGGCACTGCACTGTCACTCAAAATCACCTCATGATGATTAAGATCCATCGCACATGTAAGTACACCATTTACATAAACCATAATCTGCGGATTGTCAGTATTCCATATATCATCTGCACCAGTGTCAAGCGAAAATCCAATCACACGTCCCTTCATCTCTTCTGTGATCGTCACAGAAAAAGCAAAAATCCCATGGTAATCTGGGCCGCCCCACGTATCTGCACACGAAAAAACTGGCCAGTTGCTGCAATCCTCTAGTACTAGACTTCTCTTCGCATAGCCCCTTGTGTGTACTGCATCAAGATTTGGCGCTACACCATATTTTTTATTCTCATCTTCTTCACAATCTGCAGTCATATCTGTGCAGTTGATCTCATCTGCCATCAAATCTAAAAAACGCACCTGTGGGATCGTTTCAAGCACGGTGCGGCGCTCGCTGTTTAAGCGATTCACATACGCCTCCACACGATTCATATAGTCAAGTGATCTCATTTTTCCTCCTAGTGAAAATCAGGGTCAGATTGTTACCCTGATTTTCAGATTTTTTTATTTATCATCAAGCAAACAGAATTGGATTTGAAATTGCAAGGTTATTTTCTCCTCCATCTGCCACAAACAAAGCCCATGCAGCATCACCAAAATCAAACTCATCTGCCGCTATATCGTACGTAAAGCCGCCCTCTGCTGCTTCAGCTTTTGTACAAAGTTCAATTTTCTTATCAGCACCTGTGTACATCCACAGATGATTGATTTGTTTCTTTGAAAATACATGAACTGACAGTGTGCCAGTCTTGTCTTTAAGTACTGCCTTCTCGCCATAAGAAGCTCCATTTACTTCTGCCGTCACAAGCGGACCATTGCTTATAAAACTATGTCCCTCACGAATAGCCTGAAGAATTTCCTGCGGCTTGTTTTTTCCATTTGTATACACATAATTGTGGATTGTAGACGGTGTGTTGGACTGCTCCACCCATGCTAAAAGGCGCGGCCATACCTTCTTGTACAGCCAAGTCAAATAGTCCACCTTCTCGTTCATCTTTACCGGATAAATCTCCTGGTGTGTCATCACTGTATCCATAAGCCAATCTAACCACTCTGTCATGCCAAAGTAATCGTCACCATAAATGTTGTGTGTATCACTTCCTGTCGTAGCAGTCAGGCGCTTTCCTTCCTCTAAAAGAGACAACCACTTTTTGAATGCCTTCGCATTGATTGTGCCAGCTGCAAATGGAGTCGCACCATTCCAGATCTCGATGGACTCGAAAATCTCAATCATATCCCAAAATTCACTGTTATAGCGCGTGGAAAAGCTCACATCAAACGGATGATTTACCTGCGGCAGACCACCTTTTTTTCGAATCTCACTGCAAATGCGGATAAATTCATTGCGAAGCTTCTCTGTTGTACGCTCCTTTCCCTCCGGAATCTCATAGATCACGTCATCATCTACGCCAAGCTGCAGCACATGACCATTAGAAGTGGAAATTTCCTTTGAGATAATAGGTGTAAAATTATTATTTTGTCTTTGCCATTCTTCATGGTTAAGCACGTTATGATGATCACTTAGCGCACCAAACTGCATTCCAAGAGACTTCATGGAACGACACACCTGATCTGGAGTCTCTATTACTGGATCTGTTCCGCCATATGCCGGGCTGCTGTATACGCTATGATGATGAAGATCACCTGCTGCCCATCCCTTATCAGTTAAATGTGCTATACGCGCCAGTCTTGCCTTAATTGTTGTCACTTTATCCTTTGTGATTTCAAATGGCACAAGAACAGTACCATACTCTGGTCCGCATGTCACCTCTGCCTCATAGCTTCCGCACGGCAGCTTCACAGACAATGTTCCGTCTTCCTCGGTCACTAAACGACGAAGAGAAAAACGAGTGCGAATCTTATGCTCTTTATTATCCCAAATTTTTACCTGTGCCACAATAGGATCATCATTTTCTGCTGCCTGCAGCTTCATAGTACCAAATTCACTGCCTGGTGCCTGCAAATTATAGTAATATCCTGCCTGTGCTGCACATCTTTGAAGAAACTGCATCGTATTGATCAGTTCCTCTCGATTTAATTTTTCAAGAAGCGTCTGCTGTTCGAATGCCATCTGTGCTTCTTTTTCTTCTGCTTCTATTGTTGTCTCCATTTCCTTCCAAAGCTCAATCAGCTTATCAAATTTCATTGTTTTCCTGCTTCCTTTTTTACAACTATTCAATTACTATTGCTTCTAACTCTGGTCTTGCTGCTTCTCCTTTAAAGCCTTCAATTACAAGATCTGCACAATCCTGCGCATGAATTGCCTCTCCAAAGCAGTCGAGCTCTTCGCCCTCAAAGACAACACGGCTGTTTCTTATAGTCACGCCATCTGCTCTTCTCATATAGAAACCGGCGCTTGGAATCTCTTCAATCTTCTGTCCAAAGCCTGGTCTTAAATCATACAGTCCCTTTGGCCATTTGCTCTTTGAATGAATCTTTACCTTGACATCCTCAAACAGCACATCCTCAATGTGGTTTCCATCACTTCCTGATAAAAATACACCGTTCTCTGAGTCGCAGGTGATATTGCGGAATGTAATTCCTGAAATATGACCAGACTGTTTCTCTGGCACACGATTATGTGTTGTGATGCTGATTGGCTCACCGCAGCCCCACCAGCAATCTGCGAAACGGCGTGTCTCGATGATAATATTTGAAAACATTGCATTTTTTACGTGGCCGCCATCGCGAATCTGAATGGAAATTCCACGATTGCTGCCGCTGATAATACAATTATTTACTGTCAGATTTTCAAAATCACCAGTTCCTTCTGTTCCGATCTTCAATGCTGCAGAAGTGGAAATTAATGTACAATCACTGATCAGCACATTTTTGGTCGGCCCATATTCCATGTTTCCGGCAGAACTCTTTAAACAAATACAATCATCACCACACTCAATATGGCAGCCTATAATACGTACATTTGTACTATGATCTGGATCAATACCATCGGAGTTTGCAACATTCAGATCATTTAAAATGCGAATACGGTCAATCAATACATCATCACAGCCTGCTGTGTGCAAAGTCCAGAAAGAAACATTTCTGATAATAATATTTGTAAAATTGATATGATTACAATGTTCTACATAAATTACAGTCGGGCGCGGATAAAAATCTCCTGTCACATAGTATTGGCTTACCTGCTTTACAAATGCAAATGCATTGCCATCAATAACTCCATCTCCTGTGATTGCCATATGGTCGGCATCCTTCGCATAAATAAAAGCATATGATGGCTTTAATGTTACTGGTGTTCCCTCAATCTTTACACCATTATCCTTCTGACCCTCATTTGGGTGAAAATAAGTTGTCAGATCGCTATGCGCCTTTAATACGCTTCCTCTCTCTAAATGAAGATCTACATATGGCTTTATAATAATGGAGCTAGAATAATATGTTCTTCCGCTTCTAAGCACAACCTGACCACCACCGGCGGCACTGCATTCATCAATTGCTTTCTGAATAGCGGCAGCGTCATTTGTCACACCGTCTGCCTTTGCACCATATTCTAATACGTCGTAAATCATCAAGTATTCCTCCTTTTTGCTGCATATATAGTAAAAGGGCAAGGGCATTAAAACCCTTGCCCTCAAACTTTTTTATTCGGCTGAAAGCTGAGTCAGCTCTCCAGTTTGCAGGTTATAACAATATGTTTTAATTCCTGCACTAGAATCTGCTGAATTATTTTCTGCACCTTTTTTAATGTTTGCAGTGTTCTTTGCAGTCAAAATAATATAATTTTCCATGGCATGCTCCACTGAGACAAGCTCTAGTGAATCATCTGGCTCATAAATAGTTTGAAGCTCGCTTCCATTTGGACGAACCTTTGCAAGCTTTCCATCATACAGGCCATAGACCCAATTTCCGTTTCCGCAAAGTCCTGACGGATCTGCGACTCCATCAAAATCAAGCAAAACAATCGTGCCTACATCTAAGTTGCAGCTGTACATAAGCTCTGTCTTTGTATCATAATAAATAAGATACGGTCCCATAACCTGTGCCCAAGCCACATCATTGCCATCATCAATACCTAGTTCAAGACGCTGAATAGCTGTATGCTGATAATCACTTCTTGTTATGTCTCCATCTGTATCCAAATAGTAAACCTTATCCTCACCAAATGTAAGGAAACGTTTGATATACGGATAAGCAGTTCCTACAGGATCTCCTGTCATTGAATATTCACGATTTTCTGAGAAAATGCTTCCATTCATGATATAGGCTTCTGTGCCAACGTTTGCTGCACTCAGCTGCAGATCTGTACCATCAAGCTGTGTACTATACGCATTCAGAATACCATCCTGATAAGCAAGCATATAAACACGATAGCCAATAATATTAAATCCTGGTGTATTCAATGCAACCTGTGCTGCTCCTGTCAAATCACTCTGATTAGTATAGAGTGTCTGAAAAGCCTCATCAAAATTGGTATATTTTGCGTAAATACATCCCGAAGAAACCTCTGGAATTGGTGTATAGCTTTCATTTGAAAAAGTTGGATACTTTGCTTTTGCCGCTTCATGATACGGATTTGTATTATCCTCCTCAGACTCGGATTCTGCTTCTGTCTCCATCTCGGTTTCTGTCTCTGACTCAGACTCTGTCTCAGTTTCTGTTTCTGATTCTGCCTCTGACTCTGATTCTGATTGAGATTCTTTCTCTGTTTCTGTCTCAGATTCTTTCTCTGTTTCTACCTCAGATTCTGATTCAGTTTTAGTTTCAGCATCTTCTGTGCTTGTTTCTGTCTGCTCAAGACTTGTTTTCTCTTGTTCAGTGGAAGCTGGCTTTGTCTCTGTCTCAGTCTTTGTCTCAGATTCTGATTCAGTTTGAGATTCTTTCTCAGCTTCTGTCTCAGTTTCAGATTCTGTCTCAGTTTCAGATTCTGTCTCTGATTCAGTCTCAACTTCATCCACAGATTTTTCTGGTGTGCTGCTCTCTTCTTTTAAGGAAGATGGCTCTGTGCTGCCTGCACTTGAAGTAATTTCTGCACTATCAGATACAGCAGCTGTATCAGCTGCTGTATTCTGGGAAGTTTGATTATTTTCGTTGTTGTTTTCTGAATTATCATCTGCACTTGATGATGGAGCTGTCTCAGAGGACGTTTGTGTTTCAGATGTCTTAACCTCTGATGAATGCTCTTTTTCAGTATTCTCTTCTAATGATTTGTCAGAAGATTTGTCTGGAAGCTTTGCAGACTCGTCTGCGTCTGGCTGATTTCCAGATGAAAACTGCTCGTTTAGTGCATTTACAAACTCTCCAAGATGACCTGTCGCTGCAAGGATCGCTGCGGCAAGCGCAATCGAAGAAACAAGAACAAGAATCACAATCGGTACGACATGATGCTTTTTCTTCTTTACTTCTTCATATGTTTCCTCATCCACATCGACATATCGGCTGACATCTTCCTGCTTCAAATCATCGATAATGGCCTTTTCATATTCATAGACAGAGTCATCCACAAGAGTTGCTCTTGGCATGCTCTTCACTGAAGATTCGTTTTGATTCTCTGTTTTAGAATCATTTTCAAAGCTGTCATCCTCTTTTTGATAATCATCTTCCGCGTAATCTTCTTCTGAATACTCATCTTCTGAATATCCATCTTCTGAGTACTCATCTTGTGAATACTCATCTTGTGAATACTCATCACTCAATGATTCTTCCACAGGATCACTAGCAGCTTCCTCTTTAGAATCTTCTTCTAAATCAACTGCATCGTCTGAATTATCTTCATAAGAATCAACTATACCGTCAGCATCTTCTTCAGAATTTTCTATGTAGTCTGTGACTTCATCTGTTAAGGACTCGTCTTCACTCTCTTCAAGTGATTCTTCTGCATCCATTTCTGCAGACTCATCTTTTGAAGGCTCTGCTTCTGCAGACTCATTTTCAGAAGGCTCTGTTTCTATAGGCTCTGTTTCAGAGGAATCGATTTCTACAGGTTCTTCTTCAATGTTTTGATTTTCTGACTCTGTTTCAGCTATCTCTGAAGGTGTCTCTTCCTCTTCTCGAATCACTGGTTCTGATGTATTAGTAAGCTTTGCACCCGTCTTTAAAAGAGAAGCAACAAAATTATCTGCGGATGTTTCCCACTCCTCATCGTCTTCTTCCTCTTCTTCAAAGAAGGTTTCAGCTTCCTCACTGTCTACATTTTCAGATTCCTCTGTATCAACTGCAATATCAGTTTCAATATCATTATTGATTTCAGCATCAGTTTCAATATCAGCTTCTGCCTGTTCTGATTCATCTGCCGATTCAGTATCTTCACTAGAAGGGTTCGTTTCTACCTGCTGAATTTGATCAAGATCCGCTTTGTCAAAAACTTTTGTTTTTTCTGCTTCATTCTTTTCTTCCTGAAGATCCTGCACATTCTGTGCCATCTTCTTTTGCAGCACATCTAGTTCTTTTTCAAACTTCTGTGCTTCAGCAATTTCCTTTTGAATGGAGCTTTCTGCTTCCTCAATCTCAGAAACAAAATCTTCTTCAACTGGCTCTGGAGAAACAGTTTCAGTCTCTTTTATCTCTTCCTTTGGCAAAGACTCGCTTTCCTCTGTCTTTTGATCTTCTGTCTTTACAGTTTCCTGCTTTGGAAGTTTCTGAATACGGCTTTGTGTCTCTTTTGCCTGCTGTAATAAACGAGCAAATGCAATATCCGCCTGCATCTGCGGAGATGATTCCTGCTGTGCCTTCGTTACTTCCACTTCCTGTGAAGTAATTTCTTCTTCAACTTCCTCAGATGATACCACTTCGTTTTCCGCAGTTTCAGCTGTATTTATAGTTTCCAAAGATTCCTTCTCAGATTTTACTTCTTCTGATTCTAAAGCTTCTTCCTCGGATTTTGCTTCTTCTAGTTCTGAAACTTCTTCGGTTTCTGAAACAGATTCCTCGGATTTTGCTTCTTCTGGTTCTGAAACTTCTTCGGTTTCTGAAACAGATTCCTCGGATTTTGCTTCTTCTGGTTCTGAAACTTCTTCGGTCTCTGAAACAGATTCCTCGGATTTTGCTTCTTTGGTTTCTATAACTTCTTCCTCAGATTTTGCCTCACCCTCTGCCTGCTCTGGCTTTAAGTTCAAAAGCTGCTTTACTTCTTCCTGCTTTTTAAGCTCCTCTGCCTCTTTTTGCTCTTCAAGGGCTTTTGCTTCCTCTGCCTTACGGATTTCTTCCTTTTCTCTTCTAATTCTTTCGAGCGATTCAGATCCGTTTGCAAAGTGCTTTCTTACAGCCAGCTTATAAAAATGTTCGGCATCATCAAGTGACTTTTCTGTCACATTACCTTCCTCATAAAACTTTCCAAGGTAATAACATGCCTCTCCATTTAACTTTTTCTCCTGATCCTTTGCTTTTGACAGCCACTCAAATGCCTGCTTATCATCGGTCTCGGCCACCTCGCCATTAGCAAAGCTAATACCAAGAACGACAGCAACTGTTGGATCACTGCTGTCTGCACACTCAGATGCCCATCTGCATGCCTTTTTCAAATCATACTTTGCTGCATCCTGATCAAAATAATAATGCACCAAATATTCCTGGGCACGTGTATTTCCTTCCTCTGCCGCCTCTGTCATCAGACGCTCTGCAATGGAAATATCTTTTACCGCCAGCGGATTCCGAAAGTAAATCTGTGCAAGCTCAACCTTTGACTCGGAATAGCCCTGTCTGGCAGCTTTAAAAAACCATTCTGCAGCTTTTCCGTAGTTTTTGCTTACTCCGCCATAGCCATTTTTATAAATTAGTCCCAGATTATGCTGCATCTGCGGATCACCGTGAGATGCGGCACTGCTGTACCATTTGAGTGCTATGATTTCATTTGCCTCTACACCGATGCCAAATAAAAAGCAATAGCCTAAATTATACTGTGCATCCGCATAGTCCTGCTGTGCTGATGCCTGATACCAGTAAACAGCAGCAGCTTCATCTTTTTCCACTCCTCGGCCTTCTGCATAGCAATTTGCCAGTCCATATTGAGCCTGCGGATTTCCAACCTGGGCAGCTTCGTAAAACCGCCTTGCCGCTTCCTGAAACCAATATCCGGCAGCAGACAGATCCTGCTCTAGTCCAATGCCTTCCTCATAGCAGATACCAAGCTGATACTGTGCTTCTGCATTTCCTGCATTCGCTGCTGAGTAAAAACACTGTGCTGCTGCACTGTGATCCACAGCCGTACCGGTTCCATTTTTGTAGCAGATACCAAGCCTCGTGAGCGCCTCAGTATTTCCCTGCTGTGCCAGGCGGTACAATTCTTCAACTGTATGTGTGTTCATGCTTGTACCCCTTTGAAATCTTATCATAAATTGAATCACAACAATTTTACCACACTTAATGCTTCTTCGCAAGCACTATGCCGCAGTTTTTGTTCTTACCATTTTCTTACAGTTCACGCGTCAGGTTACGAAAGCCCGAAGGTGTAATGGTTTCGTCGACGGACCAAACTCCGCAGGTTCCTTTTATGTTCTTTCTTATCATACACTACTTTGAAAGACCTGCTCCAAGTGTCCGGCTCGTGAAATCCATTCACCTTCGGGCTTTGCCGCAATATTGAATTATCCATGAACTGTAACCGTCGACGGACCAGTTTCGGAATTTTTTCAAAAAAAGTGTTGACAAATTAATATTCATATGATAGTATATAGAAGTCGGCTACAAAAGCCGACAAACATAAAGGGGTATAGTTCAATGGTAGAGCAACGGTCTCCAAAACCGTAAATACGGGTTCGAATCCTGTTACCCCTGCTTGAGAGACATCCGTTGTGGATGTCTTTTTTGTTGTATAAAAATAAACAAGGGACGCTGACACAGCCGTCGAAGCGCCCCTCGTAGATTTCTTCATCACTTTTCTTCTCGTTTTACATTCGCATTTAAAAGATCAAATAATTCTTCCCGATCTTCTTCTGACAATTCATCCTTCCTCACAAGAATCCTTTGTTCGGCAATCGTTGTCAAATAAATGTAATCTTTAAATATTCCCCAATTTTTAAATGCCTCCCATTGTAATTCGCTATAGCTGAAATCAGTCCACACAATAACACCATCTTGATCAAATCCATATTCTCGTTCACCGAATGTTGCTCGCTTATCCAATTTATTCTGTACTTTCTTTAAAAGAAATTTCTGATAAGCAATCATTCCTACTGTAGCAAACCATAGAAAAAAGGCAGCGCTTACGATTCCCAAAATTTTAGATTCCGTGGTTTGTCGGAGAAAAAATGTACAATACAGCAACGCAATTGCCAAAATAGCCAGCACGATTCTGAAGAAATTTTGTATTCCACGACTTACAGAATGCTTTAGTTGCATTTCAATTAACGCATCACTTTCTTTTTGCGATATGTCTATCTTATATCGAATCAATCTCTTATCCTCCTTATAATCATCTTTTAATCATCTTTGTGGCTTCACGCCCCCCTGCATCTTCTCAATCAGCCCTGCGGCTTCTTTTACAGTTGCAACTGGAATACATTTCATTCCCTCTGGAATTTTAATATCTTTCGCGCTGATCTTTGGCAAAATACAACATGTGAAGCCAAGTCTTGCAGCTTCGTTGATTCGCTGCTGCACCATACTGACACCTCGAATCTCTCCTGCCAGTCCGACTTCTCCAAAAATAACAGTGTGCGCATCAATCACGCGATCACGAAAGCTTCCTGCAATTGCCATGACGACTGCCAAATCCAGCGCAGGTTCGCTAATCTTTATTCCGCCAGTGACATTTACATACGCATCACATGAAGACAATGCCATACCCATTCGTTTTTCCAAAACAGCAATCAATAAATTTACACGATTTCCATCAATTCCGGCACTTGTGCGTCTTGGCAATCCAAAGCTTGTCCGGCAAACAAGCGCCTGCACCTCAAGCATAATTGGGCGCGTTCCTTCCATAAGACAGGCCGTGACTGTTCCACTGCTGTCGAGGCTTCTTCCTTCAAGCAGGTAAGCAGAAGGATTTGCAACTTCCTTCAAACCTGACTGCACCATCTCAAATACACCCATCTCATTTGTCGCGCCAAAACGATTCTTTACTGCGCGAAGAATACGGTACATTGCACTTCGGTCTCCCTCAAAATAAAGCACTGTATCCACCATATGCTCAAGCACTCTCGGACCTGCAACTACACCTTCCTTTGTCACATGACCAACAAGAAAAATTGTGATGTTTCTGCCCTTTGCAATCTGCATAAGCGTATTAGTACATTCCCTTACCTGACCAACACTTCCAGGTGCTGATGAAATATCTTCGCGATACATAGTCTGGATAGAATCAATCACTACTACCTGCGGCATTTCCTTTGTGATAGTATTATCAATCTTTTCAAGATTTGTCTCCGATAACAGCAATAGCTCACCTGAAAAACCGCCAAGACGATCCGCACGCATCTTCACCTGACGTGCAGATTCCTCACCTGACACATACAATACCTTTTTGCCAGATACAGCAAGATTTCGGCACACCTGCAAAAGAAGCGTTGACTTTCCAATACCAGGATCACCGCCAACAAGAATTAAAGAACCTGTAACAAGACCACCGCCCAAAACACGATCAAGCTCATGAAGCCCTGTACTGCTTCTATCTTCCTCATCTGTATTGATCTCTTCAAGACGAAGCGGCTTTGATGCTTCTAGTCCCTGCTTTTTTGCGCCGCCTGATTTTGTTGTGGCAAAACTTCCTGCCGTAGGCTCCTCAACAAAAGTATTCCACTGACGGCATCCCGGACACTGCCCCATCCATTTTGCAGACTCATATCCACATTCTTTGCAAAAAAAAGCGGTTTGTTTCGCCTTCATAATTCCTCCTAAAAAAGGGGACAAGGATCTGGCCTCAAGCAGCCACAAATCCCGTCCCCATGATTTGCCATATTTGGCTATGTATGAACTATATGAGCGAGTTCATTATTTCTTGCAAATCTGAACCTTCTTTACACATCCCGGCTCAAGCTCAAGTGAGATTACAATCTTTCCGGAAAGGTTAGTCTCATAATTTTCAATTACGGCATCATCCACACTTACCTGATACTCAGTGTCATCCTCTACTGCAACGATGATCTGTGTATCCTGGAAACCATTTACGATAAAGGACAATGTATCCTCAGTCTCCTTATAATCGGTAACTACGGTTCCCGGTGTTGACTCATAGGCAAATGTCTCGTTTTTCTCTAATCTGGTGATATCATGAAAGGTCTTTACCTTATATACATCTCCGTCAAATACATAATCCGAAACCTTACCTTTTGTCGGAAGATCATAATTTCCAAAGCTTAATGTATTGTCTTCCTCAGTGCGGATTAATTCCTTAATTCCTGCCATTGCTGTTTCCTCCTGATTTTTGCTGCTGCATTGCATCGTATACTATTTGCGGCTCACCCCACAGGCGAACCGCCTATCGCTATTTCAGTATAGCATATCAAATTTGATTTTCCAACTGAAAATTAAACTTTATTCAGCCTTTTTTACAGGCGTTTTTCTTTTATGGCGCACAGAAAATTTCAGTCCATTCTCACCCTTTTCAACTGTCACGCTGTCACCGCGCTCTATGCGTCCCTCTAGGATTTCCTCTGCCATTGAATCCTCAAGGTATGTCTGGAGAGCTCTTCTAAGCGGACGTGCACCATATTTTTCATCAAAGCCCTTGTCGATCAGATAGTCCTGTGCTTCATCTGTAACCTTAAGCTTGAGTTCCATGTTTTCCATTACTCTTGATGTGACTGAACGAAGCATGATATCAAGAATAGCTTTCATATCCTCTTTATACAGCGGATGAAATACAATGATCTCATCAATACGATTTAAAAATTCCGGTTTGAAGCTCTGCTTAACATCCTCCATAACCTTTGCCTTCATCTGCTCGTAGTTTGCCTTTGCATCTGATGCCGCACCGAATCCTAAACGCTTTGGTGACATAATATTGGCAGCACCGCAGTTAGAAGTCATAATGATCACTGTGTTTTTGAAGCTGACTTTTCGGCCATGCGCATCTGTGATCTGTCCATCATCAAGCACCTGAAGCAGAATATTAAATACATCTGGATGTGCTTTTTCAATCTCATCAAATAGAAGTACACTGTATGGATTACGGCGAATACGCTCTGAGAGCTGACCGCCCTCTTCGTATCCTACATATCCTGGCGGTGAACCAATGAGCTTGCTGACGCTGTGCTTTTCCATATATTCAGACATATCAACACGTATAATTGCATTTTCTGTTCCAAACATTGCCTGAGCAAGTGCCTTTGACAGCTCTGTTTTTCCAACACCTGTTGGACCTAAAAACAAGAAGGAACCAATTGGACGCTTTGGATCCTTTAATCCGACACGTCCTCTGCGGATTGCCTTGGAAATAGCAGTTACAGCCTCCTGCTGTCCGACAACACGTTCATGAAGTACATTTTCAAGGTTCATCAAACGCTTTGCCTCACCCTCTTCGAGTGAACGAACTGGAATCTTCGTCCAGGTAGAAACAACATCTGCAATCTCATGCTCTGTTACCTGTGGGCGCGTATTTTCCTTTTCCTGTTCCCACTTTTCCATCAGACGATTGATCTGTGCCTGTTTTCTATCCTGCTTTTTCTTAATCTCGCCGGCCTTCTCAAATGCTTCTTCCTGAATTGCACTTTCCTTTTCCTGATTTAAGGTTTCAATATCTTTTTTAAGCTTTGATACTGCCTCTGGCGCAACAAATGCTGCTAATCGAACCTTAGAAGCAGCCTCATCGACAAGATCAATTGCCTTATCCGGCAAGAAACGATCATTGATGTAGCGTGATGATAGCTTAACAGCCGCCTCTAATGCCGCATCTGTAATCTTAACTCTGTGATGCTCCTCATAGACATGGCGAAGACCCTTCAAAATAGCAACAGTCTCCTCCTCAGAAGGCTCCTCTACCATAACAGGCTGAAATCTTCTTTCAAGAGCAGCATCCTTTTCGATGTGCTTTCTGTACTCATCAATAGTAGTTGCTCCGACAATCTGAAGCTCGCCTCTTGCAAGGCATGGCTTTAAAATATTAGAAGCATTCATAGCACCATCTGCGCCGCCTGCATCGACTAATGTATGGAACTCGTCAATAAATAAAAGTGTCTGACCGTCGTTTCGCACTTCATTGATCACATTTTTCATGCGCTCTTCAAACTCACCGCGATACTTTGATCCTGCTACCATGCCGGCCATATCGAGTGTCACCACACGTTTTCCAGCAATAGTATCCGGCACATTTCCCTCATAGATGCGGCTTGCCAGACCTTCTGCAATCGCAGTTTTTCCAACACCAGGTTCACCGATCAGACAAGGATTATTTTTTGTACGTCTGCTTAAAATCTGGATCACGCGATTAATCTCCTGCTCACGGCCGATTACCGGGTCAATCCTTCCCTCTTTAGCAAGCTCTGTCAAATCTGTACTATACTGATCAAGAAGCGGTGTTTTACTTTCTGCGTTTCTTGTATACTGAAGTGATTCCACATCTTCCCTTGCCGCTGCCACATCGCCATCCTTTGCAGATACAAGCTCTATATAGAGCTGACGAATATTCACTTTCATTGTATTCAAAAGCTTTGTTCCGGCACAGTCGAAGCTTTTGAGCATTGAGATTAAAATATGCTCTGTTCCAACCAGACTGGAATGAAAGCGCTTTGCCTCTAAGTAACTGTTTTGGATTACGCGGTATGCTTCTGGTGAAAATCCATCTGGCTCACGCACACTGACAGAACCCGTCGGTGTAATGAGCGATGAAATCAATTCCTCAAGACGCTCCTCTGTAACGCCCTGTTCCTGCAAAAGCTTACTTGCCACGCTGTCCGAAACACGCACAAGGCCAAGAAGAAGGTGCTCAGTTCCGATATAATTTTGCTCTAACTGCGCAGCGGCTTTTTTTGCCTCACCTATAACCTCCTGTGCCCGATTTGTAAATCGTTCAAACATAAGTGTTTTTCCTCCATATGTGATGAGTTACGGCTGCACAAGCTCTGGCAGACAGCTTCTAATATAATCTGCACGCAGCTGATTTTGCATTGATGCACCTGTCGTCTTATTTTGTGCTGTCAGATTTGCCTCCTGCATTCCCATCATAATTTCATAAAAATTGCAATATTCCTTGAATCTAATAATTTGTTTTTCCTGTCCCCAGCGAAGCTGTGATACAAGATGCATGCCCATCTTCAATGTCATGAGCTTTGAATAACGAATCGTACCATATGCCTTATAGCAGATATCCTCCACCTCAAGCCTATGCTGTTCAATGGAATTATCGCGAAGTGTTCGCTCCTGACTGGCAAGCTGACCGCCTACTTTATCAAGAAGTTCTAAAATTTCCTCCTCGCTTGTTCCAAGTGTCTTTTCATTGTACAGCACATACATATTTCCATTTAATTGTCTGTCACTTGAAAAAGCTGGCTTTAATTTTAATCCAAAACGCCCAATCTCGTCAACCATATCATCAAAACGGCTGACAGAATCAAGAAGTGCCAGATGAAGCACAAGATATGCTCTCATGCCAGTTCCTATATTAGTCGGATATGTCGTAAGATAACCAACCTGATCATCAAACGCATATGGATACAGCTCGTTTACATAATCATCGATCTTATCCATCTCCTTCCATGACTGACGAAGCTGTGAGCCTGAATGACTTATCTGCATCCGAAGGTGATCCTCACAATTGATTGTCAGACTCACGGCATCATCTGCTGAACAAAGAAGTCCTGCATATCCCGGCTCCTTTGCTGCACGGCGGCTAATCATGCGTCGTTCACGAAGGGCATTTCTTTTCGTCTGCGTCATCGATAAAAGATCCCATGTCTGGTAACTTCTTCCATCAAGGCTGCCGATTCCACAAAGCTTTTCTTCCAGCTCTTTCGTCAGCCTTTTTGCATCCTCTTCCTCTAATTTCCACGGAAATTTGTAATCACGCAAGTTGCGAAGCAGACGGATTCTGCTTGCAACGATTACATCATTTTCCGCATCCTTCTCCTCATACCACTTCATCACCGGCCTGAATCCTTTCCTTAATCTTTTTGATCTCATCACGGTAGTAGGCTGCCATTTCGTAATCTTCCTCCAAAACGGCTTCCTTTTGCTTTGCCTGACAAATCTCAAGCTGTTCCTGCAAACTCTGACGCTTCTTGGCATCAGCTACCATATCTGCATGAATCTTTTTATCACCCAAAAAGCGTGGTTTCTTTCCGGTATGGGAATTATTTCCCTGTATCTTTTTAATGCTGTTATTTATTAAAAGCCCGAATGTATTGTAACAGTCCGCACAGCCAAAGCGTCCGTCCTGAACAAATTCTTTGTATGTCATCCCACAAGTCGGACAGGACAGCTTAGATGCGTCCTTATCCTCACTGCGTCTGGAATCGCTGATTCCAAGGATTCCCGACAAAAGTTTTGCAAATGGGCCTGAAGAATCCATCAGGATTCCGCCCAGATCAGACTGTGATGCACATTCACTGCACAAGTTGCGCTCCGTCACAGTCCCGTTTACCACTTCTCGGATGACAATGCTGGCTTCCCTCATCCTGCATTGCTCACAAAGCATAGTTATTCCTCCTCACAAAGATAACTGTTTTCGTTCAAAACAAGCTTAATTTTGAACATCTGACAAATGTTTATTGTAAATCTCATCCACCAGCTCGTGGATCTCTTCTTTTGATATATGCATGCAGCCTGCCTTTGCCAGTGTGACAGACAATTCTCTTCGAATTTCTTCGATTGCCTCAATTTTATCAACATCTACACTGACAACAGCACCTCTTCTGCGATCTAATTTTACATAACCTGCCTGTCTGAGTACCGTGTATGCTTTATTGACAGTGTGCATATTGATGCCGATCTCATCTGCCATATTTCGTATGGAAGGCAGCTGATCTCCATCACAGATCTGCCGCTTTGCGATACCCATAATAATCTGGTTAGTAATCTGCATATAAATTGCTTCATCACTGTTAAAATCTATCTTTATTATCATCTAATCACCTGTCCTCGTCCTGGCCATCATCCAGTCCGGCTAACCAACGATCCAGCTCGGCCTCTTGTTCTTCATCATAATCGCCGTAATCGTCTTCATCATCTGTATAGCCTTCGTCATAATCAAAGTCCTCTGGCTCTTCGTCATGCACTTTTGGTCCTCGTGTATTCTGCGTTTTTTTCTTCTCAAGCAGCTCATCAACCTGCTTTAAAAGAATATCCTGCTGCGTCTGGGCAAGCTCCCACTGCTTTTCCTGTTCTTTTCTGCGGGCCTTGCGCTCATTTCTTTCCTTTTTGTAGCGCCGTTTTGCCGCTGCTCTTTTAATAAAGACTGCAATCCACAAAACAACTGCCAATGCACCGCATCCAAGCACGCCATACGTGACATATTGAAGATTTCCTGAGGTAACAGTTTCTGCAAAAGTCTTAAACTCATTAACGGTGTTTGAAAGAAGCTCATTTTCATCACCCGGCTGAGCCACTGACTCAGAAGCACTTTGCGCTGCCTGATTTGTCTGTGACTGGGAATCGCTTTGTGATGTCTGCTCTTTTTGCTCTCCCACCTGCACATGAATGTAGTAATGTCCGATGTTGCCATCCTTATCGGTAACAGTAACAACAATCTCGTTTTTTCCTTTCACAAGATTCGTATTTCCGCTTACCGTATAAAAGCTGTTCTCATCGCTTGTAACGCCTTTTACCAAAATCTTCGTCACATCCTCTGCAACCGTTACATTGTAATCAGTTACATCCGGCTCAAAACGGATCGTACCTTCGCTTAATGTCAGCGACTGCAGCTGCACTCCTTCATTCGCAGATGTTCTTTCAAGTGTCGCTGCTTCCTTCTTAATTATCATATTCATTCCCCACACCTCGTTGTTCTAAACCTTTGTAGGCATCTGTTATAGACAGAATAGCACACCTTTGCAAAAAAAGCAACACTAATTTCCTCCTTCCTGTGTTCCATGTCCGTTCGGATCTACTGGATATGCTTCATGACCTATCGCATCATACCAGCCCACAATACGGTCTTTAAAATCAGGATGCGGGTAAAGACCGGTATCCAAAATGGCAACTGTTACGCCTTTTCCTGTATAAGAAAGTGATTCTTTACATACACCGCCTGTTGGCACAATAATCTGTTCTTTTTCAATCTGTCTCTCCTCACATGTTAAATTGGCATAGCGTCCCCGTTTTTTCTGAAGGCACTCACAATCCACCTCATAAACTGCATTCTTTTCTATAATAAGCATATGTCGCTCCTTCTTGTCATCTGCTTACTATAACTTATGTACTAACAAACATGTTGTCCGCATATACTC
Organism: uncultured Lachnospiraceae bacterium; assembly: GCA_934292725.1. GTDB lineage: Bacteria > Bacillota > Clostridia > Lachnospirales > Lachnospiraceae > Anthropogastromicrobium. The sequence goes on from CAKQXY010000007.1 coordinate 32,902, forward strand.
CATTAAAGAAAAAAGAAAATCGAAGAGGTGCCTTATGCAGCAAAAGCGCCACATTCAGATTTTAAAAGCCTCTTTGCCGTACATGCACTCGCCGCTCCGGGAAGCCTGCCGTATCTGTGTGCGCATGTTTGAGCTTCAGCAGGCAATGCACAGGCTTGATGAGGAAGAAGAATCTCTTGAGGCCTGCAGCAAGGATGATAAAGATCCGCTCACAGGATTATCTCAGTCGATCCGCGAATACTGCACACCTAAAGAGCTTGAAACGCTTGACATGGTAACAAATCTTGCCCAGATGGCACGACTTTATCGCGAATATGAATCAGAAGGAGGCGCCACGCACGATGACAACACCATTTGACAATATGTCCCCAGAAAAAGCTCAGTTTATCAAGCAAATCGTCAGTGAAGCTTCTGGCAAAAGCCAAAACGAGCTGTTTCCATTTCTTCTTGGCATTAATCGTCAAATCGCTGGAAAGCATATGAGCTTTAGCGATGAAGAGACAGATGCGCTAGTATCACAGCTGACAAAAAATCTTTCTCCAAAGGAGAAAAAAAGAGTGGAACTTTTGCATCAGCTTTCCAAAATGCTGGCAAAACAAAGCAAAAAGACACCACCTCCGCAATCTAATACTTGATATATACGCATATAAAAAGAGGCAGGAATATTTGCGTCATTCCTGTCTCTTATTTTTATGATACCAGGGTCAAAAGGTCAGAAAGCCGATGCAAGCTTGCTTGCAAGAGGTTTTTTGAACTCTTGACCCGCCAAAAATATGAGTAAGTAGCCATTTTTCAAAGAAAAATGAGCGGATTACGAATGTTTTTGAAGATTGCGAGAGTGCAACGCACGTAGCAATCTGGTATCAAAGGGGGCAAAATACCTTTTGACCCCAACATCATATTTTTATTTTTCGTCTTTATTTTTGTCTGGATCTGCAAAGCCATTATCTGAATCTTTTGAATCAGACATATCTGCCCGTTTCGCTTTCTTTAATGTTTCCTCAGAACTATTTGATGCTCCATTTGAGTCTTCATTTTTTTGCGCATTCTTCTTGCGGCGAAGTGCAATAAATACACACAACCATATGCCAATAATTACGATAGCAGCAATCAGTACAATGCGAAGTGTATACGGATCATTTTTTAACTGGTCAATAATCTTTTCAACTGTATTCTGGCTGTCAGCTTCAGGCACAGATGCATTCTGGCTGGAAGCACTCTGACTCAAAGCCACATCTGTTTCTTTCTCACTTGACGCAGCCTCAGAAACGGCTTCATTCTTAGAGGCTTCATTTGATAAAGATTCGCTTTCTACAGATTCACCTTCTGAAACAGCTTCTCCTGATTCGTTTTCAGCAGCCTCAGATGATGACTCCTCTGACATACTGCTTTCAGCTTCTTTTGAGGCGTTCTCAGACTCTTCTTCTGACGATTCGTCCTCTTTAGAAGCAATTTCCTCTTCCAATTTCAGATAATCAGTCTTAATATAGCCTTCCTGACCATCCACCTCGACGCGGCACCAGCTTGCATGATAGCCAGTCACAGTAACCTCAGTATCTGCATCCAGTAAAGTCACTGACGGACTATACTGTGTCGGTCTCTCTCTTAAATAAACGGAACTAGTTGTAGCTGCCTTTGTATTAGTATCCTCGAAGGTATAGCCAGTTGCGTACTCGCCCTCCTTCATATTCTCAAGCAGATAATCGAGCAATTTAGCATATGCCTGAAGGTGCTCATATGCACGCGCTCCAAACGTATTCTCGATAAATGTCAGATTATCATACTCAGCCTTATGCATAATAGTACCGCCATTAACGGCCGAATTGCTTGTCTGATAGAAATTTGTGTACGGCTCACCATTCCAGTTTGAAGCTTCACAGTAGATATAAGGAATACCTACATTAGCAAATGGCATCTGATCGCTCGCTGTTGCTTTTGTAGGTGTCGGGAAGCTGTCGTTTACATCTGGATGGAAAGACATATCAAGACCAAGAAGATCTGCTGCTGACTGTGCCTGATAAACTGCCCAGTCCTGAACAATGCTTCCACTGTCATCCACAGTGCCTCCGTAGAGATACATATTGTCGCCTGCCGCAATCGTATCAATATTTATCATACATGCAATGCGGTCGCGCTCTTCCTGGCTAAGATTATCTACATAATACTGACTGCCAAGACAACCCGGCTCCTCTGCTGAAAATAGGACGAAGCGAATAGTATACGGAGATTCTTTTGTGCTGTAGATGCTTGCAAGCTCTAACAGTACGCCGACTCCCGATGCATTATCATCAGTACCAAAAGTCTGCTCCACACAGTCATAATGCGCACCGACTACGATAACACGATCACTTGCTCCCTGCTTTGAAAAAATAAGATTTTCTCCATAGCATGGTGTCACGCCATCAGCTGATGTCATGGTAAATGGCTGTGCCATATACTCATAGCCCATCGTAACAATCTGTGCCTTTAACCATTCCTCGGCTCCTGACAACATTCCATTTGATGAATTGACCTGACGATATGGATAATTAGACTGCAGCTGCTTCATAAACGCATATGCATTATCGCCATACTCAGCATGAACGGTCTGTGGAAGTGAAACTGCACACACACCAATTACCAGGCACAACGCCAGAACTGTTGCTTTTATCCTTTTGCAAATCTTCATAGAAACCTCTTTTCTGAATAATTACAATAAAGCCGCAGCGCTGCCGCATTATGCGACTGTATGCTGCGGCTTTATTTCACATTATTTCATAACGATGTTGATAATTCTTCCTGGAACATAAATCTCTTTGATAATATTTCCAGTCAGCTTATCCTTGATTACTTCTTTTCCTGCTGCAATAGCAGTATCCTTATCGCAATCTCTTGCGATAGAAACAGTACCCTTTGTCTTTCCGTTAATCTGAACGGCAATCTCTACTGTATTTTCAACAGTCTTTGCCTCATCATACTCCGGCCAAGCCTGCTGATACAGACGTCCGCCAAAACCACAGTCTGCCCACATTTCTTCTGTGATATGAGGTGCAACTGGATTTAACAGAATTAAGAATGTCTTTAACTCGCCCTTTGTGATGCTGCCCTTCTTGTAGAAATCATTTAAAAGTGCCATCATTGCAGCGATTGCTGTGTTGTACTTTAATGTCTCAAAGTCTGAGGAAACCTTCTTCATAGTCTGATGCATCTTAGTTTCCATATCCTTAGAGAAACCTTCCTCATCAGTCAGCATATCCTGCAGCTTCCATACACGCTCTAAGAAACGACGGCATCCCTTTACGCCCTCATTGCTCCAGCTTGCTGCAAGCTCAAACGCACCGATAAACATCTCATAAGTACGAAGTGTATCTGCACCAAACTCGTTTACAATATCATCTGGATTGATAACATTTCCACGTGACTTAGACATCTTCTCACCGTTCTCACCAAGAATCATTCCGTGAGAGGTTCTCTTCTGGTATGGCTCCTTGCATGGAACAACGCCCTGATCATACAGGAAACGATGCCAGAAACGAGAATACAGAAGATGAAGTGTAGTATGCTCCATACCGCCATTGTACCAGTCTACCGGCAGCCAATACTTCATAGCTTCCTTGCTTGCCAGTGCATCGTTATTGTGCGGATCAGTATAGCGTAAGAAATACCATGATGAACCTGCCCACTGAGGCATAGTATCAGTCTCTCTCTTTGCCGGACCGCCGCAGCACGGACATGTTGTATTAACCCAATCAGTCATAGCAGCTAATGGAGATTCACCATTATCAGTCGGCATATAGCTTTCTACATCTGGAAGATCCAGCGGCAGCTCGTCCTCTGATAACGGAACATATCCACACTTTTCACACTTTACGATCGGGATCGGCTCACCCCAATAACGCTGTCTTGAGAATACCCAGTCTCTTAACTTATAGTTTTTCTTTGGTGTACCAATCTTATTCTCTTCAAGATACTCAATGATCTTCTTCTTTGCATCAGCAACCTCAAGTCCATCAAGGAATCCTGAGTTTACAAGTGTTCCTGTCTGAACATCAGTAAATGCAGCATTCTGAACATCTCCGCCTGCTACAACCTCAACGATTGGAAGGTTAAACTTCTTTGCAAATGCCCAGTCTCTCTCATCATGAGCCGGAACTGCCATGATTGCACCAGTACCATAGCTCATCAGTACATAATCAGAAACCCAGATCGGGATTTCTTTTTTATTTACCGGATTAACTGCCTTTAAGCCCTTGATCTCAACACCGGTCTTATCCTTTGCCAGCTCAGAACGCTCGAAGTCAGACTTCTTTGCTGCTTCCTCACGGTATGCAACAATCTCATCCCAGTTGGAAATCTGATCCTTATACTTATCAAGATATGGATGCTCCGGGGATACTACCATGTATGTTACACCAAATAAAGTATCCGGGCGTGTTGTATAGATGCGAAGCTTATCATCTGCACCAGCGATTGAGAAATCAACCTCTGCACCATTTGAACGGCCAATCCAGTTTCTCTGAGAAACCTTTACCTTCTCAACATAATCAACGCCGTCAAGACCATCGATCAGCTTATCTGCATATTCGGTAATCTTTAACATCCACTGGCTCTTCATCTTACGAACAACAGGGCTTCCGCAGCGCTCACATACACCGTTTACAACCTCCTCGTTTGCAAGACCTACCTTACAGGAAGTACACCAGTTAACAGGCATCTCTGACTTATATGCCAGACCAGCATTGTACAGCTTTAAGAAGATCCACTGTGTCCAGTGATAATAATTCGGATCAGTTGTGTTGATCTCTCTGTCCCAATCGAAGGAATAACCTAAAGACTGCAGCTGATTTTTGAAACGAGCTACATTATTCTTTGTAACGATCTTCGGGTGAATATGATTCTTAATTGCGTAGTTTTCTGTTGGAAGACCAAATGCATCCCATCCCATTGGATACAGTACGTTGTAGCCCTGTAATCTTCTCTTTCTGGCAACAATATCAAGTGCTGTGTATGGACGCGGATGACCTACATGAAGTCCCTGTCCTGACGGATATGGGAACTCAACCAGCGCATAATACTTTGGCTTGGTGTAATCATCTGTTGCGGCAAATGCCTTCTCTTCCATCCAGACCTTCTGCCATTTTGATTCAATTTCTTTTGGATCGTAATTCTTGTTCATTGTGTTTTGTGTTCCTTTCTGGGTCTCTTCTCATGAAAAAAAAGAGCCCTTTCTTTCTCTTTGTATAGAGACGAAAAGACTTCGCGGTACCACTCTATTTCAAGGCAGCTATCTGCCTTGCCCTCGATATTCTATAACGGGAATACCCGCCGCCAACTACTCCGTCTTTATATAATGACGTTTCCCTGCCGGTGCTCTAAGGTCAGTTCGGCAGTTATAAGCTGCTGCCTTTCACCAACCGGCAGCTCTCTGAAGCTCTCCCCTGCTTACTATTCCTTGTCATTGCATTTTTTTCACTTTTTTACAATACCATAGAAAAAGGGGGCTTGTCAACCCCCTCTTTCTTTCAAAACTCTTAATGTTAGATTGTTGTTCACGAAGTTAGGTTGCTAAACCCCTTCGGTGTAATGGTTTCGTCGCCGGACCAAACTCCGCAGGTTCCTTTTACATTCTTTATTATCAAACATTACTTTGAAAGACCTGCTTCAAGTGTCCGGCTCGTGAAAACCATTCGCCTCAGGGCTTAGCTATAATCGTTAACTATAAAATCATTGCTCTTCCTTCTCAGCTGCCTCAATAATCTTCTTCTGGACATCCTGAGGTGCCTGCTCGTATCTTGCAAACTCGTAGGAGAACTCGCCCATACCACCTGACATTGCACGAAGATCGGTGGAGTAACCATACATCTCTGCCATTGGCACATCTGCTGTTACCATCTGCTTGCCGCCTGCTACGTGATCCATACCAAGTACTCTGCCGCGGCGCTTATTTAAGTCACCCATAACATCACCGACAAGTTCATCCGGAACGGTGATGGAAACTGATACGATTGGCTCTAAGATCGTTGGATTTGCCTCTGCAAAGCCCTTCTTGTAAGCAAGAATTGCAGCCATCTTGAATGCAAGCTCTGAGGAGTCTACTGGATGATAGGAACCATCAACAAGTGTTGCTTTTAAGCCAACTACTGGATAACCTGCGAGTGTACCCTTTAATACTGACTCCTGAATACCCTTTTCAACTGCTGGGAAGTAATTCTTCGGAACAGCGCCTCCTACTACCTTCTCTTCGAATACATATGGTGTATCAAGATCACCTGATGGCTCAAATACCATATGAACATCGCCGTACTGTCCGCTTCCGCCTGTCTGCTTCTTATACTTACCCTGTACCTGAACTTTCTTTCTAAGTGTCTCGCGGTATGCTACCTTCGGGCGATACAGTTCGATCTCAACCTTATAACGATTCAGAATACGGCTTGCAACAACATCAAGCTGCTGATCACCGATACCATAAATAAGCGTCTGGTGATTCTCTACATCATTCTCAAGACGAAGTGTCTGATCTTCTTCTACCATACGTGCGAGTGCACCATTAATCTTATCTTCATCTGACTTATTCTTTGCACGGTATGCCTTGCATGTATATGGCTTACTTACCTGCGGTCCATCATAAATAAGTGTTGCACCCTTTGTGGAAATGGTATCGCCTGTGGAGATCTTTTCGATCTTTGCCAGTGCACCAATATCTCCTGCGCGAAGCTCTGGAACCTCAATGGTTTCTTTGCCGCGAAGCAAATACAGCTTAGATGCGCGATCTTCTGTTCCCTTATTTACATTATAAATGCCATCACCAGCCTTTAATGCACCTGTTACAACCTTAATTAAGGAATACTTTCCGATAAACGGATCTACTACAGTCTTAAATACCTTTGCGGACAGATGCTTGTTCTGATCACACTTTACCATTACAAGCTCTCCGGTAGATGTTTCCTTTCCATTGTTTACTGTATATTCAGGTGATGGGAAATACTTCTTAATTACGTTCATCAGCATACTGGTACCCTGATTATGAACACCTGATCCAACTAATACAGGAACAATCTGACAGTCCATAACGTGAGTTCTAAGTGCAGTAGAAACTTCTTCATAAGTAAATTCTTCACCTGCAAAATAGCGCTCCATCAGTTCCTCGCTTGTATCAGCAACAGCCTCAACAAGTGCATCACGGCTGATGTTTAAGTGCTTATCCATGTAATCTGGGATATCGCACTCTTCATATTCGCTTGTATCATTGATAAAACGGCGGCCTTTCATCTTTACAACATTTACAAAGCCGACGAACTTTTCATTCTCACGGATCGGCACATGGAATGGTGCTACCTTACGTCCAAAACGATCATTTAACTCAAGAACGATCTTACGATAGCTGGCCTGATCATCATCCATGCCCGTTACAAAAAACAGTCTCGGCAGCTTATACTTTTCGCAAAGCTCCCATGCCTTTAATGTACCAACCTCTACGCCAGATTTGCCGTTGATCACGATAACAGCGGCACCTGCTGCGTGGCAAGCCTCCTCTACTTCTCCTACGAAGTCAAAATATCCAGGTGTATCTAAGAAATTGATCTTGATGTCCTCGAACTCGACCGGAACTACGCTGGTCGAAATGGAAAACTGACGCTTCTGCTCTTCCTTATCATAATCGCTGATGGTGTTTCCGTCCGTCACCTTTCCCATCCTAGCTGTAATACCGGTCTGGTAGGCAATAGCCTCAACAAGTGTTGTCTTACCACATCCGCCATGTCCCATTACTACAACGTTGCGGATGTTTCCAGTTTCATAAACCTTCATAAGTCACGTCCTCCAATCTTTCTTTGCTTTCCAAGTTTATTTTGTCTCTTTTGCAGTATACAATTTCGAGACCTCTTGGAATCTGATAGGTATATCATATAAAATATTTCAAATAATTGCAACTATTTTTTCACATTTTTGATATGGTTTTTATTACAATTCATGTTACGAAAGCCCTTCGGGCTTTTCTGTAAATATTGGCTTATCCGTGAATCGTAATCTTTTCACGCTTTAAAGTGAAAAAGCTTGACTTTCCACTCCACTTTCGCTACAATACGTTCAGACACTCCGGTTTTCCTATACTGCCGGAGCACGGAAAGGCAATATTATGAAGCTTAAGACAATAGGATTTATCGGACTTGGACTGATTGGCGGTTCAATTGCCCGCAGAATAAAGCAGGTTCACCCAGATACCGTAATTATGGCTTATACGAGAACACGCAGCACGCTCGAAGAAGCAAAGGCTGACGGCATTGTTGACATAATTTTAGATGGTGTAGATGAGACACTTCGCGCATGTGACATGATCATTCTTTGCACTCCCGTTTCTTTTAATGAATCGTATTTAAAGGCTATTCGGCCATTTATAAAGCCTGGCTGTATTGTGACTGATGTTGGCAGCACAAAAACAGCTATTCACGAGACGGTAATCGCACTTGACATGGAGGACTGCTTTGTCGGCGGCCATCCAATGGCGGGCTCTGAGCGCACTGGCTATGCCTGCTCAAAGGCTTCTCTTTTGGAAAATGCATATTATGTAATCACGCCAACCTCAAAGACAACAAACGATCAGCTCGACACAATGATTCAATTTACCGCTGATCAGGCAGCTATTCCGCTTGTACTTGACTATAAGAATCATGACTATGCAGTTGCCGCAATCAGCCATGTACCGCACGTGATTGCATCATCCTTAGTAAATCTTGTTGCTAAGTCTGATTTTCCTGACGGCACAATGAAAAAAATTGCTGCAGGCGGTTTTAAGGACATCACAAGAATTGCATCCTCCTCTCCTGTTATGTGGGAGCAAATCCTTTTTACAAATAAGGACAATATCATCTCCTTATTAGAGGATTACAAAAAAGCAATCGACCAGACAATAACTGATTTAAAAACAGATAACCATAAAGACATTTACGATATTTTTGAACAATCCGGTACATACCGCAGCTCCATAAGCGATAAGCGCGGCAGTGCAACGATGAATCCTGAATATGCCATCTTTTGCGATATTCCTGACCAGCCAGGTGCTATCTCTGTCATTGCCACTTTACTTGCCTTTGAAAATGTCAGCATTAAAAATATCGGAATTAATCATAACCGTGAACATATGGCTGGTACAATCAAGATTGAGTTCCATGATCAGGCATCCTGCGAAAAAGCAGCAGAATGCCTTGAGTACCACCATTACCCGGTTTATCAGAAAAAATAAATATATAATAAATATATTCAGAAAGGATTTCTATGAAGATAGTAATTGTGGGTGGTGTCGCAGGCGGCGCGACAGCAGCAGCCCGTATCAGAAGATTAGATGAGCAGGCTCAAATTATCGTATTTGAGCGTTCCGGATATGTTTCCTATGCTAATTGCGGTCTTCCATATTATATTGGAGATGTTATTACAGATCCCGAAGCATTGACACTGCAGACGCCTGAAAGCTTTTTTAAGCGTTTTCGTGTTACAATGAAGGTTCATCATGAGGTGACGGCCCTTCATCCAGAGAGAAAAACTGTGTCTGTAAAAAATTTAACCACAGGAGAGATATTTGAGGAATCTTATGATAAATTAATTCTTTCTCCAGGTGCAAAGCCAACACAGCCAAAACTTCCAGGTATTGATATGGAAAAAGTATTCACTCTTCGCACTGTCGAAGATACTTTTCGTTTAAAAAAATATATAGAAACAAAAAAGCCCACGTCAGCTGTGTTGGCCGGCGGCGGCTTTATCGGACTTGAATTGGCTGAAAATCTAAAGGATCTTGGCATAGATGTAACAATCGTTCAGCGCCCAAAGCAGTTAATGAATCCATTCGATGCAGATATGGCATCATTTATTCATAATGAAATGAGAAAGCACGGCGTAAAGCTTCTTCTTGGACGCACCGTAGAAGGATTCGAAGAAAAAGGTGAAACTGTTCGTGTACTGCTTAAGGATGAGCAGCCGCTGCATGCTGATCTTGTTGTCCTTGCCATTGGCGTCACGCCAGATACACATCTTGCGAAGGAAGCCGGACTGCAGCTTGGTATCAAAGACAGCATTGTCGTCAATAACCGCATGGAAACATCAATCCCTGATATTTATGCAGCCGGTGATGCTGTTATGGTTAAACATTATGTCACAGGCCAGGATGCACTAATTTCTCTTGCAGGACCAGCAAATAAGCAGGGACGCATTATTGCAGACAATATCTGCGGCGGCGACAGTCACTACCTGGGAAGTCAGGGAAGCAGCGTCATTAAGGTATTCGATCTGACAGCTGCAACAACTGGTATTAACGAAACAAATGCACACAAAGCCGGATTAGATGTTGATACAGTAATTCTTTCTCCAATGAACCACGCCGGCTATTATCCTGGCGGCAAGGTTATGACAATGAAAGTTGTTTTCGAAAAGAATACATATCGTTTGCTCGGTGCACAAATTGTAGGCTACGAAGGCGTTGACAAACGAATTGACGTGTTGTCAACAGCCATTCATGCAAATCTTAAGGCAACTTCGCTAAAGGACTTAGATTTAGCCTATGCACCGCCATACTCCTCTGCAAAAGACCCTGTTAACATGGCAGGTTTTATGATTGATAATATTGCAAATGGAGTCTTAAAGCAGTGGCATTTAAGTGATCTTACATCAGTTTTGCAGAATTCAAATGCAACACTTCTTGATGTGCGTACTATCTTTGAATATGAACACAGTCATATTGAGGGCTTTAAAAACATTCCTGTTGATGAGCTCAGAGATCATTTATCAGAAATTGAAAGAGACAAGCCCGTATACGTAATATGCCAAAGTGGACTTCGAAGCTATATTGCAACACGTATATTGTCACAAAATGGCTATGATGCCTATAATTTTGCCGGAGGATTTCGTTTTTATGAAGCTGTAATGCATGACAGAAGCCTTGTCGAGAAAGAAACAGCTTGTGGAATGGATTTATAAGTTTCTTACTTGCCAGCGGGGACATTAATTCAGCCAACGTACCTGTCCCCCTGGTCTTATCGTGACTCTGCCTTTTTCAAAATCAACACCCAATCATTTGCTTTCTCTTTTCTTGCGACTGGACTGGCAAGCCATTTTTCTTGTTCCTTGATCGTCGTAATATAGCTCAGACTATTATTTCTCGGATCCATCCACCATGCATCAAGCTCCATATTTTGGAAGCGTCGAAGATCCAACAAAAACTCGTCTCCCATGTAATCATAGCAGAGAATATAATCCTCGCCTGCAAACACAGCAATTCGATGGTAGCGTTCCTTCCGACCAAACAAAAGCAGACTGTCATCGGCTTTTCCATTGATGAAATCCACACTCTCCATCAAATCTTTCAAATATTTAAGCTGTGCACAGCCTGGATAGTGCATTGCATCCTGCCAAAGTTCACCCAAAACACGGACACCCGGTTCACTACTGAAATTATAGTAAAACTGCATGATTGAGTTGCTTCCATAGGTATATCCTGCCGCTCCAGCAAACACAGACCAATAGGCATAGCGACGGACATCCCACTCCTCCCAGTATGGATTTCTCGGATTATAGAATTCCTGTGGAATGTCCTCATAGGAAGGCTCTGCATCAAGAGTTGGTTTTACAATGTCATAGGAAAGATCTCTATCCACATATTTCCATCTATCCACATATTTCCATCTATCCACATATTTCCAATTGTCCTCTCCACAGAAAGTTTCCTTCTCGACATTATCGTCCCACTCGCCAAGAGAATCCTGATCATATCTTCTATGTCCTGGCCGAAACAGATTCATATCAAGCCACGGCTCATTGTGAAACCACCGAGAAGATGATGTGCGTCCAAACGGATGATATGCGATAATTCTCTCTGGATTATACGACTTTAAAATCTCACCTTCCAGACAGAACACATCATAGCCTGCATAACCTCGCACATCTTCTCCCAAAATCCAAATCAAGTTTTTGCGATTTTGATAGCGTTTTCCTAAGAAATTCGCATAGGTTCGCATTGTTTCCATATTTAATATATTGGATTTAACCAGAGATCCCCAGGCAGGAAGCAAACCAATGTATAGTCCCATCTGCTCGGCCATATTCAAAACGCGATCAACAAATTCCCAGTAATCTGATTTTTTCACATCTTTTCTTCCAGGAGTCTGAGAAGATTCTACATCTTTTGGAGACTGAATTAGTACCGTCTGAATCACGTTGTAGCCTTTTTCTTTACGGTTTCTCAGATAAGTATAAATCTCGTCCTCGTCTAATTTCAAAAACATCAGCCAAGCCGTATCGCCCAGCCAGAAAAATGGCTTGTCTCCCTCCATTAAATAGCGTCTATTTTCGCTGATTGACAGCTTGCCGAAGTTGTCGAATTTTGTCGTGATCATTTCCATGATAAATTTAAATCCTCCTAAATAATATTAGTTTCAGTGTACCATGGATACATTCCTTTGTCATTTGATTTTTCTTAGGGAAATATGTAAATTTTCTATTTTCTCTTTCTGCTCAACCAGAAAAAATATCCAACACACAAAATGATTTGAAGCAGGTGTTCCAAGACCAATCTGAAACAGCGTCACTCCTGATATATGACTAATCGGTGCAATCAAATTCCGCTCTTGTTTCCTCTGGCTCTGCTTCAATATCTTCGATCGTTTTCAATGCTTTTTCATCGCAAGACGCATTGATCTTATCAAACAGCTTTGCGCATGCCAATGTATCCTTCCACGGCACAACATCACTTTCCAATTTTCCAGCTTGAATGCAACGAATTGCATCCTGAATCTCATATGTAAAACCATTTTTTGTTTCTTGATCTACAAAATGCTCTTTTAATTCCCCGTCATTTCCATACAAATATGCCTCTGATGCATAGTGAGGATGTGGAAGAACGATTTTTCCAAATCGGCCATAAATTACCATCTGCTCCTCTAACTGTGCAACAAAGCTCGTCAGCAAATCAGCAAATGTATCTTCAAAGCAAATGGCAACATGGTCTGTAACATCGACACCTGTATCACTCCAAGTTGCCGACACGGATATATTTTTAATTGCCTGATTTAAAATAAATGTCGTAATTTCATATGCATAGACCGTGATATCCTTTGCTGCGCCACCTCCCAACTTTGGATTAAAATACCGATTTTCTTTGTCATCTGGCGCTACAAATCCAATATTACACTGCAAAACAGTTGGTGTTCCGATCTTCTCTTGTTCCACCCACCTTTTTGCCTGTTGCACAGCAGGAAGATACCGACTCCACAAAGCTTCCATAATAAAAATCTTTTTCTCACTCGCTAGTGTATACAAGTTCTTCGCTTCCTCTGAATTTTGAAACATCGCTTTCTCACACAAAACAGGCACGTTGTGATTTACACAAAGCACACTCAAGCGATAATGATCATTCGTTGTCACTGCAATATAGGCACAATCTGGTTTTTCTTTCTCCAATAGTGTCTCGTAATCATCATAATAGCTTTCAACACCATTCTCCTTTGCAAAGTTTTCTGCTCTTTCAAGACTTTTACTGGCAACTGCACATACCTCGCATCCATCAATTCGCGATACAGCATCACAAAACTGCCTGGCAATATGACCTGCCCCCAAAATGGCAAAACGAAATTTTTTCATAAGGTTCCTCCTAGTATCAGTTTCTAAGTTCTTCTGTAATAATTGCATCTCTGTCAAATGGCTCACCAAATATTTCCTCTGCGTAACTTAAAATATTGCTAAAGCCATCACCAGATTTAAATAGTGCTAATACACGGCGAACCATGCAATCACAAATCTCGCGGTTTGGAATTGCAAGATGATAACGTCCATCCGGCTCTTTTCCGCGCTGTGTTAAATATCCTGTCATAAAGAGTGTACTCCACATATTATCAATATTGGAATACAATTCTTTATAGGTTATCATTTCATCCACCTGTTTAACAACTGTATCACCACTTACCAATAATTCCAGTTCGCTTTTCGTCAGCATATGCGGATCGTTCATACTGTCAATAAAATGTTGAATAACCTCATTTCCGCTTGTGTTCATCCAATAATTCTGAAGTTCAGCATTCGTATTCTCCTTATGATCCTCACAATAGTTAACAACATCCCATGGACAATAGACATCTGCTGTACCAAAACGATAACCATCATACCATGCTTTTACTTCCTCAAAATGACTGTCTAAACCATAATAAGCAAGCATTTTCTGCACTTCTCTATCAGTAAATCCGAAAGTTTCATCAAACTCCTCGTCGGTGATTGAATATACCGTAAAATTATTCAGACCAGTAAAAATACTTTCCTTCGCAATTCGTAAGCATCCTGTCAGCACTGCAAATGCAAGGCTATCGTTTGTTTTCAAAACATTTCCAAACAAATTTCGGATTAAAAGAACCATTTTATCATAATAACCATTTTCATATGCTTTCGCCAATGGTACATCATATTCATCAATCAGCACAACTACTTTTTTTGAAAAATGTGCCTCCAATACTTCTGTAAGCTCCTGAAGACTGCTTGTGATTGTATCCTCTTCCATCTGTCGGCTTAAAAGCTGTGTTAATAATTCTTTATCAAAAGAATCCAGATTTTCGCTTTTTAAAAGGAAACGATGGCGTCTGGCTTCCCTGTTAATTATTTTGATAATCTGTGCTTTTGCTTTCGTATAGGAATCTGCATCCACGCCTTTTAAACTGATTGCAATCACAGGATATTTTCCCATATATTTTTCGCACAGCTCTGTATTTTGTGAAATATAAAGCCCATTAAATAATTTTGAATCTGTTCCTGTTTCAAAAAAATATCGCAGCATACTCATGTTCAATGTTTTGCCAAAACGCCGCGGACGAGTAAACAATGTCACTTTACTTCTTTTGTCAAGAACCTGCTCAATCAACGCCGTTTTATCAACATAATAATAACCATCTGTTCGTATTTCTTTGAAATCTTCAATTCCAGTTGGCAGCATTAATTTGTTATCCATCTGCATCCGCAGGATACTGCGTGGTACCCCACTCCTCCTTTCTTTCCAAAATAGTTTCTGTATCGTTTACAATCTTTAAAACCAACTTCTCATACACTTGTTCTTTTCATGTACTCAGTATAGTATATATTAGGTTCATATGCAAGAAAGACAATCAATTTACAAATCAATATTTCTTTTAGTCCTCCATGTCATTACTATCTGTCCACAGCTCACATTGTGTCATCACAGTCTGAACTGCATCCTCTTCTCCTTCTGGCGGATATCTATGTCGTTTTAGCAATCGCCTGATCATAATACGCATTTTTGCTCTGGCTGATTCTCTTTTCTGCCAATCAATCTGCTTATTTTTACGCAGAGTATCAACCAACTCTTTTGTAAGTGCAATCAATTCTTCATTTTTATAAAAATCTTTGATAGCGTCTGGTTTTGTCAAAGCATCATAGAATGCCAATTCCTCAGACGTAAGTCCCATCTTATTTCCTTCCTGATGGGCTGCTTTCATTTGCTTTGCCATATTTAAGAGTTCTTCTATTACCTGCTCATTTGTCAGCATTCCGTTCAAATAAGCATTCATGACTCGCTGAATTATTTCACTGAATTTCTGTGACTTTACCACATTCGTGTGTCGATAAATATGCACCTGCTCTGCGATCAATTTCTTAAGCAATTCTACAGCAAGATTTTTTTCTTTCATCTTTGAAATTTCTTCTAGGAATTTAGGATCAAAGAGAGAAAATTCTTTGTCGACATCTGAAAACAAATTGATAACGCCATCACTCTGAACACTTGATTTCAAAAGCTCATTAATTCTTGCATTCATCTCTGGAAGAGAAATCTTTTTTCCTACTCCCTTATTCATGAGTCGTGTCACTAACACCCTAACTGACTCAAAAAAAGCTGCTTCTATGCGTAACTCCTTCTCTGCAAGAGATGAGCAAAGCGACAATGCCTGTTTCAGCATCATACTTTCCTTTAGAAAAGTATCTCTGTCATCTGTTTTATCAACAGCAACAATAAAGTTTACTCCACCACTAATTGCCTTTGAACGTTCCAGATTTGTGCCGTCTATAAACTTTGAATAATCATACCCATAAAAGATATCTCGACATACTGAAAGCTTTTCAAGAAACTTTGGATATGCAATCTTCGTGATATCTGTATCTCCATAGTTCTTTTTATCTCGTGCAGTATAATCATTCATAGCTTGTTTCAAGGCTGCTGCAATTCCCACATAATCAACAATTAATCCACCTTCCTTATCGTTAAATACGCGGTTTACTCTTGCAATCGCCTGCATTAGATTATATCCCTGCATTGGCTTATAAACATACATAGTTGCTAATGACGGAACATCAAAGCCAGTCAGCCACATATCCACTACGATTGCAATTTTAAGTGGACTCTCATCATCTTTAAATTCTGCTGCCAGTTCATCTTTATGATGCTTATTTCCGATAATTTTACTCCACTCTTCCGGATCTTTATTGCTTCCCGTCATAACAATAGCAACCTTTTTGGTCCACGAAGGGCGCAAATATAGAATGCGCTCATAAATCTTCATCGCAATTGATCTGGAATATGCCACAATCATAGCCTTTCCAGTAAGCAGGTTTTGACGATAGTTTTCGTAATGATTTAATACGTCATCTACAAGAGAATTAATAGTTTTCTCATTTCCAAGAATTGCTTCCATCTGACCAAGTTCTTTTTTACTTCTCTCTATGACCGCCTGATCAGCATTATTTGCCATGAGATCATATTCCTGATCAATTCGTCTTAATGTTGCTTCATCCAATTTTAACTTAATGACACGGCTTTCATAATAAACAGGACGTGTTGCACCATCTTCCACTGCCTGAGTCATATCATAAATATCTATGTAATCACCAAACACTTCTCTTGTATTTCGATCCTTCATAGAAATTGGTGTTCCAGTAAATCCGATATAAGTCGCATTTGGCAGCGTATTTCTTATAACACGCGCCGTTCCGATTTTGATTTCACCAGTCTTTATATCTACTTTCTCTTTTAGACCATACTGGCTGCGATGCGCTTCATCTGCCATAACAATAATGTTTCTACGCTCAGAAAGACAATCAAATGCTTCCTCAAACTTCTGCATAGTTGTAAAAATGATACCATTTGCTTTTCTTCCATTCAGCCAGTCCATCAAACCAATTATAGGTTTCTCTCCTTTTCGCAGATGTGCATTTCTCTCCCTATCCTGATCAGACAGTTTTCTTTTATCTGCCTGAACTGCATCCTGTCGTAAAAATCTTCTGCACTTTGCAAACTGTCCATAAAGCTGATCATCCAAATCATTGCGGTCCGTTATCACAACAATCGTAGGACTATCAAGTGCCTCCTGTAATAAATGCGCATAAAACACCATAGACAGTGATTTTCCGCTCCCCTGCGTATGCCAGAAAACACCACCTTTTCCATCTGTCTGTGTAGCCTTCTTTGTTGACTCAATGGCCTTTTTCACTGCAAAATACTGATGATATCCCGCCAGAATCTTAACCTGTTTCGTGCCTTCATCCGAAAAGCAAATAAAATTCTTAATAATGTTTAACAGCCGTTCCTTCGTAAACATTCCTTCAAAAAAGGTATCAAACTGCGCGTGCTGCGTATTTTCATAATCGCCATCTTTCGTTTTCCACTCCATGAAGCGATCTTCGCCTGAAGTAATCGTACCTGCCTTTGATGTTAGCTGATCACTCATCACACAAATGCAATTGTAAATAAACATAGATGGAATCTCATGCATATAATTGCGAATCTGTGTATATGCCTCAGAAGCATCCGTTTCCTCTCTTGATGGAGATTTAAGCTCCATAAGAACAATTGGAAGACCATTTAAAAACAGTAAAATATCTGGACGCTTTGTACTGTTTTCAATAAAGCTCCATTGATTCGCTATGATAAAAGAATTTCTGTCAGGATTTTTATAATCCACAAGATACACTCGGCCAGAGCGTTCCTCATTTCCAACAAAATAGCGCACTTCAATTCCATGCTGAAGATACTCCATAAAAAGCTCATTCTTTTGAATTAGCTCCGCATTCTCAAAGTTTTTCAGCTTATATAATGCATCTGCAAGTGCCTCTTCTGGCAAATTAGGATTCAGACGATGAATCGCATCGTCTAACTCGTCCTCATATAACGGACTTCTGAAATCTCGCTCTAAATCTGGTGCATATACATACTGATATCCCATATTTTGAAATAGCTCTATGACAGAGCTTTCGTAGTCTGCTTCTGTATAAAATCCTGACATAATCCCTTCTCCTTATTCCAAGGTTTATCTGATGTAAAATATTATATAATTAACTATTTATGAATGTTTTTTCGCCATAAGCCAAAAAGCAATTTTCACCTGTAAATACAAATACCAATCCGGCAAAAAATAGTCAAATTCAAGAACATTTTCAAAGCAAGGTTCAATTATCTTTAATTGAATTCGTGCCCACTCAGAATTCGATGTTCCACATCTTCCATCTATATATCTTGCGGTCTCTTCTAGTTCTTTGTCTGATGCATTATTTCTTTGTTCTTCTTCTATTACCTCAATCATTGGTTTTACCCTATCAGCATCTTCTTGACATATTTTCCCATTGTCCGCAATAACTTCATCAATATCATCCATGCTTTCAAATTCTGGTTCCAAATAATATAGTTTACTTAACGCATATCCATTTTCTATGAATTCAGTATTATACCCTTCATACGGTTTACTACAATCATCTGCCTCCATTTCTTGTAAACAATTATGGAACACTTTAATCTTCTGCTTCAATTCCGACTGATATTCTTGAAGATATTTCTGCATCTTTTCATCCTTATAATGTGACTTCATAATCGCTTGCCATTCTCTTACACAATTAGATGCTGCTCCATATCTTTCTTTTTCTGCGCTCTCCAAACTCAGAAGATAGTCAATGTAGTTATCAAAATCCTCTGGATTTGAAATTTTTTTATTTCTAAAACCAGCTATTTTTTTCTGATTATATGTCTCTATAGCGTTAATAATCTCCTCAATATATGTATATCTTTTATTCAGATAATCTAAGATTTCGGGTACTCGTATTGGAATACGTTTGTTTACATCAGTCATATCATTACGATATACAGTCGCATAAAAATCAACGTTTTCCCATCCTTTCCCAAATACGCCTAATTTTGCCAATGTTCCCTTGCTTTCAGATATATAAGGACACCATTCATTTTCCTCGCCTTGATATATTGGATGCTGACTTGTATCTACCGGATGAACTGAACATAATGAACGGAGATACTTGAAATATTTTTCGTCATTTCCCTTTTCTTCTACTACACTGTCTTTAAAAGATGAAACATCCCCTTGTATATTATAAGTCACACCATATACTTCTCCTATGCGCGTAATGCAATCTATTAATGTTTGGCCATAATTCAAAATATCGCACAATCCCCATATATCATTTATCTCAATTTTATTGCAGTGGTCAACAAGAGCGTCAATTCTGTCCATACATGCACAAATGCAGGAATATGCCTTGGCTGTACCTTCTTTGTTCTTACCTGGTATTTTAAACTTTGCTTCTTTCTCATAAGTAAAATTCCACCACTCATTTACTTTTTCTCTTAGTCTTTTACTTACTTCTGGATCTAAGTTTAGTTTCATGATTTCAGCCTCCTTTTTATTATGTCAAACAGATTCAAGCAAGAATTTAGCGGCTTAAATCTCGATGTTGGATACATCCAACTCACCTGATATTAGCTTTGGCAAAAGCGTGTCACGGAGTTGTGCCAATCGTTGATTCTCAAGCTGATTGCTTATTATAATTTCAAAAATAGGAATAGTTATTTCTGAAAAAGCATTATTTATTTCTTCTGAAAGTAAAATAGTTTGCGAAGCCTTAATCTCAGAAGATGAGAGGTTTACTTGTACTCCACTATTTGCTCTGCTACGGAGGTCAACAAGAAAATCTGTGCTATTAGTGAGTAAATAGATGAAAGGATAAGTTACTCCTTTATATCCATTTGCTCTGAGGTGTCCAACTCGCTGATTGACAATAAACTCATCATCAAGTGGCATAATGGCTGTATTACCTAATATTGCTACATTATCTTTCATATCTGTCATTGCCATAAGTATATCGCCTTTTTTGAGAACGAATTTCTCTAACTTTGAATCAAGGTTCTTTGGGTACCAGCTTTTTGTTCCATCAGGAATAAATCCACCGCCACGAGCAATATGACCTTGTTTGAAAACTTGATAACAGTCTGGTGACGGCTCATTAAGAAGTTCCTTACTCTTAAACGCATAGCCATTTTGGAAATTAACAATTTTTTCAAGAGGTACAATTTCCCAGTCAGAAGGCAATGTTCCATTAAATGGCTCGAAATCCACGAACCAGGACTTAAAAAGGAGCTGTGCTTGTTGCTCTAAATTCTTGTTTACCCTTTGGTTTGTTGCTATTTTTTCTTGAATCTTATCAAGTATTACTACTACTTTTTGCTGAATTTCAAGACAAGGAAGATCTATAACAAGATTCTCTATCATTCCTTTAGTCAAAGCATTTCTTGTTGCACCAGCTGAAGCCAATTGCAATAAATATTTTTTTCTCCACTGCAAAAAATATAAAATATACGAATTAATTGCAACATCCTTTTTTGCCCTAACAATAGCAACATGCTGATTGACGCGAGCTGGTAAATATATTGAATCCATCATCGTAGCTCGAGCAACAGAATCACCTGTAATATTCAGAAGTACATCTCCCTCTAAAACTGCAACATTATCCATTTTTTGAGCTTGATCTTTTTTAATATAGACTAGTCCATCATCTGAAAATGAGAAGTCTAATATATTTTGACTTCTAATAAAGGAAATGCCTTCTTCACAATATGCTTCCTTTCCACCTCTTGGTGTCGAACCACTTCCTATTTTTTCACATATATCTTTGAACTTAACTCTTTTCATGTGAATTACCTTCCTAACTTATGTATTTCCTATGAGCCTGTTTTACATTGCTTTGCTTAACCATGGCATATTGTAATGTCGTATCTATGCGCTTATGACCCAACAATTGCTGCAATTGTTCTATCGGCATTCCTTTATCAATCGCCATCGTTGCAAGCGTTCTTCTAAATTTATGCGGATGTATCTTTTCAATTCCTAACTCTTTACCCATTTCCCGCAGTCTTGTTTCAATACCTCCAATCTTAATTCTTTCAAATGGAGAACGCAGTGTTACAAATAATGCTGGATTTTCATCTGTCCTGCTATTGATATAATTCTGCAAATGTATCTTTGTTCTGGCATCAAAATATACTACTCGTTCTTTATCACCTTTACCAAAGACAACGCATTCTCGTTCATTGAAATCAATATCTGCCTTATTCAGCAGCACCATCTCGCCAATACGCATTCCTGTTGATGCAAGCATATCTATAATTGCAAGATCACGAAGCTCTACACAATTATCGCGCATTTTCTCCAAGTCTTCATCTGTATATGTTTCTTTTACATTGGTCGCTGTTTTCACCTTATGAATTCTGCGAACTGGACTTTTTATAATATAGTCCTCATCTTCTAACCATGAAAAAAAGCTAGACAAAATTCTCCGGATATTATCAATGGTTACTCGGCTTGGACTATTTTTCTGCTGATAATTAGTTAAATATGTTCGCAAATCTTCCGTCTGTATATGACGAACACCTTTTCCAACTGCTTCGATCATATTTTCTATCGTGGTTCGATAATATTTCAATGTTTTTTCTGAGCAACCTTCAATACGTTTTGCCGTTATAAAGGAATCAAGCAACTGATTACCATCATCTTCATCTCTTTTTGCTTGCGTTTTAATTTCACAATCAAACAATTCATGTTCCAACACACTTTTTAATCGCTGTAGTTGTACATTATCAAGATGCTGCAACATTTGCTGAATAATTGATTCAATAATTTGCTGTTTCATAAGTAGTCATCCTCCTTCTTTTCCAGAGAACGACTCAACGGCAGTTCTATTGGTTTTTACTTCTGCCGTTGCTAGAAGTGTTAATCAATCAGTAAAAAATATCCTACTATTATAAAGAAATTTATTCTCCATAGTATCCTGTCTTAGCTAACTCGCGCCACTTAAAATACATTTCCTTATAATTTTCCTTTATAAATTCTCTTATTTGTCGAACCTCTCGATCATTTAATTGTCCCTGCTTTTCTATAGTTGTATCGCCATTGCTCTTAACAAAAAATTTAGCTGATCCTGCTTCCGTAAGTCTTCTATCACTTGCATGTACATGCATCGCCTCGATGACACAGCTTGCAGTGTAATAAAGATAATAACCACATACTTTAAATCCGTAATATTTAGGCATCTCACTCCTCCATAAATCGCTTATTCTTTTCGTAATAATCCAAAGCAATTTGAGTTTCAATATCGTCCATATTCGTTTCAACTACTCTGTCATTAAGAATCACTGCTGCATGATTCAAATAATCAAGATTCAGCACTCGAATATATTCACCGTCTCTTGTAAATGCATATCCATTAACTATCATATCAGCTTTATCAGCAATTTCTTTAATATCAAGCGGCATAATCAATTTTTACCTCCTTAATTGGTTCTAAAAATTTATCTACGTCATAATATAACTTGTCCAGTATCGGTATCAAGTCAATATACTCTTCTACTTCGCCTATATTTTTATATTTCGCCATCACAACCAGATATCCATGATCCCATTCTACAATCTTCGTATATCGTTCCAAGCGCGCTGATGTCATAAAACGAATGATATCATTATTGAACTGAAATATAGTATACTCACCTTTACTTTTTAAAACAGCACATCCGTTCATGTTTCACCTCCATTTTTAACATATTGATCAATTTTAAACAAGAATTTACTTCAGCAAGCACAAGAACTTTTTAAGGCTTGGTTTGTTTACTTTGAAGCTTTTGGTGGCGAAATGCCATCGTCTTGGGATATTGCAAAGCTTGGAGATATAGCATCTATCAAAACAAACAGCTTTTCTCCCACAAAGAATCCTAATGTAATGTTGGAACATTATAGTATCCCAGCATTTGATGAACAAAAATACCCAGTTTTTGAATTAGCATCAAACGTAAAAAGCAACAAATATATTTTGACAGATAATTCAGTCATGATTTCAAAACTAAATCCAGACACTAAACGTGTATGGCGTCCTATGTGCATTTCTGAGTTTGCCGTCAGCTCAACCGAATTTATTATCTTTGAAGCTAATGATCCAAACTACAAAGATTTTGTTTTTTCAGTTATTGACAGTGCCGCTTTTTCTGATTGGATGTGTGCTCATACCACAGGTTCCACAAATAGCCGCCAGCGTACTACGCCAAGTGCAACCTTGGAATTTCAGATTGCACTTCCAAACCAGGAAGTGATTTCAGATTTTTGCAAAATTGTAACACCTATTTACGATATGATTGCTCAAAACACCCGTGAAAATCGAAAATTAGCTACTTTTAGAGATTCATTATTACCCAAACTAATGTCCGGTGAACTGGATGTCTCTGACCTCGACCTTTAAGCCGCTAAATTCTTGTTTATGTTATCGTTAACTGCTATTTTATCATCTAATCCTCTAAGAATCCCACCTATTTTCCGTTGATTTTCAATATCTGGAATATCAATCTGTATCTTTCTAAATTCTGATTGCTTAATTCCTGTAACTGTCGTCCCTGTTTCACGCGCACGTAATAATGCTTGTCCTATTGGCGACTGCAAGTAATAAAGCAAATATTCATTATCTAATATTCCTTGCTTTCCTCTAAGCGTTAATAACCTTTGAGCTATTCCCACATCATTTCTATCCAATTGTGCCACCATCCCCAAAGGTGCTTCAGTGGTCAAAAGAACATCACCTATCTGTGGCAATCCTCTTACCATAAATCGTTTATACTCATCAGATGAAATATAATAACAAGAGTCATAATCAATATGATTGTTTTTTACAGATTTTGCACTTAATGTTGGTATACCTTTTTCTGATTTTTTAGGTGTTTTTCCTCTATAATCAATAATTACCTCAAGTGCATCTTCCATGGTATATGTTTTATATCTCATACCCAATCGCCCCCAGTTTCTTTCGTATTTCTTCCTCAAGCTCATGAGACTTTTCAAATAATCCTGCCAGCTCACTTGTCAATCTCGTCATTTTCTCCTCAAAAGGCTCCCCATCATCTTCCTGCTCTTCTATACCTACATATCTTCCCGGAGTAAGAATATAATCCTGTGCTGCAATATCTTCAAGAGTAGCCACTTTGCAGAATCCCTTTACATCTTCGAGTGTTCCATTCTGAAAAGATTCAAATGTATCGGCCAGTTTCTTTATATCTTCATCTGAGAAATCACGATGCTTACGGTCTACCATATGACCCATTTTACGTGCATCAATAAAAAGTGTCTTACCTTTCTGCTTTTTGCCTTTTGTGATAAACCATAGCGTTACAGGAATGGTTACACTATAGAAAAGCTGTGTTGGCATTGCAATAATTCCCTCTACAAGATCGTCTTCAATGATCTTTTTACGAATCTCGCCTTCACCACTTGTCTGGCTAGACAGTGCTCCATTTGCTAATACAAGACCTATCTTTCCATTTGGTGCAAGATGATGAATCATATGCTGAATCCATGCATAGTTTGCGTTTCCTGCCGGCGGAAGACCATATTTCCAGCGTTTATCATTCTGCAGCTTGTCCTGATTCCACGGATGATAATTAAATGGTGGATTTGCAAGGATAAAATCTGCCTTCAGTGTTGGATGCAAATCGTTTGTAAATGTGTCCGCATTATATGGCCCAAGATCCGCATCTATTCCACGAATCGCCATATTCATCTTTGCCATCTTCCATGTATCTGGATTTGCTTCCTGTCCATATACAGAAATATTACCTCTTCTTTTACTGTGTGCTTCAATAAATTTCTCACTCTGGACGAACATGCCGCCAGAACCACAGCAGCAATCATATACACGACAGTTATCAAATGGACGAAGTACTGAAACTAAAGTTTTAACAATGCTTGATGGTGTATAGAACTCACCACCGCCAACACCTTCCTTCTCTGCAAATTGAGCAATACAATATTCATATGTACGTCCAAGAAGATCTTCACTCGCTTCTGTATCACTCATATCAATATTGTTGGTGAAAATATCAACTACATCACCCAAAATTCTTTTGTCCAAATCTGGACTTGCGTAATTCTTCGGCAATACATTCTTTAATGTTTTATTTTCACTTTCAATTGCTCTCATTGCATTGTCAATGATTGTTCCAATTTCTGGAGTATGTGCATTTGACGCAATGTTGCTCCATCTAGCTTCCTCGGGAACAAAAAATACATTTTCCATCGTATAGGCATCGCGATCATCCTCAAATCCATCGCCTTCTTCTATCAGTTCCTCACGTCTCTTATCAAATGCTGCTGAAATATAGCGAAGGAAAATCAATCCGATGATAACCTTTCTGTATTCTGCTGCTGGGATATGTCCCCAAAGAACACAGGCGGCATCCCATAGTTGTTTTTCAAAGCCAATATTGGCATTTGTTTTATCTGCCATTGTAATTCCTCCAGTTGTGTCTCACGTTTTTCTTTCGTACTTTTGTATCTTTAATACAAATTCATTATAAATATAGTACTTAAAAATGTCAATATTTTCACAGCTGAATAACTACGAGTAATACATTTGTATCAAAGGTCCTCTCGAGTCCTGCTGCAAAACTATTTTACAAAAATCTACCAAATCCAGATATTTTCATTCGATTCATAAAAAGGCAGCAAAATCAAATCCAATTTAAAAGTGAACTCATGCGCTCACAATCTCTTCGTATATTCCTAACTGATTTCAACACTAATTATATTATCATATATTTAATGCCCTCTCGGGCTGATGACTCATTTCTACGTAAAGAACAATAGAAACGTTGACCTTTTTTCGTTGTGTGTCAATGCCCTCTCGGGCTGATGACTCA
Organism: uncultured Lachnospiraceae bacterium; assembly: GCA_934292725.1. Classification (GTDB taxonomy): domain Bacteria; phylum Bacillota; class Clostridia; order Lachnospirales; family Lachnospiraceae; genus Anthropogastromicrobium. Next base: position 58,862 of record CAKQXY010000007.1, read on the forward strand.
TTTCTACGTCCCAGACTATTCAATGGTGTATCATAAATAGGTAAAGGTGTCAATGCCCTCTCGGGCTGATGACTCATTTCTACTCGATACAAAATAGATATCGATGAAGATTTGAAAAAATTGTGTCAATGCCCTCTCGGGCTGATGACTCATTTCTACGGTACCCCTTCAAAAACCTAGGTTTTATGCGGTTTCCAGAGCCTATTTTTGCAGGTATTTGTCAGAATATTCTGACAGGTCCTCTTTTTCGTGCATGTTTACAATTTGGACACATTTAACACGCTAAATCTTCCCAAACCCTGAGTTTACTATAGCACAAAACTATTCCTATGTCATCCTATTTTTTCACCAAAACTATAGAAGAACGCATTCGCTTATACTCTCTTTAATTCTGGCGAGAAATACATTAAGTCAACATTTGCGCCCACTTCCCATGGATTACAACTAAGTGATAAAATATGGGATGTTGGTGGATTTGTAACCACATTTAATAAACCCCTCTGTTCAAACTGTTGATCAAGTTCTGCTCTGCTGAAACACTTGGGAAGCTCTTTTAAAATTTGCAATACTTTTGCTTCCTGATCATCTGACAGATTCATCCATATTGAACTGACAGCTGATGGAATTACCACTTGTGTATTACAAAAACGCTCCCAATCATTCGGATGATCTGCAAAATATTTTTTGATTTCGGTTCTTTTCTCATCGGTAACAATTTTACACCACTCTCCATCTACACACTCGCTCCTTATTTGAATCTTCATTTTGGGTGTAAAAGCTTTTTTCAGAAAGACCCACTTTCCAATTTGCTCTCCTTTTTTCCAAAATTGCTTTCCATAACCGCTATCTTCCTCTGCATATTTCGCTTTGATATCAACAACTTGCCAATATCCTACACTATACTGCGTAACCCAGTCACCTATTTGAAACATCTGCCTGCTCTATTCCCTCATTTTTTCTTATATATTTGTACTTATTTTTGTACTTTCAATTCAAGTATATTATAAATATAATACCAAGTAAAGTCAAATTTTTTGCATATTTCAAGACTCTTCCAGGTCGCCACATAAAAAACGGCACAGCCCACTTTCGCAGGCCATACCGTTTCGGGTTGTCACATTATCATATTGTATAGTGTAAGGATTACTTCTGCTTTTTGCTGTCGTTTAAAATTGCAGTAAAGAATGCCAGCGCCAGACCTTGTCCCCATCCCTGGATCCAAGCCTTTGGAACGCCCATATATCCCTCGCGGTCTTTCATAACTGCTGTACCGCCTGATACGTTCAATACTCTTCCATCTGCGGAAACATTATCTAAAATGCCTTTTAATGCCTTCTGAACATACTTTGCATGAAGCGGATTGTTCATCTCTACCATTGCTGCTGCGATACCTGCTGATGCAGATACTTCTTCGTATGCTTCTTCATCATCGAGAATTGTTCTCCAAAGACCATTTTCTGTCTGAACGAGTTTCAATGCTGCAAGCTGATCGCGAAGTGAGCACTCTACGTCCATGCACGGTGGGAACAGATACCAGTCATACAGATTCTTCTTTACCTGAGACATGGTATATGCTGCCCATGCATTAGCACGGCCCCAGTAAAAGCCTGACATGTGATCTTTATGAACGTTGTTGTAGCCATGATACCACAGGCTTGTCTCTTTGTTCTGCAGATACTGAATATGCCAGTAATACTGATTTAAGGAATCGTTGATGATGTCCATTGCCTGCGGCTGATACTCCATAAGTGCTGCATCTTTTGGATCGTCTGGATTAAGCATACGAAGCTTTGAACCAACGCGAAGCATTAAGAAAGCTGCCATAAAAAGTGTATCTGCCCAACACTGCTCTGGGAAATCGTTGTTGCTTGAAACGGTATGCTGCAATACATGATCACCAAAACGAAGTGCATCGTTTCTAAGGTAATCAATCTTACTCATAACAAGATCCCAGTACTTCTTGTCGCCTGTGTACTCATAAAGAGTGATCAGGCAGTGACCCATTGCACAAGTATTTACATTCCATGACGGCAGACCCATCTCGATGTACTCGTCTACCCAGTTCTTTAAAAATTCCATGTACTCTGTTTTTCCGGTTGCCTTATATGCCTCTGCCAGTCCATAATAAGCCACACCACACGGCCAGTCCCATGTCAGATCCATGGTCATCGTCTTTTTTGCCACACGGTCAATCGCTGACAAAATTTCTTCATTGTCGAATGAAACCTTCATGTTTTCCTCCTGATTATAAAATCTTTGTTGCAAATGGTGCAAGCTCTACAGTTACATCACCCTTTGCAGTCTTAATTACTGTCTTCTGTGTGTCACCACTGTTGTTGATGACTACCAGCTTATCAATTTCCTCATAATATGCACACTCAGTATACAGGTTGTCACAGATATAATCTCTTACCTTATCTTCCTTGCCAAGAAGTGTTAACAGCGCTCTCATTAAGAAACGTGTAGACTCCTTTGATACGCGGAATGAGGAAAGATACATTGCCTTACCTGCACCAAACTGATTCAGTGTAATAAGCGGTGTCTTTCCATTAGCAGCCAGTACGCTTACATTTGCGCTCTTACAGTAAACGCCCGGATTTTCTACCATTGATTCACCGATATTTGGTGTATCTTCCATAACAAATGTGCCTTCTGTAACTGGATTTACATACTTTCCGATGCACTTTTTGGTGCCAAGATCCTTGTCGATGCCAAAGACAGGTGCTAACTGGAAGAAACTTCCATTTGCCCATACAGCAGACGGATCATTTACGCCAAGCAGACCTCCGCCATTGTGAACGAATGCAGTCAGTGCCTCGATTACACCAGCTTCCTTCCAATAATCGCCGCCGCTCCATGCGCTGTTTGCAACACCTGCGTTAATGATAACCTTTACATCTTCAGGAATGCCGTTTGCTAAAACATCATCAAAGCTCATAAACTGTACGTCAAACGGAAGACCTGAAATTGCATCAAGAAGATTTGTCAAATCAACCTCTGGATGCTCATGCAGATGACCGCTGCAAATCCATGAACGAAGTGAACCCCATGCAGTAAGCACTGCTACCTTGCCCGGCAATGTGTATGGCTCACATGATGCGTTGAAGCTCTTTAACAGACGAAACTCATCTGCTACCTGTGCAATGTAATCACAGAAATCCGGGAATGGCTCTACAAGATGCAGATATCCGCCCAAACCAATACGGTCTACAGGCTTACGAAGAAGTGCACGGCGCACATTTACCCAGTAACGGCTTGCATCCAGCTTTGGATTTCCGCCCGGTGCAAATGTCGGCTCACCTGTCAGACCAGTCGGGAACAAATATGGATGGAAACGAAGCTCATGCGTAACACCATCTACACCTGCGCAAAGACGTGCCTCAAAGCCATTGAATACACACTTAATCACCCCATCAAAGCCAAACTCCTTAAAACGCTTGGAATACGGCTCTACACCAATCCAGCTGTCATCATAGAAAACATAAGCTTTCTTTCCATAGCTGTGAACGATATCGATTAACTTCTTTCCGAAGCTTACAACAAATTCATTGATAAAATCCATCCATGCTCTGTACTTTTTAGATGGAACATTGTGGGTGGAGGTATAAAGTCCTGCATTGACAAAATCCTCAGATGTCATCGCATAGCCATACTTCTTCTCAAATTCCTTGAGTGCTAACGGTGTGGTTGTCATTGCATATGAACCCCAGTCAGAGAATGCATCTCTGCAGTTTTTGTCATCTTTCCAGAACCATGCAAAGTTGTAGAACATGGAAGTAAAACGAACTACCGTTGTATCTGGATTTTTCTCACACCACTCTGTCATCCATTTGATCATATGATCCTGTGTCTCTGGGTATCTTGGATCAACTGCCATCAGATGCTCCTTATCACCCCAGTCATTTGTGATGTGATTATACATGGAAATTTCTTCCCAGAGACGAACTGCAAGGAAGTTTACTGTATAGCTGTGCCACGGTGCTGCACCAGTAATAGTTACTGTTTCTGCCTCAGAATCAAAGCTCCAGCTCTTGATCTCCTCGCCTGTGGTGCGGTCAAAAACCTGCCAATATGCCAGTGCTTCCTCTGACTTATTGAGCTTAAACTGCTGAGTAAAATATCCCTTTAATGGGCTGATCACTACTGTATCAGACTCTGCCATAACAGGCTCGCTCATTAAGAAGTTTTGCTGAAGTTTATCCATATTTTTTTTCGCCCATGCATTATCGGCGCGGATTACGCAGATCGTAGAGTAAATGCCATACCCTGCCTTTGTAATATCTTCAGAAAGCTTCGTACCATCGCTGTCACGAATAACGTCTGCTCCCCATTTTTCTGCCATTTTTAATGTCAGGTTCTCAAAACCTGCTTCACCCGGCAGCGTAAAGCTGCCTTTCTTTATTTCTGCCATCTCATCCTCCCTTTCCTGAAAAGCTCACAGCTTCTCACACTTTCGGTAGTTACCCTTATCATAACCGAAATAATTGATCAATTCTAATCATATTGTTGCCTTTTCTTTGCAGTTTTGACGAAATAGCGTGTCTTTGTCATTCTTTTCACATACATTTTCAACAAAGCAGTTTAGAAGTTTGTTTCATGCTTGCAAGTATCCTTTTTTTCCTTTACAATGAAAGTCAGACAAGCAACTGTCTGATAAAAAAATTAGGTCAAAATTCATTTTAAAATTTAGAAAGGATATATGTATTATGGAAAAAATTGCAAGCTTTCAGGTCAATCACCTTACTCTTGTTCCTGGCGTTTATGTTTCTCGCCGTGACAAAGTTGGAAATGAAACATTAACAACTTTTGATCTTCGCATGACAAGACCAAACAAAGAGCCTGTCATGAACACAGCTGAGGTTCACACACTTGAGCATCTTGGCGCCACATTTTTACGCAATCATCCTGTATGGAAGGATCGCGTCATTTATTTTGGACCGATGGGATGCAGAACTGGATTTTATCTGATCTTAGTTGGTGAATTGGAGCCGATGGACATTATTGATCTGCTTTGTGAAATGTATGCTTTTATGGCTGGTTTTGAAGGTGAGGTACCAGGTGCAGATGCGATTTCCTGCGGAAACTATCTTGATATGAACCTTCCTATGGCAAAGTATCTGGCAAAACGCTATCTCGATAACGTGCTGGCAAACATAAGTGAGGCAAATACTATTTACCCTGAATAATTTAATCACATATACAAAAGGCACAGCCACAATTTTCTCGCGGCCGTGCCTCTTTTATTTTTATTCGTCTTCCTCTTCCGGCTGATTCCAGTTGTGATATACTTCCTGTACATCATCATCGTCATCCAGCATATCAAGAATACGGTTCATAAGCTTTACATCATTATCAGATGTCAGATCTACATAATTCTGAGGAATCATAGTAACCTCTGCGCTTGCCATCGGAACACCTGCTTTTTCAAGTGCCTCTCTTACCTCAGAGAAGCTGTCTGGATCGGTGTAGATCTCGTAGCAATCTTCTTCCTCGGAGAAATCCTCTGCACCTGCATCAAGAGCAGTCATCATCAGCTCATCTGCATCGCCTTCGTACTCTTCCTTATCTACGATAATCTGACCCTTGCGGTCAAACATGAAGGATACGCAGCCATTTGTTCCTACGTTTCCGCTGCCCTTTGTGAAAGCGTTGCGCACATTTGATGCGGTACGGTTACGGTTATCGGTCAGTGTCTCTACAATGATCGCAGTTCCGCTTGGGCCATATCCCTCGTAAGTGATAGACTCGTAGTTTGCAGCATTTGCATCTCCTGCTGCCTTCTTGATGCTGCGGTCAATAGTATCATTTGGCATGTTGTTTGCCTTTGCCTTTGCAACGACATCACGCAGCTTGCTGTTGTTTGCCGGATCTGCTCCGCCTTCCTTTACTGCAACTGCGATCTCACGGCCGATACGGGTAAATACTTTTCCCTTTGCGGCATCGTTCTTTTCCTTCTTATGCTTAATATTGGCAAATTTAGAATGTCCTGACATTTTTAACGCTCCTTTGTGACTTAAAACTATATGTTTGTTTAACTAATTTATCTTATCATGTATTTTTCAATCTTGCAAGTATAATTTGAAAGACCCGCTCTATCTATGTACGGGTGATATCTAAGCTGACGCGCAGTGCCTCGTCTATCTGGCGGATCATATCCTCCTCCAGATGACATACCTTTTCGCGAAGGCGCTGTTTGTCTATCGTGCGAAGCTGCTCTAGTAATACAACTGAATCTTTTACGATGCTGCAGCAGCGTGAATCGATTACAACATGCGTTGGCAGCTTTGCCTTTGACATGCGCGATGTAATGGCGGCACAAATCACTGTCGGGCTGTGCCTGTTTCCCATATCGTTTTGTATAATAAGTACCGGGCGGACACCACCCTGTTCAGAACCTACCACAGGGCGAAGATCCGCATAATAAATATCACCTCTACGGATTACCATATATGCACACTCCAATTTCTTTCAGGATATTCTAAGTATTTCCATATTGGAATTTCTTATTCATCCTGACAGATGCTGTTATTGTATGGTATGTGCATATATTGATCATCGCAACAATTTAACGCTGTGCTTTGCACTCCTGCATCTTCAAAAACATTCGTAATACGCTTTGCTTACTCATGTTTCTGACCTTTTGACTCTGATTACATAAAATCACAGTAATCGTCTTCGTTATAATCCTTGCTTCCGACTACTTTGCCGTGGCGATAATAAACTCTTGGAATACGCTTTCCAAGGTCACACAAAAGTTCATAATTAAAGCTTCCTGCAAGTTCAGAAACTTCCTCAGCGCTCAGCTCATTATCACCGCTTTTTCCAATGACAACTACCTCATCGCCTTCTTTTGCTTCTGGAATATCGCTGATATCTACCATTGTCTGGTCCATGCAGATACGGCCCAAAATCGGTGCTTTCTTTCCATTGATTAAAATACTTCCCTTATTTGAAAGTGCTCTTGGATAACCGTCTCCATAGCCGATTGGAATCGTAGCTACCACAGTTTCATGATCTGTTACAAATGTTGCCCCATAGCCGATTGCTGTACCTGCCGGGACAGTCTTAATATAGGCAATCTCAGACTTTAGTGTCAGTGCCGGTGTAAGCGATACAATATCCTTTCTGACTTCCTCTGACGGGTAATAGCCGTACAGAGAAATACCAATACGAAACATATTGCCCGGCGCATTTGTCATCCAGATACCTGCTGCTGAATTTGCACAATGGCAGATTGGAGGACAGCACCCTGCCTCTCTTAAGCTCTCTACTATCTTTTGAAAGCGTTTTTGCTGCTCAATAGCGCCCTGATTTTTGATCATATCAGCAGTTGCCATATGAGTAAAAATACCTTCTGTACAGATATTCGCCTGAGTTGAAAGCCATTTTACAAAAGAAAGTGCATGCTCTGGTGTCATACCAATGCGGCTCATTCCCGTATCTACTTTTACATGTACATATGCTTTTTTACCCATCTTCTTTGCCGTCTCAGAAAGAAGCATTATCTTCTCTTCCTCAAAACCGGCATAACGAATTTTATGATCAACCAGATCTGCAAAGCGTTCCGGATGAACATAACCGAGCACCAGAATGGGCTTTGTGATGTTATGGCGGCGCAGATTTAATGCCTCGTCAATTGTGGCTACGGCATAGCCCCATACCAGATCATCAATTGTTTTTGCTACTGGGACGGCTCCCAGACCATATCCATCTGTTTTAATAACACCGCAAAGCATTGCCTCTTTTGGAACATTATCTCTAAACGACTCCATATTGGCTCTTATGGCATCAAGATTAACCTCTGCCCAGACTCTGTGATAGTTATGCATATCCTTATACCTTCTTCCTGCTTGTTTGTATCAGCACTTTTGATAGCCCATCTGCCAGATCACGCGCGATCATACTGTATGGGCTCTTTTCCTTTGCCGCCTCATCACCAGCTGCGCCATGCAGCCAGACACCAAGAACAGCTGCCCTCTCGGCAGACAGCCCCTGTGCGGCAAGCGACGCGATCACGCCTGTCAGTACGTCACCGCTTCCGCCTGTTGCCATACCGCTGTTTCCGGTAAGATTAAGATATCTGTTTTTTTGTGTTAGAATGACTGTGCGAGCATCCTTGCAGACACATATGCATCCAAACTTTTTTTGTAATTCTTCTGCAAAAGACAAAAGATTTTTAGCTGCCTCCTTCGCAGATGAGTTCATTAAGCGACCAAGCTCACCTGGATGCGGCGTAAGAATAACATTTTCTCCAAGGTATTCTGCCTGATCAATATTTGTTCTCATTGCAAGCAAATTTAAGGCATCTGCATCAATAACAATAGGGCAATTTTGTGATTTATTCCACTCTAAGACCATATCCAAAAGCTTTTTTGCTAAGGTATCGGTTGAAAGTCCTGGTCCGATCACAATAGCTTTTGCCTTTTTAAGTACCTCATTTTGCAGATATGACAGCTCTTCTTCGTCTTCATTTTTTGGAATACAATGGAGCACTGCCTCTGGAAGCAGCTGCTGTAAAACCAGACGATTGCATTCAGGTGTGACAATATCAACAAGACCAGCTCCTGTGCGATAGGCAGCAAGTGCCGACAAATATGCAGCTCCTGCCATGCCGCTGCTTCCTGCAATAATCACAACACGGCCAAACGTCCCTTTATTGCCCCACAGACAGCGGCTGCCAAGCCAGTCTTTTGCATCAGATTTTTCAAGACAATTAAATGGCAGTCCGTCTATATGATAAACTGCTTCATTTGGCATACCTATATCGCATATGATTGTCTTATCTGATAATGATGCACCAGGATATAGAAACTGACCTACTTTTCCATAGCCAAACGTGATCTGTACATCTGCCTTAACACATGCACCGAGCACCTGTCCGCTTTTTGCGTCTAAACCAGAGCATATATCAACAGCAACGCCATATGCACCGCACTCTTTTTTATGTTCGTTCCACTCTTCAATAGCAGCGCGGTAAACTCCACTCACACTGCGCGACAAGCCAACGCCAAATAGAGCATCCACATACACCTGCGCCGGCACATAAAGATTTGAAAGCTCTAATCTGTACTCTTCTTCATCCTTATCATCTGGCTCATAAAAGTATTGCACAGGCAAAATATCCATTTTGTCTAAAAGCGCTTTTTGATAAAGCCATTCCTTTGTTGCCTTCTCGATTTGTCCAACAGCAGCGATTCTGACAGACCAGCCGTTTTGTGATAGGATTCTTGCCATTGCCAGTCCATCAGCACCATTATTTCCCATGCCGCACATAATAAAGACGCGTCCTGGTTTTTGCACTGACATGATGTGCTGTGCTGCACAAAGTGCTGCACGCTCCATCAAAATCAGGCTTTCCATTCCAAACTCTTTAATTGACCATGTGTCCGCCTGCTTCATCTGCTTTCCTGTCAACAGCTGCTTCATGATTAATCCTCCTGATTGCTAAGACGATATGAAATACGCATCAGACTCTCCGACAAATGAACATTTTCTACAACCACATCATCTGGTACACGAAGATCGGTGTGGGCAAAATTCCAGATACCGCGAATGCCAATCTTAATAAGTCTTTTTGCTGCCGCCTCTGCTCCTGCCTTCGGAAGAGTCAGTGCTGCAATCTGAACGTCATTATTTCTGATATAATCTTCCAGATCATCCATTGAATAAACTGGAATACCACGCACAGTCTTTCCCTTTAACTGTGGATTTGTATCAAACATTGCCTTTGCAACAAAACCACGACGCTCGAAATTTGCATAGTTTGCAATTGCCTGACCAAGATTTCCTGCACCGATTATAATTAAATTGTATGTCTTATCAAGCCCCAATATTTTTCCGATTTCATGATAAAGATACTTTACATTATAGCCGTATCCCTGCTGTCCGAAGCCTCCAAAATTATTCAGATCCTGTCTAATCTGTGACGCCGTGATCTGCATTCTTTTGGATAACTCTCCGGAAGAAATTCGCTCTACGCCCTCCTGCATAAGTTCTCCCAGATAACGATAATACCGCGGCAGCCGTTTGATAACAGCTCTGGATATTTCTCTATGCTCCATGATGTCTCCTTTTTTAATCACTTGTGAATTTATTTTATTATCTGTTTTTAAGCTTTAAATTAAATATTGCTTAAAAACAAATGAATGCAGCCTTAAGGGCTGCATTCTGTGCATAACTGCGTACTATTTGTAATCTCTCCACTCCATATCACCTCGGTCAAGACACAATACAAGTGACTCTGCGGTGGCGATGTTCGTCGCCAGAGGGATATTATACATATCACACAACCGTGAAATCTCAGCCAGATTCATACTTTCTGCATCCTGCTCTAAATCAGCACTGTGAAAAAATATAACCAGATCGATATCATTGTTTGCGATCATATTTTGCATCTGCTTCGAGCCTCCCATCTGACCCGGAAGCAAACTGGTCACTTTCATGCCTGTCGCTTTGACAATGTGGTTTGCTGTCGCATTGGTCGCAATCAGCGTATGCTTCTTAAAAATGCCTTTATACGCAATGCAAAAACTTTCCAGCAGCGTCTTTTTGCTGTTATGAGCGGTAAGTCCAATGTTCATATCTAATCCTTCCTTTCCACATAGCTAAAAAGATTATATCATATTTTTTCAGAAAGTCTATATTTTTTGATGGTTTTGTCAAAAAAGAGCAATTTACACAAAATAATACAACTCTTTTTGTAAAACTACATTGTCTGATTTTCCATATTCGACAGTTTTTCAGCCTGATCTGCTGCTGTCAGACTGTCAATCAATTCAAAGAGATCACCGTCCATAATGGCATCAAGTTTATAAAGTGTCAGCTTGATTCTGTGATCTGTCACGCGGCTCTGCGGAAAATTATAAGTACGAATTTTCTCAGAACGGTCTCCTGTTCCAATCTGGCTTCGTCTGTACTCAGCCTGCTCGTCCTGCTTCTTTGCTGTCTCAAGTTCAAACAACTTAGCACGAAGTACCTTCAATGCCTTATCTTTATTTTTTAGCTGAGACTTTTCGTCCTGGCAGGAAATTACGATTCCAGTTGGAATATGAGTCAGACGTACAGCTGAATCTGTCGTATTGACACACTGGCCACCATTTCCTGACGCACGGAATACATCAAACTTGCAATCGTTCATATCAATCACAACATCAACATCCTCTGCCTCTGGCATGATTGCAACTGTTGCTGTTGAAGTGTGGATTCGTCCGCCGCTTTCTGTCTCAGGCACACGCTGAACACGATGCACACCGCTTTCGTATTTAAGTCTGGAATAAGCACCTTGTCCGGAGATCATAAATACAACCTCCTTCATGCCGCCAATACCACTCTCATTTACACTTATCAGCTCACTTTTCCAGCGGTTTCTCTCTGCAAATCTGCTGTACATACGAAACAGATCTGCAGCAAAAAGTGCTGCCTCATCTCCGCCTGCACCGGCACGAATCTCAACAAATACGTTTTTCTCATCATTAGGATCTTTTGGAAGAAGTAAAAGCTTTAACTCTTTTTCAAGCTCAGGCATCTGTTTTTTTGCCTCGGCAAGATCTTCCTTTAAAAGCTCGCGCATCTCTTCATCACGCTCTTCCTCTAAAAGCTCCAGATTTTCCTCAATGCTTTTTTTTGTTTTCTTATACTGTGTATAGGTCTCCACCAGAGGGGCAAGCTCGGCCTGCTCCTTCATAAGACGGCGAAATTTCTCTGGATCAGATGCTAATACCGGATCGCCCAGCTCATGAAGAAGCTCCTCAAAGCGGATTAATATATCATCCAAACGGTCAAACATAAATAACTCCTCTTTTCTATTATTCTATTCACATTTTTTCATCTACAGACGCGGCTTAACAATTGTTTTGTCTCGCCACTGGTTATTATAATACTATGAATCATATCTCATCCAGCACGCCCCACACCACGCGGTCAAGTCCTGCAAGATCTCGCACAAGCGTCGGCTTTGAAAAACCATTTGCACGAAACAGCTCTGCCACCGCTTCCCACTGGTTATAGCCGATCTCGACAAAAAGTGCACCGCCTGGATTTAAATGATCTTTTGCAGTTTCAGTCAGCCGCCTGTAAAAGATAAGCCCATCTTTTCCGCCTGATAAAGCAAGCATAGGTTCATTATCCTTTACCTCCGGCTCTAACCCTAAAATTACATCGTCTTCAATGTAAGGTGGGTTTGACACAATCATGTCAAATCGCCCTGGCACCTGTTCGAGCAAATCACTCTCAAAAAACTGTACTGGTGCATGATTGTCTGCTGCATTTTTCTTTGCCACAAAAAGCGCCTCACTTGAAATGTCGGACGCTGTTACCTGTGCAAAATTTCCGTAATGAGCGAGCGACACAGCTATGCAGCCACTTCCCGTGCACACATCAACAAGACTTGCCCCTGGCTTATCCTTTGCATATGAAAGCACTGTCTCTACAAGCGTCTCTGTATCTTGTCTCGGTATCAAAACAGCAGGGGTTACAGAGAACTCTAACCCCATAAACCCCTGCGTCTTTGTCAGATACTGAAGCGGAATACGCGCTGCACGCTGTTTTATAAATTCACGATACTGTTTTATCTTTTCTTTTGGTTCCACAATTTGTCTGCGGTTTAAAAAGAAGAAGCTCTTTGTAATCGAAAAACAGTGCTCCATAAGAAGCCATGCGTCAATGTCTGCATCTGGTACATTTGCTTTTGCAAGCGTGTCTTTCGCCTCACTCAAAAGCTGTCCCCATGAAATTTCTTCCATCAATTAAAGTTTGCCTCCTCATATGCCTTCCAGTCAAATACGGCCTCTACTGCACAGATAGCTACCTCTGCCATCTTTTCATCCGGCTCCTTTGTGGTCAGTCCCTGAAGCATTAGACCTGGCTTACTTAAAAGATTAACAACTGGGTTGTCACTGTTTCCAGCAAGACGCAAAAACTCAAAGGAAACGCCGGCAATTACCGGAATCAAAAGGATTCTTGATACCAGGCGAAGCCACAATGTCTCTGGACGAATCACCAAAAAGAAAAGAATACTGATAACCATGACAATTAACAAAAAGCTAGTTCCACAGCGCTTATGCTCCTTAGAACTTTTCATGACATTTTCTACCGTTAACGGCAGTCCGTGCTCGATACAGTTAATACACTTATGCTCTGCACCGTGATACATATATGTTCTTTTAATATCTGGCATCAATGAGATCAGCCCTACATAGGCAATAAAAATAACGATACGAAGCACGCCTTCAAAAAGTGCCATCCAAATGCCATTTCCAAGAAGCGGCTTCATAAGTGTGGATACCCATGTTGGAAATACCATGAAAATCCCCATGGCTAATATGATGGAAATAACCATGGTCAGATCCATAATTACTTTTTCTGCTTTATCGCCAAATTTTTCCTGAAGCCATTTTTCAAAGCGTCCCGGTTTTTCTTCTTCCTCGCCGTCCTCCATAAAAAGGCTTGCAGAATAATTTAAAGATTTCATACCAAGTACGAGTGAATCCACAAAGCTAAAAATTCCTCTTATAAATGGAAGACGAAACAGCCTGCACTTTGATCCCACACCCTTATATGTTTCTTTTTTTACTTCAATTTCTCCATTTTCCTTGCGAACAGCCACACTATACTCGCTGCCGTTTCGCATCATAATTCCTTCCATGACGGCCTGGCCGCCAATTCCTGATGACTTCATCCGCACTCCTTTGTTTATCCTTAAACGACAAAAGAGGTTGAGATAAAAATCTCAACCTGCTTCAGTCAACATCATTCACTCTTTAAACCATACTTACGGTTAAACTTATCAATACGTCCGCGTGCGGAAGTTGCCTTCTGCTGGCCAGTGTAGAACGGATGGCACTTAGAACAGATTTCAACGTGGATCTCCTTCTTTGTGGATCCGGTAACGAACTCGTTGCCACAGTTGCAGGTAACCTTTGCCTGATAATATTCTGGATGGATTCCTTCCTTCATGAGCTCACCTCTTCTTCCTTGTGATGGTTCCCAACCATCATCATATTCATAATAATTTACGCGCACTTGACGCTGTATGAACACAGCGCTTATAACGCAACAATAAAATCATAACACAAAACATTCCTCTGTGCAAGTACTTATTTTATTATTTTTATAACAATTTTTTCATGGCAAACTCATAAATTTCTTTGCTCGCCTTTTCCCAATTGTCGCACATCTTTTCAGCCATCTCCTCTGTCGCTGCCGAAAGCTTTAGCTCAATTAATGTATTCTTGCCTTCCTTTACGACACAATCAATCTCGAAATCATTGCTTGCCGTACTCTTATAATAATTGGCCAGCACAGAATTCTCTGTCCGAAGCTTAAAATTATTTTCCTTCAAGAAATCATCCATGTCCTGTTTGACTTCGCCTGTTATTTTATTTTCAAAATAAAAGAGTACCTCTTCGCCTTCTTTTGTCAGCTCGTAGCGTGATGTATTTCTGATTGTTTCCTTGTGAATCAGAGATGTTCCCAGCAGTTCATTGATCACCATCTGAAAGGTAAAATAGTCTGTATACGATTTACTCACAAAGAACTCAGACATCTGCCCGTTTGACAACGGATAATTCACCTTTTTCAATAAATAAAGTATCATCAGTTTATATAATGTCAATGGTTCTGCCATAATCCAATAGTTCCTTTCTATATATCAGCTCTGCTCTTCTAAAAAGCAGCCTTGGTATATTCCCCGTGTCTTCAATTCATGATGAATACAGTTAAGTACACTGCGCTTTGCCCGGCTCCACAGCGGTGAAATAAGCTGATTTGACGGACCATCTCCTGTCAGCCTGTGAATGACAATATCAGGTGAAAGTGCACCGATACAAGAAACAACAAGATCCACATATGCTTCCATAGACAATGTCTGAAACTTTCCAGCACGAAACTCATCTGCAAGATCAGTATTTTCAAGCACATGAAGAAGCTGCAGCTTGATGCCAAAGATCCCTGCATTATTCAGATAACGAATAGTTTCGAGCATTTTTTCCTTATCTTCTCCAGGAAGACCAAGTATCACATGAACGATTACCGGAATCTGTGCATCATGAAGACGCTTTAATGCGTTTTCAAAGCATGTCAAGTCATATCCACGTCTAATATAGGCTGCCGTATCCTCGTGTATTGTCTGAAGTCCCAGTTCTACCCACACCGGCTTTCTTTTGGAATATTCACAAAGAAGTGAAACAACATCCTCTCCCACACAGTCTGGTCTTGTCGCAATATCCACTGCCGCAACCTTTTCATGTAAAAAAGAAGGCTCATAAACACGTCTTAAATAATCCAAATCTGCATATGTATTTGTAAAAGCCTGATAATACGCAATATACTGCTTTGCATGAAAGGAGCCAAGCTTTTCAATCTGACTGTCGATCTGCTCGGTAATTGACAGCGCTCTGCTGCCGGCAAATTCACCTGAACCGCCTCTGCTGCAGAAAATACATCCGCCGCGCCCGATTGTTCCATCCCTGTTTGGACAAGTAAAACCAGCATCTAACGATGCCTTATATGTCTTAGAACCAAACGTTTGCTTCAGGTAATAATCAAGCGAATAATACGGTTTTTCTCCCCACAGCATCTCTTTCCTCCTTCACACGGTGACGCACTATAGAATAATGATATCAATTTTACATACATTCGTCAAGTTTTGCTTTATTTTTTTACTTTACTTTTTGCCATTTCATTCGTATAATAGTAGTGCGATGTTTCGCTGCAGCTATGCGAATGCTGCATCATTTCGAAAGGTGAAATTAAAAAAAATTATAATTTGTATTTTGTCTGACAAAAACATGAGAAAGGCATGGTTATTTATGCGTGAAAAATTAAAATCACTTCCGCTCACTGAGCTAAAACAGATTGCGAAAGAAAATCACATTAAGAACGTTTCTACTCTGCGCAAGGCGCAGCTGATTGATGTAATTCTGGAAAGACTTAGCCCTGAACAGGCACAGACGCCGCAAACACAAAATGTTCAAACATCTGATGCGGCTTCATCCGACAACGCACTTGCATCGGAATCTTCTGAGACAAATTCCGATGATACAAAGACAGCTTTATCAGAGACAGATTCTTCACAAATGGGCTCTGCTCCATCTTCTTCTGATGATGTACAGGATTCTTCTGCTGAAAAACTTGCTGATCCAACAGCACAAAGAGAGCGCCGCTCATATGCTGCTTCTGCAGCTTCATATGCTGCCGCAAGAAATAATTTTTACAGCAGGAATAATTCCTATTCTTCCTCTTCCTTTAAGGATCTTCGCCAGTCAAACACCCACACGGTTCATCCGCGTAAGCCGCGTGTACGAAACGGCCGCCCTGATTCTAACTGGCGTGAGGATTCTGTAAATCGCTTCGATACTGCAAGAAATGATTCCCAGGGACGCTTTGATAATACAAGAATGGATTCTCCAAGCCGCTTTGATAATACAAGAATGGATTCCCCAAACCGCTTTGACTCTACGAGAAATGATGTTCAAAATCGTTTTGATACTACAAGAAATGATTCCCAGGGACGTTTTGATAATTCAGGAAGAGATTTTTCAGGCCGCAGTGATTTTTCAGCCAGAAATGACTACTCAAACCGCTATGATTCCAGAAATGATTATCAGAACCGCTATAACAATTCTTCAAGAGATTACACAAACCGCTACGACAATTATAGAAATGATTTCCAGAACCGTTTTGATTCCAGAAATGACTATCAAAACCGTACCGACTTTAATCGAAATGACAGAAATGATGCTATTAACAGAAACGATATGACAAACCGTACTGATGCTGTCAATCGTTTTGATTCCAGAACAGAGCTTTCCAGTCAGAATCGTTTTGATTCCAGAGATACATCTGCTCAGTATTCTAATCGTTTTGATAATGCAATGCGTGATGATTTTGCAAACCGCTTTGATAATGATGGTGCTCTTCCAGAAGGATGCCAGCCGGCATGCGGTATTCTTGAGGTTTTACAGGAAGGCTTTGGTTTCCTTCGCTCTGCAAACTTCTTAACTGGTCAGCAGGATGTATATGTTGCGCCGTCTCAGATTCGTCGTTTTGGCCTGAGAACAGGTGATATGGTAGATGGATTCCAAAAAGCAAATCCAGATGATAATAAATATGATGCTTTGATTCGCATAAATACAATCAATGGTGTTAATCCTGAGCTTTGCTCACACAGACCGAATTTTGAAAAGCTGACTCCTGTTTTCCCGAACAGTCGTCTGTCTATGGAGGTTGAAGGCGGCTCCACTGCACTTCGCATTGTTGATCTTATCAGCCCTATCGGAAAGGGACAGCGCGGTATGATCGTCTCCCCGCCAAAGGCTGGAAAGACAACTCTTTTAAAGGAGATTGCAAATGCTGTTACCCACAATTATCCTGACATGCATCTTATCATTCTTCTTATTGATGAGCGCCCAGAGGAGGTTACAGATATCCGTGAATCCATTCAGGGAGATCATGTTGAGGTAATTTATTCTACATTTGATGAAACACCTGAGCACCACAAGCAGGTTGCTGAGATGGTTCTTGAGCGCGCAAAGCGTCTTGTTGAGCATAAGCAGGATGTTATGGTTTTATTAGACAGCCTGACTCGCCTGGCTCGCGCATATAACCTTACCGTGACTCCAAGCGGACGCACTCTTTCTGGAGGACTTGATCCGGCTGCACTTCACATGCCAAAGAAATTTTTCGGTGCTGCCAGAAATATGCGTGAGGGCGGCAGTCTTACTATCCTTGCCACTGCACTTGTTGACACAGGAAGCCGTCTTGATGATATGGTATTTGAGGAATTTAAGGGAACTGGAAACATGGAGCTTGTATTAGACAGAAAGCTGTCTGAGCGCCGTATCTTCCCGGCAATTGATATTACCCGTTCTGGAACAAGACGCGAAGATCTGCTTCTGACACCAGATGAACTTACAGCTGTTTCCACTATCCGCAAAAGCATAAGCGGACTAAAGAATGATGATGCAATTGAACAAATTTTAAATCATTTTGTACACACAAAAAATAACGCTGAATTTATTGAAACACTTCCAAAGGTAAGACCATAATTATAGTAAATCTAAAAAAAGCAGTCATCAAATATCAAAACTGATGACTGCTTTTTTATATTATGATACCAGGGTCAAAAGCTCCAAAAACCGTTCGTGCTTGCACGATAAGGGTTTTGAGCTTGGGACCCGCAAAAACATTGGGTATCATTCAACTGCCCGCTCAATTGCCCATAACACATCTGACAGCTCTTTTGCTGATACCTGTCCCGGTGCACTGGCTTTTCCCATGCTTCCAAAACTCATTACGCTGCCAAATAAGCCGCCGCAAAGCCTGCTCACACATCCTATGCGCCCCATTGACATTGTAATTAAGAGTGTCTCTGGATGATTCTCCTTCATAGTTCCTGTCGCTAAAAGAAGCGCCGCCACATCTGCAAGAGACTGAGGCATTACTGCTATTTTGCAGACATCTGCGCCATAGCTTGCCATCTGCTCCATTGTTGTAATAAGACTCGAAGCTTCTGGTGTCTTTTTAAAATCGTGCTGTGATACAATCACACCGATACCCATCTGATGTGCATGTTTTATCAATTCCTGTACACATGCCATTCCCTGACTAAGCTCAACATCAAGAAGGTCAACCACATTGCTTTCTATATTATTACTTTCTATTATTTCATCAAGAAGTGTCTGATAAGCTGCGGGAGTAATATCCCTCTCACCGCCTTCTCGTCTGCTTCGAAATGTTACTAAAAGCGGCTTTCCCTGCAGATTCTCACGAATTTTTTTTGCAAGCGCATTTCTCTTTCTTGGCTGAAACACATCCTGATACCAGTCGATACGCCACTCGGCAATATCTGCCACACTGCTTTTTCCAATACGCACAGACTCTTCTAAAATCTCTTTTTCCGTTTCATAAGCGATTGGCACACAGATGCGTACCTTTCCATCCTCAAGTGTTGTATTTCCTGCTCTCAGAACACTCATGCAAGCAATGCCTCCAATCTGCTTCTGATTGCACTAAGAAATTCCTCACTAGTTACTGTCTGTGCATTTGGAAGCGTTGTGATTGCAGATAAATCCTTTGTCATAATGCCAGACTCGATTGTATCAATCGTTGCCTTCTCCAGCTTGTCTGCGTAATCACACAGCTTCTCTAAGCCGTCCATCTCGCCTCTTTTTCTGAATGCACCGCTCCATGCAAAAATTGTTGCAACTGGGTTAGTGGAAGTCTTCTTTCCTTCCTTATACTGATAATAATGTCTCTGTACAGTTCCGTGAGCAGCCTCATACTCATAGCAGCCATTCGGAGATACTAAAACAGATGTCATCATTGCCAGAGAACCAAATGCAGTTGCTACCATATCACTCATAACATCACCATCGTAATTCTTGCAAGCCCAGATATATCCGCCCTCAGAACGAATTACTCTTGCAACAGCATCATCGATCAATGTATAGAAATACTCAATGCCAGCCTTCTCAAATGCTTCCTTATAATCACGATCATAGATCTCCTGGAAAATATCCTTAAAGGTGTGATCATACTTTTTGGAAATGGTATCTTTTGTCGCAAACCACAGATCCTGCTTTGTATCAAGTGCATATCTAAAGCAGCAATGTGCAAAATTCTCAATGGAAGCAACGACATTGTGCTGTCCCTGAATGATACCTGCTCCTGTAAAGTTATGGATCAGCTCTCTTGTCTCCTCACCAGCTTCATTTGTGTAAACAAGCTCTGTCTTTCCCGGTCCCGGAATCTTCATCTCAGTTGCCTTATAGACATCACCATACGCATGTCTTGCAATTGTGATTGGCTTCTTCCAATTTTTTACAAGCGGCTCTACACCTTTTACAAGAATCGGTGCACGGAATACAGTTCCATCTAAAATTGCACGAATGGTTCCATTTGGACTTTTCCACATCTCATGCAGGTTATACTCTGTCATTCTTGCCGCATTTGGAGTGATCGTTGCGCACTTAACGGCAACACCGTACTTCTTTGTAGCATTCGCACTATCAATCGTTACCTGATCGCGTGTCTGGTCACGGTATTCAAGTCCCAAATCATAATATTCTGTTTTCAAATCAACAAACGGGAGAATCAGCTCGTCCTTAATCATCTTCCAGAGAACTCTGGTCATCTCATCTCCGTCCATCTCTACTAATGGAGTTGTCATTGCTATTTTTGTCATAATTTTCCTCCTCCTGCAGCTTCGAATGCTGACATATCTTCATGTGAAAACATTCACTTTGATAGTTTACCATGTTATTGTATCAAATGCAATCCCCTGATAAAAAAACAAAAGAATCTCCTGCCACGTTTTTCCCTGCTCTAATAGCTGGTACGCACAATTTTGTGATAACCCGATACCATGTCCATTTCCGCCGCCGCAAATCACATAGCCAGTCAGCGTATCCTGATTTGTCACAGGAATCAGGCAAAAAAAGGCACTGGGGAGATAATTTCCTTCGCTTAGTGATACTGTTTCCTCTGATTTATTTTGATATGTACGGTTTGGTTCACTTAAAAGCTTTCTCATAACAAGTTCTCCTGTCACCAAGACACTTCCTTTTTCGTATGTAAGCTGAAGCCCGGATGCCATGCCTCCGGCAAAACGACCCGTCACCTGCACAGATGTTAATGTTGAGCTGATGATCTTTTCTAGGCTTTCTCCTTCTGCCTTGATACATTCGCTTTGACTGGCGCTAAGCGCTGGAAGACGTTTTAAAAACAGTTCCTGCATTACATCAAGAGGAATCTCACAGCGCCACCTGTACCATGCCATATTTGACTCTAAGCCAGCTGCATTCTGATCCTGCAAAAATGCGCTGACTGTCGCCTCATCTGTCATATCGCGATCTGGCTCTCCTGTTAAATTAAGTGATTTCAGATAAGCAAGCGTCTGATTTCCAGACCATGCAAGGTTATCTGCAGTATAGCCGCATGAAGTTGAAAAATAATATGGCACGATTGGCGCACCGTCACGCGTCATTATCACGCCTGATGTAAGCTTTGCTCCCTGCGCTGAAATCTCCTGATAACCTGCACTGTTATACACCTGATAATCTACAGAATCATCTGCAAATGAGCCATAATTATCAATCGTTTTTTGGTGAAGAATGCGCTCATATGCATATGTACGTGCACATACAGCCTGCAGCTTAGCTGCTTCTAATCCATAGGAAACAGGCATCTCACTTGGCACTACCTTTGAAACATAATCTTCAAGCGGAAGTTCATTTACAATCACAATGCCCTGTTCACCAAGATATAAATCAAGAACGCCTTCATATTCATGGCTGATTCCGCGCCTTAAGATACTGTCAATTATAACGAAGCCGCCCTCCGATGCCACACGAATCGATCCTTCCTGAAAAAATGGATGCTCTGGTGTTATCGTAACAGTCTGTCCTCCGGTAAAGATCTGCTCCTTTGTTCCAGACTGTATGTGAAATGTATCTGGACATGTTATGATTACCTTGGCATGCTCAAATGAGGTATTGTCCGAATTTTTCAGCTTTACACGCATAGATGGCATAGAAGATACAGCTTCCTCAGCTGGTTTTGTTTCTTCCTGATTTTGTGTCGCTGTTTTTTCACTTTCCTGTATACCAGACGTTGTTTCTTCTTGTGTCTCTAATAAAACACTTTGTTTATTTGCCGTCTGGATTTTTGTTTCATTCCAAATGGCATTTTTCCACAACACAAAAGCTGCGATCAAGATCTCTGCCGTTGCAATAGCCAGGCAGACGATATGGATACGCCTCACGCGGAAATTTTTCATGCTGACACCTCTGCCGCCTGTTTTTAAGTTACAGTTCATGCGTCATGTTACGAAAGCCCTTCGGTGTAATGGTTTCGTCGCCGGACCAAACTCCGCAGGTTCCTTTTATGTTCTTTATTATCATACATTACTTTGAAAGACCTGCTTCAAGTGTCCGGCTTGTGAAAGCCATTCACCTTCGGGCTTTGCCGCAATATTGGCTTATCCATGAACTGTAACGTTTTTAATATTCACACAAGAAAAGAAAGAAGGCACTACTGCAGAATGCTCTGCTGTAATGCCTTCGTACGTTATAATTTTATCTTTTGTATTATCCCAGAGTGCCGTCCCTGCCCATTTGACGCCTAGCTAATGCTAGGTGGGCAACCGCAATCAAACTTCTGCCTTCCACTGCACAACGGAGGCCTGACATCTGCCTGACAATATAGGAATCCCGTATTAAGTCATGTAGGTTCAAATAAAAGCAAGACTTCGTACACCCCAGGATCTATTGTTAGTATAACATATTTTACAGAAAAATCAAGTAATCATTACATTTTTTTCTGTTCTTATTCTTCATCCCAGTCATCTTCTAGGATTTCATCGCCCCAGTCATCCTCGTCGGAATATTCTTCGTACTCGCCGTAGTCATCATATGATTCATCCTGATACTCGTCTTCGTACTCTTGTGGAGCTTCTTCACCGCTTTCTTCAAAAAAGCCTTCGTCTTCTGCATTTTCCTGCTCTGGATCATTATCCCATTCGGCTTCCTCAATTTCCTGCGGCTCCCATACAGTGTGTGTATCCTGCACTGGTACTGCTTCTTCTTTTGGCTCTTCTTTTGCTTCCTCTGCTGGACGTTTATTCTTGGCTGCCTTCTTTCGTGCTGCCTGATCTTTTTCGCTCTGCTTTACATGTGCCTTTGCTGTTTTTTGTGCACGCTGTACTTTTTCCTGTGCAGATATAGGTGTTGGAACAACTTCCTTTTCTTCGTTGTTTCCTGCTTCCTGCTCATACATATCGTCATCGTCGTCTTTGTTTCGTCTTCTGATTAATGTAACTGCAAGAATTGCAACAACAATCGCAATTGCAAAGATAACGCCAATGATGACAATAGTTAAATTGTTAATGGTCAGCTGATAGCGGTATGTCTGCTGCGGAATGGTCGGGCCTGCTGCTGCAGTTGTTACCTGCTGATTCTGTGCGTTTGTCTCTGCTTCATTACTTTCATTTTCCTGTGCCTGTGATTCAGGCTGCGAAGCTTCTAAAGACTCCTCGCTGTTTGTCACCTCTGTCTCATCTGACTCCTGTGAAGTCAAAACAGGTGCTGCTGACTTCTGATCATCTGTCAGTGTATTTACAACTTCGTATGTTCCTACAGGTGTGCCATCCTGGAAAATAAGATACTGTGAAGAGACATAGCCAACACCATTTGGTGTCTCAACCTGACTCCAGTTTCCAAATGTTCCAATGCGGTGAACTGCATCACCTGGCATTAAAGAAGCAATTCGCGGTGCTGATGTGCTTGGATACTGACGCACATTTAATCCGGAAGCCAGATCATTTTGCGCCATTACAGAATCATCTGCTGCGGCATATACTTCCTGCTCGTTTCCCTGCACCTTTAAAAATGCATGGTCGAATAATGTCTCGGTATCGCTGTAGAAATTATCGTTATCTGATTTCATGATTACACAGATTAGATCCATGCCGTCACGATATGCTGCTGTAACCAATGTACGTCCTGCTTTTGCAGTATGTCCTGTTTTTCCTGCATACACACCTTCATATGGACGCGCACCATTAATCAGCTGATTTGTGCTGGTACAGTTTCTCTCACCATACTTGTTTGTTGCCGGAATAGTGTAGGTTTCTGTTGAATCAACATAGCGAAAAACATCATTTTTCAATGCTGCGTCAAAAATAATCGCCATATCGTGAGCTGTTGTGTAATGATCATCATCATCTAGTCCATGCGCATTCATGTAATGTGTATTGACTGCACCAAGCTCTTGTGCCTTCTCATTCATCATCTCAACAAATTCGTCAATGGAGCCTGCCGTATAAACTGCCAGCGCGCTCGCACATTCATTTGCAGAATTAAGCATAAGGCCAAACAGCGCATCACGCACTGTCATCTCCTCATCCAATATTGCCACTGGATTTAATGTAGAGCTGTTGCTGCTGATAGAATCCATAACCTCACTGTTAAATACAACAGTATCGTCAAGATCAGTACAATGCTCAAGTGTGACAAGTGCCGTCATAATTTTCGTGATACTTGCCGGGTAGTAACGGTCATCCATATTTTTGGAATATACAATGGAGCCGTCCTTTCTGTTAATTACACAGTATGCCTCCGCCTTGACATCAGGGCCATCCTGCTGTGCAAAGACGGATACGACAGACAGCATGCAAAGACATACTGCTACTAGTACTGCCGTTATTCTTTTCATTGTTTGCTTCATAATACGTAACCTTTCTTACGCCTTCCATTTTTCATTTTCTGTTGCTCATTATACATTATTTGTTTGTATTATGCAAGCACTATTCAAGTAAATGGCTTATATCAAGCTGTCCCCACCCCTGATGACTGCGCGGCAAACCTAGATTTTTCGCACTTTTCCAAAGCTTTAGCTTCACATTTGTATTTGTCATTTTGGGATAGCGTTCCAATAAAAGAGCTGCTGCACCAGATACCATAGGCGTAGACATGCTTGTTCCGCTCTTTACTGTATAAGGGTGGTCATCTTCCCCCTTCATTGCATTTGTTGCCACAATATTTGTTCCAGGTGCCACGATCTCTGGCTTGCAAATACAGGCAATTGTCGGTCCTCTTCCTGAATAATTGTGGTAAAATTTTCCACCCTCATCAATCATTTCTTTATCGTCACAAGATCCAACAGTAATAATTTTTCTGCTTATTCCAGGCGACGTAATATTATGCTGCTGCATACCTTCATTACCTGCCGCTGAACAAATCACAAGACCACTGTCCCAAAGCGATTCTACTGCTTGGACAAGCTGTGAATTTTCCTTCTGTTTTTTGACTGAACCTACTGAGATATTTACAATCTGTATGCCAAGGCGTTTTTTATTTTCTTTAAGCCAGCGAATGCCTTCAAGCATAGCTGACAGCCTTCCTTTTCCGTGAGCATCGAGAACACGTACAGACACGATTAAAGCCTGCGGTGCAATTCCCTGAATATGACCTCCAGAAAGCGTACCGTCACCTGCGATAATGCCTGCAACATGGGAAGGAGGAAATGGTATGGCCGCAGTCATTTTCACAAATACCTACTCGGTGAAGCGACTTTGTTTTTTCTCCTGTACAAAAAAGAACATTTCTTCTGATATAATCGGTTCATGGACATGTGCAATCCTAATCCACTCTTCTGGCGGAATCTGTATCCTCGCTTGATTTTTGTAGCTGACTGTCCTTGTCTTTCCCTGCACTATTTTCCCGGTGTAACACTCGTTTGATAAAATCCGGTAAATGCTTCTGCTGCTCCAGCCTGCTTTAGCATCTGGTGATGGATATGCTTTTTGCTGACAATGCTTCACAAGCTCTTTGACTGGTGTGCCGTTTGCATATGCCTCGAATAGTTCTCTTACAATTGATGCCTCTGGTTCTTTTAATATTAGCTTATGTGAATCCTCTGGTGACTTTTGATAACCAAACGGAGCACTGCTTCCAATAAACTCACCTCGGAGAACCTTCTGATGCAGGATTTCTCGCACGTTTTCGGAAATCTCCTGGCAATACCATTCGTTCACAAGAGCATATATCTGTCTCGTCTTTTTCCCACTTCGACGCACTGCAATATTATCAATTCTGCCTGTATCTACGCCGTCCGTCACACCAATAAAACGAATATTCAGGTGCGGCAGTTCCCGATGAAGGTACTGCTCAATATGTAAGAAATTCCGTGAAAAACGTGACTGATTCTTTGCCAGAATCACATCAAAATGACCTTTTCTGGCATCCTCCATCATATTAGCAAAGCCAGGGCGCATATCTGTTAAACCAGATATTGCTTCATCTGTATATTCTTTTACAATCAAAAAGTCATGATCATTTGCATACTTCCTTAAAAGAGCCCTCTGATTCTCAATGCTCTCCTGTTTATCTTCTTTGCTCAGTCGAAGATATATTGCTGCTCGCATGCATTCCCCCACCTTAAATCTTACAGGTCATACTCACCCTTTCTTTATTCTATGGCAGACATGCCATACTAATTCCGGCATATAAAAAAAGCACAGCAATCCGCAAATTGCTGTACTTTTTGTTCATAATATTTTTTCTTATACACCTCTAAATCGTCTTGTCTTTACCTTTATCGGCTTTGGCGGCTTAACATCATGGCGATGATCGTACCAATAGAAAAACTTATCATAACCCTTTGTTGCAAGATCAATAATCATTGGTGCGAAGTTTACTGCTGCCAATGTGACTATAACGCAGGTAAAGTTTAATCCAACTAGTTCCATAATACGCTGACCAATTACCATTGCTACAAGGTAAGCTGTCTGCATAAGGTAGATAACAAATTTGCGGTATCCTGTCATTGGCGAATATACCTGACGAAGTGTGATCAGATAAACCCATCCTGTTGCCAGTACACATACAGTTGAAAGCATCTCACGCGGCGTTCCAATTGAATGGCCAATATTGTTTATAATGGTAATCATTGCTGTAATAGTAATGGCTGCCGGCATTGACATTCTAAGCACCTCTCTGAAGAAATGCTTGTTGACCTTCTGGAAGCTTGGTTCTAGCTGCAAAAGCATCGTTGGAATTGCAACTGCACATCCGTTGATGACTGACAGCTGAATCGGTTGGAATGGATAATTCTGTCCAACAATGATTGTCAAAAGTGCTGTCAAAACAGAAAATCCTGTCTTAATTAAGAACATTGAAGCTGCTGCCTTGATATTGTTGATGACACGCCGTCCTTCATTTACAATATGTGGAAGTGATGCAAAGTCTGAATTTAACAATACTAGATTAGCAGTATTTTTTGCTGCCTCACTTCCTGATGCCATCGCAATGCTAACATCGGCATCCTTAAGTGCAAGCACATCGTTTACACCATCACCAGTCATAGCTACTGTACGGCCATTTTGCTTTAGAAGCCTTACCATCTGCTGCTTTTGCTTTGGAGTAACACGTCCAAAGACTGAATATTTTAAGATGGCATCCTCCATCTCCTCATCAGTATGGATTGTTGTGGCATCTATATATTTGTCGGCATCCTTTAATCCGGCGCGTGCTGCAATTGCCGCTACCGTTACAGGATCATCACCTGAGATTACCTTTAAATCAACACCCTGCTCCTCAAAATAGCCTAAAATATCAGGTGCATTCTTACGAACAACATCTGTCATGAAGACAAAGCCAACAATCTCAAAACCCTCTGCTAACGTATAGTCTGTCATCTCATTTGGGCTGTGTGCAACTGTCAGCACACGAAGGCCCTGACTTGCATATGCTGCAATCTTTTCAAGCACTGCCGGATCTGCCTGTGGGAAAATAAACTGATATGCACCCATAAGGTACGTTCCTTCTCCCTCAAACACAACACCGCTGAACTTACGCTCTGACGAAAATGGAAGCACAAGCTTTGTGTTTGTTGACTGGTTTCTCTTGTAATGCTGACGAAGCGCCTGAAATGTCTCATTTTCATCTCCAAGTGCTGCAACCATTCTGCCCATCAGCTGCTCTAAATCAACGTCTTCCTTTACTGATTCCTCACCCTGTACGCAGAGATGACCTTCTGTGATTGTTCCTGTCTTATCAAGACAAAGCGTATCTACACGCGCCAAAGTTTCGATACAAAACAGCTCACGAACAAGCGTGCTTCGTCTCGCCAGACGAACTGCACCAAGTGCCAGCGCCACACTAGTCAAAAGTACAAGACCTTCTGGGATCATACCAAGCACTGCGGCTACTGTATCAAGTGCTGCCTGCTCATAGGTACTGCCTGAGATCCAATACTGCTTTGCAAATAATATAATGCCAAGCGGTACAATAATGATACTGATAAACTTTAAGATCGTATCCAGATTTCTCTGCAGCTCTGTCTTATAGCGCTTAAACTGTTTTGCCTCTGACGAAAGCTTTTCCATATAACAATCATGTCCAACTTCTGTCAGAAGACACATTGCCTTTCCTGATGTCACAAAGCTTCCCGACAGCACCTTGCTGCCGCACGTCTTATGGATTGAATCAGACTCTCCTGTTAAAAGAGATTCATTTACATCCACCTCTCCATCCAAAATCACACCGTCCGCTGGAATCTGTCCTCCGCTCTTTAGCAAAATAACATCATCCTTTACCAGTTCTGAAACTGTTACAGACTTTTTCACACCATCACGTATTACATCTACATGACTTACTGTCAGGATCTTCAATTTATCAAGCGTAATCTTTGCCTTGATTTCCTGAAAAATACCAATCAGCGTATTTGCGATGATGATAAAGATGAACAGCATGTTTTTGTAGGAGCGAACAGATAAAACTAGTGCCAACAGCACGATATTGATAAAGTTGAAAAACGTCAATGTGTTTCCCATCACAATATCTTTAACACTGCGGTTGCTTGAATCCTGAATGGCATTTACCTGTCCGTCTGCAATACGCGCTTCTACCTCTGCCTGCGTCAATCCCTGAAAGCAAAGCTCTCCATTTGCTCCCGTCTGCACACGTGTGTGCTTTTTCGGGTCAAAGTCATCTGTGGAATTTTGCGGCTGCGGCTCATCACCAATCTCTGGCTGATCCACTTTCTGATCGACAGTCTCCTGATCAACAGATAATTCTTCGTTGTCGCCCATACTCTTTTTCTTTCATTCCTACTCTTTCTTCATTTTAATTTTAGAGCTAATGTCTGTAAATTCACAATTGTACAGACAGTTCTTATTTTATCATACCAATTTGCCAAATACAAGTTTTTCCTTTTTTTTTAAAGAACTTTTAATTTTCTCTTCCCATTTTCTTCTTTCTGTTATATAATACCCGTGAATCAAATGAGTCATACAATCGGAAAGGAGTTATTCTCTATGAGACACTTATTAAACCCATTGGATCTGTCCATGGATGAGCTGGATAATATTTTAAATCTGGCTAATGATATTAAAGAAAATCCAACCAAGTATGCACACAAATGCGACGGCAAACGTCTTGCTACACTTTTCTATGAGCCAAGCACACGAACCCGGTTAAGCTTCGAATCAGCAATGCTTAATCTCGGGGGTACTGTTATTGGCTTTTCTTCTGCCGAAAACAGTTCTGCTTCTAAGGGCGAGAGCGTTGCTGATACGATCCGTGTTGTATCCTGCTATGCAGACATCTGTGCAATGCGCCATCCAAAGGAAGGTGCTCCAAAGGTTGCCTCCATGTTTTCCGGCATCCCGGTCATCAATGCAGGTGACGGCGGACACCAGCATCCAACACAGACGCTGACTGATCTTTTCACAATCCGCACCTTAAAGGGACATACAGACAACATGACAATCGGTCTTTGCGGTGATTTGAAATTTGGCCGTACCGTTCATTCTCTGATTGAATCTCTGGTTCGCTATAAAAATGTAAAATTTATTCTTATCTCTCCTCCGGAGCTTCGCGTTCCAAGCTACATCCGTGACGAGGTATTAAAGGGATTTGAATTTAAGGAAGTAACAAATCTGGATGACGTTCTTCCAGAGCTTGATATTCTTTACATGACACGTGTTCAGAAGGAGCGTTTCTTCAATGAGGAAGACTACATCCGCATGAAGGACTGCTATATCCTTACAAAAGAAAAGATGGATATGGCAAAGGATGACATGCTCGTTCTTCATCCACTTCCACGTGTAAATGAAATTTCTGTAGAAGTAGATAATGATCCGCGCGCTGCATACTTTAAGCAGGTTCAGTTTGGCGTTTATGTCCGCATGGCACTTATTCTGACACTGCTCGGACTTGCACCTGAAAAAATCTAAGAAATTTGAGGAGGAATATTATGCTGAACATCAGTGGTATTAATAACGGTGTCGTTCTCGACCATATCCAGGCAGGAAAATCAATGGATATCTACCATTATTTAAATCTTCAGGAACTGGACTGTCAGGTTGCTATCATCAAAAATGCAAAGAGCAACAAAATGGGCCGCAAGGATATCATCAAAATCGAAGGCAGCTTAGATCTGCTCGATCTTGACGCACTCGGCTACATTGATCACAAGATTACCGTTAACATCATTAAGGACGGCGTGATCTCTGAAAAGAAGATCCTTCGTCTTCCAAAGCGTATCACAAACGTAATTCACTGTAAGAATCCGCGCTGCATCACCTCCATTGAGCAGGAGCTGCCGCACGTATTTGATCTGACAGATGAAGAAAATAAAGTATATCGCTGTATCTACTGCGAGACAAAGCATCGCTAAATATCTATACAAAAAATGACCTCTGGCTAAAAACCAGAGGCCGTTTTTTATTGTAATAATTCAGCACTTTTTAGAAGTATACAAGATCTTCCTTCGGTGCACTTGTCTGAGCTACCTCAGTCGCACGAAGCACCGGTCCCTTCTCGCCATACAGATCAGAATATTCCCACTCGAACGTTGCAGTGACCATTACCCACTGACGTCTCTTTAAGCTTGCGGTGTCCTTATACTTGCAGACAAAGCCAAGGAAACGAATATCATCAGCACAGCATGTCATCGCATTTCTTCCTGGAACAAACACGTCTGCCGGGAACTCCTTATTCTTCATAACCATTGCCTTGAAAACGATGGTCTTTCCAACATACTCATCTGGATTGTCCTGCGCATCAATATACCAGATGCCGTAATCCTCATCCTCAAGATGAATCACATCCTGATCGCGGTCATAAGGAAGTACATCCTCTGGCTGCAAAGTCTCTCCATCCTTTGTCTCAAACATCACCTCTGCACGGCGGTTTACTGCCTTGATTGAACGATTGAATGTATCAATTGGCGTTTCCTGTGTACAGCGATTGAAAACAACCATATCAGTGTATGTTAAAAGTTCCATCGCCAGTGACTTGATATTATTTAAGTACAGCTGGAAGGTGCTTCCATCGAGAACAGTGATCGTCTGATACAGTTCCCATGAATATGGAAATGGAAGCTGTGTAATATTCTTTGGAGACCACATACCATTATACTCGATAATAACACGATCTGGCTTGTGGCGCTTTCCTACCTCACGGAAGTACTCTCTGTTTAATTCACTCTCTTCCTCTATTGTCTCTGTCACAACATGATACTTGTCCATAAATTCCTGATCAAGCTCTGTCTCTCCTTCTTCGCAAAGGATTAAAAGTGTCTTAGAACCATCATTAAAATAATCCTGCTGCAGCGTAAATTTCAAAAATGATGTCTTTCCGCCTTCCAGAAATCCGGTGATCATATATACTGGTATCTCATTTGCCATGTTACTGTCTTCCCTTTCTAACGCTTTTATAACGAAGAGCTGCCTCACCTTGTTACAGGATTGGCAACTCTATCGCCATTTTACTCTACTTATTTGTCGCTTACAGCTTAAACAGCTTCTCTAACTTATCGGTATCCATCTTAGAACCAATTACACAAAGTCTTCCTGTGTAATCTGGTGCACCATTACGGATCTCATACTCACCCGGAACAAGGTCGAAATACAGCCATGTGCCATCTGCTGCTGGCAGCATACCTTTTGCTCTTAAGATAATACCAAACTCGGTCTCCTCAGACAGCTTAACAAGAATCTCATCAAGCTCTTCCTTTGTATACTTTCTAGGAGTCTCCTTACCCCAGCTGGTAAATACCTCATCTGCATGATGATGGTGATGATGATCATGATCGTGGCAGCCACAGGTGCACTCCTCGCCGTGCTCGTCATGGTCATGATGATGATGATCATGCTCATCATGATCATGGTGATGCTCGTGACAATCGCACTCGTCCTCATCATGATCGTGGTGATGATGATGGTGCTCATGCTCGTCCTCATCATCGTCATCGTGATGATGATGATCGTGATCATGGTCATGGCAGCAGCAATCATCATCGTCGTCATGATGGTGATGATGATGCTCATGCTCCTCTTCTTCATGAAGCTTCATAGCCTCTTCCATCAGTTCCTCTGCCAGTGAATGACCCTGCTCCATAACAGCCAGAATCTGCTCGCCTGTCAGCTCGTCCCACGGAGTGGTGATAATCTTTGCCTTTGCATTCTTCTCCTGAATCATGGAAACTGCCTGAGCCAGCTTTTCTTCCTTCATGCCCTGAGTTCTGCTTAAGATGATTGTGTTTGCACTCTCAACCTGATTGTTGTAGAACTCACCGAAGTTCTTCATATACATCTTGCACTTTGTCGCATCTGCAACTGTTACAAAGCTGTTTAAATTAAGATCAATATCACCTGCAACGTTCATTACAGCTGCGATAACATCAGACAGCTTGCCTACGCCTGATGGCTCAATAATAATGCGGTCTGGATGATACTGCTCAACTACCTTCTTTAAAGCAGCGCCAAAATCACCTACAAGTGAGCAGCAGATGCAGCCTGAGTTCATCTCAGTAATCTGGATTCCTGCGTCCTTTAAAAATCCGCCGTCAATGCCGATCTCACCAAACTCATTCTCAATCAAAACGACCTTCTGGCCATTTAATGCTTCCTGTAAAAGTTTCTTTATTAAGGTTGTCTTTCCTGCTCCCAGGAAACCTGAAATAATATCAATTTTTGTCATTGTGTAACCATACCTTTCTGTACTCTCGTACAACCAAACAAACGTTGCCGCTTCCAACTCTGTATCTTAGCATGTTTGCTTATATTTTGCAAGCCTTCTTTTGCGTAAGTTTTTTCAAATACAGTTCATGCATCATGCTATAAAAGCCCTTCGGTGTAATGGTTTCGTCGACGGACCAAACTCCGCAGGTTCCTTTTATGTTCTTTTTTATTATACATTACTTTGAAAGACCTGCTTCAAGTGTCCGTCTCGTGAAAGCCATTCACCTTCGGGCTTTGCCATAAACATTGGCTTATCCGTGAACCGCCACAAATATTTTAGAAACCACAAGCGGCGCCAACAGCACCTCGCTTCCTATCCCGACAGCCCATATCAGCGCTATGCGAAATAAAATCCCGATTTGCTCTCCTAATCTAAATTCGCTGCGTTTATAGGCTAGCTCGTAAAGTGCCCAGTATCCAAAAATATAAAAAATAAAGTGCGGCAGAAAAAGAGCCAGCGCCTGCAATATTCCTGTGATGCCAAAAAGCATTGTTGCTGACGTGATTACAATTGCTGCTGATACACCAGAAATAAATGCGATTGCTGCAAATGCAGCTGGTGCAGCATTTGTTAAAGCTGACGCTGCTATCATCAAAAAAACGGGCAGGCGAAGGCGGCAAACATACTTCAAAAAGCCAGAAGGAAAGCCTGCCTGTTTGATTTGAAGATGAACTGCCGGAAGATAGCAGATCGTTTGCTTATATAAATATGCTGAGCGCCAGATACTGACTGCTGTTCCAATAAGAATCCCTATTACAAACATTACAATCGGCAAGCTGTAAAATAAAGAATTTCTCCTAATATCCATCGCACACCTCCCCCTAAGCAAAGCTTATCACGCAACTATATTTTATGCTGGGTAAAAAGAGAATATGCGAAATTTAGATAAAAGAAAAAAGGTGCTGCTCTCACAACACCTTTTGTCATTACTTTGCTATGTCGGTAACTCTGGACTCTCTGATCACACTTACCTTGATCTGTCCAGGATACTCCAACTCTGCTTCAATCTGCTTTGAAACATTTCTGGCCAGAATAACCATATCAGCATCTGACACCTGTTCCGGAATAACCATAATCCGAACCTCTCGGCCCGCCTGGATTGCATAGGATTTCTCAACTCCCTTAAACGAATTGGTAATCTCCTCCAAATGCTTCAGACGATTCGTGTACGCTTCGAGAGTTTCTCTTCTCGCACCTGGTCTTGCTGCAGAAATTGTATCTGCGGCCTGAACGATGCATGCAATTAAAGAGGTTGGTTCTACATCGCCATGGTGGGACTCAACGGCATTGATCACAATCTGGGACTCTCTGTACTTGCGGCACAGCTCAGCTCCCAGCTGAATATGTGAGCCTTCCATCTCATGGTCTACTGCCTTTCCAATGTCATGTAACAATCCGGCACGCTTTGCCATACGGACGTCTAACCCCATCTCTGCGGCCAGCAGTCCTGAAAGATGAGCAACTTCGATTGAATGCTTTAACGCATTCTGACCGTAGCTTGTACGGAACTTCATGCGTCCTAAAAGCTTTACAAGCTCTGGATGAATGC
Organism: uncultured Lachnospiraceae bacterium; assembly: GCA_934292725.1. Classification (GTDB taxonomy): domain Bacteria; phylum Bacillota; class Clostridia; order Lachnospirales; family Lachnospiraceae; genus Anthropogastromicrobium. Next base: position 92,936 of record CAKQXY010000007.1, read on the forward strand.
CATGAACACCCACCTCAAGCAGTGCTGCTTCTCCCTCTTCACGAATCATTACTTCAACTTCTTTTTGCGCCTTCTCCACCATCTCCTCGATTCTTGCCGGATGAATACGGCCATCAAGGATCAGCTTTTCCAAAGCGATTCTTGCCACTTCTCTTCTCATAGGATCAAAAGAGGACAAAACAACTGCTTCCGGCGTATCATCAATAATAAGCTCTACTCCGGTAAGAGTCTCAAGGGTACGAATATTTCTTCCTTCACGTCCGATAATTCTTCCCTTCATCTCATCATTTGGCAGCTGAACAACTGAGATTGTTGTCTCTGCTACATGATCGGCAGCACATCTTTGAATGGCAGTTACTACATATTCTCTTGCCTTCGCGGATGCCTCATCCTTTGCCTTTGCCTCCATCTCCTTAATCATCTTTGCAGTGTCAAGTTTTACTTCGTTTTCCACGCTCTTGAATAAAAACTCTTTTGCTTGTTCGGAGGTCATACCTGAAACACGTTCCAGTTCCTGAGAAATCTGTGCCGTAAGTTCGTCAGCCTTTGCATGCTTTCTGTTCAGGCTTTCTTCCTTTGCATTCAGGCTCGCTTCCCGCTTTTCTAAAACACTTGTCTTTCTGTCAAGCGCCTCTTCTTTATTGACAGCACGCTTTTCCATTCTGGACAATTCGCTTCGGCGTTCTTTGATCTCTTTTTCGAGTTCATTTTGAGCTTTCAGGTTTTCTTCCTTAGCCTCAAGAAGCACCTCACGTTTTTTGCTTTCTGCGGTCTTAAGAGCATCGTCTATTATTGTTCTGGATCTCTCCTCCGCACTTCCAACGGTCGCTTTGTACTTGGACTGCTGGATACCGGTTGCGACGAACCAGACGATAACAGCAACAATCACTGCAGTAACCGCTGCTGTAATAATAATAGGAACCACAGGAGCACCTCCTTTATGAAATTTTCATTGTACGGTTTATATTTCATATATAAACAGGCAACAGTATAATTTTATACGATTCACTTATAAAAGTCAAGACGTTTTGTGGAATCCAACATACATCCAGCCTTTCTTTGCCTATTCATTTGTAGAACCATACTCATCACGCAGCTCCCAGACAGCTCTTTTTGCCATTTCGTACGGAAATCCCTTTGATACAAGACTTTTGACTGCTTTCAGAAAATCCTCTTCTGTGCGAGGCGGCTTTTGCGTAAGACGCTTTCGTGCCAGACGTCGCACCGTATTTTCCTGCTCATCTGCATAAGCCTCAAGTGCATCTTCAATTGATTCCTTATCAACGCCGCGGCTTGAAAGCTGCATGTAAAGCTGACGCCTGCTCTTTTTCTGACAGCCAGTCCGAACATATTCCATAGCATAATTGCCATCATCCACATAGCCAAAGCTCTCGGCATATTGCACTGCATCATCTGCCTGTTCTGCCGAAAATCCATCATCCATTAGGCGTTTTTTTAGCTGATAGATGGTTCGTGGACTATACTCAAGAAGATGCAGGCAGCGTCTTCTGGCTTCGGTGTTAATGCCTTCTGAATCTTTCTGAAAAGGCAAAGAACCGTCCTCAGACGGACGGCTCTTTACCTCGCGATACAACTCGCTTGTCTCCCACTGCTTCACTCTGCATCATCCTCTGACTCTGCTGGTGCTGCTAGCTCTACCTCCTTAAGCGGAAGGTTATAGTGTGCACGTACCTTATTCTCAACCTCAGCCATGATATCAGGATGCTGTGACAAATAAATCTTCGCATTCTCACGTCCCTGGCCAATCTTTGCATCATTATAGGAGAACCATGCACCTGCCTTGACAATGATATTTAAATTAACTGCAAGATCAAGCACATCGCCTTCCTTGGAAATACCCTTTCCAAACATGATATCAAATTCTGCTTCCTTAAATGGCGGCGCAATCTTATTCTTTACTACCTTAATTCTTGTATGGTTTCCGATTACCTCACCAGCCAGCTTCAAGGACTCTACACGGCGCACATCAAGACGAACAGATGAGTAGAACTTAAGTGCACGTCCACCAGTAGTCGTCTCTGGATTTCCAAACATAACGCCAACCTTCTCACGCAGCTGGTTAATGAAAATTACGATACAATTTGAGCGGCTGATTGCAGCTGTCAGCTTACGAAGTGCCTGTGACATAAGTCTTGCCTGAAGACCTACATGAGAATCACCCATATCGCCATCGATCTCTGCCTTTGGAACAAGTGCTGCAACAGAATCGACAATTACGATATCAATAGCACCTGAGCGAACCATCGTCTCAGTGATTTCAAGTGCCTGCTCTCCATTATCTGGCTGAGATATGTAGAGATTATCAATATCAACACCAATATTTCTTGCATAAACAGGATCAAGTGCATGCTCAGCATCAATAAAGCCTGCAATGCCGCCTCTTTTCTGAACCTCTGCCACTGCATGAAGAGCAACAGTTGTCTTACCACTTGATTCTGGTCCGTAAATCTCAATAATACGACCTTTCGGCAGTCCGCCAAGTCCGAGTGCAATATCAAGACTAAGGGAACCTGTCGGTACAACTTCGATATTCATATTCGCACCAGAATCGCCCAGCTTCATAACGGCACCCTTGCCGTAAGCCTTCTCAATCTGAGTTAACGCAACGTCCAATGCTTTAAGCTTTTCCTGATTATTCTTATCCAAACCTTACCTCTTTCTGTACAGAACTGTCTGTACGGCTATTTATGAACGCATGTTCGTATCTGTGTATTATCATACGTTATTTCAACGCGTTTGTCAATAGGGTATTTCAAATTTCCTGTAAAAAGCCGTGCGTTTGTTCGATTTACAATCCTATCATACACCAAAACACATGTTTTTTCAAGCGAAATTTGGCGCAAGTTTCGACAAACAAAAACCCCGGCTACAAAGTAGCCGAGGCTTTTATTTTTGTTTTTATTTTTCGTCCTTTAAGCCCGGATAATCAAGTGTTGCAAAGTAGTCCTGCGGTGTCTCTGCACGACGAATCTGCTTTACAGTGCCATCTTCCTGAAGAAGAAGTTCGGCACTTCTGAGCTTTCCGTTATAGTTGTAGCCCATTGAAAATCCATGCGCACCTGTATCATGAATTACAACATAATCTCCGATGTCGATCTTTGGCAGCATACGGTCGATTGCAAACTTGTCGTTGTTCTCGCAAAGACCACCAGTTACATCATACATGTGATCACACGGCTCGTTTTCTTTGCCAAGTACGGTGATATGATGATAAGCACCATACATTGCCGGACGCATCAGGTTTGCTGCACACGCATCAAGTCCTACATAATCCTTCCAGATATGCTTTTCATGAAGCACCTTTGCTACAAGGCAGCCATATGGTGCAAGCATGAAACGACCCAGTTCTGTGAAAATGGCAACATCACCCATTCCTGCCGGAACAAGAACCTCATCATATGCCTCTTTTACGGCTGCACCGATTGCCATGATATCATTTGGCTCCTGATCTGGACGATATGCAATGCCGACACCACCTGAAAGATTTACAAACGCGATATGAACGCCAACCTCTTTCGACAGCTCTACGGCCAGCTCAAATAAAATTCTTGCCAGCTTCGGATAATAGCCAAGTGCTACTGTATTTGATGCTAAAAATGCGTGGATTCCAAAATGCTTAACGCCATGTGCCTTTAACTTTGTAAAAGCTTCCTTCATCTGCTCCTTTGTCATGCCATACTTTGCATCCTTAGGCGTATCCATAATCTCATTATGCAGTGTAAAGTTTCCGCCCGGATTATAACGACAGCACATTGTCTCTAAGAATGGTGCGCCAATCTCCTCATAGAAATCGATTAAAGACACATCATCAAAGTTAATGATTGCACCAAGCTCAGCAGCCTTTTTAAAATCCTCTGCCGGTGTTACGTTAGAAGAAAACATGATATCATGACCCTTAAGACCAACAGCATCTGACATCAAGAGCTCTGTATAAGAGGAACAGTCTGCACCGATTCCCTCTGACTTTAAGATATCCATGATGTACGGATTTGGCGTTGCCTTTACAGCAAAATATTCATGAAAGTTTGGATTCCATGCAAATGCAGCCTTTAGCTTTCTGGCATTCTCGCGGATTCCTTTTTCATCGTACAGATGAAATGGAGTCGGATATGATGCAGCCATCTTCTTTACCTGATCTAATGTTACGAACGGTTTTTTTTCCATAATGTGTCTCTCCTCGCTGTGTGTGTTTATTTATCGTATCGTTACAGTTCATACGCGCCATTGTTAAATCAATTGACTACGATTACTCTCATATTATTTGTCTCACCGATTGCGTAGCTTGGCTGATTCTTATGCTTTACGCCAACTGTAACAATAACGGTATCTCCGGACTCAATATAGCCCATTTCCTTCACAGTATTTACGGAATGCTCAATCAGCTCATCGGTATCAGTCTCCCTCATAGCCTTAACCGGTGTTACACCCCAATTCAACTGCATTTTACGTAAAACGTCCCAATTTGGAGACATACCAATAATACGGCATTTTGGTCTCCAGTTTGACAACAGATTTGCAGTAAATCCATGCATAGTTGGAACAATGATTGCCTTTGCATTAAGAATCTCTGCTGTACGTACTGTTGCACTGCTGAGTGCGTTTGAAATTACATGATCAGAACGCTTTACATCTCTGCGGTTATAAGTACGATAATCAAGATACGGCTCAGATGACTCTGCAATCTTTGCCATCATGCGGACTGCCTCAAGCGGATAACGTCCTGCTGCTGTCTCACCTGAAAGCATAACAGCATCTGTTCCATCATAGATTGCATTTGCAACGTCAGTAACCTCTGCTCTTGTCGGGCGCGGATTACGGATCATAGAATCAAGCATCTGAGTAGCTGTGATAACTGGCTTTTGTACCTCATTACACTTCTCGATGATTGTCTTTTGGATATGAGGAACTAACTCTGCCGGAATCTCAACACCAAGATCGCCTCTTGCAACCATGATGCCGTCTGCTGCCTGCAAAATCTCATCAATGTTTTCAATACCCTCTGCACTCTCAATCTTTGCAATGATGCGCATTCTGCTTCCGTGAATATTTAAAATATCGCGGATTTCCTCGATACAAGCTGCATTTCTTACGAATGATGCTGCAACAAAATCAAATCCCTGATCAATACCAAATAAGATATCCTTCTTATCCTTCTCAGTAATTCCTGGCAGGTTGATCTTTACATTCGGTACGTTTACACCCTTCTTGGAACCTAACTCACCACCATTTACAACAGTACAATGAAGTGCTGTTTCATCCTTAGAAATAACCTTTAACTCGATCAAACCATCATCAATCAAAATACGGCAGCCAATTTCAGCATCTGCAACAAGACCTTCATAGGTAATAGATGCGCTTTTTTGTGTTGTCTCTACGCTCTGATCAATTGTAAGATCAAAATCCTGTCCTTCTACCAGCGTAACCTTCTTATCCCCAGGTACGCTTCCAGTACGAATTTCCGGTCCCTTCGTGTCAAGCATGGTGGCAACAGGGATGTTTACAGCCTTTCTTGCTTCCTCAACAAGTGCCATACGTCCTGCATGCTCCTCATGACTTCCATGAGAAAAATTGAAACGGGCAACATTCATGCCGCTTTTGATCATTTCCTTCAAAAGCTCAACATTCTCTGTTTTCGGACCCATAGTACAAACAATTTTTGTTCTCTTCATACTCTTTTTTTCTTCTCCATTCGATTTTTTTTGCACGTTTACAAACGCTGCCAATTACTGCCTGTCATATTACTGCTTATCATACGAATGTGCAACAATGTGCTTATGCGTATAAAGATGCTCGCTGCAATACTCGTAAGCGCCGTCACACTTTGAACAATAACGAAACTCCAGATCTGGGAAATCCTTATCTGTTCTTCCGCAGACGGTGCACTTATGCAGTGGCCTGCCGCTTTGTTCCCTCTCCCCCATCTTCTTTTGAAAATCTCTTCTTCGATGTACCTCTTTGGGGTTGATCCGCTGAAGATCTCTCGTGCCGAGGAAATAAAGTATAAAATTTATAAGTGAAAATACAATCATGATCAGCATTGCAAAACCATACGGCATCCAGCCTACTGAGTTTACAACCTGCATCAGATCATAGAGGTACATTACTACACTCAAAAGCGCCATCCACTTTGCCTTGACCGGAATAATGAAAAACAGCAAAAACTGCACATCCGGGAAAGTAGCTGCCAGCGCTAAAAATAAAGAATTGCTCAGGTAAGAGATGCTAACCTGAAAACCCATCTCCACTCCAAACATAAAATACACCAGAAACGCTGCCACAATTGTTCCAAGCAGACCAGTAATGATGTACATATCCATGCGGAAAGATCCCCATACACGCTCAAGCGTCTGGGAAATCGAATAATACAAAAATGCAAAAATCAAAAAATTAACAGGGCTTGTCGTGTATGGCACAAGAATAAAGGAAACAATTCGCCAGATCTGTCCATGAAGAATGGCACTTGTGGACCAGCACAGATAGTACTGTGCCTGCGGATACATGATGGTGATCAAAAGCCCTGCCGCATTCAGAATAATGATGTAGAGCATCAGATTTGGAACGGCATACCGGCCAAATTTACGCTCAAGCTTGTTCAGAAATTTCATAGATAATCCTTTCTCGCCCGGCTTCCCCCCGACCGGATCATCTTTATCTTTTTTTATTCTCTTTTTCACACATACATCTATTATAGTTTTCACACGTTTGTTTGTCAAACTTTTTTAGACGTCATTCCCAAATTAGTTT
>CAKQXY010000008.1 GCA_934292725.1 uncultured Lachnospiraceae bacterium
GCTAAGGAAATACAGGATTGTAAGACACTTTGTTTGACTTTGTAGAATTAAGCTGGCTAGATGAAATGGCATTGCAATTAAAGCTGCCTGCACCATAGGTAAAACCTGTTTATTTCTCATTTGTAGATCTGAGCCTTTCTGTCAGAATACATTACAGACCAAGCATGCGCTCAATGGAAGCCTTAGAGGTAACGCCTGTTACCTGATCAATCAGTCTGCCGTCTCTAAAGATGATTAATGTTGGGATAGAGGTGATGCCATACTCAGCGGCAAGATCTGCCTCCTCATCTACATTTACCTTTCCAAATACGACGTTTGAATGAGCAGCGGCAAGCTGATCAATAATAGGACTCTGCATACGGCACGGACCGCACCATGAAGCCCAGAAATCAAGAAGTACCGGCTTATCAGATTTTAAAACAGTTTCATTAAAATTGCTTTTTGTAATTGTTAAAACGGACATAGTAAAACTCCTTTCGCGAAATAGTATGCACCCAAATAGGGGTGATAATTCAAGTAAAATAATTATAGTGACAACAGTTTTTCAATCAGTGATTCAACGAGGCGTGCAGAGTGATATGATGCCATCTTGGAAAACTGGGTGTAATCCATAGTTGCGCTTCCATCTGCCTTATCAGAGATAGAGCGGATTATTAAAAATGGAACCTCATTGATTGTGGAAACATGAGCAATTGCACCGCCTTCCATCTCAGCACAAAGACCATGGAAGGTGTCAATAAGCCAGTTTTTCTTTTCCTGTCCGGAAATAAACTGGTCTCCAGTCAGGATTAAGCCCTCATAGACTGTAACATCTGGATTTGCCTCATGGCTGCAGGAAACAGCCAGATCATGGAGAAGCTTGTCAGAGGTAAATACCTTTCCAGTACCTGGAACATCACCTGGCTTATAGCCAAGATCTGTAACGTCAAGATCATGCTGGATCACTTCAGTGGAGACAACAATATCGCCAATGTTGATGCGGGAATCTAAGGATCCGGCAGCGCCTGTGTTAACGATCATCTTCACATCAAACAGATCAATTAACATCTGTGTGCAGGCTGCTGCATTTACCTTTCCAATACCAGCCTTTACGATAACAACAGGATACTCATGTATGGTACCGCAAAAGAAAGACAGTCCGGCCTTTTTGACGGTCTTTTCAAGTGAAAGATGCTCAAGCAAAAGATCAATTTCCTGCTGTTCAGCACCGATAATACCAAGTGTTTTCTTCATAAGAACAAAAACCACCTTTCTTGTTTTTCTCTTGTTTCAACGTAGTTTCTTTTAACAATTCATCCCACCGCTTTAGAAGCGGAGAACTTCTTGTCTACTGGTGTTAAAGTTACGTCCGGGAGATAATGCAAAAATGTCGCAACTGATTGGATAAGCGCGAGCTTTCGCAGATTTTATCCCGGTATGATACAGTATAACAGTCTATCTCAATGTCTGCAAGGAGAAAATCTCGGATATTGCGGTTTTGCGGTACATGTACTATAATATGATACCAGAGTCAAAAGGTCAGAAATCCGATGCAAGAGGATTTTATAGAATAGAAAGGAAAAAATATGCAGTATCGCAAAGATAAAAAAGGTAATAATATTTCGCTCCTTGGATTTGGATGTATGCGCTTTGAGGGAGGCGGAATTGGAGACTATTTTCAAAAGGCAAATGATCAGGTGATGGAGGCAATAAGACAGGGTATAAACTATTTTGATACTGCATATGTCTACAAAAATAATGAAAAAGTTCTTGGACGTATTCTGACCGAGAACAAGTGCAGAGATCAGATTTATATTGCGACAAAGCTTCCGCAGTATATGGTGCGTTCCATTTCACAGGCAGAGAAGATTTTCAATCAGGAATTGGAACTTTTGCAGACTGATCATGTGGATTATTATCTGATGCATATGTTAAATGATGTGGCATCATGGGAACGTTTAAAGGCGATGGGTATTGAATCATGGATAAGGGAGAAGATTGCCAGTGGAAAAATTAGAAATATAGGTTTTTCTTACCATGGCAATACAGAAAACTTTCAGTCTGTTGTCGATGCCTATGATTGGGATTTTTGCCAAATCCAGTATAACTATCTGGATGAAAATATTCAGGCAGGAAGAAAAGGTCTTTTGTATGCGTCAGAAAAAAATCTTCCAGTGATCATTATGGAGCCTCTTCGAGGAGGCCGTCTTGTTGGGATGCTTCCAGAGACAGCAAAAAAGCGTATTGCAAGGTCTGATGTAAATGAGTCAGCTGCTTCGCTTGCACTTCGTTGGCTTTACGATCAGCCGCAGGTAACATGTGTGTTATCCGGTATGAACTCAATGGAGATGGTAAATGAGAATTGTAAAACTGCATCACTGGCGCTGCCGGGCTGCCTTACAGATGATGAGCGACAGCTGATTGAGGATATCAAAAACGATATCAAAAATAGTGTAAAAGTAGGCTGTACAGGATGCAATTATTGCTGTCCATGTCCGAAAGGAGTAGATATTCCGGCTGTTTTTCAGTGTTATAATCAGCTGTCAGAGGACAGTCATGCGCGCTGGCGCTATATTCAGATGACGACATTTAGAAAAGAAACAACAAATGCTGCAAAATGTGTTGGCTGTGGTGCCTGTACAAAGAAATGTCCTCAGCATCTGGATATACCTCAGCTATTGAAGGAAGCTAAAAAGGAGCTTGAGACTCCGATGTTCAAGATTATAAATTGGGGAACGCATTTTTTACATTTTTATTAAAGGAAAACGAAGATGGATGAGAAAGAAATTGATCTAAAAATAGAGAAAGAAATGGTTGATTTATTTATTGTTTCAAATCGAAAGGAACGAACCTTGTGGGAGTTAGAAAGCCCACGAAAAAGGTCAGATGGCCTTTCACGTTTCTTTTTTGGAACCTATTTAAATCAGAATTTATTTAAAGCATTGGACGTCCAAGGCAATGCAGAATTGCAAAAGGTGATTCAGCAATCAGGAGGAACTTCAAAAGGGTATGTGATAACACCAGATCAATGTGGCTTTTTTTCGATAAAAGAAGCAATTGAGATTGCTCGCGGCAACGATTGCAGATTTGTTTATTTTGGAAATGGAGTTGCCTATTATCATGAAGAGTGGGAAGGTGGAAAAGCAGGAGAATACCTTCTCGTAAATAAGAATTATAAATAATCAACATAGATGGAAAGGGGAGATACAAAATATATTGTGTCTCCCTCTTCATATTGTACTTTTATTCTATTTTATTTATCTTTGTACATCAAAGCTCTGGTTCATAAGTCTCTGGATACTCTCAACATCAGTGATATTTGTATCGCCATGGATGGAGTGCTTCATAACAGAGGAAGCAACGGCAAAGTTGACAACATCTCTTGGCTTATAATTGTTCATGAGAGCATAAATAAGGCCGGATGAGAAGGCATCGCCGCCGCCTACACGGTCAAGAATCTGGAAGCGGAAAAGCTTGCTTTCGTATGTCTGTCCATTGTAATACAGATAAGCCTTTAAGGAGTTTTCGCTGCTTGAGTGGGTGTAGCGAACATGTCTTGCAATTGCCTTGAAATGATAGCGGTCTGCCATTGCTTGGAAGATGCGGTCCTGCTCCTCGTAATCAGGCTGCATGGACATACCGTCCTTTAAATCATGGCCATTTTCATCCTGCAGATGAAGAGGTTCAATGCCAATCAGCACATCTACATATGGAAGATAGCGGCTGATGATATCTCTTGCCTCGTCGAAGCTCCACAGCATACTGCGGTAATTGCAGTCAAAGCTGATTGTCATGCCGAGCTGTCTTGCTGCGTAGATTGCAGCTTCGATTAAGATCTGGCAGCTGTTAGAAAGTGCCGGTGTGATTCCGCTTAAGTGAAGCCAGTCATAGCCTTCAAGCAAAGCCTTAAAGTCAACTGTAGTATAGTCATATTCTGCAAAGGCAGAATGCTTACGGTCATAAATTACTTTAGAGGAACGTACACCGATTCCTTCCTCAAGGAAATAAACGCCCATGCGCTCGCCGCCGAAGATAATTGGGGATGTATGTACATCATTTGCCTTTAAGGAGCGGACTGCGCTTCGACCGATATCATTGTCTGGAAGGACAGTAAATACAGTAGTATCAACGCCAAGGTTTGCTAAGGAGACAGCAACATTTGCCTCAGCACCGCCAAAATTGACAACATAGGAGCTGGTTGTGCGGATCTTTTCATAATCCGGAGGGGAAAGACGCATTAAAAGTTCGCCGATTGTGATAAACTTCATGATTTTTGATTCCTTTCTTTCGCTATTTAGCGAACGTTTCACTATTACTGTCATTATAGCTAATCTGTAAGAAAATTACAAGTAAAATTCAAACAAATGAGTTTTGGTTAATAAACTTTTTTAATTGACACATAAACACTCATGTGCTATGCTTTGAATTAAGGAACTTGTTTAATTTATTGAGAGAGGCAACAGACTACGGAAAGATAAAAATTTAGATATAGCAAGGGGGAAGAAGAATGTTTCAATTTGCAAAGTACAATTTGTTGATTCCGTTCCAGTACGATTCAGAACAGAACTATAAGTTGTCAGAAGATAGAATTGCTTATGATAAAGAGGATATTAAATCATGCAGTGAAAAAGGGGAGTTTGATTCTAAAATATGGTTTCAAAATTGCTTTAGAATCAAGCCAATCGAAGCTAACTACCAGATGGCAGGGTCTCCACTATTGTTAGATGATCGTTACCAAATAACAAGAATTGAGCTTGATTGTACCGTGAGACATATACTTGGTCTTTCTAAGAATGAGAAAACTACATATACTATGGAGAAAAGCAAGATCAATTTTACAATACCCAAAATCCGTCTTCTATTTACTCGTAATAAAATTGGCTTTATTCATATAGAAATCATGGCTTCTGACTTGAATGAAGTAGAATCAAAAAAATTTGGCTATGCACTCAGCAAGATAACTGGAAATCAACCACTGATGTCGTACCAGAAAAAGTTATCAAAAGATGAAAGTGAAACAGTAACAATCAGTTTTAAGCAACTGATAGAGAATATTGTTAATCTTCAAAAATATGTGCCAATAAGTCTGTATGAAAATAGAGTAATGACGTATATGCAGATTACTGTAGTTGGATTTTGCGAAAATGAAGATAAGCTGAAATACTTTGAGTCTCTTCAAGCACTGTCACAGCGACCAAGCACAAAAGATATAGATGAGTCTCAAATTTATTGGGGAAGGGAAGAATATATTTCAAGATTTGTTGGGGATAAAACTGTTTGTATTTATGGAGATACAAATAGTTGCGGTGAAGAAAATATAGACTTTCTCACGAATGTGGGAAATGGATTAATAAAAACAGCGACAGAGAATTATACTACAATATTTGCGTTTTTGATTTCACTTCGCTTGCTTCTTGCCCATCTGATGAGCGAGAACGATTTTAGATATTTATTAGAGGTCCCGATGAATCTTTCTGACGAAGATAATATAAGAAATTTTTTTCAAAAATGTACTTGGGATAGAGGTTGGAATCTTAAAGAACAATTGAAGAAAAAATTAGATAGCTTTAATGCTGAGCAAGTAAGAAAAGATATAGAAGCTCAAGGACGCGAACTAAAAGAGCATGGAAAGACATTGAAGGTACTTTCTGGTGATATTGAGTCAGTTCGTAAAGACGTCGAATATATTACTGATTTTGTTAAAACTGAGATCAGTGATTTTCTGAAGAGAGAAAAAGTACTTTTTAATCAAGTGCAGAATAAAGACAATGATGAATCAATAGGTTTGTTTGTCAAAAAAACTTCAGAACATATTGATCAAAGGTTAACAAGTATGGGTGATAATGATATTGACGTAGAACGACAGAAATTGACTGACTTATTTGGCGATAAATGGCAGTATATTATGAAAACGTCACAGACATCCTTGATTTCTTCGGCAGTATTGTTACATAGATGTTCCAATATTGTTACACCAGACTTTGATTGGTCAGGTGTGTGTATATGCTGTACAGCTGCATTGGAATCGGAATTAAAGAGAGTTTTCTTTGATGGGTTACTTGATTTTATGGCAGGTAAGTATGGGGAACCTTCAAATAAAAATGCGGCTGAGATTTATAAATTCTGGCCAGATGCTTTATTATCAGTTCCCAAGTATCAATTTTTTAAAAGAACTGGTGGGAGATTAAAACGAGTAGAACATTTTACCATGGGTAAGCTACCGTTTCTATTTGGTGAGACAGGCAAACTTTCGGAGAAGACGATTGAACGGCAAAATCAGTTGGAACAATCAGAATTGATGAGAACGCGGATGACGGAATATCTTTCGACGGTAGTTTTGGATTATTATAGAGAGATTCCTTTTGAGGCATTTTATATTGGAGAAAGTAAGAGGGATAGATTCACGAGTCAAGTTGGTTGCTTCGTTTGGAAGTGCGAACAGATACGAAACAAGTATAGAAACAAAGCGGCGCATGTGAATGTGATGACAGAACAAGAAGCTGAGTTATGTTATCAGAGTATCATTACTAAACAAGATACGTATACATACAATGCAGAGGTTGCAGGAGCAATACTTGAATTGTTCAGTAAAATAGATGGAAGCAAGCTTAAAAAATCGCTGAATGGAAATAGTCAGAAGTTCAATGCTGAATTGTTATAATAGCATACAGGGAGGAAAATGGAATGGCAACACATTTTGAATACATATCAGATTTGAAGTTTAATAGTAGCTTTAAGAATATGTTACGAGATTATTATACATATGGATTTAAAGACAGAAGTGAATATTCTGTATCACGAAGCACATATGATAAAGATAGAAATCGTTTGAAAGATTTTCTAAGAGATTATATGGAGTGGTCAGAATGGAAAGAAAGAAAAAATGGTAAAAGAGCAGGAAAAAATATAACTTTTATATCATGCGATTCACAATCTATGAGTATTAATCCATTTCATAGGGTTTACCGTTTCTGTGGAACAAATCGACCGGATGAGTTATATTATTTTTTCCATACATTAGCGGCATTGAGTAGTTTGTTTCAGCTAGAAGAGGGAACAGATACATTAAATATACATGGAGCTGTCGCAGCAAGATTTGAGAGAAAGGTAAATATACAGGAAAAAATGTTTGCTAAAGTAGTAAAATCTATGCATATTGATTCTGACACAGCGGATGAGTTGGGAAGGTATTGCAACGATGAAGATTTATTAGTAGCGGCGGCAAGGAAGTCTGAACTTTCGGATGAACAAATTGGCAAGCTTAGAAGGGGAGTTCGTAATTCTACTATAAAGCTGAAAACATCAGAATTACTGCGGTTCTGTGAACAAAACTTTTCAAATCAGAATAATTCAAAGGCAGTTAATAATAAAGAATCTCTTAGTAAAACAGCTAATAATAGATTACAGCGTTTAAATGATATTGGGATAATTCAGTGCGACCAAAGAAAAGGAAAAAATGTTTGTTCGGAAGAACAAAATCTCCGCTTTCTATCAGAAGTTATAAATATACTTCTTGCAAAGGAGAATATGAAAAATGAGCTGGATAAGGCGTTAGAAAGTTATACGCCTGAGAAATCTGGAGATCGTAACTGGTATCTGTCTAAATTAACGATAAAGAGGCTATTGGAAGCAGGAGAAATGGTGGATGAGAGATTTTGTGACCATATTCGACATGCTTTGGATTTTTATTCTAAAACATTTTTATTTGGAGAGATTGGAACATTCCTGTTGGATCGAATGAAAGTAAGCGATAATAGTGCTATCAGAATTAAACACGAATACTATATGCATTCGTTGAATGATTTTAACGCAATAGATTTAATGGCTGCAATAGAGAATAACAAGTGGTGTCTAGTGTCTTATAAGCGCGATGATATTGAAACAAAAATTCTTTGCTATCCGATAGAGTTGAGAATTAGTTCTGTAAATGGTAGAGAATATTTAATGTATTATGAGCCATTCAAGGGAAGTTGTGCGTCTTGTAGATTGGAATTTATAGAAGCAATTCAGTATTATCAGGATTGTGATGTAAAAGAGTGTATGTCTCGATTTTTAGGTGATCCAGAAATTGAAATTGACATTGATCGAAACCTAAAAAAGGCTAAATTACTATTGGAATATACTTGGGGGGCATCAACTGGATTAGTACAAGAACGAAATGTTGATAGTTTGGAGACTATGCTTCGTGAAATTCGTGTTCGAATTGATTATAATGAGGATACGGATTATTACATTTTGAATAGAATTTATAGAGAATCCAGAATTGGAAGGATTTTCGTGAACGAAGCGGAAGGATATATTGATTATATCGTAATGGCATCTAATATCAAAGAGATTATTCCGTTTATAAGAAGCTATTATTCTCGTGTTATTAGTTGTATAGGCTATGACAAGGATGATTTTTCAATAGAAATGGACGTTGATCAAATTGTTAATCAAGTAGTTGATAAGGTATTAGATGTTGATGGGAAAAACCTTGAATTAAAAAGAAAAATTTGGAAAACAGATGCTGGATTTCTGACAATGCTAGGAGATGGAATGAAAGCTGAGGAACATGATAAGTTATTTAATGAAATTTATAGTACATATTACCATATTTTTTCTGCGATATTTAGTGAGGTATGCTGTATTAAAGAAGACTCTGGAGAGTCAGGAAAATTTACATGGAAAGAGCTTGATTCTCTATGCAGAGAAATTATGGAGCAATATAAAGATAAATGTGGTCTGGAAATGCTGAATCTATCTTTTAACAATGGTAAGAATTTTGCTCAGTTGTTGAAAACTGGAGGTTTTTTATTAAAGGAAAACCGAAATGGAATAACAATTTATAAATCAAAATATGAAACACTCTCCAAGGTAGACTTGTATCGAGACGTTATTCCATTGGCAGAGATAGAAATTCGCTGGTTAAAGACCATCATAGAAGATGAAAAAATTCATTACTTTATGAATGAAAAAGAAATAATGGCAATGAAATTGCTTTTTGCAGAAATGGCAATCAATATAAAAGCATTTCCAATGTCGGTAGTTAATTATTATGATCGATATAAATTTTCTGCTAAAAAAGAGTGGAGAGAGAGTACTGTGCTGGTTCCAGTTCTTGATGCCATTGATCATAACCATGTTGTGAGAATAAAATATGTTTCAAACAAGAAAAATATTGTTTCTGGAAATTATAAGCCTATATTGGTTGAATACTCGAAACGAGATAATCGCTTTGTGGGCTATTTTCTCTCCTGCAAGGAAAAAGAAGGATTAAAGGAATATCCATTAGCTCAAATAGTATCTGTAGGACAAGTATTTGAAGATGGAAGTGGCGAGAATAAAACATTTGATATGAATGAAGCCAAGAAGAAGTTTGAAGAATATAAAGCCAAGCAACAGACTTCTGTAGAACTTGAATTTTCTGATAACTTGAATTTGGTAGATCGTATTTTAAATGAATTTTCACCGTGGGATAAGAGATGTGAATTTGATGCTGAAAGCGGAATTTATCATTTAACAATTTCTTATCCGAAGAAAGATGGAAAGGATATGGCAATTCGTTTACTATCATATGGGTCTGCAATTCGGTTTGTTGATAAAGATCACGTATTAGCAAAAGTAGTACAAGGCAAGCTTAGGACTCAGATGCAGCGTATGCAGAAACAAGTTGTTAAACCAGTACGTAGGGAAGAGAAATCAGATGAAGCAAGATGATAAGGAGGGGGTGAAGAAATATGAAGATGTCAAAAGAACGTCAAAAAAGGACAGCAATTGCTGTGAAGGAAAATAGGGTAGGTGGTGTTGTTTATAAAGTACCGGGCGGCTCTGAAATTGATTTGAGGACAGTTCTTGCAGAGAGAAGTAGGAAGATAAAAGTTCTGTACAATGTTTTTAATCCAGTACAGTCAGGAACAGCGCCTTCAGAATATAAGTGGAAGGATTATTTATCAGAAGATGAAAACAAGCGGCGAGAGGCTCAAAAAGCGATTCAGAAAGCGAATTATGAATTGAGAAAAGAGTGCGAGGATTATGTAAAACAGGCGAACTTTGCAGTAAGAAAAAGTATCTTTAGTGACAAACCTAAGATGATACTTTCAGATGAACAGATACTATCCAATATGAAAAAACAAAATTTGCCCCAATTTAAAGGTGAGCTAGAGGATTTTGTTTTAATTACATTAAGAAAAAGTCTGATTGCTTCGACATATGAAGGAGAAGTGTTTGATTCACGAATGGCTGCGACAGCTTTTCTGAAAAATATGGGGAAAGCAAATACATCAGCAGATGATGAACAGCAGATCAAGCAGCTGTTAGATTTGATTCGTAAGGATTATGATAAGTGGAACCCAGATGAACAAGATTCAGACCCAAGGTCTTCAGATAAAATAGAGTCATCTGGAACAAAGGTAATTCGTTCAATTGAACATCAAAATATGCTTGTTCAACCAAGGGAGGATAGGCTGTCCTTATCTGAAATATCAAATTGCGGAAAAAAAACAAAGACAAAACAAATCGAAAAAGCAGGCTTGGAGACTTTTTTGACGGAATATGCGCAGCTTGATGAGAATTGCAGAATGGAATACTTAGAAAAACTGCGTCGTTTGTTGGATATATATTTTGCAACACCATTTTCTTATATCAAAGGAGAGGCGGTTGCTTTACCAGAAAGCATTGATTTTTCTTCTGAACTGAATGTGTGGGAAAGACATGAAAATGCAAAAAAAGTAAACACATATTTCGTAGAAATTCCGCAAACTCTGTTAGATGCCGAGCAGAATAACAATATAATAAACACAGTTGAGAAAGAACAAAGCTTGGAAAAACTAAGCACTGACATTAGAAGCCGCAATATTGCCTGTTATCATTTTGCAAATGCAGTGGTTGCAGATGAGAGATACTGCATGAACTTTTTTGAGAATATGGCTATGAATCAGTACTGGATTCATCATATGGAAAATGCGGTTGAACGTATCCTAAAAAAATGTAATGTAGGTACGCTGTTCAAACTACAGATTGGATATTTGTCTGAGAAGGTGTGGAAGGATGCATTGAATCTTTTAAGTGTCAAATATATTGCACTTGGAAAAGCAGTGTATCATTTTGCATTGGATGATATATGGAATAATACCTCTAACAAAAAGTTAGGAAAGATCAATCCCATTGCACTTAAGGGGATTACTTCGTTTGACTATGAAATGATAAAAGCGCATGAAGATTTACAAAGAGAAATATCGGTAGGAGTAGCTTTTTCTGCAAATAATTTGGCCAGAGCAACTTGCCAGATGGATAACATGAAGGATACAGAATCGGACTTTTTGCTGTGGAAGGAAAATGAAGTAACTGAGCATGCAAGATATACAGAAAAAGGAGAAATATTGTCTGCAATCCTACAATTTTTTGGCGGTAAGTCGGCGTGGGATAAGTATGAGAGTTTATTTGAGGAGGCATATTCAGATCGGAAGTATGAAAAGTTTTTTAAAGACCCTAGACATTATGAACTGCTGTTTTTGAATGATTTGAGACTCGCAATTTATGCAGCACGAAATGAAAGTTTTCATTTTAAAACAGCGGCTATAGATGGCGGCAGCTGGAATACTGAACTGTTTGGAAAGTTATTTGAAAAAGAAGCAAGGACCTGTCTGAACGTTGAAAAAGACAAGTTTTATTCAAATAACCTAACTTTGTTTTATACGCAGAGTGATTTAAGAAAGATTTTGGATAAACTATATGGAAAAGAATGCTCCAGAGCAGCACAAATTCCGTCCTATAACACCATCCTGCCAAGGACATCATTTCCAGACTTTCTGAAACAAATGTTAAAATTGCAGGAGCCGAGCTACGATTTGGCAATACGGGATCAGTGGTATAGCGCATGCTATTATCTGTTTAAAGAAGTTTATTATAACCTTTTTTTGCAGGATTCAGGTGTAAGAGTACTTTTTAATTATGCGGTCAGAGCATTAGAAGGAAAAGATAAAAAGCAGGAAATGGCGGTAAAGGATTTTAAGGAAAAATATAATGAAATATCAAAAAATGCTTCCCTAGCTGAGGTATGTCAATTTTTTATGACAGAATATAATCAGCAAAACAATAAAGACAGAAAAGTGCGGAGTGCAAATGATGGCGTGTTTGACGAGCCTATTTATCAGCATTACAGGATGCTGTTGAAAGAGGCACTAAAGATGGCATTTGCTTCATATATAAAAAAGAACAAAGAGTTAGAGTTTGTATTTAATCCAACGAAGACACCATTTGAGGTAAGTTTGGATAACTTTCTTCCGAATTGGAGTTCGGCAAAATATGATGCTCTGATATCTGAGGTTAAAAATAACCCGGATCTTCAAAAGTGGTATATTGTTGGAAAATTTATGAATGCAAGGAATTTAAATCTACTGGTAGGGTCTATGCGTTCTTATCTGCAGTATGTGGGTGATGTGCAGAGAAGAGCGGCTGGTTTAGGAGAGCAGTTGCATCTTTTAGCTAGAAATGTGGAACAGGTAAAAAATTGGCTTCGGGTGCTGGAGATTTGCCTCTTGCTGTCGGTTAGAATATCGAATGAATTTACAGATTATTTTAAAGATACAGAAGCGTATGCGGCGTATCTGAAAGGATATGTGGATTTCGAGAACCCTGTTATGCCTTCAGACTATAGTGCTTTGCTAGCATTTAGCAATGAGGAGAATATTGATTTATATGTTGACGCAGCCAATCCAAAGGTAAACAGAAATATCATTCAGGCAAAATTATATGCACCAGATACGGTACTGAAAAATGTGGTTAAGAAAATAAGCCAGGATGAGTGCAGAGAATTTAATGAGAAAAAAAATCAAATTCTTCAAATTAAAAACAACGGAACTGCAGTTACTTGGGAGGAACAGCAAAATATTTTGAAATACCAGAAGTTGAAAAACAGAGTGGAATTGCGTGACCTAGCGGAATATGGAGAATTGATTAACGAGCTTTTAGGGCAATTGATTAACTGGTCTTATCTGCGAGAAAGGGATTTGCTGTATTTTCAACTCGGATTTCATTATAGCTGTTTGATGAATGAATCGAAAAAGCCAGATGCATATACAACAATTAGTACAGATGAAATAACGATAGAAAATGCAGTTTTGCATCAAATTATAGCCATGTATATAAATGGATATCCTGTGTATATACCTGAAAATGGAAAGCTTAAAGCTCAGAGTAAAACAGGCAGTGCAGGACAAAAGATAGGAGCATTTAGCCAATGGGCGAGCTTGATAGAAGAAAAAAAATACGGGCTTTACAGTGCAGGGTTGAAACTGTTTGAAGTGGTAAAAGAACATGACAATATTGTTACCTTGAGAAATAAGATTGATCATTTTAAATACTATCAGGGAAAGGATAGCATCTTAGCTTTGTATGGAGAGGTTTTTGATCGGTTCTTCACTTATGATATGAAGTACCAGAAGAACGTGCTGAATCTTCTACAGAATATTTTGCTTAGACACAACGTGGTTATTAAACCAATTATCAGTAAGGACAAAAAGGAGGTAGGAAGAGAAGGAAAAACAAAAGACAGGGCGGCATTCTTATTGGAGGAGGTAAGCTCTGATCGCTTTACCTATAAGGTTAAAGAGGGAGAACGTAAGATCGACGCAAAAAACCAACTTTATCTGGAGACCGTGAGGGATATTTTGTATTTTCCAAGCAAGGCTATAAATGATAAAGGAAAAGATGTGATCATTCGTTCTCAAAAAGCGCAAAATTCGGACGAGGACGATACTGATACGGAGGAAAAGTTCGATAAGAACAAAAATGGTAAATGGAAAAAAGGCGGTAATAACCAAGGAAAGAAATTGAAGAAGGAAAAAAAGTATTCTGATCGTATCACCTGGAATCCATTTGCAGGAATCAAATTGGAGTAAAAGTGTAACCTATGGTGTGGTGAGGTTAACTGACTTTTCGCCTTAAAAGTCTTAATATGATCAGCAGAAATGATAAGATTGGCTAAAAGAAAGTCTACCTTTGATCTCTAGTATATACATAAAAGTGGGTCAACCTATCCCCTAAATTGGTAAAATTAAGAAAATGCCGAAAACAGGGCATTTCCGAGGGGGATTTTTTAGTCGGTTGACCCACTTTTTTTGTCAAAAAGCTTGAATATAGCCATCAGAAGTGATAAGATTAAATAAAAAATAGCGAAAATGCTATTGTGAGAAAAGCCCGATATAGAGGGCAATCACTTAGTCCTCAGTGTCCTCTTTTCTAAATACAAAATCGCTATGTCCCGGAAGTGAGAAAAGCCCGATATAGAGGGCAATCACAGCATCACATTTAAGACGAGCTATTGCAAATTGTCCATTTTCATTGCAAAAGTGAGAAAAGCCCGATATAGAGGGCAATCACGTAGTAATATTAAGTTTTTGTTTCATGATTTTTTCCTCCTGCAAATTTAGTGAGAAAAGCCCGATATAGAGGGCAATCACAAATCACTTACATTTGGAAAGTACTCTTTAAGCACTTTTGTAAGTTGGTGAGAAAAGCCCGATATAGAGGGCAATCACTCTCACTCTGGTTTCCTTCTACCTAGCACTTTCCCGTGAGAAAAGCCCAATATAGAGGGAAATCACACGCTCTTTTTCAACACTTTTTAGCCTTTCTAGAAGTGAGAAAAGCCCGCACGTAAGGCGATAGGGGAAAAAGTGCAATAACAACAAAAATGGTAAATGGGAAAATAATGGTAATAATCAAGGGAAGAAGCTGTATAAGGAAAAGCCATATTCTGATCACGTCACTTGAAATTCATTTACGGGGATTAAATGGAATAAAAAATGTTTGTGATAGTAACCTATGATGTGGTTCAAAAACGAATAGATGAAATCTTGGTAATCGAGTTTGCAGATTATTGGAAATGTTGGAGAATCTTTTGCAGATGTAAATAATTATTTGGAAACAAAATTGGGTCTTAAAATAAATGAAAAAAAGAGTGGTGTTCATCCAGCAATTACACGAATGTTTCTGGGATATGAATTTAGGCGAGATAAAACGGCAAAGGCAGTTACAGCCATAAAGGTGAAAAAAGAAATGCGAATACTATGAAAAGAAAGACTTTGCTACATTTGCAAAAAAAATGCAGCAAGGTCTTTCTTTTAACCCTTTTTTCCAGTATGAAACGGAAAACATAAGAAAAAGTGGCGTATACTGTATTTGTACTTCAGAAATGGAATGTGCCGCCTGGTGGCTGGGGCGTAGAGTTCAGTGGACAGCGACCGTAAAACGGCTAAAAGTTTGTGGGGGGAAATACCAACATGTTAATGCTGTAGAAATCGTTGCAAAGAATGAAAGGAGGAGAAAATCTTATGCGTAAATATGAATAACCGAACGAATCTCTTGAGTACGAAGTTGATACTACCAGATAAATTAGGAGATTAAACATGAAAAAATATTTGGATCTTTTGAGCTGGAAAACCAAGTTGAAGTGTATTGGTGTTGTTTTTCTGGCAATGATTAGTGCAGTTCTCGCATCCATTTGGCCTGTTCGCTTGGGTACTTTGTATACAAGTATTGCTAATAAAGATATTGATTCTGTACAGCAGTGTCTGTCGGCAGCTATGGTATTTGGTTGCATTTATCTTTTAGCAGAATGCATCACGATTCTTCGCAGAGTCATGCTTGATTGTGTTATTGCAACACATGAATCAGAAGTGAGAGAAAATACTATCGAGAAGCTTCTGAAAATGCCAATTTCTTATTATGGTGGTGATAAATTGAGCGGAGAACGAACAGCTCAGCTCAATCAGGGCGTTTTGGGATTGAGCCAGTTAATAAAAATTTGCTGTAACGATGTGTTTGCTACAGTTTTAACTGCCATTTGCACCTTATTTCAGGTCACAACGAATGCTCCACTTATTATCGCTGCAATCATGATAGGATATCTTATTATTACAGTTATGATTTCTGTGTTCCAGATTCGTTCCCAGAATGGCATTCGTGAAGCTATTATTGCTCAGAAGAATGGTCTTGATGGGCAGATTTGTCAGTCGATTTCTAACTTGGAACTTATTAGAAGCATGAATGCTGGAGAATATGAAAAGGAAAGGCTTAAGCCTTCTATTCTTAAAATTAGTGCTACTGAGAAAAAGCATCATAGATATATGGGGACGTTTGACTGCATGAAACAGTTTTGCAAAATTGCCTTTCAAGTTGTAATTTTGATTGTTTCTGTAGCAATGATTTCCAAAGGGCTTATGGCTCCTGGAGCAGTTATTACGGTTTGTTTGTTGTTTCAACAGCTCATTAAACCTATTGATGAAGTGTATCGCTTCATGGATGAAACTGCATCTTCTGTTGTGAAAGCCAGGGTTTTGGACGAGATCGCAAAAGCAGATATTGATATTGCTTTTCAAATTAAGTCAGAGAAAAAGGAGGCCGCCAGAGGTGATATTGTTCTTAAGGACACTGTTATTATGGATCCTTCCGGAAATGAGATTGTCAGGTACGATGACTTGACTATTCCGTGTGATTCTGTGATAGCCGTAACTGGCGGTTCTGGTTGCGGGAAATCTTCTTTGATGAAGTGTCTTACCAGATACTTTGAACATGATTCACATAGTTCAATTTCTATTCTTGGTAGCGACATTAATACCTATAGTCAGAAAGAGCTGATTGAGGCATTCTTGTATGTTCCTCAGAAAGGATTCTTTTTTGCGGGAACAGTTCGTGAGAATCTTATGTACGGACTTAGTAGCAAGATATCGGACAAAAAGCTGATTGAAGCACTTCGTTCAGTTTGTTTATATGATTCTTTGGCTGCCACAGTAAAGGACAAGAAATTAGCACATGTAGATGATATTGACAAAGCGGTGCTTGATTATGTGATTGGTGAAGGCGGAGTGGGATTATCTGGTGGAGAAGGTCAGCGACTTTCCCTTGCACGAGTATTTCTTCGTTACCCTCGTGTTTTTGTGTTTGATGAAAGCACTACTGGTCTTGATGGGAATACAGCTGAAAAAGTTCTTACTAATATCGAAAATTATGCAAGGTCTGTTGGTGCTGGAATTATCTATATTTCTCATGACGAACGTGTAGTTAATCGCTGTAAGCATGTAATTAAGTTGGATAATAAACTGAAAACTTCAGTTAAAGCAGCATAGGGAGGTACGTTTTATGATTACACATATCAATAACAATCATACCAACGAAGGAGGTACAGTTCATATGATGAAGGAACATAGAAATCTGGGGAAACATATTCCTCCCCATGAGCGTAAAGCATTTATTCACATTGATTTTGGCGAGGATGATCTAACGCTGTTCAAGCGTATTTATGGAGATGAGGATGAGGCAGCAGCGGCGATTCGCGTTCTGATGGATGCGCCTCCAGAGATCCAGATTCTTGCAGCCCAGTTAATTAGTCTTATTGAGGAGGTAGCCTAATATGAATATCAATACTGTAAAGTTCGAAGTACCTGGTATGAATGATACCGCAAAGGAACTCTATTCTACGCTCTATGGTGAAGATATTGGAAAACGCTTTGTTGAAGTCCTTTCATCTTCTCCTGATGAGATTGCAGTTATTTCTAGACTTATTGCTTTTCTGATGACCAATAAGAAAGGAGAAGACTGATATGGATATGCAGAGGACTGCTAGAGAGATTGGCTTGTTTGAAACTGCTATAAACCTTGTTTCAGTTTATGACAGTAGTGATGTTCATGTGAAGGTAGGGGCTTCTATGCCCTTACCTGATGTAAGGATCACACAGAATATCAAATCCATCGCGGAATGGTTGGTATCCTTTCGAAAGAAAAAATATTTATTTATGATGCCTGAAATTGCGCTAGTTGAAGCAATGGCAGAGCTTGTAGATTGTGATACGGAGATTATTTTTTTAGTTCCTTGCGATATGGATGGTGAAGCAAAGGAACGGCTGAGAAACAATCTGCCCAAACAGGTGAAGATGTCTATTTTGGAAGAACCTTTTTTTCCGAGTGATTTTTTCCCAGGAAATGGGATGATTATTGTCACCGGGTATATGGCGGGCGATCATGCTATGGTACTTGCGGATACATATCGTCTGATTGAGCACTATAATGGGTTTCTTGGAAAAAGAGCGTTTGTCCCCTATTGTGAATTGACATCCGCATATAGATATGATGGATGGTTAGAGGTTGGACAGAATCGTCTCAATATTAGATGGAGGGAAGAATGAGTAGTATCAGTGTAAATTATAAACAGAATGTGCACAGTAATGTCAGTAAAGACAAGTCAAGAAAAAGTAGTTTGTTTACGATGATTGGCAAGAATGCATCATTGCTCTTGATTGCAATTATGTTCATCGTAGGAGCTGGTATTGCAATCGCTACAAAGCTTCCTGTTAAGACGGTGATGGCAAACTATTCCTATGATGTATTGGTGATATTGATAATCATGGAACTTTTTACTAACCTGATTGCAGAAACTGGCATTATGCAGCTTTTGGCAATTAAAATTGCAGATTTTTCCAAGGGACGAAAGCGGTTGTGCTTGATGATGTTCGGAGGAATGATGTTTTTGATATCTTCTTGTCTGAATAATATCACGGCGGTCATGATGATTTTACCAATTGTGTTTGTTCTTTTAAAGACGTTAGAAGTAGATAAGAAGTATGTCAGTGTGTTTTTTGCTGCTATTCTTGCATTGAGCAATACAGGTGGAGCGGCTTCTCCAGTGGGAGACTTCCCAGCCATTGTAATTATGACTAGTGGAATTACATCATTCTTAAGTTACCTGACTCATGCTTTCCCTCTTTTTGCAATAACTTCTGCATTTTTGGTAGTGGTTTGGGGACTGCAGGTTAAGCGTGAATCTGATGATGGAGCGGTTAGAAAATTGGCAATTTCCAACCTGAAAAGCCAGTATAAGAATATTACTGTCCGCTTTGATGTTCTGAAGTTACTTGTAGTTGTTTTTGCCGGCATGTTTCTTGCATGGAGTTTTGTGCCACAGGATATTCTTCCGCCAGAGATAATTGCGGTTCTTGGATACGTTATTGCTATGGTAATCTGTTCTGTCAAAGGTGTACGAGTTGGTCAGACGATGAATTTAAAATCGGTACTCACCATTGCTTCGTTCCTATTTTTGGCACAGGTTATTAGCCAGACTGGTGTGTTAAATCTGGTGGCCGTTTATCTTCAGGATAATATTCATAATCCTAAGCTTCTGGTCATGGCAATTATGATTATTACATCAGTGGTTTCTGGCGCATTTAGTGCTGGTCCAGCCGCAGCAGCAATGATGCCAATCATTATTGAGGTGTGTAATGGTCCGTTGAGTGCGTATTCTGACTGGATTGCGGTCGCTTATGCAGCAGCAATTTGTGCAGGTTCTTCATTATTTATGTGGTCTGCGACTGCCGGATTTATTCTTTCTGGAAAGGTTAACGATGCACATATTGAGGAAGAAAACGGAGCAAGTATACCTTGGGGTGTTGGTCAGTATCTGAAATTTGGTTTTGTAAATTATGCTATTCAGATTTCTATCGCATTGGTTGCTATGGCGATTATCCTTTAACAGATCATCATGTTTAGTTTTAGGTTAATGCTGAATATCCAAGTATACTGATATTAAGGGCAAAGAAAGTCTGCCTTTGATCTCTAGTATATAAATAAAAGTGGGTCAACCTATCCCCTAAATTGGTAAAATTAAGAGAATGCCTAAAACAGGGCATTTCCGAGGGGGATTTTTTAGTCGGTTGACCCACTTTTTTGTCAAAAAGCTTGAATATAGCCATCAGAAGTGATAAGATTAAATAAAAAATGGCGAAAATGCTATTGTGAGAAAAGCCCGATATAGAGGGCAATCACTGTTCAAATTAGTCTATTATTTTTAAGACTAATTCCTCTGAATTCGGATAAGTGAGAAAAGCCCGATATAGAGGGCAATCACCTGCCAAGGAAGCTCATGAGCTCTTCAATACGTTTTGTGAGAAAAGCCCGATATAGAGGGCAATCACAAATTGTACTTTAACTGCAAAAAAATATTGGACTTGTAATAGTTGTGAGAAAAGCCTGATATAGAGGGCAATCACTTTCTTTTAAGTTTCTTTTTTTCTTCACCATTTGTGTGAGAAAAGCCCGATATAGAGGGCAATCACACTTTCTTAGTCATCAAGTTGTGCTACTTCATTCAAGAAGTCCTCCAACTTGATCTTATCTTGTGAGAAAAGCCCGATATAGAGGGCAATCACACTCTTAATTACCCTAAAGACTTCTTGATTTCCTTGATTTTAACTAACATGTGAGAAAAGCCCGATATAGGAGGCAATCACTTTTCAGTCTGCATTGTTATTCTTGTCCTTCTTGTTTTTCATGTGAGAAAAGCCCGTGCGTAAGGCGGTAGGGAAAGTGCAATAACAACAAAAATGGTAAATGGGAAAATGGTGGTAATAATCAAGGAAAGAAGCTGTATAAGGAAAAGCCGTATTCGGATCGCATCACCTAAAATTCATTTACGGGGATTAAATGGAATAAAAAATGTTTGTGATAGTAACCTATGATGTGGCTCAAAAACGAGTAACAAAGACGATGAAAGTCTGCAGGAAATATCTGAAACATGTGCAAAATTCTGTTTTTGAAGGTATGATTACAGAAGGAAAGTTAAAACAATTAAAGCATGAATTGCAAAAGATTATTGTGCCTACGGACGATAGTATCTGCATTTATGAAATTCAGAATATAAAGTATACACGGAAGGAGTCTATAGGTGTCATAAGGCATGAAGATAACATCTTATAGTGAGGAATCGCGGTGATTTTTAACAAAGAAAATTTGGAAGAATCGGTTAACCGACTTTTGTCTAAACCGAACAATTGTGGTATAGATGGAATATTGGTAAGCGAGTTTGCAGATTATTGGAAATTAAACGAAGAAAAAATACTTTCTCTCCTCAGAGAGGGAAAGTATAAGCCTTCGGAGGTGTTGTTGGAGGAGGTGATCTTTAAAAACGGTAAGAAAAGATTGATTTCAAAATATACATGCACCGATCGAGTCATTCAGGATGTTTTGAAAAACAAAGTAATGACATTTTACAAAGAAAAATTTTCAAAGTATTCATTTGCTTATATACCAAACCGAGGAGTCCAGGAGGCAGTTCTATATGCAGCGGATCTTATTGCTTCGGGGAAAAAATTCGTGGCAGAAATAGACGTGAAAGACTTTTTTGAAAATATAAACTTGCAAAAGTTGGAGAATTTTTTGCAGAAAGAGGTCTTTGAAGAAGTAGAGAAAAAGCTTATTCACGATTATTTGTACGCTTGGATCATCATTGATGGAAGAAAAGAAAGAAAATCAGTTGGTCTTGTACAGGGTAGCCCAATGAGTCCGGTTTTCAGCAATGTATATATGATGGATTTTGATTTATATATGGAATCGAAATATAGCTTTTGTCGTTTCACGGACAATATCAATGTCTACTGTAATACAGAGGAAGAGGCGCAAAAAGCTTTTGCAGATGTAAATGATTATTTTGAGACAAAACTGAGTCTTAAAATAAATCAAAAAAAGAGTGGTGTTCATCCAGCAATTACACGAATGTTTCTGGGATATGAATTTAGGCGAGATAAAACGGCAAAGGCAGTTACAGCCATAAAGGTGAAAAAAGAAATGCGAATACTATGAAAAGAAAGACTTTGCTACATTTGCAAAAAAAATGCAGCAAGGTCTTTCTTTTAACCCTTTTTTCCAGTATGAAACGGAAAACATAAGAAAAAGTGGCGTATACTGTATTTGTACCTCAGAAATGAAGTGTGCCGCCTGGTGGCTGAGGCGTAGAGTTCAGTGGACAGCGACCGTAAAACGGCTAAAGATTTTCGGGGGGAGAAACACCAACGTGTTAATTGTGTAGTAATTGTTGCAAAGAATGGGAGGAATGTTGATGGACAAGGAAGAGAGAATGATTCTTGGAAACGATTGTATTTATAGTGGAAATACGAAGGAAACTGGATTAAACCGTAATGTTCTGATAGTGGGTGGAACTGGAAGTGGTAAAACAAAGTCATTTGTTGAACCGACTCTTATGGAAGCATTGAGAGTGCAAAAGCCTAACAATAAGTGCGTAATTCTTACCAAAAGAGATATTGCAGATAGATACATATCCTTGTATCAGAAAGCTGGATTCACGGTGTATGATTTGGACTTTTCAAATCCTGAAAAAGGAAATTGTTGCTATGACCCGCTAGCTTATGTCAAATCTGAAGAAGATATTTCTGATCTAGCGAATGCAATTGTTATGGCAAACGAGAGAAAAGAACATAGTAATGCAGATCCTTTTTGGGATGAAGGTTCTGAACAATTACTTGGTGCAGAAATAGGAGCAACGTTGATTACGAAGGATAAACCAACATTTGCAGATGTACTTGATCTTCATTTTAGCTTAAAGATTGAAGAATCAGGTTGCGGAATTACCACATCACTAGATTCACTTTTTAGAAAAATTGAGAAGGCAGCACCTGATTGTTATACAATCACATGCTGGAAGACTTTTAACGAGGCAGCGCCTAAAACGGCTAAATCTATTTATGTGTCTATGAATCCAACGTTAAGAGCATTTACAACGAGTATAAGAAATAGTATGAGAACCAAGCCACATATTGATTTTAATAAGTTTGCCAGTGAAAAATCTATCCTTTTTATTACAACAAGTCCAGTAAAAAAGGCACTTCATGGGTTAGCAAATATTTTTGTATCTCAAGCCATTTCGGAATTATTTGCAATTGCAGACGAAAGTGAAACAGGAACTTTGCAAAATCCTACTGATATCATCTTTGATGACTTCGCAACTGGAGCAAAGGTCAGTGGTATGCCCGAAAAGCTGAGTATTTGTAGAGCTAAAGGAATTGCTTTTTTAGGTATCCTGCTTCAGTCAGAGAGTCAGTTAAAACGAATGTATGGTGAATACGAATCTGTTGAAATTATCGATAACTGTGATACATATGTGTTTTTTGGCGGAAACAACTATGAAACAGCGAAAGCTCTCAGTTTAAAAATGAATGTTCCATTAGATGAAGTATTAAATCTCCCTGTGGGACGCACGATTGTGTTTAGGCGAGGGCAGAAACCAGTATTTTCTACAAGATATGATACTTTCAATGATGAATTCTATAAGAAAATTATTCAGTCACATGGAGACAGAAAAAAGGATCAGCGTTTGAAAGATCGTTGATCAAATGGAAGAGGAGGGAATTTTAATGAATGCAGTACTTCAGACAATTACAAATACAATTATCAACTATGATATCAATATCGTAGGACCCCCTGAAGGAACAAGAGATATGTTTGCCTATACAGGGTATAAACTTTTAAAAGCGTTAAAATCAATTCACCCTGATCTAGAAAAAACAATACTTGATTGGGCAATTAGTATTGGAACTGGGCGTGCTTCCTTTTTCCTATTGTTTATTGGATTTATAGCGTTTGAAACAAGATTGGAATACATTGATAACCCAAGAGCAACCAAAATCTTAGGAACGATAGAAGCCATATTTGTTGGAGTTATGTTCGCGTTATTTGCGATATATGCCGCGTATAACAATGGCGTACTCCCTAAATAAGAAATTTTGTGTGGGGAGAAAAGTAAATATCAGGACATCGACTCGAATTGGAAAGGAGGAAACCCTAGATGCAGATTTTCATTTTGGGTGGAGTTAGAATTTTCGTTTGTATAGCAGCACTTATTGCATCCACAATCATTATGATTCGGAGTGAGCGAAAAATAATACGATGTTTATCGACGGTACTGGCAGTATTGGCATGCTGGTTTAGTGAAGAAATTACAATATTTATTCTTATGGTACTTGCCATGCTCATTATAGGTACTTTGTGGGTAATATTTGCCGGAATTATAGTGTTAATTTTCGCAAGCATTATATTTTTCCTTATAATATCTCCAATTGTCGCATTGGTTCGTAAAATTTTTCATTAAATAATTAGGAGGAAACACATATGCCTCATGATGTTGAATTTATCTTCAAAATTATCGATTTCTTGTCAATTCTCATGATTGTCGTTGCATTTATATTGATAAACTATACTGATATTGGTCAAGAGATTGGTTCCAAAATTAGCAAATATATTTTTAAGGACACTGAAAAAAATACATTTCATTTCCCGTCTAGAAATGGATACCTGTATAACGTTTTGAATTGCAAAAATAATGAAAATGAAAGGTTTGTTGTTTATATTCTAAAAAAGGGAAAAAGAAAATTCTATGTTTATCTCGTAAAAGGTGACCGATATCCCAGCATTGATTTGAGAAGAAACAGGTTTGGAAAATATTTCCTTATAAAGTGCAAAACAGAAGGAGAAGCAGAGTCAATAATTGATGATGTATTCAGAAAGTGAGGGTATATATGAGCAATTATTTCGATAATCAGCAAAAATGGAGCTGGGATATTGACAAAGATCATGTTGTAGTTACAACTGATCATGGCTCCCATACGCATTCTTTGGAAGTTACAAGAATACCAATAGGTGACATGGTAGCAAATACTGGACAGGTCATGGGAAATATACATAGATCGGTTCCCCATGACTTCAAATCGCCAGAAAAGAAGGCACAAATGAATAACAATAATTTTAAAGAAAGTCTTAAAGTTGATGCCGAGACGCAGGCAAGACTGCTCAATGTCTCAAAAGAACATCAAAGCAGTACTAGCAAAAAAACGAGTGATGATTTAGGTGGACGTGAAAGAGGTGATGAAGGACCACAAAATCACGGTCGAGATTCAGACTTTAAAGGAGTGGAAAAGACAAAAGTACAATCTATGCAGTTAGGAAAGTTAAGTGCGAATTCTAATCCAAGTAAAGTAAATTCTATGCAGTTAGGCGCTCTGGCACGTTTAGGTAAAAATAGTGAGACTATTAGTAATTCCGCTAAGGCAAATGTAAATATAGCAATGAGAGGTGAACATAGCCATGCGGCTATTGGAAATAGTTCTAGTAATAGTCGCGGTAATTCTAATGGTAGTCATAGTAGCTCTACTGGTGGACACGGTGGCAGTCACAGCGGTGTATCCGGCAGTCACAGCAGCTCATCTGGTGGACACAGTGGCGCGTCTGGCGGCCATGGTGGTTCGTCTGGCGGTCACGGTGGAATAGCTAGCGGCCATGGCGGTCATAAATAGGAGGTGAAGCAGAATGAAAAAATTAATATCTGGAAATAAAATGTTAGATTGTGTTCCGGCAGAATGTAATGTAACGGGAAGAGGACCAATTGTACAACTCAAAAATCATTTGGTTTTAGATGATGGAAATTGTTTTGAATCACCTACACTTGTACTTGGAAATGTAGGCACAGGAAAAACTAGTTTTTTGTTAGAAGTCGCAGACGAAGTTTTCTCCTTCGCAGAAAAGTCACACGATAATGTGGTGTGCTTCTGTGCGAAGCCAGAGATGCTTCGTTATGCAAGACCCGGTGATATTGTAATCAGTACGACGAGTACCGATCCTAAGTCTTGCTGGAACATTTTCGAAGAGCTAAATGCGGCAAAAGATCCAGAACTTACACTACGAGAAATTTCGATGGAACTCTTCTCTGATGCTGAAGAAAAAACAATGCAGCCATTTTTTCCGCAGGCGGCTCGAGATATATTCTTTAAAACGTGCAAATATATGTTTGACTACAGCAGATTCGTAGATGAGAATGCGCACTATTCAAATTCAGATTTAGTAGAATTTCTAGAAAGACCCATTTATGGAACAGGTGAACTATATGGATGGATCGAGTTAGAAAAATTGGAACCAAAGTATTTTGGTATGCTCCGCGACTATTTAGGTGAAGCTTCTGAACAGGGATTTGCGTGTATAGCTGAACTGCGAACGCTTATTAGTCGAGTGTTTTATGGAAGTTTTGCATCTGATAGTGGAACTTTCTCAGCTATTAAAGCACTAAAGGAAGGCGGAGCACGCATTTTCCTTTATTTAAATTATGGTGATTCAGCAAATGGGACTCTTCAAATCTTCAAAATCCTATTGGATCTGCTTCTAAAAGCTTCAATGCAGAGTGATATGACACACAAGACATGGTTTATGTTAGATGAGGGTTCTCAATTAAAGTCACAAGTCTTAGTTGATGCACTTTCTTTGGGGCGAGATCCAACTGGCAATGGAAAAGCTGGAATTCGAGTCCTAATGGCTTTACAATCGGCTAAGCTTATGACACGGCATTATACCCAACAGGAAGCCGAGGTGTTATTATCACTTTTTCCAAATGTAATATCATTCAGAGTATCTGATTCTTTTAGCAGAGCTATTATAGCTGATCGATATGGAAAGGCTCTCTACAATTATACATATGCTAATAACACAACAGACGGAGATCATTGTATCATGGAGGATGTAATCTCAGACTATGAATTCAGTAAAGTTATAGAAAAGGGACAGGCAATAATGAGTATCCCTGGTGTTAGCGAACATCCATTTTTCTATAATGGTTATCAGAAACGGGAGGAGAATGAAAATTCATGAAGAAAAGTAAGCATAAGATTTATAACAAATTAGGGCTGCCTTTTTTACGGTGGCCAATAACGAAGAAGAACAAAAAGAATAATGAAAGACGCCATATTATTGACTTAGGAAATCTGTCGTCTGCACATATGTTATCAGAAACACATATTATCCCAGAAAAACCAATACTGATTTCAGGAAGTTACTCAAAGGCAATTCCAATCGCATATCAGTTAATTAAAATGTCAGAGAGACCTTGTGTGGTCATTGGTAGCACGCTGGATGTAAAAATATTCCAAACCATGACAGATATTGATTGGGAATTTGTAGCTTTAAAGGATATAACTTGTCTGCCTGCAAATAAAAACTGTTTGATTTACGCAAAAAATGCTGAGGATTTGCTGCACTTAAAACAAAATATCACTGAATGGGACGCGCATCTAGTCCTGTTTTGCTTAGGACATGGTTTGCAAATGGATGATGAGTTGTTATCGCTTGCAAATACAATACAGCATTACATTCTTATTTCAGATTCCTTGTACAGAAGCATAAAAGATTCAATGCGTGGAAGGATAAGTGTAGAACAGCTGCTTGCGTCAATGGAATATCTATTCATATCATCCATTGGAACAGCAGCTAAGGATTTAATAAAAATTTTGCCAGAATATGAAAGTGAAAAACAAACGAACACGCTAGATTTCTCGCTTCATAAAGATGCAGTAGACAATGATAAAAAAACGGATCACCATAGAAACGGAGGTGGAATACATTTAGGACAAGCTGTAACCCAAGAAATCAAAAGTGTTGTTACACAGGATGAATTAATGAGACTTCAGGATGAAAATAAAATTTTAATTTACAATTCTGAAAAAGCACAGCTTTGGATAGCAAAAGTTTCTTCGTAAAAATTAAGTGTGTAAGCAGACTAACAAATAATCTGCTTGCACACTTTTCTATCAATCTCTCTTTAAACTTGATGTGGTATGATGTAGTTATGAATGCATAATTTCTTGCTGCACTTTTTTTGTGACAGTCCATTCAAAGTTTGCCTTCCACCTTAATTTTTATGCCAGCCTTTTTGGCCTTTTCTTTTAGAATTGCTGGATACTGAGTAAGATATTTTACTTTTGCCATAATGGAACCTCCTCTATTTTTTTAATAGATTTTAAATCATTTGCAGTTTTCTTCCATATGTATATCGGAAAAATAATTAAAAAAAGAGAAAAATGAAATGTATAAAACATTCAAATATACATGATAGTGAGAATGAAGAATATATGTCCTAACCACCATATACGTAAAAGTGGGTCAACCGAACCTCTAAATTGACAAAATTAAAAAAATGCCGAAAACAGGGCATTTCCATGAAAAAAATTTCTTCGGTTGACCCACTTTTTTTGTCAAAAACCTTGAATATGGCTATCAGAAGTGTTAAGATTAGTCAAAGAATAGTGAAAAGACTATTGTGAGAAAAGCCCGATATAGAGGGCAATCACTGGTAATTCCCCACCATGTAAGGAGTATTGTGAGAAAAGCCCGATATAGAGGGCAATCACTCGACACTTAAAGACCATATCTCATCTTTATTCAGTGAGAAAAGCCCGATATAGAGGGAGAAGCTTATAATTTATCCATTTAATACGGTCAAGTTTTAATGAAATCGAAAAAAGCCACTACATTTTGAAAAAAAGTAGTGACTTTTTTTTACCCTTTTTTTCCGATATGAAAACGGAGAATATAAAAAAACGGAGTATACTGTCTTTGTACTTCAGAAATGGAATGTACCGCCTGGTGGCTGAGGCGTAGAGTTCAGTGGACAGCGACCGTAAAACGGCTAAATGTTTGCGGGGTAAAAATACCAACATGTTAATTCTGTAGAAATTGCTGCAAAGAATGGAAGGAGAAAATGTTATGCGTAAATATGAATATTCAGATGAACTTGTTAATCTTGTTAAGAAATTTCTTGTTGAAGACGACTGGTCCTTCTCTTTTGATGAGAATACAGGAATATTTGATTTTGGTCTTAGAGTTAGAAGTAAACTTCAGAAGATAAATTATATTGTAGATGTTCATGACGATGAGATTATTGTCTACGGTATGTGTCCAATTGGTGCAGATCATACAGATGCCAATATGATGATGCAGATGGCTGAATTTATCTGTCGTGCTAATTATGGGCTTAGAAACGGCTGTTTTGAACTTGATTTTAATGATGGCGAGATTCGTTTCAAAAGCTATATTGATTGTGAAGATGTGCTGCCTTCTATAAATGTGATTAAGAACTGCATTTATTGTATTGCTGCGACATTTAAACGTTACGCATCTGGCATTGTTGACATTATCTGTTCTGTTTGTACAGCCAAGGAGGCTATTGCAAAGTGTGAAAAGGCAAAAAAGGATGAACTTCGTTCTATGCTTACTGAGGATATTGGTGACGATATGGAAGGTGCTGAAATTGAAGAAATACTTGCGCGTCTTGTAGCACGTTTTGGGATTACAGAAGATTCTGAAGAAGACTCTGTTAGTGATACTAATGGTTCTGTTGATGAAGGTATGGAAAGTCTATCTGATGGAGAACAGGAAGGTGATGTGGTATGATGAATGTTATAGAAAAAAGTTCAAATGGAATTTCTCAGATTTCTGCTGATGCAAAACTTATGTCAAATCGCAAAGTTTTTATTGAAGGTGAAATTAATCCTGAAACTGCGTGTGAATTTGTAAAAAAGATTATGATCTTAAACATGCAGGATCCAAATAGACCAATTGATCTTTTGATTAATACGCCTGGTGGTTGCATTAATCCAGGAATGGTATATTACGATGTTATTCAAGCAAGTAAAGCACCTATTCGTACATTTTGCATAGGGAGAGCATATTCAATGGGAGCTATTCTATTAGCAAGTGGAAACCATGGGCGTTATATTCTTGAGCATGGAGAGATCATGATTCATCAACCGCTGCTAGGTAATCGGGTTGGAGGAAACAGTTCTTCGATCAAGTCTATTTCGGAATCTCTGCTGGAAACAGAACGCAAGATGAATCAGATCCTGGCAAAACATACTGGTAAGACAGAAGAAGATATAGAGAAAGCAATCATGTATGACCATTATTTTGATTCAAAGGAAAGCTTGGCTTTTGGCTTGGTAGATGAGATTGTCGATTTTGGAAAGTTATTGGAGGAATGCTAATGAATGAAGTATAGTCATATTGTGACAGAAAAAGCCGCATGATTAAAAGATTGTTGATTGAGAGGGAAGGTCGATAGGACAAAATGAAATTTCGATTTGCAACATTGAAAAAGAACAGCTTTGAATAGCAAAAGTTTCTTCGTAAAAGTTAAGTGTGTAAGCAGACTAAAAAATAATCTGCTTACACACTTTTTTCATTCTAATCTTATGCAACACTTTGACAAGAAGTTGTGCGTTCAGGAAGAGCATACCAACTCTGTGTATTGTCTTCTGATAAACCATAAATGCTTATAAGGGATCGTCTCATGTTAAGCAAATCCTCTGTAAATAGAATTGTATCATCTTCTTTCCACAGACCGTTTTCCCTTAAATATGTAGCGATTTTAATGTTGTGTTCGAGCGATTCTCCACAAATAATCAGCTGTGGGTATGCAGTGTCGCCGTGATAATTTGAAACAAGATACTCTGCGTTATTCACGAGATCATAGTAACGTTCGATTTTATTTAACAGTTTTTCGTAGGAACTTGGTGTGTCACGAACGACCTCATAAATTAATACGGATTCCTCATTAATTTTAACGTTGGCTGAGGTACGAATCAGACAGCTGTTTCCAGCTTTTTCAAGATCGTTTGCGCGCAGCGTTTCCATTATGCCGAAACGCTGCATCTGAGTGTTGCTCATTAAAAGATTAAGAACGATCTGATTGCCAACTAGAATACGCTTCACGTCACAAGGGGTATCATCAGGAATTCCTTTTTCTATACGCTTTGAATACGGTATATAGCGGTTGCCCATATGAAATACAACTCCTTTTTCCAGGGCGAGTGTATAGCCCCAGTAGTCGAGTTCGAAGTATCTTAATCCATTTTCAGCGTTGGTAGATACCATATTGTTCATCTGGATTACGCGATGTTTCATTAGCTTAAGGATGCGCTTCCATAGCTTCGGACGTGTCACATCAAATCCTTTAAGGGTGATGTATTCATAGATCTGCAGTGAATTAAGATATTTTCCTACGGCAATCGACTCGATGATTGCTATATCTGTATCATCTAAGAGCTTGTGGAGTTCATCTATGCTAGTCATACAATAGTGCACAGATGAATGTTCGAGATGTTCATCTGTTCTGGCAGCAAAGATTGGTTTTTCGGGAACTGCAAGCTTTGCGAGTTCAGCAGTCATTCTTGAATAGTTTTTAGGATCATTCCACTGCTTGGTATAATTCATTATCGTAGTCTCCTTTCAATTACAGGTCATTTTCAATCATAGTAATCAGCTTTTGCGTTAGGCTGTCCTGTTCAAGATTAGCACAGTAGTATTCGCAGAAATATTCGATTGTCTCCATCTGAGGTGTCGTCAGATAATTGTCAACTAGAAGTAACCGGTTAGGAACTATGCCGTATTCATGTCCAATTCGAGCCAGTTTATCGAAATCACAGAAGTGTTTGCCAGATTTGATTTCGATTACATACATCACGGAATCTGTGGCATTTTCAATGATCAGATCAAACTCATTTTTTAGCTTGCCATCAATGGTCGCTACCTTTGTGTTTGCATAAAGTTTAAATAGCTTTTTATGTTTCGTTTCTAGTTGAGAAAGAACATCACTAACAACTTTGTGGATTGCAATTTCCATATATTGACCAGTGATAAACATTTGAGCTTTGGGACTGAATATCAATTTGCCATTAATCACATCACAATCGGGACAGTAGTGAACCTCAGACATAACACCATACAGGTTTTCAAATATGTCAATAATGCTAGTTTTTGACTCTTTGGAAAGACCATGCATGCTAAGATGAAAATTTTCTGTCTTTGATACATAGAGAACTCTCAAATCATTAAGAAGTCCTCTGATATCTGTATCCAGATACAGCATTTTACACGCAATATCCTCCACTGCATGAGGAACCAGATTCACATTTTGAGAATAATCAATTTTGATATCCTGACTTTTCTTTGTAAGTACGTTAGCTACAATATTCATGTCTTCAGTAGTTACCGGTTTTAATGCAGTTGCTTTGATCATAATTGAACCTCCTTCATTTTTATAAATAGATTTTAGACTATCTGTGTTTTTACTTCATTTCTATATCAGAAAAAATAATTAAAAAAAGAAAAAATGGAAATTATCATTTAATTTACTTGTACTTGCAAAATCTATTTTAGTAAACTATAATGGAGTTTAAGTTAGGGTTTTGCCTGGCTTAGATACGCACAAGACAGCATGGAGGTACATACAGTATGGTTCAATTATTTGAAAGTGGTGCATACCTGATTGACGGAAAAGAGCTGATCGCAGACAATGCAGATGCGGCAGTGCAAGTAGCGGCAAAGACAGGCCGTACAATTTCAAAAGAGGAAGCGGCAAAGCAGACGATGGCATATCAGATTCTGCAGGCGCATAACACATCAGGGGACGACGAGCATTTAAAGGTGAAGTTTGATCGTCTTACTTCACATGACATTACTTTTGTTGGAATTATTCAGACAGCAAGAGCCAGCGGACTTGAAAAATTTCCAGTTCCGTATGTTTTAACTAACTGCCATAACAGTCTTTGTGCGGTAGGCGGAACAATCAACGAGGATGATCATATGTTTGGCCTTTCCTGTGCACAAAAATACGGCGGTGTCTATGTACCTCCGCATTTAGCAGTTATTCATCAGTATGCAAGAGAAATGCTTGCAGGCTGCGGCAAGATGATTCTTGGTTCAGACAGCCATACTCGCTATGGTGCACTTGGAACAATGGCATGTGGTGAGGGAGGACCAGAGCTTGTAAAGCAGCTTCTTGGCCGTACTTACGATATTGATATGCCTCAGGTTGTTGCAATTTATCTGACAGGAAAGCCTGTAAAGGGTGTTGGTCCGCAGGATATCGCATTGGCAATCATCAAGGCTGTATTTGCAAACGGCTATGTAAAAAATAAGGTAATGGAGTTTGTCGGACCTGGCGTTGACAATCTGTCTGTTGATTACCGTATCGGTGTCGATGTTATGACTACTGAGACTACATGTCTTTCATCTATATGGAAGACAGATGAGAAGGTACAGGATTTCTATGAGATACATAGACGTCCAGAGGAGTATAGAGAGTTAAATCCGGGAGCAGTGGCATACTATGACGGTGTTGTATGTGTTGATCTGTCAGCAGTTCGTCCGATGATTGCAATGCCATTCCATCCAAGCAATGCATATACGATTGATGAGCTGAATGCTAATCTTGATGATATTCTGGCTGATGTAGAGAAGCGTGCAGCAGTGAGCCTTGGAAATAAGGTTCCGTTTACTTTGCGTGACAAGGTAAGAGACGGCAAGATGTATGTTGATCAGGGTGTTATCGCAGGCTGTGCAGGCGGCGGTTTTGAAAATCTGTGTGATGTTGCTGACATGTTAGATGGACAGAGCATCGGCGACGGACGTTTCTCATTAAGTGTATATCCGGCATCTCAGCCTGTTTATATGGAATTAATTAGAAATGGCAGCATTGCAAAGATCATGGAAACTGGTGCAACTGTTAGAACAGCATTCTGTGGACCATGCTTTGGTGCAGGTGATGTTCCGGCAAATAATGCATTTTCAATTCGTCACTCAACAAGAAACTTCCCGAATCGTGAGGGTTCAAAGGTCAATAACGGACAGATCGCATCAGTTGCACTTATGGATGCACGTTCAATTGCAGCGACAGCACTTAATAAGGGCCGCCTGACAGCAGCAACTGATATTGATGCGAACTTTACAAAGCCGAAGTACTATTTTGACAGTCATATCTACGAGAAGCGTGTTTATAATGGCGTAGGAAAGGCAGATCCATCTGTAGAAATTCAGTTTGGACCAAATATCAAGGATTGGCCGTCAATGGTATCGCTGACCGATAATATCCTATTAAAGGTTGTATCTGAGATTCACGATCCTGTAACGACAACAGATGAGCTGATTCCGTCTGGTGAAACATCATCATTCCGTTCTAATCCGCTTGGTCTTGCTGAGTTTACGCTCTCCAGAAAGGATCCGGAGTATGTTGGACGTGCTAAGAAGGTTCGTGCAGCAGAAGAAGCACGTGAGGATGGAAAGTGTCCATGTCAGGCAGATGATGAGGTAGCAGCTGCATTTAATGAGATTCATAAGCTGTTCCCAGATGTAAAGGCAAGCGAGACAGAGATTGGATCTGTAATTTATGCAGTAAAGCCGGGAGATGGTTCTGCAAGAGAGCAGGCAGCATCATGCCAGCGTGTACTTGGCGGTCTTGCTAATATTGCGAAAGAGTATGCAACAAAGCGTTATCGCTCGAATTTGATTAACTGGGGTATGATTCCATTTATCTTCGAGCCAGAGAAGCTTCCATTTGCAAATCTGGATTACATTTTTGTTCCAGGCATTCGTGATGCTGTTAAGGAAAAGCAGCCGAAGGTAACAGCTTATGCTGTCAAGGATAACGCACTTGAGAGCTTTGAGCTAGAGATTAAGCCGCTTACAGATGATGAGAGACAGATTATTCTGGATGGCTGCCTGATCAACTACTATAAAAATCATTAAAATCTGATACTATTCAGATAAGTGTAAGCAGCGGTTTTTCAGCGCAGAGATATGTGCTGGGAAATCGCTGCATTTTTACAAAATCGAAACTTATAATTGGGAGGAATGACGATGGAGCGTGTTAATTTACAGGAAGGCTGGCGTTTTGCTGAGGCAAACAGCAATGAGTGGACGCCGGTGAGTGTGCCGGGAACTGTTTTATCCGGTCTTTTAGAGGCAGGCAAAATGCAGGATCCGTATTACCGTGAAAATGAATATGAAGCACGAGAGCTTCTGGCAAAGGATTATGTTTTTGAAACTGATTTTTGCATTTCAGAGGAGCAATTAAATAAGAAGCACTGCGTATTAGTCTGCGAGGGACTTGATACATTGGCTGATGTTTACGTAAATGAGAAGCTGGTCGGAAAGGCTGATAATATGCACCGCACCTGGCGATTTGATTGCAGAGAGGCGCTGCAAAAGGAAAATCATCTTCACATTTATTTTCACTCAGCGCTGACTTACATTCGTGAGTATGAGGCAACACCGGGAAAGGAAATTACCTATGAGCCAACAGGTGGTATTTTAGGCAATCAGTATATTAGAAAGGCACATTCTATGTTTGGCTG
Source organism: uncultured Lachnospiraceae bacterium (assembly GCA_934292725.1). Taxonomy (GTDB): domain Bacteria; phylum Bacillota; class Clostridia; order Lachnospirales; family Lachnospiraceae; genus Anthropogastromicrobium. The sequence goes on from CAKQXY010000008.1 coordinate 34,749, forward strand.
GGACTGGGGCGCACAGCTGCCAGATATAGGCATCTGGAGAGATTTGTATCTGGAGTGCTATGATGCAGGCCGCATTGAGGATGTGGTGATTCACCATAAGCATACATGGAAAGAGCGTCCTAATATGGGTGAACTGTCACAACAGGAATATATTAAGGCAGTTGAGAAGTCTGATACAGTTTCTCTTAGTGTAGAGGTGATGCCTGAACATGATGAAGATTTAGAGAATACAAAAGCAGTAGTTACACTGAAAGATCCAAATGGTGTGCAGCTAGAGCAGGTTGTTTTGCCGACAATAAAAGAAGCAGTCTGCGCAGAAATTCCAGTAGCGAATCCAAAGCTTTGGTGGTGCAATGGTTTGGGCGGTCAGCCATTGTATCAGGTGCAGGTATCTTTGTTGGATGATAATCAGTGTGTGCTTGATTCAAAGGAATATTCTATTGGTTTTCGTGAGCTTACAGTCAACACAAAGAAGGATGAGTGGGGAAATGAGTTTGCATTTGTAATAAATGGCATTCATATTTTCTCAATGGGCGCTGATTATATTCCAGAGGACTGCATCTATCCATGGATCACAAAGGAGCGCATTGAGGCATTGATTCGTTCTTCCGCAAAAGCTAATTATAACATGCTTCGTGTATGGGGCGGCGGCTATTATCCGTCTGATACATTTTATGATTTGTGTGATCAGTATGGTTTGATTGTATGGCAGGATTTAATGTATGCATGCAACGTCTATGATTTTACAGAAGAGTTTGAGAAGAATATTCGTCAGGAAACAATAGATAATGTGCGCCGTCTGCGCCACCATGCAAGTCTGGGACTATGGTGCGGAAATAATGAGTTAGAGTCTGCATGGGATCATTGGGGTATTTCAGAGACACATAGTCCGCTGCTCAAGGGAGATTATATCAAACAGTTTGAATATGTGCTTCCGAAGGTTACAAAGGAAGAGGATTCTAATACATTCTATTGGCCATCATCACCATCATCGGGCGGCTGCTTTGATAAACCGGACGATCATGACAGAGGCGACTGCCATTACTGGGATGTATGGCATGGCATGAAGCCATTTTCAGATTATCGAAGCCATTATTTTCGTTTCTGTTCTGAGTTCGGATTCCAGTCCTTCCCGGAAAGAAAGACAATTGATACATTTGCGCTGCCGCAGGACTGCAATATTTTCTCACCAGTTATGGAGAGTCATCAGAAAAACGGTACAGCAAACGGAAAGATTTTATATTATATTTCCGAGAACTTCCGTTATCCAAAGGACTTTGACAGCTTAGTATATGTAAGTCAGGTGCTTCAGGGTATTGCAATTAAGGCAGGAGTAGATCACTGGAGAGCAAACAGAGGACGCTGCATGGGTGCACTGTATTGGCAGCTAAACGATAACTGGCCGGTGGCATCCTGGTCAAGTATCGACTATTTTGGACGCTGGAAGGCACTTCATTACATGGCAGCTCGTTTCTTTGCACCGAAGGCCGGTTATATTTATACAGAAGGAACAAAGGCCGTTATCAGTGCAGCAAATGAGACACTTGAGAATCAGTCACTGAATGTAACAGTGCGCATCAGGGATGTGGAGCTTAATGTACTATTTGAGGAAACTGTGGAGACGACAGTAAAGGCACAAAGCAGTATACATGTGCTGGAGCGAGATTTTGCAGATGTGATCGGATCAAAGAAGCGCCGCGTGTTTGCAGAGGCAGTTTATACATGGCAGGACGGCACGACAAGTACTGAGGCAGAAAGCTTTGTTCCGTATAAGCATATGGATCTTTTGCAGCCACAGATTGAGACTTCTGTAACAGAAAAGGATGGCACTATTGAAGTACAGATAAGTGCAGACTGCTTTGCACCGTTTGTATGGTTAGAAACAGAAGAGGATGTTATTTTCTCCGATAACTGTTTTGACTTAACATCAGAAGAAACAAAAACAATCTACATACGAAAGGAAGATGTTCTGTCAGGAAAGGTGCTGAGCGCAGATAATGTGCGAAAAACACTCAAGATAAGAAGCCTTCGCGATACATATGAGCAGTAACAGTAATGCATTTCAATAAGTTGTAATGGAAAAACAACTTGAAAAATAATCCATATCATGCTATTCTGATGTAAGAAAGAATTGGAAAGGTGAAGGTCGAAAAATCTATGGGGAAGATAAGAGAGCGGTTTTTACAATGCAAAAAGAACCGGGGCGGTTTTACTCTGGTTGAGATGATCGTTGTGCTGGTTATCATTGCAATTCTGGCGTCTTTGATGTTAGGTGCACTGAATGGCTACATAGACAAGGCAAAGGAAAAGGAAGTGCTTGCCGACTGCAGAAGCGTAGTGTTAGCGGCTAATACAGTTGGATCTGAGGTTTATTCAGGAAAGACAGCGTATCGTCCGCGTACACAGGTGCAAGAGCTTTCAGGCGTAAAGCAAAATCCAGATGTTGGTTCTGATACAGGCTGTGTAGTTGAGTATGATTCTCAGTGCAATGTCATCGGTGTTGCATGTTGGACAGGCGACATTACAGCTCAGTATCTGGCACCGAATACAGCGTATAATTCATCTGCTACTGCAAAGATGGAAATCATTGATAAGAGTGCAATTGTTGTATCAGACAATTGGTCTTCTTTAAATGAGCATGCAAAGGATGTAGATGAAAACGATCAGGATTTTACGATTGATTAAGTCAGGAGGAGCAAAATGAGATCACTTGCAGAGAATTTAAAGAAAGCTAAGGAAAACAAAAAAGGCTTTACACTTGTTGAAATTATTGTTGTGCTTGTCATTATCGGTATTCTGGCATCTTTGATGTTAGGTGCATTAAATGGCTATATTGACAAAGCAAAGGAAAAGACACTGACAGCAAACACAAGAAGCATTTATCTGGCAGCTCAGACAGTAGCGAGCGAGCAGTATGCAAACGGTAATACTACAGATATCCTTTCAGATGATAAGAATCTTGCAGATGTAGATTCACTTTCTGGCGGTCTTTTGACGCAGTATGGCAGTGGAAACTATGCAATTACAGTTGAGGCTGGAAAGGTTATTTCTGTCAGCGTAACCGACAGCGGAATAAAAAAGACCTGCACGATTACAGATGGAACGATCAAAATCGAGTAAGTGGCAAAATGACATGGATTGAATTGATATACAGCCTTCCCTTCATACTGATGGGGGGCTGTATATTTTCATTTGCGGATGTTGTGGCAGACAGACTTCCGAGAAAACTCTCGTTTGTAAAGGGAAGATCATATTGTCCATCTTGTGGTCATACACTTGCCTGGTATGATATGATTCCGGTAGTCAGCTGGCTGCTTCTTAGAGGAAAATGCCGACAGTGCAGGTGTCGGATTCCAGCTAGATATCCAGTTACGGAAGCAATGGGAATGGCAGCAGCAGAGCTTAGTTTATTATGTTTTGGAGGCTGGAATGGCTACTGGCATGAGATTAACCTTTGCGTTTTGACTGTATTTTCTTTGCTAACACTTTTATTAATCATTACGCAAATCGATCAGCAGACAATGGAAATTCCAAATGGTCTTGTTATTGCATGTATAGTGCCAGCAGTGATGGCTGTATTTGCATTTCCAAATGTCAAAATAATGGAACGGCTGATTGGGATTTTTTCAGTCAGTCTGCCGCTATTTGCGATAACGCTTGCTGTGCCTGGAGCATTTGGAGGCGGAGATATTAAGCTGATGGCGGTGATCGGATTTTTTCTTGGCTGGAAAATGAGTCTGACCGCGTTTATGCTTGCTGTATTTTCAGGAGGTATTTATGGAATCGGACTTCTCTTGTCAAAGAAAAAAGGTGCAAAAGAGCAGTTTGCATTTGGACCGTTTTTGTGCGCAGGGACGGCAATAGCTTTATTTGTGGGAGAATGGCTGCTTTCTTGGTATCTATCCATAATTTTTTAAAAGGGGGACTTATGCCAAAGTATAAATATACGGCGAAGGATGCCGCAGGAAAGAAGAAAAAAGGGCAGCTTACGGCAGATGATGAGGCTGCACTTTATGAGCTTTTAAGGGGCGAAAATCTGTTTTTGATTTCCTGTAGTCTGGCGCAAAAGGAGAAAAAGAATACATACCGTCTTACTCCAAGGCAGCTTTCAGAGTTTTGCAGGCAGCTTGGAACTTTGCTTGGCGCAGGTGTTCCTCTTGTGAGGGCGCTTAATTTAATGCAGGCAGAGGAGACTATTAAACCAAAACAAAAGGCAATATATGAAAATATGATTCGAAGTGTCCGCCGTGGAAACTCATTTGCTGATACAATGAAGGATCAGGGAGATGCCTTTCCAGAGCTGCTTATAAATATGTTTCGCGCAGCACAGGAGTCAGGCCGTATGGATCAGACAGCACTTAGAATGGCAGAGCATTATCAAAAGGAGTATCGTTTAAGTGCAAAAATTAAGAGCGCTACGCTGTATCCAAAGATTTTGTGCGGTGTAATAGTTGTGGTTGTCATGATTTTATTTTGCTATATTATGCCAAAATTTATGGATGTGTTTGCTAATTTGGAGCTGCCAGCTGTGACGGTGGCACTGATGGCTGCATCTGGTTTTATGAAGAGGAACTGGCTGTGGGTATTGTTTGGTCTTGCTGTTTTGTATGTGATTGCAAAAGCAGTGCTGGAGCTTCCAAAGGTTCGTTTAGAGGTGGATCGAATTAAGCTAAAGATTCCGAAAATTGGCATTTTGATTCAGACGATTTATACGGCGCGGTTTGCGAGAACGCTTTGTTCTCTTTACACAAGCGGCCTGCCGATTGTGACGGCGCTTCAGGTGAGCAAAGATACGATTGGAAATCGTTATCTTGAATCTCAATTTGATGAAACAATTGCTATGGTGAGGCGTGGAGAATCCTTGTCAGATGCTCTGGCGCATATTGATGGCTTTCATAAAAAGCTGGCAGGAAATGTAGCGATTGGTGAGGAGACAGGAAGTCTTGATACCATGCTTATCTCGGCAGCTGACAATTTCGAATATGAATCTGAGCAGGCAATATCACGTCTGATTAGCTTTTTGGAACCAGCAATGATTATTGTGATGGCAGTAATTGTCGGAATGATTATGATCGCTGTGATGCTTCCACTGTTAAATATGTATGCAGAGATTGAGGCAAGTGGAACGATGTAAGGAGAAAAAGGATGGAGCTTTCAGTATATATTTCAAATGAACGAATAGAAATCGTGGCCGGAACAGGGTCAAAATCAAAGGCAAAGATTAAAAAAGTATATAGTCTGGCAGTCCCGGAGGGGACGATTATGAATGGTATCATTACAGGAGAACAGCGCTTACAGGAGACACTTGAGCAGATTTGGAATCGTTATTCACTTCCAAGAAAAGGAATTTGCCTTGTAATTGATTCAGGAAAGATTATGACAAAAATGCTTGAAGTCCCTTATATGAAGGATAAAGAGCTGATTTCCTGCATTAATAAGGAATTTGCAGATGGAGAGAAGACTGATCTTGTAACTGATTATTTCCCATTTCCAAAGAACAGTCCATATGAGATGAATCATATTTTTTGCGCAGCAGTGGAAAAAAGTGTAATTGAAAGCTATTTATCCTTATTTGCTGATCTTAAGCTGAAAGTGAAGCGAATCAGCATTGGTCTTGGATGTCTTCTAAGAGCAGTGACGGCAACTGGAATGTTTGCCTATGAGACATGCGTGTTTATGCTGGTACAGGGAAGCACTACGATCAGTGTATTATTTGAAAATGGAAATTATATTTACAGCCGCAGAAACCGTATGCTAAGTGATCAGGGAAGCGCTGAATGGATCGAGGAATTAGGACAGATCGCAGACGGAATACGCCAGTTTTACAGACAGCGCCACAGCAGCTATACAATAGACAGTATATATCTGGCAGGTATAGCAGGAGGCAGTGATGACGTGGTAAAAGAGCTTGATACACATATGCAGGAGTATGGCATCAGGGCGAAGGCACCAGGCATGATTAAAGGCATTTCATTTGTAAAAACGGCAGTCAGTGATCACGGAGAAATTAACGCAGAGCCGGCATCTTACATTTATGGAATCGGAAATCTGCTTTTGTAAAAGCTGCGAAAGGTGGAGAAAATGAAGAAGCATCAGACAGAAAAGATAAGAAAGATAAAAGCGATTCCAGATCGAAGGATTGATTTTTACTATCGGCTGTTAAATGGTCCAGAGCAGCTAAAAAGAAGAAAGAAGCAAAGAATAACGGCGGTGCTTGTGATAGCAGCAGTTCTGGCAGCCGGACATGTGATTGGTGTTTTAAAGCATAGTGAAAAAGAATATCAAAAAACAATTGCCGAGCTGGAAGCGTTTTTAGAGGATGAAACGAATCAGGCAGCTGATAAGAGTGCACAAAAGCTTGGAGATCAGGTTAAAAAGCAGGACAATATGATTTCTGATATGGAAAATGCAAAAGCCAATATATATTCCTATCCTCTTGTGACAAGTGATGTTTTTAAAACGCTTGAGGATTGCTGTCCAGATAAAGTATTAATTACAATAACAGGATACGATTGTGCAACAGGAGAGCTGCAGTTTGACGCAGTAGCGCCAGAAGTTACCGATGTTTCAGAAGTTATTGAGATCTGGAAGACACTTGATATTTTCCAGGGCGTCTATTTTACAGGATATACGCAGAATCAGGCACAGGATGGCTATACCGTGAAGGTTGTCTGTATTTTAAGCGAACATGCAGGAAGGTAGGCCGCAGATGAAAATTGATTTTACAGTGACAAAACGAGATAAAAAGTTATTAGCAGGTCTGGCAGCCTGTGCCGCAGTTTTTTGCTTTTACTGGTTTGGTGTGAAGCCGCAGATGGATTGCCTTGATAAGCTGGAAGTGCAGCAAGAGGCATTAGAAATGCAGCAGCTTCAGATGCAGGTGCATATAGCGGCTCTTCCGGTAGATGAAAAACGAGATGAGGAGCAAAAACAGCAGCTGGCAGAATTAGAAAGTCATTTCTTTACATATCAGACTAATGAGGAGCTTAATCGTTATCTGACAGATGTGTTTGTGAGTGAGGGTATGATTATGCAGGATTCGACGCTTCGCGCCGGACAGCTTGATGAGATTACACCTTACAGCTTAAGTGAACGCATGGCACTTTTGAAGAAAAATGAACAGGCCAAACAGACACAGACAGATACGAATGCATCTGCAGACTCAAAGAAAGATGAGATAGATACAAAGACAGAATATGTCTACAGTGCTCAGGCAGATTATACGGCGATAGGTACAAAAAAGCAGGCACTTGCAGTTTTAGACCAGCTTTCAGAAAAGGAAGGGGTCAGAATAGTATCTTTTTCAATAAGTGATGCAGCAGTTAAGACAACAAATAATGGACAGGATGTTCTTCAGGCAGGAAAGCGTCTGGAGGTCAGCATGATGATTTATATGACAAGAGGCAGCAGCGATGGCAAATGAAAAAAATATACGAATTGGTGATGTGTTGCTTCAGGCCGGCTACATCAATCAGGACGAGCTTGATGAGGCACTGGAGTATCAGAAAAATAATAAAGGCATTCGTCTTGGTGAGGCATTGATTAAGCTTGGCTTTATCACAGAGCACCAGCAGTTAGAAGCACTTTCAGCGCGTCTTGGACAGCGCTATGTTAAGATTGACCGTGTTATGGTGCAGACAGAGGCGGTAGCAATGATACCAGTCCAGCTGGCAAAGAAATATCATATGCTTGCTGTGCAGTACAAGGATAATAATCTTACAATTGTATTGAATGATCCTCTTGATTACTATGGAATTGAGGATATTCGCCAGACTACTGGCATGAACCTTGAAATCTGGCTGACAGAGCTTTCGCCTTTAAATCAGGCAATTGAATACTATTATTCAGAAATCGAGGCAAAAAAGGCCGCAAGCTCAGCAAATGAGATGGCAAGAGAACGTGAGCAGGCACTTGAGGTTGATGCTGATGAGGGAGATTCTGATGCGCCTGTTATTAAGCTTCTTGACAACTTGCTTGCACGTGCATTTAGCATGAATGCATCTGATATTCATATTGAGCCGTTTGAGGAAAAAACATCTGTCAGAATACGTGTAGATGGTCAGCTTCTTGATTATGTTGTGCTGCAAAAGAGTCTTCATCAAAATCTTATTGCCCGTGTAAAGATTTTAAGCCAGATGGATATTGCAGAGAAAAGGCTTCCGCAGGACGGTCATTTTCGAACAAGAATCGCAAACCGCGATGTCAATATTCGTACATCAGTGATTCCAACTGTATTTGGAGAAAAGGCCGTGCTTCGTCTTTTAGCTTCTGGAAATATGGTGGCGGATGCCGAGACCTTTGGCATGAATCAGGCACATTTTGAACAGTTTAGCAAAATGCTTGAGGCACCAAATGGCATGATCTATATTACAGGCCCTACAGGTTCCGGAAAAACAACAACACTTTATATGGCACTTCAAAAGCTTAGTAACCGCAAGGTAAATATCGCAACAATTGAGGATCCAGTAGAGTGGAATATTCCGCGTGTCAATCAGTGTCAGGTAAATACTGTTGCAGGACTGACATTTGAGCGCGGACTGCGTTCTCTTCTTCGTCAAGACCCGGATATCATTATGGTTGGAGAGACAAGAGACGAGGAGACGGCATCCATTTCAGTACGTGCTGCAATCACGGGTCATCTCGTATTTTCAACACTTCATACAAATGATGCAGTGTCGTCAATTATTCGTCTGATTGATATGGGCGTTGAGCCATATATGGTTGCAAACTCACTTGTCGGTCTAGTGGCGCAGCGTCTTGTACGTGTTGTCTGCCCGGAGTGTGGTTACTGGGATGAGCCTACAGAGCAGGAAAAGGCTTTTATCGGGCCAAAGATTAAGCGTGTACGCCGCGCGCAGGGATGCAACAGCTGCAGCCATACTGGATATGTCGGAAGACGTGCAATCCATGAGATTCTTTGCGTAGATAATCAGATGCGAAGAATGATTACACAGAGAACTCCTATGGATGAGCTTAGAAGCTATGCGACGCATTATCTTGGCATGGAGTCGTTAACTGATGAGGCTCTTAAGCTTGTAGCGGATGGTACAACGACTGTCGAGGAGCTTAAGAAGGTGGCATACTATATTTAACGAAGGAGCTGCATATGATAGAGAAAATGATACGTGAGGCAAGAAGTCAGCGTGCCTCTGATATTCATATAAGCGAAGGACAGGCAGTGTATCTTCGCATTGATGGAAAGCTAATAAAGAGTGACTGGGAGCTGTCAGATGAGATGACGAGAAATCTTATTTTGTCTCTTCTTACGAAAGAAAGACAGGAAAGCATCTGGCGTGGAGAGGATGCAGATTTTGCACTTGAAACATCAGATGGAAACCGCCAGAGAGTCAATGTATTTTGTCAGCAGGGACGCCTCGCGGCAGCAATTCGTCTGCTTAATGCAAAGGTGCCTACACTCTCGCAGCTTCATCTGCCGCCAGTGCTTCAAAATCTTGCAAATGAGCCAAGAGGATTGATTTTAGTGACAGGACCTACTGGTTCAGGAAAGTCGACAACGCTTGCGGCAATGGTTGATTACATCAATCACACGCGTGCAGATCATATTTTAACGATTGAAGATCCGATTGAATATGTGTACGAACAGGATCAGGCTGTGATTCATCAAAGAGAGGTGGGCAAGGATGTTTGTTCCTTTGCGGGAGCACTTCGCTCTGCACTTAGAGAGGATCCAGATGTCATTCTTGTCGGAGAGATGCGTGATTATGAGACGATTTCAGCAGCTGTCACGGCGGCAGAGACGGGCCATCTTGTGTTGTCAACACTTCATACGACAGGGGCAGCTAAGACAGTAGACCGTATTATAGATGTGTGTCCGGTACAGGCACAAAACCAGATTCGTATTCAGCTGGCAGGTGTATTAAAGGGCGTTGTGACGCAGTGCCTAGTTCCGCTTATAGACGGCGGCCGAATAGCGGCAACGGAAGTTCTAACAGGAACAGATGCAGTGCTAAGTCAGATACGCGAAGGAAAAACACATCAGCTTGGAAGCGTAATGCAGTCAGGTGCAGCAGCAGGTATGCATACGCTTGACTATGATCTGGCAAAGCTTGTTTCACGTGGGCTGATTGAGAAAAAAACAGCGCTCAAATACGCACAGGATAAAAGAGAGCTGGAGCAGTGTATATTTTAAGCAGCAAATTTAACAAATCAAGGAAGTCCCCTGCTTCAATTGCGAAGAGCAATAAGCAGTGGGTGGGGACTTGCTTGTATCAGGAGGGGTACAAGCCCCTCCTGATAAACTGCGAAGCAGTTATTTGGTTATGAGCAAGTAGCGAAGCGGATTGCGAATATCCGCTTGACATGATAAGACAGCTTGGGAGGTTTGACTTTGATCAGAAATATCTTACAGCGAATCAAAGAAAGCAAGGGAGGCTTTACACTGGTAGAGCTTATGGTGACGATGGTGCTTGTTGGCATATTGCTTGGCGCATCGGCAGCAGGCATTTTTTATTACCAGAAGTGGTCGGTATGGCAGCGTCAGGAGCACTATGCCCGTACGCTGTTTTTAGCGGCGCAGTCAGGCATGACACAGTATAGCACTGATAAGCATCTTGAGGCGTTTGATAAGGAAGCACAAACCTCTGCACAGGCAATTGTAAAACAAAATCAATTATTGATTCCGGTCACAGATGAAAACGGACAAGTGGTAAATGTATCAGCGATCTGGAAAAACGATGATGGACAGACCGCATCGAACTTGTACTATGTGACAGGAACGCCAGCTGATTATAAAGCCTACAAAAATGGCAGTGCTGATGCTTCACATACGCTTTTGTATGATATTTTTGATGCTTACCTTTATGACAAAACGCTGCTTGCAAATGGATGTGTGAGCGTGGAGTTTGATGCACGAGACGGACTTGTCTACTCTGTTTTATATAGTGATCGCGCGGAAGCACTTTCCTATACAGGCTGTACAAGCACGATGGCAAATATTGTAAACCGCTCCAAAGAAAACAGAAAGGGAAGCGGAAGTGACAATTCTACAGGCCTTTGTTTTGGATATTACGGAGCAGATTCCTTGTCAAAGGCAGCAGATACAGCGACTAAGGTTAAGGTTTTAAATGCATCATTACATAATGAAGAGACTCTTAATCTGACATGGAAGCTTTCAGAGGGAGAGACGGCAGTTTCCCTGATGAATTATCAGGTGATGATATGTGATGCAAAGACGAATGAGGAGCTTCTTGAGATTTCTTTTAATAACGCATCTTTAAGCGGACAGAAAACAGAAGAAGGCTATTATTACAGTATACCATCTGAGTCGGCAGAGGATGAGTTAAAAGTGGTTGCTGCAGAAGTGACGAGCTTTGCAGGCAAAAAAGAAGAAAAGCTTGGCACATATCCATTTCTTGCATATATAGATGAGGAGCTAAATGTCACGCTAGTGCTTGATGCAGTTGATTTAGGTGCAACACAGGCTGCCTATGAGACATACAGAAGAACAGACGAGCCAGGTGAGCTTATGAATACGCTTAGTCTGCATCGTTTTGGATTGGAACGATATGGTGTTGATGAAATAAGCTGTATCGTGCAGGGCGGCGGATCAGGCTATCAAATTACAGGGCGCAGACAAAGCAATTCTGAGCTTATGTATTTTGCACGTGAGGACGGCGAAGATACTGATGAAGAAGATGGTACGTCGTATGAAATTCAAAATGCAAGACATCTTTATAATATCCGTTTTGCAGAAATGATTACGGATGCATCTGTCTATGCAGCAGATGAAGATGAAAAAAACGAAAATACATATATCGTTTCAAGAGACTTTGCCTGGGGCTATGAAAAAGAAGATGATGATGAGAGTGATGAGACACTGCAAGAGTCGGATTCAATTTTGGCAAAGGGAATGGTCTATAAAAACGGACTTTCGGTAAAAGAGGCAGACACAGCATTTCCTATGATTACGCAGCTTAGGGAGGGCAGTAGTCTTGGCTCTAAGGACGGTGATGAAGTTTACACGATTGATTATCTTACATTGTCAGATACAGCAAATGCAGGAACAGGAAGTTCAAACCGCTGGTATCCGCAGGGCGCTGGTACCGCATTTGTACTGGAAAATTTAGGCACGATTCATGATCTTTTTCTTGATCATGTATCAGTTACTGGTGATCAGAATACGGCTGCAGTTTGTGCTTATAACGGCGGAACACTGGAAAATCTGACAGTTGAAGGAAGTATTGAAGCAAAGGATTTTGCGGCTGGTATTTTTGCAGCATCACTTCCAATGAAAGAGGAAGACGAGACGCTTTCAAAGCTTGTCAATCATGCAAAGGTTACAGCAGACGGGACAGCTGCAGGAATTGTGGCACAGACAAAAGAAAAAGTTTTATTGGAAGACTGTGTTAACACAGGAGTAATAGATGCAGCTGTGGCAGCAGGAATCACAACAGCAGAATGTGAAAATCTGGTGCTGATGCGCTGTCAGAATTATGCACCGATAATTTCATCTGACAACGAGTCATATGGCATTACGAGTAATTTAACGGCAAATCTGACTGATTGTGTCGGCGTGAGTGAAAATGTTTATCCAATTGCAGCAGATGCAAATGAAAGTGAAAACTGCCTGTATTTCATATCAGGAGGAGAAAAACTTGAAGATGCGCTGTTAGCTGATATATGTGATATTTCACTTACAATAGGCGAGACAGATGCAAATGGCTCTTACAGAGAGTATCCATTTGTGGAAGCATCAGAAAAACAGCTTCAAAATCTGATTAAACATCAGTCGGAAGATGTTCCAGTTTTTTCATCATCCTCATTTGATATAAAAGAGCAGCGCTGTCCTATTTATACGGCTTTTTTGAATGGCACATGCAAGCTGTCCGATGTGACGCTTACATGGCTTAAGGAAGGGACATATAAGTTTGATGTGCTGTACGCAGATGCAGAGGACGGTGTCTGGAAGGAACTTGCCGCAGGTTTGCAGGCAGAAGGCAAGGATGTTGATGATGGCGGTACAGTTTCTGTGAAAGCACCAGATGGGATAGAGGCAACTGCACTCAAAATCATAGTGACAGGTGCGACAGACGGATGTGATGTGGCATTAGGAAGCATCGAGGCAGCAGGAAGCTGGAACACGGAAGGCGTAAAAGTTGCCTGTGAATCAGATGATTCAAACAATAACGAAGACCAGGAAGATCAAAAAGAAAATCAAAAAAATGAAGATAGTGATGAGTCAGAAAAGGAGCAAAAAACACCAGGTATCGGAACTGCGCTGTATGTTTATAAAGAAGGTGAACTTACAGAAGAAGATCAGGCAGAAATTTACACAAAGTGGACAGCTTTTGCAGGAAGCTTGTCTGTCTCACCTCTTCTTTTAAATACAGAAGAAGCAAAGACAGATGAGGACAGCGAAAATATACGTATACGTGTATGGGAAAAGTTAAGCAGTGAACTGACAGACCTTACAGTATTCGATAAGACGCAGCCAGAGCCTGGTATTCCAGGCGGAATCACATTTACAAAGGAGAACGGATCATGGATGATTCGTTTTTGGCCAGGTCTTTTTGCCAAATACTATGAGTATGAAGCTGAGTATGAAACATATGAAAGAGACAGTAATAATCAGCCTGTTCTGGAGAACGGTCTTTTAAAGAAGACTAAGATTGGAAGTAAGAATGGAGAGATAACAGATAATTTCTTAGAACTGCAAGATGAATTAGAAGGACAAAAGGTTGACGCTGTTGTATTTCATGTAAGAGCCGTCAATGAAGAGGGTACGTCTGAGTGGAGTACTGCACAGGCTGCAGACGAAAGAATACAGCTGCCAGCTTTGTCATATCATCTGAGGCTTTGCGGTGAAAACACTAGTGTGTCAGATGACGAGGATAAGACAGCGCTGTATGAAATTGTAATTGACAACAAGGATGATTTTACGTCAATTACTGCTGGTGACAGAGAGTTAACAGTGACTGCGACGTATTCATCAGCCGATTCAGATGAAGAAAAAAGACAATCATCATCTGTAAAATTTGGATGGGAAGAGACAGGACATATTGCAGTTACAAGTGAAGAGGCGATTAATATTAATTGCCGCGTGTCGTGTCCAGGTTATAAGAGTTCTACCTATTCAGAAAAAACATTTGATGTGCTGAGTGCAAATACTGTATGTGAAAACGAAGCAGTATTTGATGCTTCATTAAAGCCAGACAGAATGTATTCTGGTTTTAAAAATGAAGATGCATCTTTGTATCAGATTTTGGCAGGTCATGCACAAAAGAAGGAAATGGAGATCCAAACAGCGTTAGAGGCTGTTGATGAAGAGCTTCAGGTACCGGTTCAGTGTCAGGCAGCAATAAAGAAATGCAGCACAGACAAGATGGAACAGGTGCATTTTGATACAGCTGACTGTACTGAAATGACAGTTGTTGCATATCCAGTTACCTTAATGTCAGGTCAGGTTGAGCTGGGTCATATTGTGTGTCAGGCAAATGGAAGTGAAAGCTGGAGTGCATCAGAGCTTCTTGCAGCGCGAGTGACAAATGATGGAGTTTTGGCTGCACCAAAAGATTCTGCTTTTTCATCATGCGACAGCCTGATTCAGTCAGGAAAAGTTATGGATGGCTATGCGATTTTAGCAGAAGATGATGGCTACAGACTTTATTATTCACCTCTTTTGAAAAACAGCGCATTAATGCAGCACTCATCATCCAATCAGAGTCTGTACGGTGTTTGGCGCTATGAACTCACGCAAGAAGAAAGCGAAATTACGCTTCCTGTTTTGATTAGTGTAAATAAAAAGACAACAGATGATGATGAGATTGATGCTTCAAATGGCGCACTTGTCATGTGGGATGCTGAAAATGAAAAACCAAAGTATGAGGGCGCATCATATGAAGTTAACGTTATAGCTTTATCAAAGATAAACGAGGAGACGCTTCTATTATCAAAAGAAGAGATAGCTTCTGATGAAGAAACTTCATATTCGTGTAATGTCAGTGTGCCGGAAGACTGTGTAGGCCTGACTGTGCAGGTAAAACGAGAAGGCATTACAGACAAAAATGGCTTTACAATAAGCAGACCATCAACAAGTACACTTTCTGTGCGTATTAAAGAATACGAATCAGAGCCAGAGACTGAGACAGAAAGTGAATCAGAAGATCCATCAGAGTCAGAAAGTGAGTCAGAATCAGAAAGCGAATCTGAGTCGGAAAGTGAATCTGAATCAGAAAGCGAATCTGAATCAGAAAGCGAATCTGAATCAGAAAGTGAGTCTGAATCAGAGACACCTCCAGAGCCAGAACCTCTTGCAGCACCAGAGCTTTTTGTTTCAGACAAAAAGCAGGAATTTTTGTATCCGATTTTTGATCTGGATGAAAATGAAAACTGGAAAGATTCAGGAAGAAAGGCATCTGCATGGCAGGGAAGCATTTATTTTGATGTGGATGCGAATGAAGAAGGATGTGCAGGCTATAAGATCAATGTGCTGTCACTGCTCAAATCAAAGCAAATGACAAGAGATACACTTTTTTATCGCGATGCCTTTTCATTTGAAATTGTAAAGGATGACAGTCAGGCAGGCTTTTATGTGCGCAGTATGCTTTCAACAAAGTCGGGCGGCTACACGATGGAACAAAATGATACACAGGGTGGTCTTATCGGTGTATATGAGATGTATACAGACCGTTCAAATGGTATCTATACATATCTTCTTCCATATTATGTTTCATGTGAAAGTAAGCAGGAAAAGGTGCTTGTATATGCATGGCTAAAGCAGACAAACACGACAGATGAAAATGGAGATATTATTTCTGCACGATTTGAAGTGTTTGTGACAGATGGGGCAGCACCGCTTGGAGAGGCTTACATAACAGACTCAGACTGTGCTGTAATGAGTGTGCAGGCATTTGTAGAGACGACGACTGCAGAGGGCGAACAAAAACAGTGGTTAGATTCAGATGTGACAAGCCTTTATCGTGATAAAGGTACAGATGAATTTAAAAAGACGCAGAAAGAAAAAGAAAAGATGGAAGATACTTTTTCTGATGCCAATGTAGAACAATGCGACAATACAGGTTTTGCATATTATTTTGCACAAGGAACTGGAACGAGTGAATATCTTGTTCAGACTATGCAGCAGCGTGTTACAAGAGAAGGAAAACAAACATGCACATATCGTTTGCTTCCTGTTTATTGGAAATATGATACAGATGGTGTTCAAAAGAAATATAGTGTCTATCTGCCGGAAGATGGCTATGCAGTGCCTTATGCTGAGCAGGTCAATGGAAACGAGCCATATCTTTTATACGATCTTTCCATTTGCTTTGCATCAATGGATGAGATTGGCGTAAGTGATTGGTCAAAGATTAGTGCAAGCGCACATGACGGTGATAATAAGACATTTGTACTTTCAAAAAACACAAGTCTTGGTCATTTGACAGCGCCAAAGTTTACAGGCTTGGCAGGTGAGAAAGAGAAAGCATATACGCTTTTAGATCAAAATAATCAGCCTGTGTCAGAGATTTTGGCAAAGACAAATGAAATTTCCTGGAGCCTAAACAGCGACTGGGAAAAGGCAGCAGGCTTTGATGCTACACTTTTCTTTAACAGACAAGATGGTCAGACGACAGCGCTTACCTTTTATTGGAGGGCAGAGGATTGGATAAAGGATCCTGCTGCATGGGAAGCATCATATGGAAGCAGTTTGCTGGAAAAACTGACAGTCTGTGAAGCAGAAGAGGAAGAAACTACTGAGGAAGAATCGACAGAAGAAAAATCTACCGAAGAAAGCTCTGTCGAAGTTTCTTCAATCGAAGAAACTTCAAGTGAGAAGGCAACAACAGAAAGTGCGTCTAGTGAGCCTTCCACAACTATAGAGGCGACTTCTAAAGAAAGCATATCCTCAGAAGAAACAACGCAGACACAGGAGCAGGAAAGTACAACACCACTGCAGACGCCAGAAGCAACAACACTTTTGTCATCATCAGAAACAGTGCCGACATCTTCAACAGAAAGCACAACGCTAGAACAAGTTACGGAAACGCCGATGCAGCAGTCAGAAACATCAATGCCAGAGATACAGCAGACGATGGAGGAGGAATCACCAGCGCCGGTACAAGAGGCAAAGATTGAACGAAGGAATGTCATTTTGCGCGCAGCAGCGCCGAGCTTAAAATCGTTTTTATTTGAAGTGAAGGCTGTGCTTACGATAACATCCACTGTTCTTACAGATGGAAGCACACAATATCAGTTTACACTGACAGTTCCAAAGGAGGTGCCAGATGGATATACAGATGCAGAACAAAATAAACTGCAGCTGATGCAGCTTGATCATGTGGAGACAGTAGTTGTACTGCAGGATGATGACAGCCCATATTATGGACAGATTGATGTAGAAATAATCAGCGAATAAATTAGAAAAAGCTCTCCTAGCTTCAAAAGAAGCTAAGGGAGCTTTTTTCTAATCTTACTTTGTCTTTTCCTGAAGTTTGGCATGTTCGTGCTCGGCATGCTCTGTCTGGCGTTCCATTTTCAGTTCCCAATGGATCAGGAATGTTAAAAGCGCACGCAGTACAATTACGGCTCCGAGAATACTCAGTTCCTCAATTGTATGGGAGACAACTGTTTTTAAAATCTCTCCTGCCATTTTAAATTCCAGAGACAGTGCCAGTGTTTCAGCCAGATCAATCTTTACTCTTGTATCATCGGAATTTAGACCAGAACGTATAAATTTGATAAATGACTTTATCGTTCCATAGGCGACAATAAAGACACCGATCAGCTCCAGTATTGGAACAAGATATGAAATGACCAATTCAAGAATAAAATCAAGAAATTCTGCCGACATAAAAAAATCCTCCTGTGTATACTTAACATCCATCATAGTATACATAGGAGGAAATAGCAAATGATTTTTTATTCAATATGTAAAAGAAGCACCCAATAAAATATTATTTTTCAAAATGAACATCAATTACCATAACTTCGCTATTTGTTCCAACGCGCATGTCAGGTCCGTAGACTCCAATGCCGGAAGTAACAAAGCTGTACATGCTGTCAATCATTTTCATGCCCCAGTAATTTTTCCACGCAAACGGCTGAACAATCGTCAGTGGGAAAAACTGGCCGGCATGTGTGTGGCCAGAAAGAACTATATCAACACCGTGCGCATTGTAATCAGACAGATGATCAGGTTCATGGCTTATAATAAAAAGCGGCATAGATGGATCAAGATTCTTTGTGAGCTCATCAAGAGAAGCACGCTTTTTTGTTCCATTTCCTGTGCGCTTTTCATCAAGACGTCCAGTAAGATAAAAGCTGTTGTCTATTATTGCTGTCTCATCCTCAAGCACGTTAATATTGCTCTTTTCAAGAAACTCATACATGCGCGGATCGCGCGGTGCATTTCTTGAAGAGATTGGAAAACCGGCAATTAATGTCTCTGTCACATCATGGTTTCCAAATACAGCATATGTTCCGTAGGTGCTGTTTATCTGTGACAGGAGCATTTCAAGGCGCTCTGGATTATCAAGCGCATCAAAGTTATTATCAAAAATATCTCCTGCAATCACAACAATATCAGCATTCTCAGAATTAATTGTATTAACCATGTCCTCAATTTGGGAGCAGCCAACACTGTAGCCAAGATGAAAATCTCCAAGCAAAATCATTCGTAAATCTGTAAGCTTGCCAGCATCTTTTTGAATAGTGGCTTTATAGTGGGCGGTAGTCAGAATCTTAGCGTGAAAGCATCCATACACGGTAAAGCTGATACTAAGTAAAATGACAAGAAAGCCAAGTATAGTGTGAAGAAATAAAGCAGACAAAAGATGCTTTATTGATTTTATATAACGTGAAGCCAACTTTAGAAGCATCAAAAAAAGATCAGCTGTGAGAATAAAGAAAATCAGATAAATTAAGAAGCCAATCCAATAATTGCTGAATCGCAAAATCAAGAGCTGATAATCATTTTCAGGAAGAAATTTCCCTAAAAAAATGCTGGCAGCAAAGATTACTATTAGTCCGCACACAATAAAGTTAAAGGCGCGGCGCTTTGGAAGATATATCTTTTTTGTCCATCTGCAAAATGACCACATAACGTAGCCGCAGAGGATTATATAGACAGTTAGCATGAACCATTTCAGCATAAAGTTACCTTAACCTTTTTTGAGTGATCGTGTTGTGCCGCCATCCTCGAAAGTTACTGGAAGAAGTGTCAGGCTAGGGATCATAGAACGATCCTCTGTTGTGATAATCTCTACACATTTTGCGGCAAGCTGCGGCAGTGGTTGGCACATTGAGGAGACAAAAAGATCTTCTTTTGCCCCGCCAAATTTGCGGATACCGTCAAAACCAATAAGCTGTACATCTTCTGGGACACGGTATCCTTCCTTTTGCAAAAGCTTCTTGAATAGATAACCGTGATAATCTGTATGACAGAAAACTCCGTCAAAGGAAAGAGAGCCATCTGATTTTTTATGCTTATCAATAAATTGCTTCATCATGTCAATAAAATTATCGCAATCTTCCATATCAAGAAAATCGGGAGTCAGATGATATTTTTTGCAAGCAGCCAAATAGCCATCTTTTCGTTTGTCAGATTCTCCAGGGAAGATAGAATGAAAACGAATGTATACTGGATGGCGACAGCCAAGCTCAAGCAGCTTTTCAATAGCCATCATGCTTCCATTATAATTATCTGAACCAACACGAGGAATGTTGCGGTTTTCAAAGAAGCGGTCGAAGACAACAATAGGAATATCAGGATTGATAAAATTTCCAATATCTGAGTAGGTCAGTGCAACGATTCCGTCAACTTTGTTTTGCGTTGCCAGATTTAAATAAGCAATCTCTTTTTCAGGAATACCATCTGAACAGCAAAGCATTGTTTTTAATCCTTTTTTGTATAAGGCATCCTCAATATAATCGGTAAAGGCTGCAAAAAAAGGATTTAGCATGTTGGGAATAATCACGGCAACTAGTCCTGTTTTCTTTGTTTTTAATCCTCGTGCATAGGTATTTATTTCATAGTGGAGGCTGGCAATGGCAGCTTCCACTTTCTTTTTATATTCCTCGCGCACAGTAATTCCGTTAATAACTTTAGATACGGTGCCAAGTGAAACTCCAGCCTTCTTAGCAACGTCTTTCATAGTGGGCGCGTTTGTTTTTGTCATAAAGATCCTCCTGAAACATTATATTAATGAATAGTATATCATAATTTATTTATAAATAGTATACCACAAAAATATGAAACGTTATATTGTTATATATGCACGAAAGTAAAATAATAAAATTGAATATAATGCATATAAATGAGAAAAATACAAGAAAAATAGTTGACAATACGAAAAAACATAACTATAATGAGAAACACAAACATGAAACGTTTCAAGTAACACTCAAAGTAAAAGAAAGAAGGGAAGAGAATGAAGAAGGCAAAACAAGGAGCAGTGCCTGTTCCGAAAAAAAATCTGTGGAAGCAAATCGCAAAGCATTGGGAGTTTTATGTGCTGCTGCTTCCAGGCATCATTCTGACAATTATTTTTAAATATGTTCCAATGTATGGTGTACAGATTGCTTTCCGTGATTACAATCCAGTTGGAGGCTTTTTTGGAAGCCCGTGGGTAGGATTGAAATGGTTTGAGCGTTTCTTTAATAATTATAACAGTATGCGAATGATTAAAAATACTGTATTGTTGAGTCTTTACAGTATTTTGTGGACATTTCCAATTCCGATTATACTGGCACTTTTAATCAATCAGGTGAAGTGGAAAAAGTTCCAGCGTGTTTCGCAGACGATCCTCTATGCACCTCATTTTATTTCAACCATGATCCTGTGTGGTATGCTTCGTATTTTCCTTTCTCCATATGGAGGACTGATCAGTACAATCATTCAGGCATTCGGCGGAAAAGCAACTAACTTAATTGACTCGGCATCTGCATTTCGCAGCATTTACATTTCATCAAGTGTATGGCAGGATGCCGGCTGGGGAACTATCATCTATATCGCAACGTTATCAAGTGTAGATGCCTCATTGCATGAAGCTGCAAGAGTGGACGGAGCAACACCACTTCAGAGAATCCTTTATATCGATATTCCAGAGCTTGTTCCTGTTATTGTAATTCAGCTGATTATGTCGTTTGGAAATTTGATGAATGTAGGATTTGAAAAGGCATATCTGCTTCAGACTAGCTTAAACAAGGCAACATCTGAAATTATCGCAACTTATGTATATGAGCAGGGTCTTTTAAAGGCAATGTACAGTTTTTCAACCGCAGTGGGATTATTTAATACTGTTGTTAATATAGTATTGCTGGTTGTGGTGAACACGGTATGTAAACGACTGTCAGATGTAAGCTTTATTTAAAAGGGGGAATAGAGATATGGCAAGCAATATGAAAAGAAAAAAGAAATCTTCCGAGAAAACATTTGACATTATCAATGGTGCATTTTTGTTGATTCTTGTTATCTTGGTAGCGTATCCGCTGTACTATGTATTAATTGCGTCAATCTCCGATCCATATGAGGTTTATGCAGGAAGGACATTCTTATTGCCGTCGAAGATTACATTTGAGGGTTACAAGAGAGTTTTTAAGGAAAGTTCTATTGCAGGCGGCTATCTAAACAGTATTTATTATACTGTTCTTGGAACAGTTGTATCTGTTGCACTTGTATTGACGACAGGCTACTGCATGTCAAAAAAGACGCTTCCATTTCGACGTGCAATCATGATCTTCTATGTTATTACAATGTATGTTGGTGGTGGATTGATTCCAACTTACTTGGTTGTATCAAAGATGCATATGCTTAATAGTGTTTGGGCACTTATTCTTCCTGGCGGTGTATCTGTTTACAATGTCATTGTAACAAGAACATTTTTTGAGACAAGCATTCCACAAGAGTTATATGAGGCGGCATCTATTGATGGAAGTGGAAATATCCGTACTTTTGTAAAGATTGCGCTTCCGCTTGCAAAGCCTATTATTGCAGTAATGGTGATATTTACAATGGTTGCTTATTGGAATGACTGGTTTACCGCACTTATTTATATGCAGGAAAAAAGCAGATATCCATTGCAGCTTGTTCTTCGCCAGATTTTGATTCAAAGTCAGGCGATGGCCAGTATGATGGGCAATATGGATGGTGGTTATGCAGAAGCAAACAAGCTGACAGAGCTGATTAAGTTTGCATCAATTGTAGTAGGATCAGTGCCGATGCTGATTGCGTATCCATTTGTACAGAAGTATTTTGAAAAGGGTTTTATGGCAGGAGCTGTAAAGGGTTGATTTAACGAAATGTTAATACAATAAAAAGGTTACAAAAAACAACAATATATAATTTTTTTTAAGGAGGACTTTGTAATGAAAAAGGCAAACAAAATGATGGCACTTACCATGGTAGCAGCGATGCTGGTTCCTCAGATGGCATTTGCAGGTGAATCTGAGCAGACCACATTCAACATTTTTGCAGGCGTCAGCGCGTTATCACCAGACAATAGTGAGAAGCCGCTTGTGCAGCAGATGAATGAGGCAATGGGTGTAAGCATTGACTGGAACTGTGTATCAGGTGATACGTTGACTGAGAAGAAGAATCTTATTTTAAATGCAGGCGTTGATATGCCAGATGCATTTATGGCAGCAGAGTTATCTGACTATGAGCTGATTAATTATGGTGGATATGGTGTGCTGATTCCTCTTGAAGATTACATCAACGAGGAGACAATGCCTAATCTGACAGCATTGGCAGAGAAGAGACCAGAGCTTCTTGCTACAGCAACTATGCCAGACGGTCACATCTATGGACTTCCAGGTATTTCTGAGATGGGTTACATTGATGATGATGGTACATATATTGGAATCGGTGCTATTCCGCAGTTTACTGCAATCAATAAGGATTGGCTGGAGGCAGTTGGAATGGAAATGCCAACAACACTCGATGAACTCCATGATGTACTTGTTGCATTTAAGGAAAATGACTGCAATGGAAATGGTGATGCAACTGATGAAATTCCGCTTTCCTTTATGGCAAACAATTGGTGTGCTGGAATGACAACATTGTTTGCAGGATTTGGCTTTACCGATTACAATGCAGATCACAGAGCAATTGACAATGGAAAGGTATACTATCAGGCAACTAGCGAGAATTACAAGAATGCAATTTCTTATTTCCATAAGTGGTTTGAGGAAGGCTTGATTGACATTGAAGTATTTTCTCAGGATTCCAGCCAGTATATTGCAAAGGGCAATGGAGAGGATGCAAGACTGGGCGTGTTCACCTGGTGGGAAATTCCAGAGGTTGTAGGAAATGACAGAGCAGCAAGCTATGAGTATCTGCCGATTTTAGATGGTCCGGACGGAACACACCATGTTAACTTGAATGAGTGTGGAACAACAAGCCATGGCAGCTTTTCAATTACAAGCGCGTGTGAAAATCCAGAACTTTTGTTAAAGTGGGTTGATCAAATGTATGAGCCACTCAACAGTATGCAGGCAATTTATGGTGCAATCGGTTCTTATTGGAGCGAAGAGCCAGATGAAAATGGCTGCTACACGATGAGAGATTTAAAGGATGGCGAGACAGCAGGTGAGCTGAAGTCAAAGAATGAATTGTTGGGACCTACAGAGCAGCTGACAGAGGATTATGGTAAGTACTATTATCTTGAGGATCGTGCACAGCAAAGAATTGATGATACACGTGATTTCTGGTTCCAGTATGTAGATTCTACAGAGTATTATCCATCTGTTGTGTTTACAGAAGAAGAAACAAATATCATTAATGACTATTTAAGTGATTTAAAGGCATTGACAGAGGAAAAAACTGCTCACTGGCTTACAGATGGCGGTATCGAAGATGAGTGGGACGATTATGTTTCCGCAATGGACAGCATGGGACTGCAAGAAGTTGTTGCAGCATGGCAGGCTGCATATGACCGTTATGTAGAGGCTCAGTAAAAAAAGACCTGAGAAAATGGGGCAGGCATGAAAATGCCTGCCCTTGCTGTATCCGTGAACGATGATAAACATTTCACGGACAGAGCAGGGGCAGGGAGTGGATGAAAAAGAATATAAATTATAGCAAAGAAGTACAACAAAGGGTCAATATCAAAGGAGGATGAAAATGTTATCACAGTTTAAGATGAATCCGGATCCAGCGTATCAAAACAGGATAATTCCTGAAAGAGAGGATGCTTCTTTTTTTGATGGATATTCGGTGTGGTTTTATAAGGAGCAGGGAGAACTGCAGCAGGCCGAGGCTTTTACACTTGAATTTGAAATTGCTCCATTTGGTATTTCAAGTGAAGGTGATGCTGTATTTTCCTGTATGGATCGAAAAACAAGTGAAGGAATGGCAGTAAGACTGACATCAGATCGAAAGGTTGAAGTGGTTCTTGGTTTTGGTGGACGACAGCTTGTATTTTATTCCATTCGTGAGAATGTTGATATGGGAAAATGGAATCATATAGTTGTGATTTACCGTTTTCGTGAAGGCTGGTGTGATCTGGTTGTCAACGGCATTTTATCAAATCGTTTACAGTTTGGCCGTTTTCAGAAGATCAAATGGCCGAGACATCCGATTTTTATCGGAAAAGATGCCGATAAGGATTGTTTGACACCTCAGATGGGTGTTTTCTGGGGATGGATGAAAAATATACAATTTTTATCAGAAGCAGTTTCAATTGAACAAGCTATAAAAGATTCAAAAAGAGAAAATTCTTTAGAGAAAGTATTATACACGCCAAACAGAACAAGATTTTTAGATGATGTAAACCGCCCACAATATCATTTGATTGAACCAGAAAAATGGATGAATGAGCCGCATGCACCATTTTTTTTCAATGGTTATTATCATATCTTTTATCAGGCAAATTTGCATGCACCTATATGGGATTCAATCCAGTGGGGACATCTGGCAAGCAAAGATATGGTTCATTGGCATGATCTGCCATTGGCGCTGCAGTCAGAAAATGGTTTTTATGATGAGCTTGGATGCTGGTCAGGAAGTGGACTAGTTGATAAAGATGGTGTGCCGCGCATTTATTACACAGCTGGAAATAGTAATCGTTTCCCTAATCAGGCAGTTGCATTGGCACAGCCGGAAGACACAGAAGAAGATCCGCTTTTAAAGAAATGGAAAAAATATCCGTCATTAATAAAAGAACAGGATATAGGCTGGTTGGGAGAATTTCGTGATCCTTTTGTTTGGATAGAGAATGATAGTTACTTTATGCTAGTTGGTACAGGTGATGAGCACAATGGAGGTGGAAATGCAGCATTGTACGCGTCTTCTGACGGATTGCATTGGGGTTCATGTGGAATGCTTGTTGATTATGATTATGAGAGTAATCAAAGATGTGGTCATGTGTGGGAACTTCCTGTGTTGCTGCCGCTTCGAGATGATTCTGGAAAGATTGTATGTCATATTATGATATTTTGTGCCTGCCAAATTGAACATGATATTGTTGAAACATATTATTTTCTTGGAAACTGGGATGCGTCAAAGCGAACATTCACAAAGTGGAATGATCGTGCACAACTTCTAGATCTTGGACATGGTACTTTTACTGGACCAAGTGGATTTGTTACACCAGACAAACGAAGCGTTGTGCTTACAATCGCGCAGGGAAAAAGATCCTTTTATGATGAATATCATGCAGGTTGGGCACATAATGGCGGGCTTCCTTTGCAGCTTTGGTGGGATAATGGTCTAAAAATGCAGCCGGTTCGTGAGATTTTATCATGCAGAGAAAAAATGCTCATTGAACTGACAGATTGCAGTATCGAAGAGCTGAATAATGATTTGGAACAGATTCATTCTAATCGTATGTATGTAAAGCTGAGTACAGATGCTGATGAAATAGTAATCAATACGGAAAGTGTCTTGGATGCGTCAAAGTCTGTTCAGGTAGTGTATAACCGCGATACAAAACATTTCTTTGCACGAAACGCAGAAGGAAAGGAAATTTCAAGATTTCGCGATTCATGTGATTTAGTTGAAGTTGAGGGAGAAATTACGATAGAGTATTTTCTGGATCATTCGATGATTGAGGTTTATTTAAACCAGAAAAAAGCAATGACACTTAGAAATTATGTGGCAGGCGGAGAACGAAAAATCAGCGTAAGCTCAAGCAGCACCAATGCAAGAGTTAGTTCTATACAGCTTTGGAATATGCAAAGTGCTTATGATGAAAAAGAGTCTTGACAAGATATATAAACTTGGTAAAATAGCACAAAAAATAACATGAAAAATTGCTGTTTTGCCAATGTGTTAAGCGGTTGACACAAATGGTATTTCGCGTATATACTTACAGTGTAAGATAGGTGCGCAAACGAATTTAATAATAATAATAAAGACAGCAAAAGGGAGGAAATATGATCAGCGAAAAATTAGAAAAGGCAAGAGCTTATGAAGCAGAGAACGAGAAGAAGATCACACCACTGATGAGACCGGTGTTTCATCTGACACCGCGAGTTGGCTGGATGAATGATCCAAATGGTTTTTCTTGTTACAATGGAAAATATCATATGTTCTATCAGTATTACCCATATCGCCCATTCTGGGGACCGATGCATTGGGGTCATGCAGTGAGCGAGGATCTGCTGCACTGGAATTATCTTCCTACAGCACTTGCACCAGATGAACCGTATGAAAATGGCGGCGGCTGCTTCTCAGGAAGTGCAGTGGAGCTTTCTGATGGACGTCAGCTTCTTGTGTATACTGGTGTATTATCTGAAAAACAGCCAGACGGAACGATGCACGATGTGCAGCAGCAGTGCGTGGCAGTTGGTGATGGAGTAAATTATGAAAAGTGCGAAAATAATCCTGTTATGACGGCAAAACAGCTGCCAAGTGATTCAAACAGATTTGATTTTAGAGATCCGAAGGCATGGAAGGCAGCAGACGGAAGCTATCGCTGTGTGATGGTAAACTGTGATAACAAGGGAGATGGACGTGCAGTTTTGTTTGAAAGCAAGGATGGCTTCTCATGGAACTTTAAGAGTATTCTGACACAGAATAATGGAAGGTTCGGAAAGATGTGGGAGTGTCCAGATCTGTTTGAGCTGGATGGAAAGGCTGTTTTGATTGTAAGCCCAATGGAGATGGAGGCAGAAGGACTCGAATATCCAAATGGTCACGGCGTTGTCTGCCAGATCGGAACTTACGACGATGAGACAGGAACCTTTACATGTGAGCATGCACAGTCTGTTGATTACGGCATTGATTTTTATGCACCTCAGTCTACACAGACACCAGATGGCAGAAGAGTCATGATTGGATGGATGCAAAACTGGGCATTTGTTAACCAGCATGCAGAGACTGAGCCGTGGTTTGGTCAGATGGCACTGCCAAGAGAGCTGTCAATTGTTGAAGGAAAGCTGATTCAGCGTCCGACAAAGGAATTTGACGCATTACGCAAAAATCCAGTTTCACACAATGGTGTGTGTGTATCAAGTTTAGAGACAGTAAAGCTTGAAGGCATTGAAGGTCGTGTGGCTGATGTTGAACTTACGATTGCACCTGAAAGCAAGGATGATAGTTACTATATGTTTGAGATGCGCTTTGCACAGGATGACAAGCATTACACAGCACTTCGCTACCGTCCGCGTGAGTCAGAGCTTGAGCTTGACAGAAGCTACTCTGATTCCAGAATTGCGATGATCCACAAGCGTTCATGTAAGGTAAAAGATAACGGCGGTGTGCTTAAGCTTCGTGTTGTGATTGATCGTTTCAGTGCAGAAGTATTTGTAAACGATGGTGAGCAGGTGATGAGTGTTACCTTCACGACTGATACTGCGGCAAATGGCATTTCGTTTGTGTCAGATGGAGCAGTAAAGCTGGATATTACAAAGTACGATATTGAATAATAGAAAGGCATGGAAACGGATATGAGTGAGAAAACATATGATGTAACAGCACTTGGCGAGCTTTTAATTGATTTTACAGAAAATGGAAAAAGTGCACAGGGAAATCCGCTTTTTGAGGCTAATCCAGGAGGTGCACCATGCAATGTACTTGCGATGCTTACAAAGCTTGGCCATAAAACTGCATTTATTGGAAAGGTAGGAGATGACTTCTTTGGAAAGCAGTTAAGAGAAGCCATCACAGAGGTAGGTATTGATTCAACTGGACTTTTAAGTGATCCTGAAATTCACACAACACTGGCTATGGTTCACACATATCCAGACGGTGATCGCGACTTTTCTTTCTACCGCAATCCGGGTGCTGATATGATGTTAAAGGAAGATGAGATTCCGACAGAACTGATCGAGAACTCTAAAATTTTCCATTTTGGAACATTGTCCATGACACATGATGGTGTACGCGCTGCAACAAAAAAGGCAATTTCTATTGCAGAAGAAGCAAATGCGCTTATTTCCTTTGACCCGAATCTTCGCCCACCGCTGTGGAAGTCTTTAGATGATGCAAAAGAGCAGGTACTTTATGGTCTTGGTCATTGTCATATTTTAAAAATCTCTGACAACGAGATACAGTGGCTTACCGGAAAAGAAGATTATACTGACGGTGTAAACTGGATTCGTGAGCGCTACAATATTCCGCTTATTCTTGTATCTATGGGTAAGGAAGGAAGCCGTGCCTATTATGAAGATAAGATTGTAGAGGTAAAGCCATTTTTGCAGAAAAATACTATTGAGACAACAGGTGCAGGTGATACCTTCTGCGGCTGTGTACTGCACTATATTTGCGAACATGGATTAAAGGATCTTACAGAGGCTGATCTTACCAAGATGCTGACATTTGCAAATGCGGCAGCAGCAAGAATTACAACGCGAAAAGGTGCACTTCGTGTAATGCCAGACCGTGCAGAGATTGAAGCAGTAATGAAAAAATAATAATCAAAAAACAATAATCAGAAAGCGAGGATGCAAAATTCATGAAATTATACAGAATTAAGAATCGCAAAAGCTTTGGCTTTTCAGCTGAAAATCCGACTGGACAAAAAAATGGTGGTACAAAGGGTAAGGACTGTGAGAAATTAAGTCCGTGTATTCAGATTGCTCCGGGAGAGACTGTTACGCTGTGTGATACAGATGGTCCTGGTATGATTACACATATTTGGTTTACCGGATATGTTGGCCATAGCTTTGTTATGCGTATTTACTGGGAGAATGAGGAGTTTCCGTCTGTTGAAGCACCGATTTCTGCATTTTTTGGATGTGCATATGATGAAAATTTCAAGGATCGCGACGGCAACTACATTGTTTTAAATTCAGCGAAAATTCTCACGGCACCAGGACGTGGCTTTAACAGCTACTGGGAGATGCCATTTGCAAAGCACTGCCGCATCACTATGGAGAACCGCGGCAAGAAGGAAGAAACGCTGTATTATATGATCTCTGGCTGGTACGGTGAGATTCCTCAGGATGCAGGTTATTTCCATGCTGCATATCGTCAGGAGCATCCAGTTACGAAGGGACGCGCATATACAATTATTGATGGAATTGAAGGCAGAGGCTGCTTTGCAGGTTTGACACTCGCAACAGGTATGAATGGAAATAACACTTGTTGGGTAGAGGGCGAAGCAAAGATGTATATCGATGATGACCAGTATCCAAGCATGAATTATACTGGAACAGAAGACTATTTCTGCGGTTCCTACGGCTTTGGAAATGATATCATTTTGAATCGTTATCAGACATTTAGCGGAATGTATACAGGACTTTTTGCTATCATGGGTGACAATCGCGAATTTTATAACGGACAGCAGCGTTTCTTGCTGTATCGCTTCCATGAGAAGGATCCAGTGTATTTCTCTAAGAATTTCAAAATGACAATCGACAATCTTGGATGGACAGGACCACGCTACGATGATTACACATCTGTTGCATACTGGTATCTGGAAAAACCATCAAAGTTAGCAAAGGAACTGCCGAGTGACGAAGAGATGGTTATGAAGTAATGAATTGACGTATGCCCACGGTGAAAACCGTGGGCTGTTTGTTTATTGGGGAAAAGTTTGGCATTTCATTTTATAAATCTTGCATCATCCCAACCTCAATGCTATGATAATTATAATAAATACAAAAGCAATCAGGAGGCGCGTAAGATGGCGAATAAAGAAAATAAGAATGTCAAGGAATTAAACTGGGCAGTTCTCGGAACAGGCGTAATCGCAAATGAGATGGCGCAGGCACTTCAGAAAATGGGGAAATCATTGTATGCAGTAGGCAATCGGACGCACCAGAAGGCAGTAGAGTTTGCTGCAAAATATGGAATTTCAAAGGTTTATGACTGCATTGACGATATGTTTGAAGATGAGAATACAGATATTATTTATATAACAAGCCCGCATAATACGCACTATGCATTCATGAAAAAGGCATTAGAGCATGGCAAGCACTTGTTTGTCGAGAAGTCTATAACATTGAATAGCAGAGAATTGAATGAAATGATTGATCTGGCCAATGAGAAGCAATTGATTTTGGCAGAGGCAATGACGATTTGGCATATGCCCGTTTATAAGAAACTCTGGGAGCTTGTAAGATCAAATGAGTTGGGAAAGGTTCAGATGATTACAATGAACTTTGGAAGCTTTAAGGAGTATGATATGAACAATCGCTTTTTTAACATGAATTTGGCCGGTGGCGCACTTCTTGATATCGGTGTTTATGCGCTTTCGATTGTGCGAAGTTTTATGGCGGAAAAACCAGACGAGATTTTGAGTCAGTGGAGACCATCGCCTACTGGATCAGACGAACAGGCAACGATTCTTCTGAAAAATTCGCAGGGACAGATGGCAACGGTAGCACTTTCCATGCATTCCAAGCAGCCAAAGCGTGCGATGATCAGCTGTGAAAAAGGCTATATTGAAATTATGGAGTACCCACGAGCTCAGAAAGCGACAATCACGGATGCTGAGACTGGGGAAAAGACAGAGATTGAATGTGGCAGCACAGCAGATGCGCTGTATTATGAGATGATGGATATGGAAGCAGCAGTAAAGACGAAAGATGTGTCTGCTATGAAACTGACCTACACAAAAGATGTTATGGACATCATGACGAAACTTCGTAAGGATTGGGGAATGAAGTATCCGAATGAAAATTGGGATTAACTAAGATGAAGAAATAATAGCAGCCCGCTTCGTTTTAGAAGTGGGCTTTTTGCTGTCATGAAAAAATACTAAGTTTCTTTAAATACTATATTGCAATATAGAATAGTATGTGATATGATGCAGCTAACAGGAAAAAAGAAGGAGGTGCGAGCATGAATGCTCAGTTTAAAAAAGGAGCGCTTGAGTTGTGCGTGCTGTCGCAGCTGGCACTTCGTGACCAGTACGGCTACGAGCTTACTGAAAACATTTCAAAGGAGATGAAGTTGGCGGCAGGTACGCTGTATCTGATCTTAAAGAGGTTGAGGGATGAGGAATATGTGGAGACATATCTTGTCGAGGCAGGGGAAGGACCAGCTAGAAAGTATTATCACCTCACGGTGAAGGGCTGGGCCTATCAGGAACAGTTAAAGAAAGAATGGTTTGATTTCACGGCAGCAGTTGAGCGGCTGATAGTGAGCAAAGAAAGCAATTAAATGGAAAATAGCAGCCGAGTTAATATACGATGCTGAGTATGAAGAAAGGTGGAAAATATTATGAAAAAGGACGAATTTTTTGCACAGCTGCGCAATGCATTTGCAGGGATGGATGAGGAATTGTTGACGGATATTCTCGGTGATTACGAGAATCATTTTAAGGAAGGTATGGAAAACGGAAAGAGTGAAGAGGAGATTTGTGACGAGCTTGGAAATGTCGAGGAAATCCGTCAGGCATTCTTAGATGAAAATCCGGCTGCTATGACAATAAATGTCAATTCAAATTCGGACACAGTGGGTAATTCTGATATTTATAATCGTTTTTATCCAGGCATTCAGCGTGTCAATGCTCAGCTCACAGATGCTGATATTGAAATTAAAAAGAGCAGTACAAATGATGTAGAGCTGTCTGTAACTGGTGGGCTTGCAGATGATATTGAAGCATTAAAAGAGACGCTTCGTGTCAGTGCGTCTGCTGGAACACTTTCGATTCAGCAGGAAAAGAAAGCAGGGATAAGTGTTTCTTATGCTGCCTCACGCTTATTTGGCTTTAAGGTGGGGAAATATTCAGCAGGAATTGTTATTCATGTTGCAGTGCCAGAGCAGTTTGAAAGAATTAAGGTAAAGAGTATAAGTGGCGATATCGTCGCAAATGACATATCTAGTGGGAGTTTTCTAGTAGAAGCAGTGAGTGGTGATATTTCTGTGGATCAACTTAATACAACGCAGTGTGAACTTAATTCAAAGAGCGGTGATATCAAAGCAAATAACATCAGCGCAAAGACTTTATTGATTCATACTGGAAGCGGTGACGTAGGAGTGGAAGATTGTCAGGCAGATGAACTTTTTGCATCAAGTATCAGCGGCGATGTGAATGTGATCGCATGCAAGGCAGATAAGATGGACGTTGTGAGTATAAGCGGAGACATAAAGGCCGAATTTGATAAGAGCGCGCAGTGCAGAGCAAAGAGTACCAGCGGTGATTGTAAAGTGACGATTGGAAATCAGGTAGATGCTGTAGTTTCGAGTACCAGCGGTGATGTAAACGTTCGCTACATTGGAGAAATTGGACTCGAAATGGCGCTTTCCAGTACGAGTGGTGATGTTTCTGCTGTCTGCGGAGGAATTAACAGTAAGGGAAAGAAAAAAGTGCAGGAGCGCTTTGGTGAGCCTGACAGTAAGTTAAAGGCATCTACCATATCTGGTGATATCAAGGTACGTGATTGTTAAATTATCGTTCACGGGATGCTTTTCCGCCGCTAATTTAAGTATTGAATATGAACTGTAGTGATTCAACTACTACTTGATTTTTGACAAAAACGCCTGCATTGAATTCAAGTATTGCGCAAGCTATAATACAACCATCCGTTGAGGCAAGAAAGGAAATACGCAGAGGAGGAGAATAGGATGAGCAACAGCAATGGAGTCCGAAATGGAACTGAGAAGAATCCATATACGAGTAGTCCATATACAAAAATCGGGGAGCGAATTGGACAGCTTCGCAAGCAGGCAGGCTTAAAACAGGAGGAGCTTGGGCGCGCCGTGGGTGTAACCACGCAGGCAGTATCGCGATGGGAGTGCGGTGGCGCGCCGGACATCGAACTTCTTCCAGCGATTGCTGATACGCTTCATGTATCAGTGGATGAGTTGTTTGGAAGAACACCAGTGGCACAGACGGATATAAAGGAGCTGTTTGACCGCACCTTGTATAGCTATCCGAAAAAAGACCGCATGAAGGCGGCGTGTGATCTGATGTGGAACATCCAAAAGGCGGTGCTTCGGTGCGAAGATTCAAATATAGACCGCGTTGCTGTGTCCAATATTCTTGATGCGGCAACTCAAAAGAACCAGAGAAAAACGACACAAAGTCAAGATGTGCAAAGCCAAAATAATGAGCATGACGAGCACAATGAGCATAAAAAGAAGGCATACAGCACAACAGAGGACTCGGATGCTAGTATTTCCACCAGTGGCCTTTATATTGAGACGGACAGCGGCTATATGAGCTATGGTTTTAACAACCTCGACTACATATTTTTGCTCTCACAGCCAGAGAATGGGTTTGAGTCGGTAATCAAGGATGCCGATTCGCTGCGCAGACTGTTTTCCTTACTCGTTAAGCCGTATTGCCTGGAGGTGATAGTGGCGTTGTATGCGAAAAAGCCAAACGAAAATGTCACAGGGCGTCTCTTAGCAAAGAAATTAAATGCCCCAGAGTCAGAAGTCATTGCTGTACTCGATGAGTTGTGCAAGTATCATCTGATTCGTAATCTTGAGATTACCGATACAAATGGAAAAATGCACATTTATTCGTATGAAAACAGTGCCGAGTGGGTGGCATTTCTAACCTTTGCAAGTATGCTTATGTATACAGAAAATGAGGCAAGACTGGCAGTCAATATGAGAAAACAATCTGCCTTTTCGGCACCAATTGGAAGCAAAAATCCGTTTGCATCGTGGAATGAGCGCAAGGATGATAATGAGCGCATTAACTTGTACCAGGCAGGAAACGAATGAAAAAACGAATAGCTTAAAAGCAAATGGCAGAAATTGAATTGTTAAAAATCAGGTAGTAGGAGAAAAATAAAATGAAAACAAAGCAAAACAAAAAGAAAAACAGGGAATTTATACACCAATTATACTATAAAAGTAGAATAAATTTCATCGTAGCCATCATCTTAACGATTGCCATGAGCTCACTAAATCTGATGATTTCATGGCTGATTCAGCAGATCATGGACTGCACAGCAAATCAGGATATGCAGGCCCTTGTGCGCAGCGCATGGATTGCAGCGAGTGTTGTTATTGCCTATACAGTAGCGAATGCAGTTTATCGAGCTGTATATCCAAGATTTTTACAACGAGCCATGCAGCAGTACCGCGATTATGCGTTTTCGCGGCTGACACAGAAAAGTTTGCGCTCTTTTTCAAAGGAAGGAACCGCACTTTACGTTTCTGCGTTGACAAATGATTGCACCTCAATCGAGAACAACTATTTAGCTGCAACTTTCACCCTGATTGAGCTTCTATTTTGTTTTTTGGGTGCATTGATCATGATGCTTTATTACAGTCCGGTGATGTTAGTTCTTGCAGTTGCTTTGTCATTTCTGCCAGTGGCTGTATCCATGACGGCAGGAAATCGCCTGACAGAGCAGGAAAAGGAAATTTCTAAAAAAAATGAGCGTTTTGTTTCAATTGTAAATGAGCTTATGTCTGGTTTTCCAGTCATCAAAAGCTTTCGTGCAGAGACACAGGCAAGTCGTTTATTTTCACAGCGAAATGAGCAGGCAGAGGAGGCAAAGAAAAATAAGCGCCGCACCGAGCAGCTGATATCACTTCTTGCAAATGATGCGGGAATCATTGCCCAGATGGGAATCTTTCTGGCAGGCGCATGGCTTGCAATTAGCGGCAAAGGAGTAACAGCTGGTGTTGTAATCGTATTTGTCCAACTGATGAATTATATTTTAAATCCAATTAGTCAGGTGCCGCTTCTGTGGTCAAACAGAAAGGCTGCGATTGCGCTTATGGAGAAATTGTCAGATGCATTATCAGAGAATGTGCGCGAAGAGGGAAGAGAAAAGATTAATGGTTTTTCAGAAAAGATCGAAGTGAAGGATCTGACGTATGGATATGAGCCAGAGAGTCATGTGTTAAAAGATCTGGATGTTCAGTTTGACGCAGGAAAGAGCTATGCGATTGTAGGAGGATCAGGAAGCGGAAAATCGACGCTTTTGAATCTTCTGATGGGAAGCAGCAGCAACTATCAGGGCGAGATTTGCATAGATGGTGTTTCAATTAAAAATATTGAAAGCGAATCGCTCTATCAGCTGATGACATCAGTGCAGCAAAATGTCTTTGTTTTTAATGATACCATAAGAAATAATGTCACTATGTTTCATGAATTTTCAGATAAAGAAGTCACATTAGCATTGGAGCGCTCCGGCTTGTCGGAGCTTATCGAAAAGCGCGGAGAAGATTTTGTCTGCGGCGAAAATGGCGCGAATCTGTCAGGCGGTGAGCGTCAGCGAATCAGCATTGCAAGAGCGCTTCTTAGAAAATCACCAATACTTCTGGTTGACGAGGCCACTGCCGCACTTGATGCCGCCACTGCAAGAGCAGTCAGCTTTTCTATACTGAATCTGGTTGGAATGACAAGAATCGTCGTAACGCATCGCCTAGAGGAAGCGATTCTTCGCCGCTATGATAAAATCCTTGTCATGAAGAATGGAACAATCTGCGAGCAGGGAAATTTCGATACACTTATGAAGCAGAAAGGACAATTTTATTCGCTGTTTCAGATTGCGCACTGAAGATGATGACTCTTGGTGTTACAGTTCATAGATAAGCCAATATTTCGGCAGAGCCCGAAGGTGAATGGCTTTCACGAGCCGGACACTTGGAGCAGGTCTTTCAAAGTAATGTATGATAAGAAAGAACATAAAAGGAACCTGCGGAGTTTGGTCCGGCGACGAAACCATTACACTGCAGGGCTTTCGTAGCATGACGCATGAACTGTAACTTCTTGGTTAAAATGTCAAATTCTCAGTTGCTCTCTTGCAATATCCTCCCAAATGGAATATTATAAAATCAATGAAATTACGAGCAAAGAAGGGAGAACAAAGAGGCATGGAAGTTCTTGTAGTTGTAGATATGCAAAACGATTTTATTGATGGGTCACTTGGCACTAAGGAGGCTGTTTCAATTGTGCCAAAGGTGGCAGATAAGATTAAGAACTTTAAGGGACTGGTTCTTGCAACAAGAGATACACATGAAGAAAATTACTTGAATACGCAGGAAGGAACTAATCTTCCGGTGCAGCATTGCATCCGCGATACGAGAGGATGGGAGCTGAATGACGAGATCGCGTCACTGATCGATGGAAATCCGATTGACAAGCCTACCTTTGGAAGTGTGGAACTCGGAAAACGTCTTGTGGCACTTAATGAGCAGATGGGAGTTGACAAGATCATATTTGTGGGACTTTGCACCGATATCTGTGTCATTTCAAATGCAATGTTAGTAAAGGCATTTTTGCCGGAGGTTCCGATTGAAGTAGATGCATCATGCTGTGCAGGTGTGACGCCAGAGAGTCATGAGCGTGCGCTTCGGGCAATGGAGAGTTGTCAGATCACAATTGTATAGTGGTGAGTAATAGAATAGGAAAAGGAGGTAGCGAGAATGGCATTGCCAAAGGAAGAAATTAAAACAATAGCTGATATTGAAGCGTTACCAGAGGGAACGCGCGCGGAACTAATCGACGGACGACTTTTTCTGGATACGGCACCAACAGTAACTCATCAAGCCATTGTCAATTTTTTAGTAACGGAGATCAACATTTATATTCGCTCTAAGGGCGGTAAATGCCGAGTTTTCCCATCTCCATTTGATGTGCAGCTTTCAGCCGATGATATTTACAATCTTGTTCAGCCAGATATATCCGTGATTTGTGATCGCGATAAATTAAGTAATGGAAAGCGCTGTATAGGTGCACCGGACTGGGTAATCGAGGTGGTGTCTCCATCCACAAAAGCGCAGGACTATATTATTAAAAGGGGTAAGTATCAGGCAGCTGGCGTTCGTGAATATTGGATTGTCGATCCGAGCAAAAAGAGAGTATCCATGTGCAATTTTGAAACGCCAGATTATGAAGATTGTAATTTTAACGAATCTGCGAAAGTGGGCATTTATCCAGATTTGGTAATCAATTTTGCAGAAATGGAGATATAAGCGCGAATGATGCAACAAACGATAGAGGAATCGTAATAGTATTTTATATGGGAGGAAAAAAGAAATGGAGAAAGAATTTGTATTTAAAAAAGGAAGTGTTGTCGTAGAGACAAATAAGGGAAAGGTACGTGGCTATGCCTACAATGGAGTGTCTGTGTTTAAGGGCATTCCGTATGCAAAGGCGAAGCGTTTCCATGCGCCAGAGCCGCTTGAGGCATGGGAAGGTGAACTTGATGCAACAAGCTTTGGCTATGTGTGTCCGCTTCTTGATATGCCAAAGCCAGCTGGTGAGGTGTTTGTACCGCATCGCTACTGGGTTATGGATGAGGATTGTTTGAATCTAAATATTTGGACACCATCATGTGATGAAAAGAAGCGCCCTGTTCTAGTATGGTTTCATGGCGGCGGCTTTGAAGCCGGTTCTTCAATTGAGCACATCGCGTATGAGGGCGAAAACATGAGCAGAAGAGGTGATGCAGTTGTTGTATCAATCAATCACCGCTTAAATGTGCTTGGATATTTTGATTTGTCTGCATTTGGATCAGAGTATGCCAATTCAGGAAATGCCGGAATGGATGATATCATTGCGTCACTAAAATGGGTGCAGGAAAATATTGAGAAATTTGGCGGAGATCCAAAGAACGTCACAGTATTTGGTCAGTCAGGCGGCGGTGCAAAGGTGACAACGCTTCTTCAGATGCCAGCAGCAGATGGACTTTTTGCAAAGGGCATTAACATGAGTGGTGTAATTAATGATTTGATTCCAAAACGTGGACAGAGCGGAAAAGAAATCGCAGAGGCTGTTATGGAAGAGCTTGGTGTAAGCAGTGTAAAAGAACTTGAAAAGGTACCATATGCACAGCTTGCAGCTGCTTATTTAAAGGTGCGTCCAACATTTCAGGCACAGGGAAAATATAGTGGCGGTGCCCCGATCCCGAATGAATTTTATGTGGGCGATCCAAGCGATGTAGGTTTTCGTAAGGAAAGCAGTAATGTTGCACTTATGGTTGGAAGTGTGTTTGGCGAGTTCTTCACATTTGCACCGATGCCGTTTGACAGAAACCACATGACAAAAGAAGAAGGTGAAAAGGTCGTTGAAAAGGTAATGGGAGAAAAGGCGGCATCAGAGCTTCTTCCACTCTTTGAAAAAGCATATCCGACACATAATCCTGTCGATCTGACTGTGCTTGACAGCATTGTTCGTGTACCGCTTCTTGACTATGTAAAAGAGCGCAGCAAAATGAACGCACAGACATATTCATATATGTTTGATCTTGAACTGCCGCTTGATGGCGGCTGGGTTCCGTGGCATTGTGCAGATATTCCGTATGTCTTTGCAAACACATCATTCACGCCATATACACAGGAAGCAGGCGTTACAGAGCGCGTCGAGACAGAGATTTTTGACAGTGTGATGTCATTTGCGCGCACAGGTGATCCAAACAACAGCGCAATTCCTAATTGGCCGGCGTGCACACCAGATCATATCTATACACTCGTGACATCAAAAAATACGCGTGTTGAGTGTAATTATGATGATGAGCTTATGAAGGTTATTCCAAAGTATCGTCCTACTGATTTGCGTAACCATAGCGAAGAGGGACAGATTCAGCATTGATCGATTCTAGGGTATAAGATATAAGAAAAGGCAGGTCGTAATGACCTGCCTTAAATATTATCCATTATGTTTATTAACTGAAACTGTATTTTACTTACACTTCATTATACATGATACCACAGCCAAAAAGAAAAGTCTAGTAATTTTTTTCTTTTCTGCTATTCTAAGGATACAGTTGTTACAGTTCATGCGTTATGCTATGAAAGCCCTCCGGTGCAATGGTTTCGTCGCCGGACCAAACTCCGCAGGTTCCTTTTATGTTTTTTCTTATTATACATTACTTTGAAAGACCTGCTCCAAGTGTCCGGCTCGTGAAATCCATTCACCTTCGGGCTTTGCCGCAATATTGGCTTATCCATGAACTGTAAATAAAATATTGAATTGCCGTGCGGCAGAAAGGAAGGATGATACCGTGGAAAACGAGCAGATGTTAGAACAGAAAAAGCTAGATGAATTCTTGCAGGTCATCAACGAAAATTTAAAGGAATTAAGAGAGAAGAAAAAGGAAGTCGATCAGGAGAACAAAGAACTCTATGATGCTTACATGGAAGGCGATGTGGAGCTGTATAGCTCTCTTATGGTCAGCAGTACGATGCAGGATCATGTGAATCATTCCATTACAGCAAATGAGAGTGCATTGGAAAAGACACATTTTGGCAGAATCGACTATCTGGATCAGGAGAAAGGGGAACAGTATCGCCTCTATATTGGAAAGCACGGAATTACAAAAAATGCAACAGATATTGTAATTATGGATTGGAGAGCAGCGGCCGCTTCGATCTATTATGAGGGAACGACAGGAGAATGCAGTTATCGGACGCCGCAGGGTAAGACGATTCCGATTCGCCTTGATTTGAAGCGTACATTTGATATTGACGGTCCTGTATTAAAGGGCTTCTATGACAGTGATACGGCGGCAAATGACGAGCTGCTAATCAAATATCTGGCAAAAAATAAAGATGTGGTGTTAGGAGAGATCGTTGCGACGATTCAGCAGGAGCAAAATACAATCATTCGCGAGCGACCAAATCGCAGCATGATTGTACAGGGAGTTGCAGGAAGTGGAAAGACAACCGTTGCAGTTCACCGCATTTCTTACATTCTGTATAATTTTTCAGACCGTTACGACCCGTCTGAAATCTGCATCATCGGAAGCAATGATATCTTATTGAATTATATTGCCAGCGGTCTTCCAAGTCTGGATGTGTACAATACAAAGCAATATCGGATGGAAAAGCTGTTTGAGTATCTGATTGGCGCTTATCTTCCAAAGAAATATGAGATTATTCCGACATTAGTGCAGGAGAGCAGCGAGCTTCGTCTGAAATCGTCGCTTGCATTTGTGCAGACAATTGAGCGTTGGACAAGAGACGAAGAAAGTCGAATTATTCCGACAGAGGAAGTGCGCGATAAGAGCTATACATTTCTCTCGCAGGAGAACATTGACCAGTACTGTCGTTATTTTGCCGACCGTTCCGTCGTATCCAAGATGGAAAATTTAAACACGAGACTGGCAGCGGCGATCAAGCTTGAGATGGACGGTGAGGATGCAAATGTGCGAAAGGAAATGCTCAAAAAATATAAGAAGCATTTCTCTAAGAATTATAAAAAGAGAAGTCTTGTACAGCTGTATATTGATTTCCTTTCCAGCTTGGAGGAACATCTGGCGAATGCCACAGAAGATGCGAATGAAAATAGTACGAATACGAACATAATGAGTAGTACAACTTGGTCCGAGTGGAAAAAGCGTGTAAAGAAGGGATTTTTTGACTGCTATGATCTTGCGGCGATGGCACTTCTGGCGCACGGTTGGCTCGATGAGGGCGATGACGATGAGTTTGCACAGATGTATATTGATGAGGCGCAGGATTATGGCGTTGCTGTGTATTATGTAATTAAAAAGCGAATGCCAAAGACTGTATTTATGATTATGGGCGATGTTTCGCAGAATATTAACTACGACAGCGGAATGAATGACTGGGAGGAGCTTCGCCAGATCATGCTGCCAGATTCTAAGGATCCGTCAAATGAAGGTCTTCAGGGACGATTCTATACGCTCTGTAAGAGCTATCGAAACACCATCGAAATCTCCAATTTTGCGGCGCAAATTCTTGACAGAAGCAGCTTTAAGACCTATCCGATCGAGCCGATCGTTCGCCACGGCAGTCCCGTTGGTATCTGGAAGGAAAATGATGAGACTGCGATGACGATGCGCGTGCAAGCATTGATTGAGCAGTTGAAGAAAGAAGATTACAAAACGATTGCTCTGATCTGTCGAGATGAGGACGAGGCGGCGCGCTTAAAGGCACTGACAAATTGTGTGAGCGACACAGGCAATGAGGCAGTTGATCGCACAACTGATAGTATAACTGTCACGGTGCTTCCGCTTGCGCTCACAAAAGGTCTTGAGTTTGACGCAGTTATTGTGTATAACCCAAATGAGGAGCGCTATGCGGATTCCGACCGTGATGCGAAGCTTTTGTATGTTGCGGTAACGCGTGCATTGCATGAGCTTCATATCGTGTATACAGGTGAACTTTGCAAATTGCTTAGCGATTGTCCAACGCAGCCTTAAGAATCTGCAGTTCATCATAGTACAGACAGTATCCTGGTGCATCATTTTTAACATCTTCCATCAGTTGATTTAGATCAAACCATTTTGCTGACTGGATTTCTGACTTCTGCAGCACAAGATCTTTGATCTGCACAGGTTTTGTGTAGAGATACAGTGTACTAAATTCATGGTTGTGAAATGGTTTTCCATAAAAGATGCTGTGGCTGTTTCCTTCATGTGTGCCAATAGGAATAAGATCGCCAGGTGAAGCCTTGATTCCAAGTTCTTCTGAGAGTTCACGAATCGCAGAATCAAGGACAGAGCTTCCGGCTGGAACATGACCGGCAGACGAGATGTCATAGCAGTCTGGGAAAGAATCCTTGTCGTGGCTTCGCTTTTGGAGAAGCAATTCATAGGAAGGCTTATTTTGTGAAGTGCCGGCTTGTGTGTCAGAAGCGATTTCACCATTTGCCTCAACAGGCCGCACAATCCACACATGACCAGTTCTGTGCGGCGTATCAAGAAGATGGCACAAAGAACGCTCCCTTGTCAGTCCTGTCGGTATACCGTTTTCATCTAAAATATCGAAAAGCTCAAGCTTTTTGCCGTTTAGATTTGCATCAATAAGGCGGTGCTCATTTACCTGATCATAAGTGAGTTTCAATGAAAAGAATGGTGCATCTTCTAGCAACAGCTTAAAAAAGATAAGATCCCCTTCAAACAAATTTAGCGTCAGCAATTTATCCTTTGGAACCCACTTAAGCTCGCCTTCATTGCAGGAAGTCATTTCTCCCTCAAAGCCATCAGCCGTATAGAGGCAGACATATTCGCATATATCGCGGTAAACAAATGTCAGAATACCGCGCATTTTGTAGGAAGTCAGTGTGAGTCCAGTTTCTTCCTTAACTTCGCGCAGCAGACACTCATCAGGACTTTCATTTTCTTCAAAGTGACCGCCAACACCAATCCACATATCTTTATTAAAATCATGTTCCTTTTTAGTGCGATGCAGCATCAGATAATGATCATCGCGCTCTAAATAGCAAAGTGTAGTAAATTCCATAGCATTTTGTCCTTTCAACCTGTGTTTCGTTTATCGTAGCACATATCACAAGATACAGCAATAAGGGTGTCGAAATACGCGATTGAAATTCGTTGAAGATTTTGTCGAAAGCTAGTAGGATAAAACTGCACGAAAAGTGCAGAATTGTTGAACGAGGAAACTGCGAAAGACTAGAAAAGTGAAAGAATACTTTGCGCGAATGAATAATGAAGGGAGAAACCATGACGCAGGATGAAAAAATATATAAAGAAACAGCAAAGGCGCTGATAGGATATTACTCATGGCATATGGATGAGCTCTTAGAGCTTTACAATGCGATGGGGCAAACGCATGAGAAGGATTTGTCTAAGCTTCATCTTAAGATAG
Source organism: uncultured Lachnospiraceae bacterium (assembly GCA_934292725.1). Classification (GTDB taxonomy): domain Bacteria; phylum Bacillota; class Clostridia; order Lachnospirales; family Lachnospiraceae; genus Anthropogastromicrobium. The sequence continues at coordinate 77,584 of CAKQXY010000008.1, forward strand.
AGGGCGATGGAGCGTATATCTGGATGGATGGACTTCATAATTATTTCATCAAACTGTAAGATTACAGTAATGGAAATTTCCTCACAGTTGTGATAAAATAAAAAAAGACAAGCAGATGGGAAACCAGACTGCATTTATGGAAAATGGTGACAGACAGGAAACTGTTGTGTAACATTTCAGAACTGTGAGGAAGCAAAATGAATTTAATGACATTATTAAAACCAAAGGGAGAGATTGAGTATCTTCACAAGGAGGATACGCTGCGTCAGGGACTTGAGCGTATGAGAATATATGGCTACACTGCGCTGCCGGTTATCGATGAGGATGGCTGTTATGCCGGATCGGTAAACGAGGGCGATTTTTTATGGTATATGTTAACATATCACAAATGTGACATGCAAGAGCTGGAGAGCTTTCAAATCAAAGAGATTATCCGTAAGGACTGGATGCCGCCAGTATATGTGTATGCGACAATCGATGAGATGATTGAGCGTGCATCCAATCAAAATTATGTACCGGTTGTAGATGATCGCAATGTCTTCATTGGCATCATTACAAGACGTGATATTATCAATGCATTTCGTCGTCAGCAGGATCAGCAGGCAGATCAAAATGAGGGAATAAAGATACAAACAGAAAGGATAATGCATGTGGTATGAGAAAGATATTACTTATTGGAACGGGCGGAACAATCGCCTGCGGACACAGTGAGGACGGATTAAAGCCGCTTCTTACGCCAGAGCAGCTTCTGTCGTATGTGCAGGATTCAAAGGAATTTTGTGAAACGGACACTATTCAGCTGATGAATCTTGACAGTACGAATATTGAACCGAAGCATTGGCTTTCGATGGCAGCCTGCATTGAAGCACATTATGATGAGTATGATGGTTTTGTCATTTGTCATGGAACAGACACGATGGCATTTACGGCGGCAGCACTTTCTTATCTGATTCAGCATTCACCAAAGCCGATTGTTATTACAGGAGCACAGCATCCAATAGACTTAGAGGATACTGATGCGAGAGTAAATCTTATGGATAGTCTCAGGTTTGCATCAAGCGAAAAGGCACATGATGTATGTGTTGTATTTGATGGAAAAATTATTGCCGGAACACGCGCAAAGAAGGAACACAGCAAGAGCTATAATGCATTTGCGAGCGTCAATTATCCGTATCTTGGCATGATTAGTGACGGACGTGTTCTTTTGTATTTTGAAGAGCCAAAAGAGATGGGACCTGTACAGTTTTATCATGATATGACTGCATCAGTAGGATTAGTTAAGCTGGTGCCGTCTATGCCTGCTGATATTCTTGACTATGTGGCAGGGCGATGTGATGCAGTAATCATCGAGGCATTTGGTGTCGGTGGTCTTCCTGTTTACGAGAAAGGAAGCTTTTTCGATGTGGTACATAAGTGGACACATGAGGGAAAGGTGTTTGTCATGGCTACACAGGTTGCCAGAGAAGGCAGCAATCTTGCTGTATATGAGGTTGGAAAGAAGGTAAAGGAAGAGGCAGGTGTCATGGAGGCATATGATATGACGCTAGAAGCCGTTCTGACAAAGCTTATGTGGATTTTGCCGCAGACAAAGGATGCCAGACAGGTGAAGAGACTGCTTGGACAATGCATTAACAGAGATATTCTTTGGACACGCAAATAAAAAATGATCTGGCATGATATTACCTGATGTTTCATAGGATAGCATAGGCGGTCCGGGAGACAGCCGGAAAGGCGTAGGTAATTCTATGAATGATTGGGGAATGTCGGTACTTAGTCAGTATCCTGTGACAGTTCGCACAACGCGAAAGGTACGGGGCGCACTTTTATGTGATACAAAAGAAGGACTGTATCTGCTTTCAGAATACCGTGGAAAACAAGCGCGGTTAGAGGCAGAGGCGGCCCTTCTTTTATATCTGGCGGAGAATGGAATGGTGCATACAGACCAGATCATAAAAAATGAGAAGGAAGAGCTGCTCTCTAAAAATGAAGAAGGCACAGGTTATGTGTTAAAGATGTGGTATCCTTGGCCGGAGTGCAGTGTAAGCAGTATTGGTGATCTCGGACAGGCTGTGAACAGTCTTGCGCGGCTGCATGTTTCTATGAGACGCATGCCAAAGCACCTGCTTATAAAACAGGAAAAAGTGCAGTCAGAAGAAAGCAAACAGGATATGACAGAAGGCAATGCTGTCACAAATACACATAAAGAAAGGCAGAGTTTGGCCAGCCAATACGAAAAGCACAATCGTGAGCTTCGCCGTGTGCGCGCATATCTGCATCGTAAAAAGAAAAAATCAGTGCTTGAGCAGTTCATTCAAAAAAGCCTTGATGAAATGTATAATCAGGCAGACATTGCAGTGCGTGCAATGATGGACGGCGGACTTTATGAGGTGGAGGAGCAGGCGAAAAAAGAAGGCCATCTGATCCACGGCGCGTATCATCAGCACAATGTACTGATTGGCCAGGGGCAGACGGCAGCAGTAAATTTTGAACAGTTTCGTGTGGGCTGTCAGGTTTGTGATCTGTATCAGTTTCTTAGAAAAATCATGGAAAAGCATAACTGGAATCAGGAGCTTGGAATGAGACTGATTCGCGAATACAACAGAGTTCAAAACATGTCACAAAAAGAAATAAGCCTTTTAGGATTTATGATTGCATACCCGGAAAAATATTGGAAACAGGTAAACTTCTATTTTAACAACAGCAAATCGTGGATTTCTGAGAAGAATATCGAGAAAATAAAAAAGGCAGTGGAACAAAATAGTGTACGCACTGCCTTTGCTGATTGTCTGCTGCAGAAGCAGCTGTAGTCGTTAATTACTGGTCAAACATGCGGTAATACTGAAGAATCTCATAATTATCGAGCCATGTTTTTTCTTCGTCAGTGGCTTCCTTTAAATAGTGACATGTACCGTCGGTATCTACATAGCCAACTGCATTGACGACAGGAAGCACTTCTGACATCTGTGAGAGGAAGCTTTGATATTTTGTAAGACCAAGACCGGCAACCTTGGCAACTTTTGTAGAAAGATAATTAGCACTAAGTGCAAGATTACTTTCTTCCTCGATATCATAATTTGCCCAGATAAAGAAAGGAACCTGCTGACGCTTTTGCTGTTCTTCGAGCGTCTGATTATTGATATCAAGGCCATTCTCTTCGTAGATTGGTTCGACAACATAATCGTTTGGCTGATGATCACCGAAGAAGACAACAATTGTTTTCTTATCAGAAGCAGAAAGCTCAGTAAGCAGATATTTAACTGCGTCATCAGTGTATTTCATCAGGGAAAGATAGTTGTTTAAATACTTGGTGCTCTTTGTATTTTTAAACTTAGCCTCAATAGACGGAGTGAAGTTATCATACGGCGTGCCATAACTGCTGTGATTTTGCATTGTTACATTAAAGATAAAGGCAGGATCGGTGCTTTGATTTAAGACATCAAGAACTTCTTCAAAGTCGGCCTGATCGCTGACATATTTTCGAAGCTGTTCGCCGTGATGATAATTTTTCAAGGAAAGAAACTGTCCAAATCCCATCTTTTCATAAACAGAGCTTCGATTCCAGCCAGAGGCATTGTACGGATGCATAGCAGTTGTGCTGTAGCCTAATTCCTTCATATGTGAAACAATTGACAGAGCATACTTATTTAAATACTGCTGATAAGGAATGCTTCCGCTTGGAAGAAATGCCATCGAATCTCCTGTCAGATATTCAAACTCTGAGTTTGCCGTGTTGCCGCCAAGAACAGATACATAAAGATGACCGCTTATAGTGTTTGGGGCGCCGTCAAGCAGGCTTCGAATATATGGCATAAAGTCTTCATTGCATGAAAAATCGCCAAGTACAGTAGGATCAGAGAAGCATTCATCCATAATGACAATGATGTTTGGAAGCTCATCGGCAGTCGAAGAAGTTTCAGTCTGCTCATCAAGAAGTGATTTTGCATATTCTTTGCTGTAGCCGCTAGGCTCATCAATTCTAAGATAGCGGCTGTCCATTAAAAAGGCAACGAAAAAGCCATTTGTCTTAAACATATATTTTGGAGTAAACAGCGTATTGTCAAGGCTTGTATAATCTGCAATGTCAGGCTGATATAAAAAGTGGATATAGCACGCAGACGGAATGATTAAAACGCAGCAAAGTGCCAGACGAATCAGTCCGCGAATTGTCTTTTTAGCGCTTATGGCCGGGAAATGAAGATTACATTTTCCGGCAAGTATTATACATCCTAAAAAGCCAGCTGTAAGCTGAGCAACAAGATATGTTATGCTGAATGTATAATTGTTTGCAACAGTGGCCGCAGTTCCAACTGAGAGAATATCCCATGGCAGAATCGGTGAGGAGCGAAACAAAATTACAAAATAGTTTGCCAGACCGACAATCATGGTAAAGATAAGCAGAATGTCAAGTGAGATTTTTGTTGATCCGCTTACGAAGAAGAAAAACAAAAAGAACAAATAGTAAAAGACAAGGTTTAATAAAACAGCGTCAATCTCCATCGTTTCCCAGACAACATGTGTCATCGACTCCAGTAAAAAGAATGCGGCTGTCGGAAGAATAATAGTGATGACAGCCTTTGCAATTGGATGCAGAGAAAATGGAAGCACATAGACTGCCATAGAGACAACGGCAATGGCAATCAGAATTAACAGATTAGGCATGGAGAAACCGTTAAAAAAGCATGCCATTCCAATGCATATGGCAAAAAGTGCCAGAAAAACAAAAAAGCCTGCTTTCTGTCGGAGCGACCAGTCAGACAAGCTTCGTTTATCGTTGGAAGAATGAAAAAAAGTCTTCATAATACATGTCACCTTTCTTTAAATATTATATTTCGCTTCGTTAGTATATCACAAGATTTAAGTAAAGAATAGGAGTATTTTGTGAAAAACTTTTGAAAAAAGATTCCATTTTTTTGTTTTATCTAGTATACTTAGGATAAAAGAAAGCAGTGTCCTTTAAAGAAGTGACACGGAAAGGCATGGTTTTTATGGATTATCAGGCATTGTACGATGAGTGGCTGACAAGCCCGTGTTTTGACGAGGCGACAAAGGCTGAGTTAAGAGGAATTTCAGAGGAGGAGAAAAAGGATCGTTTCTATACGGAGCTGGAGTTTGGTACAGCTGGTCTTCGCGGCGTGATCGGAGCTGGATTAAACCGCATGAATATTTATACAGTCCGTAAGGCAACACAGGGACTTGCTAATTATATTATTAAGGCAGGAGAGCAGAAGAAGGGTGTTGCAATCGCATACGATTCCCGCCGTATGTCTCCAGAATTTGCCAAGGAAGCAGCACTTTGCCTGGCTGCAAATGGCATTAAGGCATATCTGTTTGAATCTCTTCGCCCGACACCAGAGCTTTCATTTGCTGTAAGAAAGCTTGGATGTATCGCAGGAATCAACATTACCGCATCTCACAATCCGCCGGAATATAATGGATATAAGGTATATTGGGAGGACGGCGCACAGATCACACCGCCGCATGACAAGGGCATCATGGCAGAGGTAAAGGCAATCACAGATTTCTCCACCTTAAAGACGATGCAGGAAGATAATGCACGCGTGGCAAATCTGTTTGAGATTATCGGTGGTGCAATTGATGACGCATATATTGCAGAGTTAAAGAAACAAGTAAAGAATCAGGATGCTATTGATGAAATGCAGGATCAGCTGACAATCGTTTATACACCTCTTCACGGAACAGGAAATGTACCGGCAAGACGTGTATTAAAGGAGCTTGGCTTTACTCATGTTTATGTAGTTCCAGAGCAGGAGCTTCCAGATGGAGAGTTCCCGACTGTAAGCTATCCAAATCCAGAGGCAGCAGAAGCATTTGAACTGGCACTTGCACTGGCAAAGGAGAAAAATGCAGATCTAGTTCTGGCAACAGACCCAGATGCAGACCGTCTTGGCGTATATGTAAAGGATGCAAAGACTGGCGAGTATCATTCTCTGACAGGAAATATGTCTGGATGTTTGCTTGCTGAGTATACAATCAGCCAGATCAAGGAAAAGAAAGGACTGCCAGAGGATGGAGCTCTTATTAAGACAATCGTTACAACAAATCTTGCAGATGCAATCGCAAAGTCTTATGGAATCCGCCTGATCGAGTGTCTGACTGGATTTAAGTATATCGGACAGCAGATCCTTGGATTTGAGCAGAGCGGCAAGGGAACTTATCTGTTTGGATTTGAGGAGAGCTATGGCTGTCTTATTGGAACACATGCAAGAGATAAGGATGCAATTGTTGCGACTATGGCACTGTGCGAGGCTGCTGCTTATTATAAGAAGCAGGGAAAGACACTGTGGGATCAGATGCTTGCAATTTATGACAAGTATGGCTATTATAAGGACAGTGTAAAGTCTGTTACCATGAAGGGTATTGAGGGTCTGGCAAAGATCGCTCAGACGATGGAAAACTTACGTGCAAATGCACCAGAGAATATCGGACCGTATAAGGTACTGCAGGCAAGAGATTACAAGTTAGATACCTGCAAAAACATGGAGACAGGCGTGGTAACACCAACTGGACTGCCGCAGTCAAATGTACTGTATTATGATCTTGAGGACGGCGCATGGCTGTGTGTAAGACCATCAGGAACTGAGCCGAAGATTAAGCTGTATTACGGTGTAAAGGGAAGCAGCATGGAAGATGCTGAAAATAGAAGCGCCGAGCTTGGAAAATATGCAGAAGCACTTTTAGGATGATATGATATCAGGGTCAAAAGCTCCAAAAGCCGTTCGTGCTTGCACGATTAGGTTTTTGAGCTTGGGACCCGCAAAAACATGAGGATGCAGCGATTTTCAAAGAAAATCAGCGAATCCGAATGTTTTTTAGAATTGCGAAAGTTGCATAGCAACGGAGCAATTCGTGGATATCAGTTGGGGGCAAAATACCTTTTGCCCCAACATCATAATATAGGATAATAAAAGTTTAGCCGCTTGCTCATCATTTGATGGGTAAGCGGCTTTTTATGATTAATTTTCAGATGGATCTCTGTTTTCAATCAGATTGATGCGTCTTATGTGGCGCTCATCGTTAGAAAATGGTGTATTTAAGAATGTGTCAGTAATCTTTACAGCAAGTCCAGGACCAACAACGCGTCCGCCCATGCAAAGGATATTGGCATCATTGTGAAGTCTTGTGGCTTCAGCGCAGAAGCAGTCAGTACACAGTGCAGCGCGGATGCCAGGAACCTTATTTGCTGTGATGGAAATACCGATACCTGTTCCGCAGATTAAAATACCCTTGTCACATTCACCGCGTGTAATGGCATCTGTTACTTTGCGTGCATAAATCGGATAATCCACTGAGCTGTTGTCGTAGCAGCCAAAATCCTTAAATGGCAGATTATTTTCCTCCAGGTATTTGATAATCTCCTGCTTTAATTCGTAACCGCCGTGGTCGCATCCAAGTGCTATCATGATATGAATCTCCTTTGCTCTTTGTGTTAAATTTTACCCCGAAGGGCATGTTTTGTTACGCGTTTTGCTGCGATGATTCATACTCAGCAATCTGATTCATAAGTGGCTCTGTCAGTGATTCAAAACGGTCTCTGTAAATTGCCTGAAGCAGATCATCAAGCTGTCTGAGTGCGCAGCTCATGCGCTGTGAAGAGAGAAGTCCGCGCTCAAAGGCATCTGCCAGCTCATCAAGATCAACTACGCGAGTGTTTCCGTCTGGCTTGACAATCACATCTGCCAATAGATCAGTAAAGACATAGGTGTCACTGTCTTTTTCGTAGTTTGTCTCAATGATGTCACAATACCAATACATAAAATCGCGGCTGTGCGAATAAAATCGGCTGATCTTAAAGCCACGGTCTAAAAAGTAACATGAATAGCCGTATGCAAGATCAGACTTTGGATGAAGTGTTTTCCAGAACGTAATGATTTTTTGATCATCGTGATATAGGATTTCATCATTAGTTAACAGTATCGATTCAAGTGGTATCAGACGGTTTCGGTAGAGCGTTGGCTTAGACATAGAATCCCTCCTAATCAAAAAGTGGCTAAAATAGGCACTTTTTTCTTAGTATAGCAAAGATGATATAGAATGGCAACACGCAAATTTTACAAAAGATTAATGTGTATAAAGCTTTTCAAATAGGAAATACTTTCCAATAGGAGCAGAAAGGAGGCAATATGTACCGTATATTGACAGGGCTTTGCTGTGCAGTGTGGTGCGCAGTGATTGCGGTGGAAGCATTTGGGCTGAATAAAAGGCATGAAATGACGTTAGACAGCTTTGAAATGGCATCTTGTTTTAATGATGAATTTACAGATGATGTGACGGCACAGATTCGCCTTTATGGTACTGGTCCTGCATTGACGTCAGAAGAAGAGATTACAGAATACCTTGAGGGTGCGGCGGCCGTCTGCCAAATTTACAGTGGATATGGGATTATAAAGAAGAAGGAAACGTATGGATGTATATGGGAGCTTGAAGGTGCAAATGAAGATTTTTCCTGGAGCTTGCAATACTTAAGAAAAAATAATGAAGAAGATACAAATGAAAATCAGACGGCAATAAAAAATGACAATATGTGCGAAGGGCTGATCAGCTGGCAGTTTGCAGGAGACTGGTCAGAAAAAATGCAAAGGATATATGAGAAAAAAGAACGACTGGAAAAATACAGCCAGAGCCAATCAAAACTATGTTTAGAGCTTATAGGAAGCTGGCCGCAGTTAATGACAAAAGAACAGATAGATGAATCTGCTAAAAAGATGATAAATAAAGCAGGCGCATCACTTGTAAGTGCCAAAGGACAGGATAATCTGCAGCTATACTATGGATATGGGGAAAAATTAGGAGAAGTGATACGTTTTCAAAACGAAAGATCAAATATCAACCTGCTGTACCGTGTAAATGGCGAGAAAACAATATGTATTCTCGGTTTTCCAACGGTACAGTGGGATGATTAGTTAAGGCATGGAACACTTGAATTTAATACAGCATAAAATAAAAGTAAATCCGCCTGAAAGGATTTTGCTATGATATGGAGCAGTCACAGCCAGTATGGGCTGTATCATCAGTCATCACGCTTTCGGCCTCAGACACCACAGGATGCATTAATCGCCCAAAGGCTTGAGGAAGCAGCAGATGAGATTCAAACGCAGTACTGGAAAAGCCTCTATCCAGAAAAAATAAAAAAGATACAGCAGGAAATTGAACATACTTGTGATGAGCTTGATTATGCAGGAAGCTTTATTTATGATGAATATCCAGATAAAATAAATCTTAATCGAACAGGACGTCAAATCTGTGAGCGTCTTAGAAAAAATGAGGAGTTTAGAGAAATACCAATAGAGGATCTATTTGAGGCAAGCGGACACGATGCATTTATGCCTCCGCCCCCGCCACCGTCACCGTTTGGGCCACCGCCACCACCACCGCCATTTGGTCCTCCTCAGGGACCACCGCCGCCTAGGCCGCCAAGACAGCAAAGCTGGCTAGAGGATATAGTAAGTGTACTTTTATATCAGGAGATTGCAAGAAGAAGGTGCAGACGATGCAGAGGACGATATTGATGTTAACGGCAGTATAAAAAAAGACTTGTGATTTTACCAGATTGCAAGTAAAATAAAGCCATAACAAGACCCTGTTAATAGGGGAAAAGAAAGGTATGGTTTTGATTTGAAAAAGCTAATTCGAAGGATTCTGCTGCTGCTTTTTATTTTTGCAGCTGCATTTGGCAGTTTTGTCGTATATCAGCAGTATACACAGAAAACACAGCAGACAGACAGCTACGAAACAATGCAGTCAGGCACACTTGCCGCTGTAAGGCTTAAGTATCTTACAGATAACAGCAATACTCTGCGTGGTTATACACAAAAGATGGATGTTTCCACGATGAGGGGCTGTATTACGCCCCTGTCGCAGGAACATAAATTGTCTATCCAGATCGATCAGGCAGAGAATGTCGGTCAGGTTTCTTATGAAGTAAGAGGTCTTGACGGCACACGTCTTGTAGAGGATGGCGTGATAAGCGGATGGGAAACGGATGGCAGCACTATGAAGACACAGCTGCAGCTTTCCAATCTGGTAGATGATGGCAATGAATATCAGTTTATTCTATGTGTAAATCAGAAAGAAAAACCTGTCTATTATTATAGCAGAATTATTTATCTGACAGATGAACATACAGAAAGCCTCGTCAACTTTGCACACGATTTCTGGCAGGCATCAATTGATGGAAATAGTGATTTTGTTGTCAACTACATACAGCCAAATGAGACGATGGGAACAGATGATTTCAGCTACGTGAATCAGCATTCAAGAAGTGGTATGATCACGTGGAAGGGTCTTACGGTTGAGGCTGGAACAGTAGAGACGACACTTACGGAGTTAAGTGACAGTCAGGCAAGTGTTACATTGACCTATCCTGTAACAATAAGTAACGGCACAGACAGCAAAACATGTATGGTGAATGAAAATTATGTTGTGCGTTTTCGAAGTGATGTGATTTATCTTCTTGATTTTGAACGCCATGTAAAAGAGCAGTTTTCGGTAGCAGCACCAGTGTATGCAAAGGGTGTACTGCAGCTTGGCATTACAGATGAGGAAGTATCCAAGATGGCATCAGATGATGAAAATATTCAGGCATACGTGTATGACGGACAGCTGTTTGCATCAAATGAAAAAGATAATTCATTAAGTCTGATTTATACATATCAGGATGGAGCTGAGGATAAATCATTGTTAGATGGGTACAAGCTGCAGCCAATTCGTGTTGAAAACAGCGGCGATATTTACTTTATGGCATATGGTTATCACAACAGAGGAAATCACGAGGGACAGGTTGGCGTCAGCTTCCTTCATTATAAATGTGAGACAGCCTGTATTGATGAAATCTTTTACATTCCAGTTACATTCTCAGAAGATATCCTCATGAAAAATATGGGAACACTTGCCTATGTCAATAATGAGTCTGATTTGATGTATCTTTTGTATCAGAGTACTGTGTATTCTATCGATTTAAGCAGTGGAGAGAAGGCACAGCTTGCTAAGGCATCAAGTGCAGGAAGCTTTTACTCCAATAAATCAAGCAGTCTTATTGCCTGGGAGGAGGGCGATGAGGGATATGCAGGCGTGATTAGAATTGCCGATCTAAGCACTGGAGAAACGTACCGTATCGGTGCGGGAGATGGTGAGTTTGTCCAGATTCAGGGCTTTTTGGGCAACGATCTGGTGTATGGCACAGGAAGAAAGAGTGATGTGTTGACACAGGCTGGACAGGTAGTGCATAAGCCTATGTATAAGCTGGCAATACTTTCATTTGATGAAGACATGGCACAGTCTGGTGCATATCAGATGGATGGATATTATATAGAAGGAACACAAATTTTGGAGAACCAGCTAAACATTTATCGTCTTACGAAGAACAACGCGTCTGGAAGCTATGAAGAAGCGGCTGATGATCAGATGTTTTTCAATAATCGAAGCGATAAGAAGGTTACAAGCTTAACAAAGAGTAAAATAGCAGATGATTTCCAGAAGGTGTGGTCTATTAGTCTTCCACTCGATACAGAAAAGGTGCAGACAAATGGAACACTTTGCAAGATTCGCGATGCAGCTGCTTCATATCAGTTAAACTTAGATGATGGTGATCAGGAGCGTCTTTACTATGTATATGCCAAGGGACGCTTACAGCAGATTGACAGTGTGCTTGCAGATGCTATTGACACCGCATATGATCAGATGGGGGTAGTTGTAGATGATAGGGCAAGCTATGTGTGGACAAGAGGAACTAGAGCGCTGAGTAAAAATCTAACATTTGAAGAACAGCAGGCAAAAAGTGCAGAAGACAGTTTAAGAGCATGCTTAGAGATTCTTATTTCGGCTGAGGGCGGAAAGGTTTCTTTAGTAGAAGGACTTTTGAACGAGAAGACAGCAGTTGAGGATATTATGACTCAGGCAATAGAGGCTGAAAACACAAAGGATACATCAAAAAGTGTAAGCGGCCGTGCAGAAAATCTAAGAGGCTGCAGTGTAACGCAGATTTTATATTATATCAACGAAAATCATCTGGTGCTTGCAGTTACTGGAGACAGCAGTGCGCTATTGCTTACAGGCTATGACACAAAAAATGTAAGCGTGTATGATCCTGTTACATCAGAGACTACTACGATGGCAATTGCTGATGCACAAGAATATTTTGAGGCATATGACTGTGCGTTCTTTGCATGGATAAAATAAGGAAAGTAAGTTATGTTTTTGTAGGAATTTTTTCCTAAAAAAGTGGCTGATTGCGCTCTACTGTTATAAAAATTTTGCATTGCACAAAACAGTCATACTCTGTATAATAAAAAAGAAAAAGTATGAAGCATTGTTTGCCCGCCAGAAAGCATAGTGCATCGAGGATGAGAGCAGACGATAACAAAAGCAGGAGGAATTGCAATGGAGAAGGAGTCGGTTATTGTACTAGACTTTGGTGGTCAGTATAATCAGCTGATTGCACGCCGCGTGCGCGAGTGCAACGTATACTGTGAGGTAAAGCCTTACACGATGAGCCTGGAAGAGATCAAAAAAATAAATCCTAAGGGAATCATCTTTACTGGTGGTCCAAACAGCGTTTATGATGAAAAGTCACCACATTATGACAAAGCCATTTTTGAATTGGGTATTCCGATTCTTGGTATTTGCTATGGTTCACAGTTAATGGCATGGAGTCTTGGCGGAACTGTAGAGACAGCACCGACAAGTGAGTATGGACATACAGAGGTGGAGGTTGACACAGAGGACGCTTTATTTGAAGGCGTATCAAAGACAACTGTTTGCTGGATGAGCCATACCGACTACATTGCAAAGGCACCGCAAGGTTTTCGCGTGACTGCGCATACACCTGTATGCCCGGTAGCCGCAATGTCCTGCCCAGAGAGAAAGCTGTATGCAACACAGTTCCATCCGGAAGTTATGCATACAGCAGAGGGTATGAAGATGCTCTCAAACTTCGTATACAAGGTTTGCGGATGTCACGGAGATTGGAAGATGTCTTCGTTTGTAGAGACAACAATCGCACAGCTGCGTGAGCGTATCGGTAATGGCAAGGTTCTTTGTGCATTATCCGGCGGAGTAGATTCTTCTGTTGCAGCCGTACTTCTTTCTAAGGCAATCGGCAAGCAGCTGACTTGTGTATTTGTAGATCATGGTCTGCTTCGTAAAAATGAGGGCGATGAAGTTGAGGCTGTATTTGGACCAAATGGCTCATATGAGTTAAACTTTATTCGTGTCAATGCACAGCAGCGCTATTATGAGAAGTTAAAGGGCGTTACAGAGCCAGAGGCAAAGAGAAAGATTATAGGTGAGGAGTTCATCCGCGTATTCGAGGAAGAGGCAAGAAAGATCGGCGCTGTCGACTATCTGGTACAGGGAACCATTTACCCGGATGTTATCGAGTCTGGTCTTGGAAAGTCAGCTGTTATTAAGTCTCACCACAACGTAGGAGGACTTCCGGACGTAGTTGATTTCAAGGAGATCGTAGAGCCGCTTCGTATGCTGTTTAAGGATGAGGTTCGTAAGGTAGGATTAGAGCTTGGTATTCCGGAATATCTTGTATATCGTCAGCCATTCCCAGGTCCGGGTCTTGGAATCCGTATTATCGGAGAGGTAACAGAGGAGAAGGTAAAGATCGTTCAGGAGGCTGATTATATCTACCGCGAGGAGATCGCAAAGGCAGGTTTGGATAAGGGTCTTGGCCAGTATTTTGCAGCACTTACAAACATGAGAAGTGTTGGTGTTATGGGTGATTTCCGTACCTATGATTACGCAATTGCACTTCGCGCTGTAAATACCTCAGATTTCATGACTGCTGACGCAGCGCAGCTTCCGTGGGAAGTACTTGGAAAGGTAACAAACCGTATCGTTAATGAGGTAAAGGGTGTAAACCGCGTAATGTACGACTGCACAGGAAAGCCGCCGGCAACAATAGAATTCGAGTAACAAAAAGGCTCTCCACATATTATTAGAGAGTTAAGTATACCCGTTGGAGAACAGGTCGTTTTCCAACGGGTTATTTTAAGTCAGTTTGAATTAAGTTCAGAAAGGGGACTTTATGTATAATACTATTGTAACACTTAAAAAGGGCGAAGGCAGAACGATCAAATCTGGCGGTGCCTGGATTTTTGATAATGAAATAGAAACCATTATGGGAAGATTTACAAATGGAGATATTGTAACTGTACATGATTTCGACGGATATCCTATGGGAAATGGCTTTATCAATCAAAATTCTAAAATTCGTATTCGTATGATGACTCGCAAAGCAGATCAGGCAATTGATCATGATTTTTTAACAATGCGCGTGAAAAATGCATGGGATTACCGTAAGACAACGGTAGATACTTCATCTTGCCGAATTATTTTTGGCGAAGCAGATTTTCTTCCGGGACTTGTCATTGATAAATACGAAGATGTTCTGGTAGTGGAATGTCTGGCTCTTGGCATGGAAGCTTTTAAAGAAGAGATTGTGGGAATTTTAAAGGAACTTCTTCTAAAAGATGGCATCTCAATCCGCGGAGTCTATGAGCGCAGTGATGCAAACGAGCGTACAAAAGAGGGACTGCCAAAGGTAAAGGGCTTTATCGGGGATGAATTTGACACTACTGTGGAAATTATCGAAAACGGTGTGCATTATCTTGTAGATGTGGCAAATGGTCAGAAAACCGGCTTCTTCCTTGATCAGAAATATAATCGTCTTGCTATGCAGCGTATATGCAAAGGCAAAAAGGTATTGGATTGTTTTACACACATGGGAACATTTGCATTAAATGCAGGTATTGCCGGTGCAAGTGAAGTTACCGGACTTGATATTTCTGAATACGCAGTTTCTCAGGCAGAAGCCAATGCACGCTTAAACGGACTTCAGGATACAGTTCATTTTCGCTGCGCGAATGTGTTAGATGAATTACCAAAACTTGCTGCAGCAGGCGAAAAATATGACGTAGTTATCCTTGATCCGCCTGCTTTTACAAAATCAAGAGAAGCTACTAAGAATGCCATCAAGGGTTATCGTGAAATCAATATGAAGGGACTTAAGCTTGTAAAAGACGGTGGCTATTTGGCTACTTGTTCCTGCTCTCATTTCATGACACAGGAGCTGTTAGCAAAAACCGTAAAAGAAGCAGCAAAAGCAACACATAAAAGACTTCGTCAGGTGGAATTTCGCACACAGGCTCCAGACCATCCGATTCTGTGGGCAGCTGATGAAAGCTATTATTTAAAGTTCTTTATTTTCCAGGTCGTGGAGGAAAAATAATGAGCCAGCGGGGACAGGAACGGTGGATTTTTACCTGTCCCCGATGGCTCATTTTCTTAAATAAAGGTTGTCAAATATTTTTGTATTAGGTATAATGAAATGGCAAATGGCATCGGAAAAATCAGTAAGCCAAAAATTAAGGAAAAGAATAAGGAGGAGTTTTATATGAATGTTACTGAAATTAGACGCCCGGCTGATATGGAGAGAATTACAACGCCAGAACTTGCCAAGGCCTTTATTGAGGAGCAGGTTGCATTGATTAAAGAGCAGGTGGGAGATAAGAAGGTTCTTCTGGCACTATCTGGTGGAGTTGATTCATCTGTTGTTGCAGCACTTTTAATCAAAGCAATTGGTCAGCAGCTTGTATGTGTTCATGTTAATCATGGTCTGCTTCGCAAGGGTGAGCCAGAGCAGGTAATTGAAGTGTTCCGTAATCAGATGAATGCAAATCTGGTTTATGTTGATGCAACAGATCGTTTCCTTGATAAATTAGCAGGAGTTGATGATCCTGAGAAAAAGAGAAAGATTATTGGCGGAGAATTTATTGAAGTATTTGCTGAAGAGGCAAGAAAGCTTGACGGAATTGAATTTTTAGCACAGGGTACGATTTGGCCGGATATTCTTGAGTCAGAAGAAGGCATTAAGGCACATCACAATGCAGGCGGACTTCCGGAAGATATGGCTTTTGAGCTTGTAGAGCCAGTCAGAATCCTTTTCAAGGATGAGGTTCGTGTTGTTGGTGATGAGCTTGGTCTGCCTCATGACATGGTTTATCGTCAGCCATTCCCAGGACCGGGACTTGGTGTTCGTTGTCCGGGAGCTATTACACGTGATCGTCTTGAAGCAGTGCGCGAGTCTGATGCAATTCTTCGTGAGGAGTTTGACAAGAACGGACTTGCAGGAAAAATCTGGCAGTATTTCACCGTTGTTCCGGAATTTAGATCAACTGGAATTAAAAACGGAAAGCGTGCTTTCGAGTGGTGCTGTATTGTACGTGCAGTATGTTCAACTGACGTTATGACAGCAACAGCTGCTGAGATTCCACATGAAGTGATGGTTCATATTACAGACCGTATCACACATGAAGTTGCAGGAATCAATCGTGTTCTGTATGATTTTACACCAAAGCCTACAGGAACAGTTGAGTTTGAGTAATTAAAATAATGGCGTCCCTGTCCCCGTGGTTCACTTGATTTTGCTTTTGAAATATGATATATTAGCCATAGGCAAAAGATATTGTCACGTCCACGATTGGTCGCCAAAACGAAACCCCCCAGTGTTGCCGCACTGGGGGTTTTTGTCCTCGTGGTTCACACTAAAGTGAATAAAAAGTGAATATTCATCATATACTATTGAAAAAAGTGAAAAATAGAGTATAATATAGGTGAACTGTTAAGAGGAGGGACGATGTATGCAGTATGAAAGTGAACGTGTTGAATATAAATTGCAAATGGTCGATGATATTTATAAGGAAGTTATTGCATTTGCAAATACGGATGGTGGTGTTATCTACATTGGCATTGATGATAACGGTAATTTGATCGGTATTGATAATGTGGATGAAACTTACACGCGTTTGACCAATGGTATTCGTGATGCTATCGCACCGGATGTAACAATGTTTGTGCGGTATGTCCTGCAAGATAACAAAGTTATCCGAATAGAAGTTGGAGAAGGCAGTTACAAGCCTTATTACTTGAAGTCCAAGGGAATGAAGTCGAATGGCGTTTATGTTCGCCAAGGTGCATCTAGCGTACAGGCATCTCCAGATCAGATACGCAAAATGATCAAAGATTCAGACGGTGATGTATTTGAGGAAATGCGTACAGTTGTACAGGAATTGTCTTTCGAGGAGGCAGAGCGTACTTTCAAACGATATAAGGTTGATTTCTCAGAAGAAAAGTATATTGCGCTTGGTCTTCGTAATATTGACGACGATCAGTACACCAACTTGGCTATGATTCTGTCAGATCAGTGCCAACATACTATAAAAATTGCTGTGTTTGGTGACGAAGCAAATATTACCTTTAAGGATGCAAAGGAATTCGGTGGTTCTATCTTCAAACAGCTTGATGATAGTTATGCGTATTTGACACTCTGCAACCGCACTGCTGCTACATTCAAGGGTTTAGAGAGAGTTGAACTTCCAGATTACCCAGAAGATGCTTTACGTGAGGCATTGCTCAATGCAATTATCCATCGCGACTACAGCTACAGTGGCAGCATTATTATTAATGTCAATGACTTTGGAATAGAATTTATTTCGATTGGAGGTCTTTTGCCGGGGCTTTCTGCCGATGATATCCGTAATGGCATTTCTCAGCCACGCAATCGCAAGTTGGCTGAAATCTTTCATCGTTTAAGGTTGATTGAATCCTATGGTACTGGTATTCGCAAAATTTATACACTTTACAAAAATTGTGCTGTGCAGCCACGCATCGAAGTTACAAACAACACATTCAAACTGGTATTGCCGAACATGAATGCCAGTGGCTCCATTACCGGGCATGTACCGGAAAAATCTGAAAAAGCACCTGTGGTAATCACTCCACAAATGAAAATGGTGATAGATTATTTGACTGAGTATGGAGAAATGACAGACGAAGATCTGCAGGAACTATTGAACATTAAGAAGACAAGAGCCTATCTTCTTGCCCGTCAGATGAGTGAAAATGGGTTGATTGATATTATCGGAAGAGGTGCTGCAAAAAAGTATAAGCTGAAGTAATTTAAAGGAGTAAGATTTCATGCTGAGTATTTTTTATGGTGATCTGAAAGAGGCCGTGTATAATACGGCAGCTTATTTTAAATATGATTATGAAGATGATTGGATTGTGGATCCATTTGTAAAAAAGATGATTGAGGATGTAGACAAATCTGCTGTTTTGGACAGTGGTGTAATTGATAGTCCTGTGTTGGGAAAAATACCACCAGTGGGTCTATCTGGTGGGGTAAAAACACTTATTCTTGTAAAGTTTGAAAAAGATAAAATATTTAATGCATCTACTTGTGGTGACAATTGTGCTAAATGGTTTTTAAAAATTGCAGAAACAGAAGACCGGACAATTAATTTACACCATTTAATGGATTTTGGAGACGAGAAGTTTACGATTCATATCGCAAATACAGACCAAATTGTACATTCTATGGAAGAGCTTGTGTCGATAGCTGGAGAATTTGTCTGATGGAGGATTTGTGATATGAAAGGGAAATACAGAGTTGTTGTGTCTACGAAACGCTTAAAATATGATTTTGAACTGCATAGGAATCTGACAATTATTCAAGGAGATAGTGCAACTGGAAAGACGACTATGATAGATATGATTAGAGAATTTGTCAATAATCCATCTGGTACTCCAGTTGAACTTGTATGCGATAAGAAATGTTTTGTATTGGAAGGTGCTTTGTGGAAAGAACAATTGTCAGGAATAGCGGATAGCATTGTGTTTATTGATGAAGGAAATGAATTTATTAAAACAACAGAATTTGCTGACGAGATTCAAAAAACGGATAATTATTATGCAATTGTAACACGAGAGTCGTTGCCTTCATTGCCATATAGTGTTGAGGAAATTTACGGGATAAAAACATCTGGAAAATATGGTACTTTAAAGCAGAGCTATCACGAATTTTATCGTTTGTATGGCGCTAATACGTATGAGAGAAATATCAATCCAGAAAT
>CAKQXY010000009.1 GCA_934292725.1 uncultured Lachnospiraceae bacterium
CTGCCCAAATTCGATATACTTTAAACAGAAGAAACAGCATCTGCAAGTGCTGTTTGTATCGCATAAGGAGGAACTACTATGGAACTTTTATTACTTGAGCCGGTGTTTAAGCAGATGATTTGGGGCGGAAGCCGTTTAAAAGATGATTTTGGTTATGACATTCCGGGAGATAATACCGGAGAGTGTTGGGCAATCAGTGCTCATCCGCACGGAGACTGTACCCTTAAGAATACCGAATATAAGGGAAAGACATTAAGCTGGCTGTGGGAAAATCACAGAGAATTATTTGGCAATGTACAGGGAGACCGCTTCCCGCTTTTGATTAAGATTATTGACGCAAAGGCAGATCTTAGCATTCAGGTTCATCCAGATGACGCATACGCAGCAGAGCATGAGAATGGCTCTCTTGGCAAGATGGAGTGCTGGTACATTCTTGATGCAAAAGAAGGCGGCACTATCGTGATTGGTCACAATGCAAAGAATCACGAGGAAGTAGAAGAGATGATCCGCGGCAAGCGCTGGAAGGAATTTATCCGCGAGATTCCTGTAAAGAAGGGTGACTTCTTCCAGATTAATCCAGGCTGTGTTCATGCAATTAAGGGTGGAACATTGATTCTTGAGACTCAGCAAAACAGTGATATTACATATCGTGTATATGACTATGATCGTCTGCAGGATGGAAAGCCGAGAGCACTTCATGTACAGCAGAGTATTGACGTTATTAAGGCACCATTTGAGCCAGCAGTGGCAGAGCATGAAAAGCTTGACGTTGCAGGTGCAGAGGCAGAAAAGCTTGTAAGCTGCCCATGCTACACTGTATGCAAGGCAACTGTAAATGGAACAGCAGAGTTTGATTGGGATCAGCCATTTGTAGATATCAGCGTTCTGGATGGAGAGGGAACCTTTGACGGCACTCCAGTAAAGAAGGGCACTCACCTTATCGTTCCGGCAGGTTATGGAAAGATGAAGGCAGAAGGCAAGAATTTGATGATGATTTATTCTTATATCACAGAAAAGTAAGAAGTAATTAACCAAAATCAAAATAAAACAGGAAAGATCTCCCAAAAAGAAAATAGAAGACAGGGGAAATAGAGGAAAATAGAAATGAGAATTGGCGCATTAGAGGGCGGCGGCACAAAGATGGTGCTTGCTGTCTGCAATGAAAATGGAGAAGTTTTGGATCGTGTATCCATTCCGACAGAGACACCGGAAATTACGATGCCGAAGATGATTGCATATTTCAAGGAGCAGCAAGTTGAAGCACTTGGAATCGGATTCTTTGGTCCAGTTATCTTAAACGAGCAGTCTCCAAAGTATGGCTGTGTCGGCAATACACCAAAGCTTGCATGGAAGTGGTATCCGGTACTTGATGAGTTTAAGAAGGCACTGCAGATTCCTGTTGGATTTGATACAGATGTAAATGCAGCAGCGCTTGGTGAGGCAACATGGGGGATCACAAAGGGCTTAAAGAACAGCATTTATATCACAGTTGGAACGGGAATTGGAGCAGGCGTTATTGTAGATGGAAAGATGCTTCATGGTATGCAGCATCCAGAAGGCGGTCATATTTTAGTAGCACCTCATCCAAATGATACATATAAGGGCAAATGCCCATATCATGGAAGATGCTTAGAGGGTATGGCTAGCGGCCCGGCAATCGAAGAGCGCTGGGGCAAAAAGGCATATGAGCTGTCTGACAGGAAGGAAGTTTGGGAGTTAGAGGCTTACTATGTGGCACAGGGACTTGTAGACATGATCATGCTTCTGTCACCAGAACGTATTGTACTCGGCGGCGGCGTTATGCATCAGACTCATGTGATGGATTTGATCCGCAAGGAAACACTTCGCATGGTCAATAAGTACATCGACACAGAGGAGCTTTCCGATATCGAAAACTACATTGTTCTTCCAAGCCTAAATGACAATCAGGGAATCCTTGGCTGTGCAAAGCTGGGAATGGATGCACTTACAGAAGCAAAATAAATTTGATTAATGCAGACAAAATTAAAGGCTCAGCACCGTGTTTAGCGGTGGCTGAGCCCTTTGTATATGGAAAAAAGAATCGCACTTACGATAATAATAAGTGAAAGCAGACAAAGATAATAGACAGCATTTGGCTGAGAAAGAGTCATGGTAAGTGACAGAACATTATCTGTTGTCTTGGCAGAGTAAACATTATCTAAGATATTGTTTTCTGTTGTAAGACTGCTTTCAAGAGAATCAGACATTATGGCAGTACCGTTTGGAAGCTGCACCATAACAGTAATTAATGTTGCATCTGGCTGCACAAGAAAATTAGAAAAGTCCATGTTTTCTGTGAAGCGATATGTATGCTTTGGCTGAAACAGCGCCGTAGTATGAGAACAGTAGTCAATTGATTCCTTTCCGCCAAAGAAAGCTTCAAATCCCTTTGCGAGATAAGATGGTGTGCCAGTCTGTGTAAAGAACAGAGTCAGGTGATTTTCATCATCAGTTTTGGCGGTTATAGTTCCGAAATTGTAAGTATCACGCTTTGCAGTATCTGTGATAAGCTTTTGATGAAGCTTAGGTACCTCGCCGAGTGAGAGAGTAATTGTGCGTGTCAGAAGCTGTATAGATTTTATCTGTGTAGAAACTGTGATCTGCTGTGGCTGATATTGGAAGATGGCATCATAGTTATAGGTGCATCCCCCCTCCACAAGATCATCAAACAGACAGACATAGCCATCATAACCATCGCGTGCAAGCGGAAGCTTTTGAAGCGTATGATCATTGTCGTATACAGCAAGTGCTGCATTTGTGTCGGTGCTGTAGAAATAGCGTGCCCTTGCTGTTCCTGAATCGGGAACAAAGAAGGAAAACTGAAATGGTTCTGCATAAGAGTGCACGATTTTCATAGAGTTTTCAGCGATAATCGATTCAGACGCAAGTGATTTGCTTGATGACTGAAACAGCTGGCTTGTCTGAACACACAATTCCTTAAAGCTTTCAGCGCTGAAGGTCAGCTGCCATGTGGTATCATTATTCCAGACAGCCTCAATTCCATCTGGGACGATAGCGTCAAGATAGCTTTTTACATTAGAAGCATTGTCTCGCAGTTCATCAGGAAAGATGATATAAATAGTACGGTTCCATTTGTCAAGAGAAAGTGATGTTAAAATATCAATTCGCTTGGCATCAAGAATTTTTTCTGCGTTGCAGACAAGTGCATTATTTTGGCTTTTATAGCTTCGTCCGTTATAGATAAGTTCATTTTCCTGCTGAGACAGGTAGGCTAAAAGCTTTGAGTCACTAAGTCCTGTGCGCTCCTTAAGAGCATCAGTAAACCAGGCAAAAACAGCCATCACATCATCTGGCTCAGATAAGGTAAAGCCAGTTTTTACACCGACTTGCGGTCGTGAAATTGAAGAAAATTGTTCAATGCCTGTAAGCGCATCAATTTTTTCCTGATATTCATCTAATGAATCAAATGAAAGAATAAAAGTCAGCTCATAGGCAGAAGCAGTGTCCACATAATTCCACTCAAGTCCCTTCGGGCAGTTAGCTGTGATAAAGCTTTGAAAAGAAAAATTGCTGTTGTGGAAAAGCTTTTGCAGTGTCTTTTTATTGGCTGTAACAGACATCGTGCGCGTACCTGACTCATCAGCCTGAATATCCAATACAGAAGAGAAGGTGATTGGCGGACACTTTGAGCAGCCGCCTATCACACAAATAGTAATCAAAATAAAAAAACAAAATAGAAAAGCGTGAAGAAATTGTTTTATCCTGTCAGGATGAAAAATTCGTGTTTTCATAATCAAAACTGACCAAAATGGTTTTTCAGTGCTTCAAAACTCTCCTTACTGATTACATGCTCCATTTTGCATGCGTCCTCAGCAGCAATGCTGCTGTCAACTCCAAGGCTAATAAGCCAATTTGTCAGCCACTCATGGCGCTCATAGATCATTTCGGCAATCGCACGGCCGCTGTCAGTAAGATAAATATAACCGGCTTGAGTTACGGTAATCTTTCCGCCCTCTCGTAAATTTTTCATTGCGATGCTGACACTTGATTTTTTAAAATCCAATTCATTTGCGATATCGACAGAGCGCACAACTGGCAGCTTTTTGCTGAGCATAAGGATTGTTTCAAGATAGTTTTCGGCAGATTCATGTATTTGCATAAGCAAACCTCCTGTGTAAATATATCTAAGTCAATTACATATAAGAATACCATAAATATGAAAAAAGTTCAACATAACTTCGCCGATTCATCTTGCAAAAAAAAGTCATTGACAAAATAAAATAAGGTATTATAATAATTCTGTATCGAACAATTCGGAATCGAACTATTTTGCGCTCCGGGAAAGGAAGGCTGTATGGAAAAGGAAAAATCGATATGCTTTAGCCTAAAGAGGGTCAATCATATCGTGGAGAGAGGCATTCACACAAGCCTCGCGGCAGCTGGTTTTGATGAAATCACCAACATGCATGGGTGGATTTTGGGCTTTTTGTATCACTCGCAGCGACCGGTCTATCAAAAGGATATCGAATCAAATTTTGGCATTGCCCGTTCAACGGTGACAAACATCCTGCAGCTGATGGAGAAAAAGGGGTATCTGACAAGGACTACCGATGAGCATGATGCAAGGCTTAAGCGGTTAGAACTGACAGAGTTAGGGAAAAAGGTTCACCTTGATACGATTGCAGTAATCGACTCAGCACATGATGCGATGGAGGCTGGTATTACAGATGAAGAGAGAAGGATCTGCTTTGAGGTATTGGAAAAGATCTGTAAAAATGTAGAGAAAATAACAGGAGGAGAGTAGCCATGATAAAAACACTAGGTGCATATGTAAAAGAATTTAAGCGTGCATCAATTGCGACACCGTGCTACATGATTCTGGAAGTTTTGATGGAGATGATGATTCCCTATCTGATGGCTTCCATTATTGATGATGGTGTCAATAAGGGCGATATGAAGCATATCTGTGTTGTTGGTGCAGGCATGCTTGTGATCGCAGCAATCGGCTTATTTGCCGGAATCATGGGCGGTGTGTATGGTGCAAAAGCATCAGCAGGATTTGCCCGTAATCTTAGAAAAGGAATGTATGATAATATTCAGACCTTTTCATTTTCCAACATTGATAAATTTTCAACTGCCAGTCTCGTAACAAGACTGACCACTGATGTAACTAATATTCAGAATGCATATCAGATGGTGCTTCGTATGTGTATGAGAGCACCGGCCAGTCTGATTTGTGCACTTGCAATGGCATTTATTACAAATGCAAGAATTTCTACAATTTTCTTAGGCGTTATCATTGTTCTTGGCATTGCTTTGTTTTTTATTGTCAACAGAGCAAGAAAATATTTTACCGCAGCATTTCCAAAGTACGATGAGTTAAATGCGAGTGTTCAGGAGAATGTTTCTGCTATTCGTGTTGTAAAGGCTTACGTGCGTGAGGATTATGAAAAGAACAAGTTTGTAAAGGCAAGCGAAAATATTTATAAGATATTTGTAAAGGCAGAGGGGGTTGTTGCATTAAACTCTCCAGTCATGATGTTTGCTGTATATGGCTGTATCCTTGCAATCAGCTGGATTGGTGCGAAGATGATCATCGGAACAGGAAGTGTTGCGTTGACAACAGGAAAGCTGATGAGCTTATTAAATTATTGCATGAGTATTTTGATGAGCTTAATGATGCTGTCTATGGTTTTCGTTATGCTTACAATGAGTATTGCAAGTGCAGAGCGTATATGTGAAGTATTAAATGAAAAGCCGGATTTAAAGAACCCAGATCAGCCAGTTACAGATGTAAAGGATGGCAGCATCGAGTTTGATCATGTTACATTCCGATATAATGCAGGAAGCGAAAAGCCGATTTTGTCTGATATCAATTTGTCTATCCGTTCAGGTGAGACAATTGGTCTGATTGGTGGAACGGGAAGTGCAAAGTCAAGTCTTGTTAATTTGATCAGCCGTCTGTATGATGTTCAGGAAGGTGCTGTAAAGGTTGGCGGTCTGGATGTGCGAAAATATGATATGGAAGCACTTCGTAATCAGGTCAGCGTTGTTCTTCAGAAAAATGTCCTGTTTTCAGGAACCATTTTTGAAAATCTTCGCTGGGGTGATAAAACAGCTTCTGATGAGGAGTGTATCCGTGCCTGTAAGCTTGCCTGTGCCGATGAATTTATTGAGCGTTTCCCAGAGCGTTACAATACTTACATTGAGCAGGGCGGAAATAACGTATCAGGCGGACAAAAGCAGCGCCTTTGTATTGCAAGAGCACTTCTTAAAAAGCCAAAGATTCTGATTCTTGATGACTCCACAAGTGCAGTTGATACGGCAACTGATGCAAAGATCCGTCAGGCATTTGCAACGGAAATTCCTGATACAACAAAGATCATAATTGCACAGCGTATCTCAAGTGTGCAGAATGCAGACCGTATCATTGTTATGGATGATGGTAAGATTAACGGAATTGGAACACATGAAGAGCTTCTTGCTAAAAATGAGATTTACCGCGAGGTATATGAGTCCCAGACAGGCGGAAGCGGCGATTTTGATGAGAAAGGCGGTGATCAGTAATGCCAGGACCAAGACGTGATTTCGGACCAAAGCAGAAGGTCGAAAACCCAGTAAAGGTATTTAAACGCATCATGTCCTATGTGCTGAAGCGTTATCCAGTTCATTGCCTGTTTGTACTTATCTGTATTGTTGTAAGTGTATATGCAAATGTACAGGGAACTATGTTCATGAAGACTTTGATTGACGGTTATATTACACCTCTTTTAGGTCAGGCTAACCCGGACTATTCAGAGCTTCTGCAGGCAATTATCAAGATGGGAATTTTGTATGTAATTGGTATTGCTGCTACTTTTGGCAATACTAAGATCATGGTTTATGTGACTCAGGGAACAATGAGAAACATCCGTAACGACATGTTTAAACATATGGAATCCCTTCCAATTAAATATTTTGACACACATAAGCATGGTGATATCATGTCAATGTATACAAATGATGTTGATACGCTGCGCCAGATGGTCAGCCAGAGTATTCCTCAGTTTATCAACAGCTTAATCAGTATTGTAAATGTGCTGATCTACATGATCATCTTAAGTGTGCCGCTTACACTTGTTTCTATTATTATGGTTATGCTTGTTATATGGGCAAGTAAGACAGCTGCTTCTAAGAGCGGAAAGTTTTTCGTATCACAGCAAAAAAATATCGGTGCATTAAACGGCTTTATCGAGGAGATGATGGATGGTCAGAAGGTTGTCAAGGTATTCTGTCACGAAGAGGAGAGTATTGAGCGCTTTGACCAGTTAAACAATGATCTGTTTGGAAGTGCATATAATGCAAACCGTTATGCTAATATCTTAGGACCAATCAATGTACAGCTTGGAAACTTAAGCTACGTTGTTGTTGCAATCGTTGGTGGTCTTGTTGCAATCAACGGAATCGGCGGCTTTACTTTGGGAAGTCTGGCAAGCTTTTTGACCTTAAATAAGAGCTTCCAGCAGCCAATTAACCAGATCAGCAATCAGTTAAACAGTATCGTTATGGCACTTGCCGGCGGTGATAGAATCTTCCGTCTGCTTGATGAAAAGCCAGAGGTGGATGATGGATATGTTACTCTTACAGATGCTGTTGTAAATGCAGATGGCACAATCACTGAATCCAATAAGAGAACAGGAACATGGGCTTGGAAGCATTATCACAAGGCAGATGGTACGACAGATTATAGACAGCTTAAAGGCGATGTTGTATTTGAGCATGTGGATTTTGGTTACAACGATGACAAGATGGTACTTCATGATGTAAGCTTATATGCGCAGCCAGGACAAAAGATTGCATTTGTAGGTTCAACAGGTGCAGGAAAGACGACAATCACCAATTTGATCAACCGTTTCTACGATATTCAAAGCGGAAAGATTCGTTATGACGGCATAAATATCGGAAAGATCAAAAAGGATGATCTTCGTCATTCACTTGGAATTGTTCTTCAGGATACGCATCTGTTTACTGGAACTGTTATGGAAAATATCCGTTATGGAAAACTTGATGCGACAGAAGAAGAGGTACATGCAGCAGCCAAGCTTGCTAATGCAGATGGCTTTATCCGTAGACTGCCGCAGGGCTACGACACAATGCTTACAGGAGATGGTGCTAACTTAAGTCAGGGGGAAAGACAGCTTCTTGCCATTGCCCGTGCAGCTGTTGCCGATCCGCCTGTACTAATTCTTGACGAGGCAACAAGCTCCATTGATACAAGGACTGAGAAAATTGTTCAGGATGGTATGGATAAGCTGATGCACGGAAGAACAACATTTGTTATCGCGCACCGTCTGTCTACCGTTAAGAACAGCGACTGCATCATGGTCTTAGAGCAGGGACGTATCATTGAGCGCGGAACTCATGATGATCTTATTGCACAAAAGGGCAAATATTATCAGCTATACACTGGAAATAAGATCGGGGGTGCGGACAATTTTTGAACCTAATGTCGAAAAATGTTAGGAGAAAGAAATGAACAGGTATAGCACCGAAGAAAAACAACAGGGATTCTTCGCTGGCTTAGAGAAACAGTTCCGGATAAGGTAAGTAATGGATACTGCCGCATTCATTTGCTTTTAAAACGAGAAGGTATTATAATCTCTGAGAAAATCGTTCGGAGTATCATGAAAGAAGAAAACATGATACTCCGAACAATCCGTCAGAAAAAAATATAGCTCTTATTTAGGAGAAATCTTACTGGCTGTGCCAAACGAAATACAAAGAGATTGTTATGCTGATAAAACAAACAAAAAATGGTTAACAGACATCACTGAGTTTAAAATTGGATAAGAGATAAAAGGATCAAACTGTCGTTAGGGGAGTGAGTCCGATGGAGTAGACGCAGTCTTGGAATTGCTTAATTCAGGTTCAAGAAAGTGTTCGCACCCCCCCATCTATTCTCGTGAGACCTATTTTCGCTTAGCAATACAATTCCAATTGCAAACCAAAATGGATTATAAGAGATTCCCATAAATAAATCATCTATGATACAATGGATTGCGATCATAGTAAGGATAAATGCCAAGATATATTTTTTCCGTTCTACTATTTTAAACATCGCAATCGTCAGAAAAATCAATACCAATACCACAAAAATAATACCGAATTTCTGCATTACTTGAATGTATAAACTGTCAACATATAATTGCTCGCCAACAGGCGCTACTCCATTTTTATCTAATCCATTTCCTATCCATTCTATATTCGAATTTCCGAAAAGCGAAACTCCATATTGAAATAGAGAACGCTTTCCAAAATACAACCGATTTCCGAAAAAGCGGTTTAAAAAATTCATCAAAAAATTTTTTTCACTATACAACAGCGTGAAAATGACAGAAACACTTGCAGACAATGCAAAGGAAAGCTTCATCCCCATGTGTATAATTTTATTATTTTCTAGCAACTTTGGAAGATATTGAAATACGAATACCAAACAAATTGTCAACATTGAAAGGCCAAACGAAAGTCTCGAATTTGTCTTTACAAATATCCAAATATTTGCAAGCACCAGTATCGAAACTACTTTCCAATCAATGGACTTTCGCTTCAAATACATTGTTAACGATGTAATATTGGACATATGTGCTGCCGGATATAATGAATACAAGAATCCAAGATACTCACGGCGACGATTATCATAATTTTCAACATAATTCGTAATAATTCCAATATAGCTACTTACTATAATAAAGCCTAAAAGGATGCAAGATGCGTAAAGGCTCATCTTTGCAATCTTTTCAAATGAAATATTTCTTCCGCAAAAAATAAAAACAAATAGTAACGCAGGATCACTCATAGGACCATCATGATACGCAGCGATTCCATATAAAAAAACACAAATTGCTATTTTCATAAATGTTTCCTTCGAAAGATGAAGATCTGACAATTCATTCAGCACAAGCAGAAAAACACAAATCAGATGTGCGATTCGAGCTGGCCAGCCAATCACATAAGGCGCATAGAATGATGTGCACAAAAAGGCGGTAATTAAATATAGGATTAAAGCACAGAAAAACGCCTTTTCATTAAACTTTCTCAAAGAAGCACAAATTCGAGTGTCTTTCTTATTAAAAAAATCAATCAATTGTTTCATACATCTTTCTCTCCACAAGAACAGTGATATACCTGTTCGTTGACTTTCTTTAAAATATTTATAAGAATATTCTATCAAATCACAATACAATTTGCAACCAATTTCACAAGAATTTTTCGTTCCAGATTTCAACTAATGAAATGTTTTATGGTGAAAAATGGTATAAAATTTTAGTAGAAGAATTTATCAGCATTGTAAACCAATATATGCAATGGTATATAGATAAAACGAGTAAATCGTTATATTTCATCAGACCCTCGGCGGTATTCGCTGGGGGTCTTTTTGTATCGTTTTTTAAATGAACGGTTAAAATAAGAAAGATTCTCATAGCCGCAGGAGAGGGCAATATCTAAAATAGAGTCATTTGTCAGCAAGAGAAGACGCGCTGCCATTGAAAGACGGTACGAGGAAAGATATGAAGTAAAAGAGGTACCCATTGCAGATTTGAAAAAACGCATAAAATGAGAAGCAGAAAAGCCAGAAACAGAAGAAATCTCATCAATGGAGATTGTATTCATGTAATTTGTTTCAATATATTTTAGGACACTTTTGAGTCGTTCAATGTGAGGGTCGTTTTTGGGGGCAGGAATATCGGTGGAATTTGTGAATATGGTGTAGAAGAAGGTAAAAAGAGCCCCCTTAATTGCAAGGCGGTAGCCTTTTGGAAAACTGCTGCTGATACTGTCAATATGATTTAGGCATGATGAGAGAGCAGGGTAATGTTCATCATCACAGCAGACAAGATGCTCAAAGCCAATGGTACCAGCCAAAAAAGGCTCAAAAAATTCACTGCTTAGAGCATCCATGCTTCCAGTACAAAGAAGATCAAGTGAAAAAATAATATTTTCATATTCCATAGAATGTTCAGCCGGGCCGATTGCATGAAGCTGACCAGGACTGACAATAATAATATCACCTGCCTCTACATAAAGAGAGGTAAAATCTAATGTGACGCGCCCATGCCCCTTTTTAATATAGATGATTTCCACCTCATCGTGCCAGTGAAGCGGCACCTTCTCAAAATCAAGCGGAATAGAACAAATATACGCATTGTAAGGAAAATCAGGTGTGCTGTGTGATTTTGTCTCATGATAATTTTCGTATTCAGGTATCTGCATCGTGGCTCTCTCCTCATGTTTTTGTGGGTCCCAAGCTCAACCCACTCATCGTGCAAGCACGATCGGTGGTTGGAGCTTTTGACCCTGGTATCATCATGATAGGATAGTACCATAAAAAGACGGTATAATGCAAGAAAAATGATAGAAAAAGCAGTAAACTGCATACATCAACTCATGAAAGGAGTTTTAATAATAATGATGGTAAATGAAATTTGTGAAAAGAAATATAATAAGCCGTTATCTGGCTGCACCAATGAGGAAATTTATTACGCACTGCTTGATATGACAAAGGATCTGGCAGCAAAGAAGGAAAGCGAAGCTGGAAAGAAGAAGGTATATTATATTTCCGCAGAGTTTTTGATTGGAAAGCTGTTGTCAAACAACCTTATCAATCTTGGTCTTTACAAGACTGTAAAGGAAGAGCTTGAAGCAGCAGGAAAGGATATTGGTGAGATCGAAGAGATCGAGCCAGAACCATCTCTTGGAAACGGTGGACTTGGCCGTCTGGCAGCATGCTTTTTGGATTCGATGGCAACATTAAATCTGCACGGTGATGGTGTAGGCTTGAATTATCATATGGGTCTGTTCAAGCAGGTGTTTGATCACAATTTCCAGAAGGAAACACCAAATCCGTGGATTGAAAAAGACAGCTGGCTGATCAAAACTAATGTAAGCTATCCTGTTTCATTTGGTGATCTGACAGTGACCTCACGCATGTATGACATTGAGGTGACAGGTTATGAGGGACGCACAAATAAGCTTCATCTGTTTGATGTTGATACTGTAGATGAGAGTCTTATTAAGGACGGTACTATAAGCTTTGATAAGACAGATATCGCAAAGAATCTGACACTGTTCTTATATCCAGATGACAGTGATGAGGCAGGAAACTTACTTCGTATCTACCAGCAGTATTTCATGGTAAGCAATGCAGCACACTTAATCTTAGATGAGTGTACGGCACGCGGCTGTAAGCTGACTGACTTAGATGAGTATGCTGCTATTCAGATCAATGATACTCATCCGTCAATGGTTATTCCTGAGCTGATCCGTCTGCTTCTTGAGCGCGGCATCACCATGGATGAGGCAGTTGAGCTTGTCACAAAGGTATGCGCATACACAAACCACACAATTCTGTCAGAGGCACTTGAGAAGTGGCCGCTTGCATATTTAGAGAAGGTTGTTCCGCAGTTAGTTTTGATCATCAAGGAGCTTGATAAGCGTGCAAAGGCAAAATATTCAGATCCGAAGGTGGCAATTATTGATGAGAATGACCGCGTTCACATGGCACATATGGATATACACTATGGTCACAGTGTAAACGGTGTTGCTTACCTGCATACTGAAATTTTGAAAAATTCCGAGCTTAATGCTTTTTACAAAATTTATCCGGAGAAATTCAACAACAAGACAAATGGAATCACCTTCCGCCGCTGGCTGCTTTCATGCAACGAGGAGCTTTCAGAGGAAATTGAAAATAAGATTGGAAGCGGTTTTAAAAAGGATGCCTGTGAGCTTGAAAAGCTGCTTTCATTCGAAAATGATGACAGTGTATTAGACAGCATTCTTGCGATCAAGAAGGAGAAAAAACGTCAGCTTGCTGACTATTTAAAGCATACACAGGGTGTTGTCATTGATGAAAATTCTATTTTTGACATTCAGGTAAAGCGTTTGCATGAGTATAAGCGCCAGCAGATGAATTTACTCTGGGCAATTTATAAATATCTTGAAATCAAGAGTGGAAAGCTTCCTAAGACACCAGTAACGCTGATCTTTGGTGCAAAAGCAGCACCAGCCTACACAATCGCAAAGGATATCATTCATGCAATTCTTTGCTTACAGCAGATCACAGAGCAGGATCCAGAAGTCAGCCCATATCTGCGCGTAGTGATGGTAGAAAACTACAACGTAACAAAGGCATCAAAAATTATACCGGCATGTGATATCTCCGAGCAGATCTCCTTAGCATCAAAAGAGGCATCAGGAACAGGAAACATGAAGTTTATGTTAAACGGTGCAGTAACACTAGGAACAAGAGACGGCGCAAACGTAGAGATCGGAGAGCTTGTAGGAGAAGATAATATTTACTTCTTCGGTGAGAGCAGCGAGCAGGTAATCGAGCATTATAAAAAGGCAGATTATTGTGCAAAAGATTACTACACAAAAGACGAAGATATCCAAACAGCAGTCGATTTCCTTATCAGCGAGCCAATGCTTGCAGCAGGAGACGAAGAAACCTTAACACAGCTTTATAAAGAACTGATAAATAAAGACTGGTTTATGACCCTCCTTGACTTAAAAGAGTATATAGCACGCAAAGAGCAGGTGCTTAATGACTACGCAGATAGAAAGAAATGGGCAAAGAAGATGCTCATCAACATCGCAAAGGCAGGATTTTTCTCATCAGACCGCACTATAGCACAATATGACGAAGAAATCTGGAAGTTATGATAAATATTAAAAAGGTGGCAGCATAAACACGCTGCCACTTTTTTTCGTTGATTTTCATCGTCTGTTAGGGTAAAATGGAAGACAGATAAGTTGCATTAAGTTGCATATAGAAAGGATCGGGAAATATGTATCAGATATTGGTGGTAGATGATGAGCGAATTGAACGAAATGGCATTAAAATGCTGCTGCGCCATATGCAGCTGCCATGTGAGATTGCTGAGGCTGCAAATGGAAGAGATGCGCTTGAGTATTTAAAGGAGCATACGGCAGATATTTTGCTTACAGATGTAAAGATGCCATTTATGGACGGCATTCAGCTAATAGAAGAATGTAAAAAAGACGACAGAAACGAGGATATGAAATGCGTAATCTTTTCAGGCTGCAGTGAGTTTGACTATGCCAGAAAAGCAGTGCGCCTAGGTGTTTCTGATTACATTTTAAAGCCAGTTGATCCAAGTGAATTTAAAGAGACTATTACGCGGGTCATTCAGGAGCTTGAAGCAGAACGCGCTGAAAAAAATATGAAAAAAAAGAGTATGCAGCAGATGCGTGAGCATGCACTATACCAGATTGTAAATGGAGTGAATGTAGCAGAAGTTCTTGAGAAAAGCAGCGGTGTTTTGACAAGATCAGATGTTGACTGCTTCTGCCGTATTCTGATGCTTGAGGCAGATGATGATTTTTTTGGAAAAAATGGTGTTGATTTGCAGGAGCGCATTCTGGCAAAAAAATTGAAAGAGATTTGCGACAGCGAAGTATTCATTTATTTAAACTTGACACCACAGCAGTCAATTATCTTATTAAAAGACAGATCAGTAGATTTAATCGCGTTTGCAAATGATTTGTTAGATCAGATTAAACAGGAGTATGACAAGAGTTGTACGGCATCAATTTCTTCAGAAATTTCATGTGCAGAGCAGATTGCTTGTGCAATGGAGGAGCTTGAGGAACTGATGGAAAATAAATTTTATCATCCGAATGTCAGACTGTTTTACAGTGGAATGGAGAGCAGTGATTGTGAGATCATTAAAATAGATGATGACACATTAATTAAGCAGATGAAGCAGGATATTCGAATGAAGGATGTTCAGAGCCTGCGTGATCATTTTGAGCGTTTCAGCCAGAAATACAGAAGCCAGACTGCATTTTCTCAGATGTATATCAAATTTTTATTTGCCAACTTGCTGAAGGATATTTATGATGAAATCCCAGGAGAGGGAGAGAAACAGTTAAATACGAAGATTGATCAGCTTTACCGTTCGTTTGATTTTGTTCAGGTTACAGATCTTGTAAGTGATTCTATAAACCGATTGGAAAAGGCATTTTCAGGAAGAACACAGACAGGTCATCGTGAGGTGGAGGCTGTC
This sequence comes from uncultured Lachnospiraceae bacterium, assembly GCA_934292725.1. Lineage (GTDB taxonomy): Bacteria > Bacillota > Clostridia > Lachnospirales > Lachnospiraceae > Anthropogastromicrobium. Next base: position 15,051 of record CAKQXY010000009.1, read on the forward strand.
AAGCGCTACATTGCTGCTCATTATGGAGATGAAATGAGTGTGGAAAGATTAAGTGAGCTTGTCTATATGGCTCCAAGCTACTTAAGCAGTGTATTTAAAAAAGAGACAGGTCAGAATTTGAATCGTTTTATCAAGAGCGTGCGTATGGAAAAGGCAAAGGAGCTTTTGGAGCAGACCATGATGAAAATTGTAGATATAAGCACTGCATGCGGTTACCCAAATGTTTCATATTTTTGCTCAAGCTTTCGTGAGTATTATGGAATTAGTCCACAAAAATTTAGAGAAAGCGGGGATGAAATGATTGAAGAAAAGTAAGCTTTGCAGCCGCATTGTCAGCTGGTTTAGAAATGTAAGGCTTGGTTATAAGCTGGCCATTGTATATGCGCTGTCAGGTTTTCTTCCTGTTGTGGCGGTGCTGTCAGTTACCTATGTTCAGATGAAGCAGATTTTATTGCAAAATGAGAGAGACAGTATGGAATCGTATCTGTATCAGGCACTTGCCTCAATGGAAAACAAGCTTGCAATCTACACAAATTTAAATAACTATATTTGCTACAACCAGACAATCTCACAGGTGATCGGATACCAGTATGATTCAGTGTATGAGATGTACAATCAGCTTGTTACGATACTTGACCCAATGCTTGCTTCACTGAAATATTTTCACAACGATGTTGGCAAAGTTACGATTTATGTAGATAAGGATATGATCAAGCATGGTGACACGCTGGCACCAATTTCAGAGATTATAGATACTAATTGGTATAGGAGTGTGGCAGATTCTGGAGAAATGCAGTGGTTTGTTGATAAAAATGAAGAAATTGTGTTTGAGGTAAGCCCAATGAGTATGCTCGAGCGCTATGGATTAGATGGTATTTTGTACATCAGCGTTGAGTATGACAGCATGTTTGAGACATTTAAGCAGACACTTCAGAATAATTATGGCATTGTTATTTTCGATGAGAAGGGCAATGCAGTGTATGAAAAAGCATTCTTTGATAAAAAATATCGGGAATATGAGTTAAACGCCGCGCAACTTCTTGATCAGAAGAAAAATCAGAAAAATGAGTATACGATTCTTTCAGAAACATCATCTGTGACGGGATGGACAGCATGTTTGTATAAGCCAAACAATTTAATAGTATGGTCAGTAACGCCAATTACACGAATTGCGCTTATTGCTGTGTTTTTTATGGCGCTGATGTCAGTGATAGTCATGGTGATTTTGACGAGTTTTGTTACAAAAAGGATTAGAAGACTTAGATCTGGAATGAAAGAGGTAGAGCAGGGAAATTTCGAGGTTAATATTACTAGTGACAGCCGTGATGAGATTGGCGATCTTGTCAATGGTTTTGATTCGATGCTTCTTCAACTAAATACCTTAATCAAAGAGGTTTACGAGGGTCGAATTAAGGAAAAGGAATATGAGATGAGGGCGCTTCAGGCGCAGATTAATCCACACTTTTTATATAATACGCTGTCGTTAATTAATTGGAAGGCAATTGAGGCAGACGCAAAGGATATAAGTAAAATTACACTGGCACTTTCTACCTTTTACCGAACTTCGTTAAATAAAGGAAAGAATGTCATGCCGCTCTCAGATGAGCTTCGTAACATGCGTTCTTATCTTGATATTCAGCTTATGATGCATGACTATGAATTTGATGTGGAGTTTGATGTAGATGAATCAATTGGTCAGTATCAGTCACTAAATCTTATGCTTCAGCCTCTTATTGAAAATGCAATTGCTCATGGAATCGATGTGAAGACAGACGGCAGAGGAAAGCTGACTATCACCGGAAAGGAAGATGGTGATCTGATAGTTTTGACTGTAGCAGATAATGGTGTCGGAATGAGTGATGAGCAGGCGGCTCGTATTTTGACAGAAGAGTCAAAAGGGTATGGCGTTAGAAACGTCAATGAGCGAATAAAGCTTTACTATGGGGAGCAGTATAGTCTGCAGATTGAAAGTAAAGTAGGGCAGGGAACTAAGGTAAGTATCAGGATTCCGAAGAGGATATAGTAATTTCAGAAAAAAACAACATGAATCTAATATTTTTGATATATACGAAATCACCAAAATTTTTTATAATAATGACATAAGAATTTCCAAATGGAAACAGAAAAGAAAATAGGGAGGATTTTGTATTATGAAATTTAGAAAAGCATCAAGTTTATTTTTAGCAGGCGCTATGTGTTTATCAACTTTTGGCGGTGCAATGAGTGTATTCGCTGATGAAGAGACAAGCTCAGAGGCAGCAGAGGCAGAAACCGTAGATTATTCCGCAGAGGATCCGATTACAGCAACTATCACTGTATGGGGACCAGCAGAGGATCAGGCAGAAGAGTACGGCGAGTGGCTGCAGAAGCGCTGCGAAGCATTCAATGAGCTTCATGTAAACTGGGATCTTACATTTGAGTATGGTACCTGCTCAGAGGGAGATGCAGGAAAGACTATTTCTCAGGATCCATCTGGTTCTGCAGATGTTTACATGTTTGCAAATGACCAGCTTCAGATGCTGATCGATGCAGGTGCAATCGCAGAGCTTGGCGGAAAGACTGTTGATTATATTAAGGATACAAACTCCGAGGCAATCGTAGATTCTGTAACAGTAGATGATTGTGTATATGGTGTTCCGTTTACAACTAATACCTGGTATATGTTCTACGATAAGAGCGTATATGATGAGGAGGATGTTAAGAGCCTTGATACCATGCTGGAAAAGGGTAAGGTTTCCTTCCCGTTAACAAACTCCTGGTATATTGCTTCTTTCTATGTAGGAAACGGCTGTACACTGTTTGGTGAGGATGGTACCGATGAGGAAGCTGGCATTGATTTCGCTGGTGAGAAGGGTGCAGCAGTTACCAAGTATCTTGTAAATCTTGTAGGAAATAAGAACTTTGTAAATGATGAGTCTGGTGTTGGCGTTTCTGGTATGTGCGATGGAAGCATCAATGCAATGTTTAGTGGTTCTTGGGATTACACCAAGCTGTCAGAAGCAATGGGTGATAACCTTGGAATCGTAAAGCTTCCAACATATAACTTAGACGGTGAAGATATCCAGATGGAGTCCTTCGCAGGTTCTAAGGCAATCGGTGTAAACCCGAACTGTGAGTATCCGCAGGTAGCAGTAGCACTTGCACTGTTCCTTGGAAATGAGGAGTCACAGCAGCTGCACTATGATGCAAGAAGCATCGTTCCGTGCAACACTGCTCTGTTAGAGGAAGAGAACATTCAGAAGGATGAGCTTGTAATCGCTCAGAATGAGACATTTGATGAGACTTCTATTCTGCAGCCATTCGTAAGTGCTATGAATAACTACTGGACACCGGCAGAGAACTTCGGTAAGTCTATCGTAAACGGTGAGGTTACATTAGATAATGCAGAAGAGATGACTGATAAGTTAAGTGATTCAATGAATCAGAGCATCGTTGAATAATTAAAAAATAAAATGAAATAAAATAAAGAGCTCCGGGTTCCGCCTTGCGGGCCTGGGGCATTTATTTTCAAATTCACGTAACTATTAAGATTGAACGGGAGGTTTTTTTATGTCCGAAAAGAAAAAAAGGGGCAAAGAGTTTGATAATCCGTACTCTGTTGCAAAAGCAGTTACAAAGGGAAATGCATTGACAAAGCTTTCCATGGTTGTACTCGGACTCGGAAACATTGCACATCATCAGATAATAAAGGGTCTTGGCATGCTTGCCATTGAAATTGCTTTTATCGCATTTATGGTGCTTGAAGGTGCAGGCTATATTGTAGATCTTGTTCACCTTGGAGGACAGGAGCAGCAGAAGGTATGGAGTGAGGCAAAGCAGATTTATGAGTATACAAAGGGTGATAATTCACTTCTTATGCTTTTGTTTGGTGTGGCTACATGCTTTTTAATTGTTGCATTTATTATTTTCTGGCGTGGAAGCGTAAAGAGTGCATATAAAATGCAGTGTCTGGCAGAGGCTGGCAAAAAGATTCCTACTTTTAAGGAAGATATCAAGAGTCTTTTTGATAAGGATCTGCATCGTACACTTCTTACACTGCCAATTCTTGGTATACTAATTTTCACAGTTCTTCCGCTTGTATTTATGATCTGTATGGCATTTACAAATTATAGTAAAGTAGATGCTCATACAACAATTTTTGATTGGGTAGGACTGGCAAACTTTGCGAAGGTATTAAATATTGGTGATTCCATTGGAAGCACATTCTGGTCAGTACTTGGCTGGACTCTTATCTGGGCTGTAGCAGCAACCTTTAGTAACTATATCTTAGGTATGATTCTTGCAATTGTCATCAACCGTAAGGGTACAAGATGTAAAGCATTCTGGCGTTTTTGCTTTGTTCTTTCAGCAGCAGTTCCGCAGTTTGTTTCGCTGCTGTTAATGAGAACTATCTTTAGTCAGAATGGTATTGTAAATACATTATTATTAAATGCAGGCATCATTGAAAAGGCTATTCCGTTCTGGTCAAATACAATGCTGGCGCGAGTGATGGTAGTTGTAATCAATATCTGGGTTGGTATTCCATTTACCATGCTTCAGGTAACTGGTGTTCTCCAGAATATTCCAGCAGATTTGTATGAGGCGGCAACAGTGGACGGTGCAGGTCCAGTGAGAACATTTTTCTCAATCACATTGCCGTATATGCTGTTTGTAACAGGTCCGTATCTTATTACAACCTTTACTGGAAATGTAAATAACTTTAACGTAATTTATCTGTTGACAGGCGGAAATCCTACACCTGTAGGATCAACAGCAGGAAGGACGGATCTTCTTGTTACCTGGCTGTATAAGCTGACAGTTGATAACCAGTATTATAATCTTGGTGCAGTCATCGGTATTTTGACCTTCGTGGTTCTGGCCGTTGTATCACTGATCACGTATCGGAATACAGGTTCCTATAAGAATGAGGAGGGCTTCCAATGATGAAAAAGCAAAATACTGCTTCGGCAAAAAGCAAAAGATTTATTACAAATACAATAGTTCATGTGATTCTTGCTGTTTTGGCAGTTATTTGGGTCATTCCGATTGCGTGGATTATTATGATCAGCTTTAGAGGAGAGAGTGGACAATATATTTCCACACTCATTCCGAAGACATTTACACTGAACAACTATAAGAAACTGTTTACAGATACGCAGATTTTAAATTTCCCGCAGATGTTTATGAATACATTTATCATCTCAATTTTCTCCTGCGTGATCTCTACCTTCTTTGTTTTGTCAGTATCATACTGTATGTCACGTATGCGTTTTAAGATGAGAAAACCGATGATGAACATTGCACTTGTTCTTGGTATGTTCCCAGGCTTTATGTCAATGATCGCTGTTTACTATATTTTAAAGTCAGTTGGTCTGTCAGAGGGTTCGATGATTCGTGTGGCATTAGTACTGGTATATTCTGGTGGTGCAGGTTTAGGATTTTATATTGCAAAAGGCTTTTTTGACACTATTCCAAAGTCTATTGATGAGGCTGCCTATCTGGACGGTGCGACAAGATTTCAGGTGTTTACAAAAATAACTATTCCGCTTAGCAAGCCTATTATTGTTTATACAATCCTGCAGGCATTTATGGCACCATGGCTTGATTTTATCTTTGCAAAGGTTATCTGCCGTGCAAATGCGAAGTATTACACTGTATCAATTGGCCTTTGGAACATGCTTGAAAAGGAATATGTCAACAGTTGGTTTAACTGCTTCGCAGCAGGTGCCGTGCTGATTTCTATTCCGATTGTCATCTTGTTCATGTCCATGCAAAAATGCTACCAGGAAGGTGTATCAGGAGCTGTTAAGGGATAAAAGCGGAGAATGTCTATGGAAAAGAAAATCCGAAAAAGTGTGTTGGCAGTGATGTTTGCGTCGGTGCTGTCTGTTTGTCAGACAGTGCCGGCAAACGAATTAACAAAAAAAGAGCAGTGGGAGTATGCCAGCACATCACCTGATGGCAAATATCCAGAGCTTGTCACATACACGCTTGGAAAAATGACTGGAGCAAATAATTCCAATCTTCCTAAAGGTGAGACTTACGAGAACAATGCTTATACACGTTATCTGCGCGAGTACTTTAACATTCAAAATAAGAATGTATTTGAGGAAAAGGATGATCAGTATAATGTCAGTGTGTCCGTGGCTATGTCTTCTGGTAATCTTCCAGATTTAATGCTCGTAGAAAGTCTTGAAGATTTGCGCCAGCTTATAGCGCTTGATTTGATTGAGGATTTGACAAAAAGCTATGAAAATTGTTTAACAGACCGAATCAAAGATATTTATGCAAGCTATGGAGAGGGCATAATAGATGGTGTTACCTTTGATGGAAAAATCATGGCAATTCCAGAGACAAATATTGATGATGGACCAAACCTTTTATGGCTAAGGCGCGACTGGATGGATAAGCTGGGCCTTGAAAGTCCTAAGACAATAGAGGATGCAGAGGAAATCGTTCAGGCATTTATAGAGAAGGATCCTGGTGAAAATGGAGAAGGCAAGACAGTTGGTTTTGTCTGTGATCCTGAGTTATCAGGTGAGTGCGGCTACAGCAGCGAATACTTGATGGATATTGTGTTTGCAGCAAACGATGCGTATCCGAAACAATGGATTGAGGATGAAAATGGAGATGTCTCTTACGGATCAATTTTGCCGCAGGCAAAAGATGCACTGGCTAAGCTTAGAAGCATGTATGAGCGCAATATATTAGATCAGAATTTTTTGCTTCGCACTTCTGTAAACAATATTGAACTCATAACGAATGGACTTTGCGGATCATTTTTTGGACCTTGGTGGGCAGCGAATAATCCAATTATGGAAGCTATTACAGCTAATCCTGATGCTGTCTGGGAGCCATTTCTTATTCAGACAGATGCTGATGGAAGCACAAGCTATTATTCACAAAATCCAACTTACAAGTATGTTGTAGTTCGAAAGGGCTATGAGCATCCTGAGATCGCCTGCAAAATTATAAATGGATTGTTTGATTATGTGCGCTATGATGGAACGTATGACAGTGAGTTTGAAGAATATTATCAGAACAATGTAGATCCAACAGCCAGACCACTTGCAATCAATGTTGATTACAGCTATGCGCTGACAAAATGTTATCGCGAATTAACAGATGTGCTTTCAGGAAAAAAAGAGCCAGAAGATCTTGACTTATTAGAGTACTCATATTATAGATCCTGTAAAGCCTATCTGGATAACACAGATAGTGCTACGCCAGAGGAGTGGGCGGCATACACATCCCGAATCACAGCCTGCTCTTTGCTGGCAAATACAAAAACAAATAAGGTTGAATCACTTTATTTTGATGAGACAGAAACTATGGGCACGCAGTGGTGGAAGCTGCGCCAAATGGAAAAGGAATATTACCTTCAGATCGTCACAGGAGAGCGCGACATTGATGCATTTGATGAATTTGTCACCAAATGGTATGAAAATGGAGGCGAGACTATCACGCAGGAAGTCAGGGAGGCTATACATTAACCGATAACCCGCAAGGCAAACTTTGCTTTGCGGGCTTTTATTTTGCGTACGAGTACGGTATAATAATAAAAGCTGGTTTCTAGCGGAATCGAGTTGAAAATATGGCATAGTGTAAAAAATTGTTCAATGCCAGTAAGGAGAGGTACAGCTATGGTAGATCGCGTAAAAGGAGTAGAGAAGGTAACTGATAATCCATTTTTAAATCTCTATAATTTCGATGTTGAAAAAAGAAATGGAAAAACAGGCAAATATTATGTGGCATCCAGAAAGAAGGATCCAAAGCAGCTTAAAGCAGCAACTCATAAAAATACATCTGATGGTGTAATTATTTACAGCGTATATGGAGAAAAAAAGGATAAGATCGTGCTTGTAAAGCAGTTTCGTTATCCAATCAATGCTTATGTGTATGAGTTTCCGGCAGGACTTGTAGAGCCAGGTGAGGAGATGGCACAGGCAGGCATACGTGAAATTTACGAAGAGACAGGGCTTGTTTTCGAGCCAAAGGTTACAGAAGGTGCATACACAAGACCATTTTTTACGACAGTCGGTATGACAGACGAAAGCTGCGGAACAATCTACGGCTATTGTAGTGGAACACCAACAAACGAGCACGAGGAAGAATCAGAGGATATCGAGATTGTATTGGCAGATCGTGAAGAATGTAAGCGCATTTTAAATGAAGAGAATGTAGCAATCATGTGTGCATACATGCTGATGCACTTTATTCATACCAAAGGAGATCCGTTAGCATTTTTGGATGAGCAGTAAGAAAGTGTAATTGCCTTGATGTTTTTTACGAACCGTGGTATGATAGCCTTGTTTCGTAAAAATATAAAAATGTTCTTTTAATGTGCAAGGTTGGAAAGAGAGGCAAATCATGAAAGAAGTAAAAACAGGACTTGTTCTTGAGGGCGGTGCCATGAGAGGAATGTATACAGCAGGCGTTCTGGATGTTTTGATGGAAGAAAAAATCCAGGTGGACGGCGTGATTGGCGTTTCGGCAGGAGCTGTATTTGGCTGTAACTATAAGTCTGGCCAGATAGGAAGAACTTTGCGTTATAACATGAAGTTTTGTGGTGATAAGCGTTATGGTACACTTCATTCACTTTTAAAAACAGGTGATATTTATGATGTTGATTTATGCTATCATCAGATACCAGAGATTCTTGATCCATTTGACAATGAGGCATTTGTCAAAAATCCAGCAGAATTTTTTGTGGTTTGCACTGATGTGGAAACAGGAAAGGCTGTTTATCACAAATGTACAGATTGCGGTAAAGAGGATCTTAAGTGGATGCAGGCATCTGCATCAATGCCGCTTGTATCAAAAGTGGTAGAAATAGATGGATATAAGCTGCTTGACGGCGGCGTTGCCGATTCTATTCCGATCATGTGGTTTCGCAGACAGGGATACAAAAAAAATCTTGTTATTTTAACAAGACCTGAAGGATACCAAAAGAAAAAAATGAAATTTCAGGGTGCCATAAATAAAATCCTTCATCGTTATCCGAATCTGGCGAAGGCGATGGCACACCGTTATGTGATATACAACAAAACACTAAAGAAGATTGATGAATTAAAGGAAAAAGGTGAAGTCATGGTGCTTCGCCCAAGTCGTCTGATCGAAGTGTCAAGACTTGAAAAGGATCCAGAAAAGTTAAAAGCATTGTATCAGCTTGGCCGAGAGGATGCAATGAAAAATTTGGATCAGATTCATGCATTTTTAAATAAATGAGCCGCATAGGCGGCAGAATGGGAGGGCAGTATGGTAACACAAAAATATAAAGACATGCTTCAGAAAAAATCAGTGATCCGTACATTATCCGAATTTGCAACAAAAAGAGGACAGGAGATTGGATACGAGAACGTATTTGATTACAGTTTGGGAAATCCGTCCGTTCCTGTTGTGCAGGATTATACAGACAATACTATTCGCCTGCTTCAGACAAAGACATCGAGCAAGCTTCACGGCTACAGCCCGAGTGTCGGACTGCCTTCATTTAAAGAAAAGGTGGCTGCATCGCTTAACAAGCGTTTTGATATGAACTATACAGCAAATCATATTTTTCCAACCTCAGGAGCTGCGGGAGCCTTAGCTCATGCACTTCGTGCAGTAACATCTCCGGGAGATGACGTGCTTACATTTGCACCATATTTTCCAGAGTACAACTGCTATGTAGGCATGACAGGCGCGAACCTGAGGGTGGTACCAGCAAACACAGCTGATTTTCAGGTGGATTTTGAACAGTTTGAAAAAATGCTGACGCCAAATGTGTCAGCTGTTTTGATCAACACACCGAACAATCCATCTGGTGCTGTATATTCAGCAGAAACGCTAAAAAAGTTGGCGCAGCTAATGGAAGACAAGCAAAAAGAGTATGGACATGATATTTTTATAATCTCCGATGAGCCATACAGAGAAATCGTATTTGATGGGCAGAAAGTACCATATGTATCAAAGTTTTATGACAATACGCTTTCATGCTATTCGTTTTCCAAGTCACTTTCTCTTCCAGGTGAGCGTATAGGTTATGTTGCTGTTAATCCAACATGTACCGATGCTGATTTGTTGGTGCCAATGATGTCCCAAATCTCAAGAGGAATCGGACACAATTGTCCATCATCACTTATTATGATGGGTGTGGAGGATGTGTTAGATGAGACGTCTGATATGACTGTCTATGAGACTAACATGAATCTTCTGTATGATAAACTCATTGAGTTAGGATTTTCCTGTGTGCGTCCGTCAGGAACATTTTATATTTTCCCAAAGGCGCTTGAGGAGGATGCAGTGGCATTCTGCAACAAGGCATTAAAGTATGACCTGGTGTTAGTTCCAAGTGATTCCTTTGGATGCCCGGGATATTTCCGTATGGCATACTGCATCGATACAGAGAAGGTTGTGCGCTCACTCGATGCATTGGAGCGCTTTGTAAAGACAGAGTATCCAGACAGATAAGTCAGGCAAACAAAAAAAGCAGAAAACAAGGAGTGTTTCGAATGAACAAAAAAGAAGTATCCGAGATTAAAAGTCTTTTTAAGAGAGACGGCGGTGCAATCGACCGCATTTGCGGCTGCCTGATTGATGGTGAGCAGCAGATCCGTATGACATTTAGTGATATGTTTTTGTCGCTGTCACAGGAGGAAATCGACAAGTATTTTGAAATTTTCCGAAAGGCGCTTTCAGGAAGTCTGGGTAAAAATCTTCATTCACTCGATTACACGCTTGATCAGGAACTTTCGGGGGAAGGCCATAAGCGTTTGATACAGTTAAAAGCAACTGGATTAAAGGATGAAGCTGTTTTAGAGGAGTTTTACAAATCAGTAGCAGAGACATATCATTTTGGCGAAAGCTACTATGTAGTTATGATCCATTGTAATTATGATGTTCCGGGACGAGGAAGTGACAACTTAGATATGGATGATGCTTCAGAGGAGGTATATGAATTTATCCTTTGCTGTATTTGTCCTGTTAAGCTGTCAGAGGCTGGTCTGTGCTACAATACACAGACAAACCGCGTCGAGGAACGCATGCGTGATCAGTGGATAGAGGCTCCTGTAAATGCCTTTTTATTCCCTGCATTTGACGATCGCAGCAGCAATATTCACAGCCTTTTGTATTATACAAAAAAGACAGAGGAGCTTCACGAGGACTTTATCAATGATTGTATCGGTGGTCCGGCTCCTATGTCCTTTAAGACGCAGAAGGCTGTATTTCAGGAGATCATAGAGGAGACAGTCGGAGATGTTGTAAACTATGATACTGTTTGCCAGATTCAGGAGAATCTGACAGAGCTGATTGAAGAGCATAAGGAAGAGCCGCAGCCTTTCAAGCTTCAAAAATCAGATGTAAAAAAGCTTCTTCAAAATAGTGGAATCAAAGAAGAAAAGCTTGAAAATTTCGAGCAAGTCTATGAGGAGACTGCAGGAGAGGATGCTTTCTTTCAGGCGGCAAACTTAGTTGAGGCAAAAAGTGTTGCCGTCAAGACACCGGATGTCACAATAAAGGTCAGTCCGCAGCGCATGGATCTGGTACAGATCCAATTAGTAGAGGGACGCCGCTGCATCGTAATTCCGATGGAGGACGGCGTACAAATTAATGGAATGAATGTAACTATGGAGGGTACAAATGGAACAGATTGAGAAGATCTTTAAGATCAGGGAGAACCATACGACAGTGAAAACAGAAATCATTGCCGGTTTGACCACATTTATGACGATGGCGTACATCATCGCCTTAAATCCGAATCTTCTGACTGGATTTGGTGCAGAGGGACAGAATTTATGGAATGGTGTATTTTTAGCGACTTGTATCGCATCCTTTATCGGTATGATGGTAATGGCGTTTGTTGCAAACAAGCCATTTGCCATGGCTCCTGGTATGGGATTAAACAGCTTTTTTGCTGTAGTTGTTGCCAACATTGTTGGTCTGACAGGCATGAGCTATCTGGAGTCTTTCCAGTCAGCACTGTGCATCATTTTACTTGAAGGAATTATCTTTATTATCCTGTCTGTATTAAATATTCGAGACAAGATTGTAAATGCGATTCCGCTTGGTGTTCGTCTTGGTATCTCACCGGCAATCGGTCTTATGCTTTTAAATATTGGTGTTGGTTCTAATGCTGGTATTTATTCAGAAAAAGGTGGACTATTCTATGTAATGAGAGATTTCTTTGGTGCACTGACACCGAGTGTTGCTCAGGATGCAATGGGAAGCGGCTACACCCAGATGGTTCTGACAGTAGTAACTATGTTTATCGGTTTATTTGTCATCATCGTTTTGGCACAGAAGGGTGTAAAGGCAGCTGTAATTCTTGGTATGCTTGCAGCATCCATTATTTACTGGGCAGGTGAGGCAATTTTCCTTGGAACTAATCCATTTGCAAGTCTTAATGGTGCAAGCTTCGTACCACCATTTGCAGATATGGCAGAGACAACTCTGTTCCATTTTGATTTTGCAGGCTTTGTAAAGATCGGCTGGTTCACAGCAATCACACTTATAATTACCTTCTGCATTATCGATATGTTTGATACCATCGGAACACTTGTTGGTACTGCATCACGTGCAGGTATGGTTGATAAGGACGGAAATATGCCGCAGATGAAGGAAGCGCTGTTAGCAGATGCAGTTGGAACTGTAGCAGGTGCAATAACTGGTACTTCAACAGTCACAACATTCGTAGAATCTGCATCTGGTGTTGAGGCAGGCGGAAGAACTGGTCTGACTGCATTTACAACTGGAATCTTATTCCTGGCATGTATGTTCATCGCACCAATCGCAGCAATTATCCCGGCAGCAGCTACATCATCAGCACTGATCTATGTGGGTATCCTGATGATCTCTGGTCTGTCAAAGGTAGACTTTACTGATATCTATCAGACTGTTCCAGCAGCAATCATGTTAATCTCTATGCCAATCTCCGGATCTATCGGTCATGGTATTGGTCTTGCACTGATCTCCTATACAATCATGAAGGTATTCACTGGAAAAGCAAAGGACGTATCTGTACTGACCTATATTATTTCAGCAATCTTCTTATTAAAGTTCTTCTTAGTAGTTTAAAAAATAAAAAAAGCATCGTCATCGAAAGATGGCGGTGCTTTTTTAGAGACTAAAAATAATTAAAGCTCAACAATAACCTCAACTTCGCAAAGAGCGCCCTTTGGCAGAACAGCCTGTACGCAGGAACGTGCCGGCTTGTTGTTTGAAAAATACTGAGCATATACTTCATTAAAGTTTCCAAACTCCTTCATATCAGCGATGAAGCAGGTTGTCTTTACAACGTTGTCAAATGTTGCACCAGCATTCTCAAGAAGTGCCTTAACATTCTCCATAACCTGCTTTGCCTGCTCAGCAACAGTTGTGCCAACCATTTCGCCTGTAGCAGGATTAAGTCCAATCTGACCAGAGCAGAAAAGAAGATTTCCGGTCTTTACAGCCTGGCTGTATGGGCCAACTGCTGCAGGTGCCTTATCTGTATGCATGATTTCCATAATAAAAAACCTCCTGAAAAAAATTGTTTCTAGCCTTTATTATAAGTGCTGAGGCTTTGTTTGTAAATAAGGAACTGTAAAAGTAAAGTTTTTCTAAAAATATTGGGTTGCGCTTGAAGAAAAAAATAGGCGATGTTACAATGGAATAAGAAAAAATAGAGCAAAGGAAGTGGAAAATATTATGGAGCAGTCATATGTAATTTTAAATGATGTGCGAAAAACATATCATATGGGCGAAGTTTCAATCAATGCAGCAGATGGCGTGAATTTTGAAATAAAAAAAGGAGAATTTGTAGTGATTGTCGGTCCGTCTGGTGCAGGAAAGACAACCATATTAAATATTTTAGGCGGAATGGATACTGTTACGAGTGGAGAGGTCATTGTGGATGGTGTTCATATTGAGTCTTTTAAAAATCGTCAGCTGACAAAATACCGCAGAGAAGATATTGGATTCATTTTCCAGTTTTATAATCTTGTTCCAAACTTGACTGCAAAGGAGAATGTTGAGCTTGCACTTCAAATCTGTAAAAATCCAAGAGATGCAGAAACAGTATTAAAAGAGGTTGGACTTGGAGAGCGTTTAAATAACTTCCCATCACAGTTATCAGGCGGCGAGCAGCAGCGTGTTTCAATTGCCCGTGCACTTGCAAAAAATCCAAAAATGCTTTTATGTGATGAGCCGACTGGTGCGCTAGATTATGTAACAGGAAAGCAGATTTTAAAGCTTTTGCAGGATACGTGCCGCAAGCAAAAGATGACTGTTCTTGTCATCACGCATAACTCTGCAATCGCGCCAATGGCAGATCGTGTGATCCGTATTAAAAACGGAAAAGCAGCCAGCGTGCAAACTAACCCATCTCCTATGTCGGTAGAAGATATTGAGTGGTAATAAAGGGGGAACATATGGCAAGAAAAAAAGCATTAAATAAAGATATACGGGTGGAGATCAAAAAAAGTCTTGGCCGCTACATTTCAATTTTCTTGATTGTTGCACTGGGCGTATCATTTTTTTCAGGACTTCGTTCAACGGAAAGTGATATGCGTTATACAGGAGATGCGTTTTCAGACACAAGCAACTTGATGGATATTCGTGTGATAAGTACGATGGGTCTGACAGATGATGATGTAGAGGCACTCTCACAAGTAGAAGGCATATCAGGCGCAGAGCCAGGCTATATGAAGGATGTAATCACAAAGCAAAATGAGACAGATTACGTAGTTGAGCTTTTATCCATGCCAGAAAAAATGAACCAGATTCAAGTGACAGAAGGCCGTCTTCCTGAAAAGGAAAATGAGTGTCTGCTTGATAATCGTCTGAAAAAGGCATTTGAAGTAAAAGTAGGTGATACGATTTCATTTGCGTCAGGAACTGATACTGAGCTTAGTGAGGATTTGACGCAGACAAGCTATACAGTCACTGGATTTGGTGACAGCCCGCTTTTCATTTCCATGGAGCGTGGAAGCAGTATGGTGGGAAGTGGTCAGATTAACGGCTTTGCAATTCTGCAGAAGGATGTGTTTACACAGGATTATTATACGCAGATTTATCTTACTGCAGCCGACGCTTATGACGAGATTGCATTCACAGATGCATACACACAGGCAGTAGAGCCAGTGCAAAAGCGTGTGGAAGCACTCGAAGAAGAACGATGTCAGGCACGATATGATGAAGTGACAAAAGAGCCGATACAAGAGCTTGCTGATGCAAGAAAAACCTGGCAGGAAGAAAAAGATAATGCTGACAGTGAGCTTAATGACGCCAGAGTTAAGCTTGATGATGGCTGGGCGCAGCTTTCAGACGCAAAGGATCAGCTGGCCGAGGGCAGAAAAGAATACGAGCAAAATTATGAGACAACAGTGGAACAGTTAAAACAGCAGCAGGCTCAGCTCGATGCTGGAAAAGCCATGATGAGCGAGGATCAGATTACGCAGGCACAGGGACAGATTGATGCGGCGTATGCGGCGCTTGACGAGGCAAAAAATACACTTGATCAGTCGGAAGCACAGATAAAAGAAAACGAGGATGAACTTACAAAACAGGAAGAAACTTATGAGAGCAGTAAGGCAGAGGCCAAACAAAAGCTAGATGATGCATGGAAAGAGATTGAAGATGGTCAAAAAGAGCTTGATGATATCAAAATGCCGACATGGCAGGTAATCAATCGCGAAAGTCTTCCAGGATATACCGACTACGGCAGCAATGCTGAACGTATGGGTGCAATTGGAAAGGTATTTCCAGCAATCTTTTTCTTAGTTGCAGCACTTGTTGCATTGACAGCCATTACACGTATGGTAGAAGAACAGCGTACACTTATTGGAACATACAAGGCTCTTGGCTACAGTAAGGCAGCCATCGCAAAAAAGTATCTTCTGTATGCGCTTTCGGCAACACTTGGCGGCAGTATTGTTGGTGTGCTTATTGGTGAAAAGCTGTTTCCATTTATTATCATCATATCATACCGCCTTATGTATGCGTCATTATTAAATTTAGTAATTCCATATAATTGGCATTATGCAATTTTATCTACTGCGCTTGCCGTGTTCAGTGTTACATTTGCTGCATTCGTGGCATGCTACAGAGAACTTTTAGCACAGCCGGCAGTACTTATGCGCCCAGTAGCACCAAAGCCAGGAAAGCGTGTTTTATTAGAGAGGATTGGTTTTATTTGGAAACATTTGTCCTTCTCACAGAAAAATACGTTTAGAAATCTGTTCCGTTATAAAAAGCGTCTGATTATGACAGTTTTTGGAATAGGATGTACAACAGGTCTGATGGTTGTTGGATTTGGTCTTAAAGATTCTATTATGAATATTGCATCGCTTCAATATGATAATATTCAGCTGTATGATGCAATGGCAGCATTAAATACAGACGAGACAGATAAACTAGAGGACTCAGATAAAACACTTAATGAAATCATGGAAAACGAATCAGGCATTGAAACGTTTGCAAAGGTCAGCATGAAGTCAATGGATATTTCATCTGGCTCAAATGTGAGAACTGCCTATACTGTTGTCTGTAAAGATGCGCAGGCATTGGAATCCATGATGGTTTTTCAGAGCCGTACAACAAAGAAAACATATGAACTGACTGATGAAGGTATCATTTTGACAGAGCAGATGGCAGAAGCGCTTGGTGTTGGTGAGGGAGATACTGTGTCAATAACAAGCGGTGAAAATGCACCAGTCACAGCTGTTGTCGCGCATGTTATGGAAAATTATCTGATGCATTATGTTTATATGACAGAAGGCTGTTATGAAAATGTGTTCCAGACTGAACCAGAATATAACATGTATTGGTTAAAGCTAAATAAAGACGGCCGTGCAAATGAAGATGCGTTAGGACAGCGTCTTATGGATCATGATGAGATTTTAACAGTTACTTATGTTAGTACGACAAGAGAAATGATTGATGGCATGTTAAGCAGTCTGTATATTATTGTTGTTGTGCTCGTGATTTCAGCAAGCCTTCTGGCATTTGTTGTAATCTATAACTTAAATAACATCAATATCAGTGAGAGAAAACGAGAACTGGCAACAATCAAGCTGTTAGGCTTTTATGATTCTGAAGTTGCCATGTATGTTTACAGGGAAAATATTTGGCTGACTTTAATTGGTGCCTTTGCAGGAATTTTTATTGGAAAGGTGCTTCATGGATTTATCATAAAGACAGTACAGGTTAATCAGGTCATGTTTGGACACGATATTTCTGTGCCAAGTTATATCTACAGTATGGTGTTAGCATTTGTCTTCTCAATGGCTGTAAATGGTGTTATGTACTTCCAACTTAAAAAGATAGATATGATTGAATCATTAAAGAGTGTGGAGTAAGCCTAGCAAACAAGAAAGGAAAAAATATGCCGAAGAAATTTTATGCCGTCCGCAAAGGGCGTAAGACCGGAATTTTTACCACATGGGACGAGTGCCGTGCACAGGTGCATGGCTTTCCATGTGCGGAATATAAAAGCTTTCCAACAATGGAAGGTGCAAAAGGATTCATGGAGCTTGGGATGGAAGGGGAAAATCAGCTGCCATTCGATGAAGATCCTAAACAGCCATCTAATAACACAAATTCGTCAACTGCCTCCAATCAAACCACACAGAGCATATCAAACGAGCCAGAACTAGTTGCCTACGTCGATGGAAGCTATGACCAGTCAACCAAGCGTTTCTCTTATGGCATGGTAATATTGGAAAATGGCGAAGAAAAAACCTTTAACAAAAGCTTTTCTGATCCAAGCCTTGCAGGTATGAGAAACGTAGCAGGTGAGATCATGGGAGCCAGAGCTGCTATGGAGTATGCCATTGAAAATAATAAGAAGCGCTTAGTAATTTATCACGATTATGAAGGTATCGCAAAATGGCCTCTTGGTATTTGGAAAACAAATAAAGAAGGAACAATCGCATATAAAGCTTATTACGACGAAGCAAAAACAAAAGTATCAGTTCGCTTCCAGAAGGTGACAGGTCATTCAGGGGACAAATATAATGATTATGCTGACAAGCTTGCAAAGCAGGCGCTAGGACTGGCGTGATTGTAAGTGTAGCTGCAAACGCAGTAGAACAGTGGCTGCAGGAAAAGACAACTTAGTAAGTAAACTAACAAAAAATATATAAAAACATATTTAGAGGGCAGACATCTGGTATGATCTGCCCTCTTTACTAAAATGAAAAATTATATTATTATATTAGCATGGTCAAAAGTTAAAATCTATCTGACAAAAACCTTGAAAGGGGGACTCCATGGACTTTTTGGAAGCACAAAATTATCTGGAAAAGGTGCGAAGTCAAAAGGGAATCGTTCTGGGACTTGACACAATGCGCCATCTGATGGCTAAACTTAATAATCCGCAGGATAAAGTCAAATTTATTCAGGTTGCAGGAACAAACGGCAAGGGATCAACAGCTGCCTATCTCACTTCAATCTTATCAGAGGCAGGAATTAAAGTAGGAAGATATACGTCTCCGGCTGTATTTTCAAGCACAGAGCAGTATTTCGCATGTGGAAGCTGTATAAGTGAAAGCGAATATGCCAAAGGCATGACAGCAGTGGCAGAGGCTGCTGCGCGTCTTGATGGCGAGACACCTACTGCTTTTGAACAGGAAACAGCATTGGCATTTTGGTATTTTGCCCAAAAAGGCTGTGAACTGGCAATTTTAGAGGCAGGTCTTGGCGGCGACATGGATGCTACAAATATTGTGACAACAACGGTATGCAGTATCATAACATCAATCAGCATGGATCATTGTCGTATCCTTGGAAATAAGATCAGCGAGATTGCAGCACATAAGGCTGGTATTATAAAGCCGGGTGCACCTGTTATTTGTATCGAGCAGAAGGAAGATGCAATGGAGACGATTCGTGCAGCAGCAAAAGCAGCAGACACGCCGCTTTACGAGGTACACCGCGATGAGGTGCGTCAGATATTTTCTGATAAGCGAGAAAGCATTGTATTTTTCCGAGAATTTGAAAATCTGCGTTTAAAGATGCTTGGAAGCTGTCAGCCTGAAAATGCTGCACTTGCCGTACAGGCAGCAAGTGTACTTAGCCGCAGCTATCCAATTGAAAAAAAGCACATTTATGATGGCATTGAAAAGACACGCTGGGGAGGACGCTTTGAGCTTCATAGCGGTTCACCTGATATCATATTAGATGGCGCGCATAATCCAGATGGAATAAGACGTCTTCGTGAGTCTGTAAATCAAATGTTTGGTGCAGTGCCGATTTGCTATGTCTGTGGTGTTCTGGCAGATAAAGATTACGAAAAAGAAATTGAAATTTTATTTGGCCGCGCATCAGAAGTGATTACTGTAACACCGCCATCACCGCGGGCAATGAAAAGTACAGATTTAAAGGCTGCAATTAAAAAGCGTTTTCCACAGTTAAAGGTTACTTCATTTGACAGTGAGGATGGTATTGAAAAAGCAATGGAAGCGGCTGTATCACAGAACAATCCAGTGGTTGTGTGCGGAACCCTTACAATTCTTGCAAGGGTAAAAGAGTGGATGAAACGCAACGACAGACTGTAAACAAACAAAATAGAGACGAGGAATTATGGATAAAGAAAAGATTGAACAGGCTGTACGCCTGTTTTTGGAAGGAATCGGTGAAGATCCAAACAGAGAGGGACTGTTAGGAACTCCCGACCGCGTTGCGCGTATGTGCAGCGAAATATATGGCGGACTGGGGCAGGATGCAGGACAATATTTGCATACAACATTTGAAGCAAAGAATAACGAGCTGATATTAGAAAAAGATATTGATCTTTATTCAGTGTGTGAACATCATTTGCTCCCATTTTATGGAAAAGCACATATAGCATATATCCCAGACGGCAGAGTTGCAGGACTTTCTAAGCTGGCAAGAACAATAGAAGTATTTGCAAAGCGTCCGCAGATTCAGGAGCAGCTGACAGCTCAGACAGCTGATGCACTTATGGAACATTTAAAGCCAAAGGGTGTTATGGTTGTAATAGAAGCAGAGCATATGTGCATGACAATGCGCGGCGTAAGAAAGCCAGGCACTAAGACGTTAACATATGTGTGCAGAGGCGTCTTTGAAAATAATAACGAGCTGATCAATCGTGTTTTAATGATGGTTCGCTAAGTTGGAGGAAAAAATGAGAATAGGAAACAGAGACTTTCAGACAAGCGGTCATACCTACGTAATGGGAATTTTAAATGTTACACCAGACTCATTTTCAGATGGTGGACGCTGGAATCATATGGACGATGCACTTTTTCATGCACAGCGCATGATTGAAGAAGGTGCAGATATCTTAGATATTGGCGGCGAATCGACAAGACCTGGTTATACACGAATTTCAGACGAAGAGGAAATTTCTCGTGTGGCACCCGTTATCGAGGCATTAAAGAAACGTTTTGACATTCCGCTTTCCGTGGACACCTACAAATCTGGTGTTGCAAGTGCAGCGATTGCAGCAGGAGCTGATCTAATCAATGATATCTGGGGATTAAAGGCAGATGAAAAAATGGCAGAAGTGATTGCAAAGGCAAAGCTGCCGTCATGCCTTATGCATAATCGAGAGACAGTTGAGTATAACAACTTTTTAGAAGATGTTGTATCAGATTTACAGGAGACATTAAATATTGCAAAAAAAGCAGGAATTTCAAAGGATACCATCATCCTCGATCCTGGCGTTGGTTTTGCAAAGAACTATGAGCAGAATTTAGCCATCACAAATCATCTTGAAGTATTAGATACACTTGGCTGCCCGGTGCTTCTTGGAACAAGCCGCAAATCAATGATTGGACTGACACTTGATTTGCCATCAGATCAGAGAGAAGAAGGCACTATGGTAACGACAGTCTGGGCAGTACAGAAGGGCTGCATGTTTGTACGTGTTCACAATGTACAGGCAAATGTGAGAGCAATTAAGATGGCAGAAGCGCTGCTTAGAAATTAACGATACATGATATTGGAAAAACATTGCTTTAAATTTAATAATATAAAAGGACATTTGATATAGAATGGATAAAATAGAAATCAAGGGGCTTGAAGTATTTGCCCATCATGGTGTATATGAAGAGGAGCAGCGTCTGGGACAAAAATTTGTGGTGTCAGCTGTTTTATCTCTTGATACAACAGCAGCTGCACAGACAGATGATCTTGATCAGACAGTAAATTATGGAGCGATCTCAAGACAGATCACGCAGATTATGCAGCGTGAAAACTATAAGCTCTTAGAGCGTGCAGCAGCAGTTACAGCTGAAGAAATTTTGCTGACAAATCCGCTCATTAACGGCATCACAATCAAAATTGAAAAACCGTGGGCGCCTGTTGGTCTGCCGCTTGAAACTGTGGCAGTTGAGACAACAAGAAAGTGGCATACTGCATATATTGCACTTGGATCAAATCTTGGAGAAAAGAAAAATTATCTTGATGTTGCCATTGAAGAATTAAAAGCAGTAAAAGGCATTGAGATAGAAAGTGTTTCCGATTGGATTGAGACAGAGCCATATGGCTATCTCGATCAGCCAAATTTTTTAAATGGCTGTGCATGTCTTAAAACCTGGCTGGAGCCATTTGCACTTTTAGATGTGCTCCAGAGCATTGAAGCAAAGGCAGGACGTGAGCGCAAGATTCACTGGGGACCGAGAACACTTGATTTAGATTTGCTTTTCTACGATGATCAGATTCTTGGAACGAAGAGACTGATTGTACCGCATCCAGAAATTGAAAAGAGAAGTTTTGTGTTAGTGCCGATGGCGCAGATTGCACCGTGGCTTCGTCATCCGGTAAGCAAAAGCACGATCAAACAGCTGCTTGAAGAATTGAACGCAGAGCAGTAAATGAGAAGCGTAATGCTTGCAAAATAGCACGAACAAAAATACAGGTTATAAGTGAGGAATAAAAAATATATGTTAGATTTATCAGAATCCAGAGCACAGATTGATGTGATAGATAAAGAAATCACACGCCTGTTTCAGAAACGAATTGATGTCTGCAGGGATGTAGCAGCATACAAGATACAGAATAATAAAAAGGTGCTTGATAAAACAAGAGAAAACCAGAAGCTAGAAGCTTTGTCAAAGCTTGCAGAGGATGGTTTTAAAGAACATGGCATCTGCGATTTGTTTACGCAGGTCATGGCAATTTGCCGTAAGCGCCAGTATCAGATCATGAAGGAAGAAGGCGTTGCTCAGCCGGTTCCATTTAACTGTGTGGATGAGATTGACAAAACAAATGCAACTGTTGTATTTCAGGGAGTAGAAGGAGCATACAGCCATGCTGCTTCCATGGCATATTTTGGAGACTTGGCAACATATTTTCATGTGCCAAACTTCGAGGAAGTCATGAAGGCAGTTGCAAATAAAGAAGCTGATTTTGGCGTGCTTCCGCTTGAAAATTCAAGCGCCGGACAGGTTGGTGATGTTTATGATTTGTTGACACGTTACGACAATACTATTGTGGGCGAGTATTATCTTCCGGTACGTCATTGTCTGCTTGGCTTAAAGGGGGCAGACATAGATAAGATTCAGACAGTTTACTCTCATCCGCAGGGACTTATGCAGTGTGGAAAGTTTTTAAATGAGCATTCATCCTGGCAGCAGATCAGTCAGGCAAATACTGCAATGGCTGCACAGAAGGTCATTAAGGAAAATAATCCAAAGACAGCGGCAATAGCAAGCGAAACAGCGGCAAAGCTGTATGGATTAGAGATTCTTGAGGAAGGAATCAATGATAATAAGACTAATACAACAAGATTTATTATTGTAAGCAGAAAAAAATGCTACCGCAGGGATGCATCAAAGATTTCTATCATGTTTGAGATTCCTCATGAGAGCGGAAGTTTGTACACGATTTTGTCTCATATGATTTACAACGATTTGAATATGACAAAAATCGAATCAAGACCGATTCCAGAGCAGCCATTTGAGTATCGCTTCTTTGTTGACTTCGAAGGAAATCTTGCCGACGCAGCTGTAGAAAATGCGATTCTTGGCATCAAAGAAGAGGCTGCACGCTTGAAAATCTTAGGAAATTATTAATACTAGGGTTAAAAGCTCACAAGCCGATCGTGCTTGCACGAAAAGGATTGGGAGTTTGGTAAGTATTAGTTAACATTATAGAGGAAAATGACATGAACAGATTATTATTATACAGAAACTTTGAACACGAAGATCTGGTTTACCAGATGAGAACATTGGCAAAGAAGGCACAGATTGATGCGCTTATCGAGGATGATTTAGAATGCTATGAGAACTGCATCCATCAGATGATCGAGATGGCAGCAGCCTATGGACTGCAGGAAAATCTTTGGCACAGTGTACTTGCCTGTATACTCGCAAATGCAGAAAATGCGTTTTCTAAGGCATGTGAGAAAAAGGGTCTTCCGCAGGGAACATTATCAAAGCTTGTTCTTCCAGATATTTCATTTTGGAAAGAAATGTTTGCAGTAAGCCTTGAAGATTTAGACCGTGCATTTGGATGCAGCCTGGCATCTCTTTTGGAGAATTATGTAAACTCTAATACAAACGGTCATGTATTTAACAAGCGTATTCGCGACAGCATCACAGAGCTTGGAAAAAAGCTTGGTGCGTGTGACAGTGAGGAAGATTTTTTAAATACGCTGACAGACTTTTATCGCGATTATGGTGTTGGAAAGCTTGGTCTTCATAAGGCATTTCGTATCGGTCAGGATAAGGATGGAGAGCCAATCATCGAGCCAATCACATGTACTGAGCATGTGCATTTAGATGATCTTGTAGGTTACGAGCGTCAGAAGAAAAAGTTAGTTGATAATACGCTTAGTTTTGTTAATGGACAGGCAGCAAACAATTGCCTTTTGTTTGGTGATGCAGGAACAGGAAAATCCTCCAGCATAAAGGCGATAATGAACGAGTTTTATTCTAAGGGACTTCGTCTGATCGAGGTGTATAAGCATCAGTTCAAAGATTTGCCAAAGATTATTTCTCAGATTAAAAGCCGCAATTATAAATTCATCATCTATATGGATGATTTGTCATTTGAGGAGTTCGAGATCGAGTACAAATATTTAAAGGCTGTTATCGAAGGCGGTCTTGAGACAAAACCAGATAATGTGCTGATTTATGCGACAAGTAATCGCCGTCATTTAATTAAGGAAAGCTTTGATGATGTAAAGGACTACAAGCCAGAGCTTCATTCTTCAGATACAGTGCAGGAAAAGCTGTCTTTGGTGGCACGTTTTGGCGTAACAATCTATTATGGTGCACCAGAAAAGCAGGAGTACGATGATATTGTAATTCAGCTGGCACAGAAGGCAGGTATCGAGATGGATACCGATCAGCTGTTGCTTGAAGCTGGCAGATGGGAATTAAATCATGGCGGCAGAAGCGGAAGATGTGCACAGCAATTTATTATTTATCTGCTTGGTCAGAAGGCGCTAGAGAAGAACTAAATTTAAAAAATGTATTAAAAAAATATAGAAATGTAGAAAGGACGTGAAATTATGGCAGCAGTGCGTATGGCAGTAATGGAGATAGGGGCACAGGACGTGATTATGAAAGTGTACGAGATTGCTCCTAGAAAGGGAATGCAGGTGATTGACAGCCTGCGCCGAATGGTTCCGGTAGGAAAAGATACATATTCAGAGGGGAGAATCAGTACACAGGTCTTAGAACAGATCTGTAACGCATTTACTCATTTTAAGCAGACACTGGCTGAGTATGGAATAACAGAGTATTATGCACTTGCAAATAGTGCCGTGCGTGAGGCAAAAAACTGTGCAATGGTCGTGGATCAGATCGAGGTGCGCACAGGAATCCGCGTGCGAGTGCTTAGTAATTCCGAGCAGCGTTATGTAAGAATTAAGGGTGTAATTGCAAGGGAAAATGATTTCAAGCTTCCGGAAAAAGGAACAGCTATGGTTGATATTGGCGCAGGAAGCTTACAGATTTCTATCTACGAGAAAAAAGCTCTTGCAACTACACAGAACATTCGCCTTGGAATGGCAAAGATTGGTGAGATGTTCTCTGCATTTTCATGGGAATATCCTGTTGTGGAGCTTGTGTTAAAGGAGATGATCGACAATGATGTGCAGACCTTTGAGAAAATGTTCTTAAAGGATCACACGATCCGCAGTCTGATTCTTGTCGGTGATACACTTATTTCCCAGATCAGAAAGGTGCTTGAGCATACAGGTGATCCAGGCATTACCGCAGAGGATATCAGAAACTTGTACTCGCAGATTCGTGGAAAATCAACAAGTGAGATTAGTCAGATGCTTGACATGCCGTTTGAGTATGCAGCGATGGTGCTTCCTGTTATGATTTTGGCGCAGACACTTCTTGATGCAAGTCAGGCAGAGAGAATATGGATTCCGCAGTCTGATCTTTGTGACGGTTATGCAATCGATTACATGGAAAAGCATAAGCTTGGACGCATTACCTACAATTTCGAAGAAGATATAATTGCATCTGCAAAGACAATATGCAAGCGCTACAAAGGAAATCAGGCTCATGCAGAATATCTTGAGCAGATGGCAGGCAAGTTCTTTGATCTGCTGCAAAAATATCATGGTCTTGGAGAGCGTGAGCGTCTGCTTCTTCGTCTGGCTGCCATTTTACATGACTGTGGAAAATTTATAAGTATGAGTGCACCAGGCGAGTGTGCATATCAAATTATTATGTCTACAGAAATTCTTGGAATTTCTCATATGGAGCGTGAGATGGTTGCAAGCATTGTCCGCTACAACACAATGGAGCTTCCAAATTTCAGTGAATTTGATGGAAAGCTTGGCAATGACGAATATTTGATTGTTATGAAATTAGCAGCTATCTTAAGAGTATGCAATGCGCTTGATAGAAGCCACCGCCAGAAATTCGCCGATATGAGGCTTACGATTAAAGACTCAAATATCGTGATCACGACAGCTTATCCAGATAACATTACGCTCGAGAAAAAGACATTGCAGGATAAGCAGGATTTCTTTGAGGAAGTATACGGACTTGGATTTGAAATTAAGCAGAAGAAAAAGAAATAAAAGAATAGAAAAATAGAAAGGCAGGTTGGCAAGATGGATTTTGAAAATAGTCAATATTATACAAACAGAGAATTAAGCTGGATTCAGTTCAACTATCGTGTGCTGGAAGAGGCAAGGGATAAGAGTAATCCCTTGTTTGAGCGCCTCAAATTCTTAAGCATCACCTCATCAAATCTGGATGAATTTTTCATGGTGCGTGTGGCATCCTTAAAGGATATGGTAAATGCAGGCTACAAAAAGCCGGACATTGCAGGCATGACACCAAAGGAGCAGCTTTCTGCTATCAGCGAAGCACTTCATGAGTTTACTCAGACACAATATTCAACATATAACAGAAGTCTTTTGCCGCTGTTGGCAAAGGAGCATATCACTGTGTTAACCTCATTTGAACAGATGAACGATGAGGAAGCATCATTTGCAGACAATTTCTTTATGGAAAAGGTGTATCCTGTTTTAACACCGATGGCTGTAGATGCATCAAGACCATTTCCGTTAATCAGAAATAAGTCATTAAATATTGCTGCACTCATTAAGACAAAGAATCAAAGCGAAGAGGAAATGGAGCCAGAGCTTGAGTTTGCGACAGTTCAGGTGCCAGCCGTAATGGGACGAATTGTACAGCTGCCATGCACAGAGGGTGTAAAGCTGATTCTTCTTGAAGAGATCATCCGCAGAAATATCAGTAAGCTGTTTTTAAATTATGATGTCATAAGCACTGCTGCATATCGTATTGAAAGAAACGCAGATCTTAGCATAGACGAGGAGGAGGCAGAGGATCTTCTTCAGGAGATTGAAAAGCAGTTAAAGCAGCGCCAGTGGGGCGAGGCAATCAAGCTTGAAGTCAGTGAGGAGATTGATAAATATCTGCTCAAGTATCTTAAAAAAGAGCTGGCAATTTCCGATGAGGAAATTTATAAGATACAAGGACCGCTTGATCTGACATTTTTAATGAAGCTTTATGGAATGGAAGGCTTTGATGCATTCAAGCAGCCAAAGTATAAGCCGCAGAGATGTCCACAGATCGACCCAGAGCTGTCCATCTTTGACAACATTAAAAAAGGTGATATTTTCCTGCATCATCCATACATTACATTTGATCCTGTTGTAAACTTTATTAAAGAAGCAGCAGTTGATCCAAAGGTATTGGCGATCAAACAGACATTGTACCGTGTCAGCGGCAATTCACCAATCGTTGCAGCACTTGCAAAGGCAGCAGAAAATGGCAAGCAGGTAACAGTTCTTGTCGAGCTGAAGGCACGTTTTGATGAGGAGCACAATATTGTATGGGCAAAGATGCTTGAGAAAGCAGGCTGCCATGTAATTTATGGTCTGCGCGGCTTAAAGACGCACAGCAAGATTACACTTATCGTTCGTGATGAGGAAGATGGAATCTGCCGTTATGTACATTTGGGAACTGGAAATTATAACGATGCGACTGCAAAACTTTATACTGACTGTGGCATCATGACATGCAACCGCATGATTGGTGAGGATGCGACTGCTGTATTTAACATGCTGTCTGGTTATTCAGAGCCAGAGTCCTGGAATCAGCTTGCTGTAGCACCGCTGTGGCTTAGAGGAAAGTTTTTGTCATGGATTAAAAGAGAAACTGAGTTTGCAAAGAGCGGCCGTCCGGCATATATCATTGCTAAGATGAACTCCCTTTGTGATAAAGGCATCATTGCCGCACTTTATGAGGCATCAGCAGCCGGTGTTCAGATTGATCTAATCATTCGTGGTATCTGTTGTGTAAAGACTGGTATACCAGGAGTCAGTGAAAATATCCGCGTGCGCTCTATAGTAGGAACTTTCCTTGAGCACAGCCGTATTTTCTGTTTTGGAAATGGCGGAAATGAAGAAATTTATATGGGAAGTGCGGACTGGATGCCAAGAAACCTTGACAGAAGAGTGGAGATTACATTCCCAGTGCTTGACCCATCTGTACGTGCAAAGGTGCGTCACATCTTAGAGGTTGAGCTTGAGGATACTGTACGTGCAAGAATCATGAAGATGGACGAGAGCGGTCAGTATGAGCGCATCGATAAGAGAGGAAAAGTGCTTGTGGACTCTCAGGAAGTGTTCTGCAATGAGGCAGAGGAGCAGGCTTTTAGGGAAGATGAAGGTTTGCAGCAGCAGCGCGTATTCGAGCCGCTTACAGCAGAGGATGCGCAGGACTAAAAAAGTGCTCTGTCGTTTGAGTGCGGCAGCGGCAAAGTGAAACGGAGAAAAACATGGATCAAATTAATATATTAGTAACAGATGACGAGAGAGAAATTGCTGATCTTCTTGAAATCTATCTTGTCAGCGATGGATATCGTGTCTGGAAAGCATATAGTGCAAAAGAAGGCCTTCAGATTTTAAAGGAGCAAGATATTCAACTGGCTATTTTAGACATTATGATGCCGGAGATGGACGGCATCGAGATGTGCAGACAGATTAGAAAATTCAGCAACATTCCAGTTATCTTTTTAAGTGCCAAGTCAGCAGATCTTGACAAAATTCTGGGACTTGGCTGCGGAGCAGATGACTACGTGACAAAGCCGTTTAGCCCATTAGAGCTTACTGCAAGAGTAAAGTCACAGCTTCGCCGTTATACGGAGTTTAATCCAGACGGCGTACAAAAAAAGGACGCAAGTGAAATCATTTCAATACGAGGTGTTGTAATCAACCGCACAACACACGTTGTTACTGTAGATGGTGAGGAAATCAAGCTGACACCGCTTGAATTTGATATTCTTTGTCTGCTGGCACAAAACCCGGGCAAGGTGTTTAGCACAGACGAAATCTTTAAAAATGTCTGGAATGAAACTGTTTACGAGGCAAATAATACCGTTATGGTACATATCCGCCGTCTTCGTACAAAAATTAAGGACGATAAGCGTGAGGATAAGATCATAACAACCGTATGGGGAGTTGGATACAAAATTGACCAGTAAAAATAAAGTGAAATATAGAGGCAGTCTGCTGCTTAACACTGTGTTAAGTGCAGCTGCCGCGCTGGCGGCTGAGGTCGCACTTTTGCTAAACAGCAAGCTAGCCGACGTGATTTTGTGTCAGTTCGGTTTTCAGGGGAGCGTCGCCAGTTTGTCAGGTGAGTATAACGCGCCCCTGATTTTTGTTTATCTGCTTATTGGCATATGCGTGTTTGCTTTTGTGTTTGGTATGCTTCAGCATAGAACACTCAAATATACAAGAAAGATTTCAGCGTCTCTTCAGGAAATTTCAGAAGGACATTTTAATACGCGTATTCCAGTGCGAGGCGATAATGAGCTGTCAGATATTGCAATGCAGGTCAATCATATGGCAGAGGAGATCGAGCAGCTTCTTGAAAAGGAAAAGCAGGCGGAGGAGACAAAAAACGAGCTGATCACCAATATTGCACATGATCTGCGAACACCGCTAACCTCGATTTTAGGATATCTTGATATTCTTTCCACGAGAAAGGATCTTCCAGAAGAGACGCGCCAAAATTATATCAGGATTGCTCACGACAAGGCAAAGCATCTGCAGCAGATGATAGAAGATTTGTTTGGCTTTACTAAGCTTAGCTACAGTAAGCAGACTACAAATATGCAGCCAATCGATATAATCACACTTTTAGCGCAGCTTCTGGATGAATTTTATCCGGTATTTGAGAATAATGAGATGGATTACGAGTACCACCCTGACGTGCAAAATTTTGTGATTCAGGGTGATGCCACGCTTCTTGTGCGCCTTTTTGACAACTTGATTAACAATGCAATCAAGTATGGAAAAGAGGGAAAGCTTCTGGTTGTAAAGACAAGAACACAAAAAGAAACAATCACGGTCGATATCATTAACTTTGGAAAGGTAATTCCACAAAAAGATTTAGACCGCGTATTTGAAAAGTTTTACCGTGCTGAAAGCTCAAGAAATTCCGCTACAGGAGGAACAGGTCTTGGTCTTGCGATTGCAGCAAATGTGGCGCGTATACACGGAGGTTCAATTGCTGCAAAAAGCAGTCTTGAGGGAACTGTTTTTAGTGTGATGCTGCCAAGCACACATGAAGAAAATATCGAAGATGACAATCACGCTAAGCAGGAGGTGTCAGATGAGAGCTAAAAATGCCCATCGTATAGCAGCTTTGTTAATGCTTTTGACAATTACACTATGCCTGCTTACAGCAGCTGGCTGTAAAAATGCTTCAAAACGCACGTACCGCGCCTATTCAGGAACAGTCAGTGTAAGTCTTGGTCTTGGAAGAGAAGGGATTCTTGTGGAGGAACATCCTTTTCCAGTTACGGTGCATGTTGATGGAGATTATGCAAAAGAGGGAAGCTCATGTGTTCTTACAGTGCCGACAAATGCAAGTGATTACTATGCATACAGAATGCCGCTGTCAGAGGAAAGTGAACAGACGATCTCATTTATTGTCCCGGCAGCAAAATACAGCAGTCAGATTACAATAGAACTTCTTGACAGTGATGAGCGTGTCATTTACAGCAGAACATGCACATATCAGGCATACGATGAATGGCAGAATATGATTTTGGCAGGCCATATGGGAAAACAGACAGATACTGTATCGTGGCCAGAACAAATCAAAAGAAGTGATCTTGGCACAACAGTTTCAGTACGAACTGTCACACTCACAGAAGACAACTTGTATACAGAAAAAGAGGGCTACGGCATGCTCGATTTTTTATCGGTTGATGTTGCTTATTTTGAAGAACTTGGCAGTGATATGCAGAATGCATTGCTGGATTGGGTAAAAGAGGGCGGTACGCTTGTATTTGAGGGAAGCGGCGGATGGACGGCGCTCCAGAAAATGAACATAAGCGGATTTGGCAACTCAAAAACTTTTAGTGCAGGCAGTAACCAAAAGCTGCTTTATCGAAGTCTTGGAGATGGAAGCGTATGGTTTCTTGGAAAAACACTCAGCCAGACTGTGTCACGTCTTACTGATGAAAGAAAGTCACAGTTTATTATGACATTAAGCAAAGGAGCAAGCGGAAGCTACTCAGAAGATTTTAGCTCGCTTAGTGTTTACGAAAATTCATCATTGCTTTACAGACTCAGGACACATAAATCATCTGCTGAGACACCAAAGGTATGGATATATGTAGCTATTTTGATTTTATATCTGGCAGTTGGCATTCCTGGAATTTATCTTTTGATGCGCAAGAAAAAAAGGATACGTTGGTTTCGCCCGCTTGTATGTCTGCTTGCCGCATGCTTTTCAATTTTGATATTCATAGTAGGAACAAGTACACGTTATTCACAGCCATTTATTCGAAGCCTCACTGTATTATCTGATGAGAACAGCAGAGAAAATGAGAATAGTGAAACAATCTATACAAGCATTCAGGCACCGTTTAACAGCAGATATGAGGTAAGCATTAATCCAGCATACCATGTTACATCACTTATGGAAGAGTATTATTGGGGAAGCGGCACACAAAACGGCACTGTCAATGCAAAGCGCGTCGTGTCGTTTGATTTTTCTAAAGAGCAGACACTTTTGTCTTTGGAAAATCTGACAGCCTTTTCTTCACGTTGTTTTGCACTTGAAAATAATATTTCAAATATCGGGACTGTTACAGGCACAGTTGAAGAAAATGCATCGGGAGTTTCTGGAACACTTGTAAATAATACTGAATACGAACTTATATCGTCTGTAGTAAATACAGGAAATGAGCTTGCGCTGATCGAGCACTGGAAGCCAGGGGAGACAATTGATTTAGAGGCAGAACAGCAAAATGGACGTGTTCATATGATGACAAAAGATCAGTTTTCAGAGGGTGCATATAAAAACCGCGGTCAGTGGATTGGAAAGCTTGCTGATTACTATGAGTACTATTTGTATACAAAAAAAGAACAGGTATATGTTATGGCACAGATTGATTATACGCCTGCTATACAGCAGTATACAGATTACCCTGTAGAAAATGATACCATTATTTGTTTGTCTGTCACACAGAACTGACAGATGTAACATGATAACTATAAGATAGGAGGCATGTATGCTGTCCGTAAATCAGCTTACATTTAAAGTAAAAAAGAAGACTTTGATCGACGAGCTTACGCTAAACGTTACGCCGGGCAGCTTTTATGCGCTTCTTGGCAGAAAAGGGTCTGGAAAGACAACACTTCTTCGTCTTTGTTCTGGTCTTTTAGAGCCGCAAAGCGGAAGTATTTGCATTAATGGGATGGATGCGTTAAAACGGGAAAATAAGAAAAATATTCTTCGTATTTTTGGATACATGGGACCACAGGATGGTTATTTTCCTCGTCTTCAGGTAATGGAGTATCTCGAAGTATATGCACATGCGCAAGGCCTTTATGGTCTGGCAGCGAGAGAGCGCTGCATGGAGGTGCTCCAGATGGGTCATCTTGAGCGAAGAGCAGAGCAGCTTGTGGAGGAGCAGTCTGCTAGTGTCAGAAGAGAACTTTCCTTTTTGCGGGCTATTCTTCATCGTCCGCGTCTGCTGCTTCTTGATGATCCATTTAATGGTATGGAGAGTGCGCAAAAGCTTGCGATGGAGGAATTGTTTGCTATTCTTGCAGAGGATGAGGTAACTGTCTTAATGGCATCGCAGTCACTTCCAGATGCAGCGCATCTTTGCGGCGAGATCGGTATTATTGAGAAGGGGCGCATTATAAGTGAAGGAAATCTGTCAGATATTCTTCGTCAGGCAAGAAGCGAGGCACTTTTATATCTTCGTGTGAGTGAAGCGCCTGAGGCAGCCGTTGCCATTTTGCGAAAGGAAGCGCTTGTGCGCACGATTTCAAGAGACGGCAATTTTATCGTCATGCATTTTGCAGGTGGCATCAAAGATGAGGCTGCCCTTTTAAAAAAGCTTATAGAAAGCAATGTCAAGGTATACTCATTTAGCCGTGGACAGAGCAGTCTGGAAAATCTGTTAGAGCGTGAAATTTCAGGCGGAAAGGGGAGAATATGAGCAAATTTCATAATCCAATATATGAAAAAGATCGCTGGGCGGCAAACCGCAGCAAGGCATTTCTAATTGCTGTTCTTGCTGTCAACAGTGTGATTGCTGTTATAGCCATAGTTGTATTCGTAAATATGGTAAGTTACATGAAGACTAGCATTGAAAATGACTATGCCGCACTGCTGCAGCTATATCTTACGCTTGCGATGGCAGAATGTTTGATGATCGTTTTTATCGCTCCGGCACTTGCAGGAACTGGCATCAGTCAGGAGCGCGAAAATGGAAATCTGGAGCTGTTTTTATCGACAGGCGTTTCGCCATGGCAGGTAATTTTAGGAAAGCTTGTTTCTTGTATGAATATGATGTTTGTACTCATTGTAACATCACTTCCAGTTTTTTCACTTGTATTTGTGTACGGTGGTGTTCAGATGCGAGATCTTATTGCAATGATCAGCGTGCTTCTTATTGTTGCACTTGAGATTTGCTCACTTTCCATTCTCTGCTCAGCAGGTGCAAATCGTTCTGTTTACGCAGCGCTTTCTGCATATGCTTCAAATCTGATTTTGATCGGCGGAACATTGCTTGTCCATCTTGCCCCGAACCTTTTGTACAGCTCATCAAGCTATGGGGATCAGCTGGGAAGTCCTGTTTCCTGGTATCACTATCTGCTTCTTGCTAATCCAGTTGTCACGTTCTATGGTGTATTGAATAACCAGGCAGGAAGCCGCAGTGCAATTTTTGATATGATTAATTACATGGGAAATTATAAACAAAACTGGGTTACACAGCACTGGCTGCCCGTAAGCTTACTAGTACAGGCAGCCATTGTAGCATTTGAGTTATTATACGCCGTCCACAGCTTATACAGCAAGCGAAGAGGCGATTATCGTGAAATACGATTAAGATAAGAATCAGAGATACTTCTGAGCTGGTCAATTGTTTCTTTTAATATCGAAACAACGAAGTCCAGCTCTTTTTTTGTTGTGTTTCGTCCAAGTGTCAGGCGAAGCGAAGCATGTGCAAGCTCATCAGACAATCCAATTGCAGTCAGTACATGGGACGGCGCTGCAGATGAAGATGCACAGGCAGAGCCAGATGATGCACATATACCCTGCGCGTCAAGCATCATAAGAAGTGAGCTGCCCTCAACATACTCAAACGAAAAGTTTGCATTGCCAGGAAGACGATTTTGTTGACTGCCATTTAACTGGCAAAATGGAATTTCATGCAGTACTCGCTGAATCAGATAATTGCGAAGGGCAATTTCGTGGCGCATTGTGGCGCGCATCTGATTAAATGCGATTTTTGCTGCCACGCCAAAGCCTGCAATTGCAGGTACATTTTCTGTTCCGCCGCGAATGCCGCCCTCCTGACCGCCGCCAAATATAAGCGGTGTCAGTGTAATGCCATCGCGGATATACAAAAGACCGATGCCCTTTGGCCCATAAATTTTATGTGCACTTGCACTTAAAAGGTCAACTCCAAGCCGCTTTACGTCAATAGGAATTTGTCCGTATGCCTGAACAGCATCAGTGTGAAAAAGACAGCCATCACAGCCGTTTGTATGCGCAATATAAGCTAAATCAGAAATTGGCTGAATCGTACCAATTTCATTATTTGCCATCATAATTGACACAAGAATAGTATCAGGGCGCATGGCCTTTAAAAGACTTTCAGGGTGAATGAAGCCTGCTGCATCAGGCTTCAGGTAAGTCACATCAAAGCCTTCATCTTCAAGGAAAGCGGCTGCATGCAAAATTGCATGATGTTCAATAGCAGAGACGATGATGTGATTTCCTTTACAGCGAAGCAGCCGTGCACAGCCAATAAGTGCCCAGCTGTCAGATTCAGAGCCGCCGGAAGTAAAAAAGATACGTTTCGGATCAGCATGGATCAGGGCGGCAGTATGTGCACGTGCGTCCAAAACAGCGCGTCGTGGTTCATCAGAAAAATCATACAGCGAAGAGGGATTTCCCCATTCGCTCTTCATATAAGAGATCATAGTGTCGCATACCTCTGGCAGAACAGGCGTCGTAGCGGCATGATCAAGATAGATTTGGTTCATAAAAAGGATCCTTTCTTTCTGGAAGTTGCTTCCTTCTATTTTATCTTATGAAAAAACAACTGTAAAGTACCGGGTTTGCGAAAAAGGCAGTTGTCATATTCGTTTATTCGCGGTATAATTAAAGACAACTGTGTGCAGCTGTTATGAAAAAAATTTGCTGCCGCAATTTCATTTACTAAAAGGAGGCAATTATGGAATTAATTACAGTCCGCGAAATTTTTGCGCAGCCGGACGCGTATATGGATAAGGAAGTAACAGTAGGAGGATGGATTCGCAGTATCCGTGATTCCAAGACATTTGGATTTATCGTACTCAGCGATGGAACTAGCTTTGAGCCAATTCAGGTTGTATATCATGATACAATGGAGAACTTTGCAGAGATCTCAAAGTGCAACGTAGGTACTGCCCTGATTGTAAAGGGAACATTAGTTGCTACACCGCAGGCAAAGCAGCCATTTGAGATCCAGGCAGAGACTGTTACAGTTGAGGGTGCATCTACACCAGACTATCCGTTACAGAAGAAGCGTCACAGCATGGAGTATCTGCGTACCATTTCACATCTGCGTCCGCGTACAAACACCTTCCAGGCAGTTTTCCGTGTTCGTTCTTTGATCGCATTTGCTATTCATCAGTTCTTCCAGGAGAAGGGCTTTGTATATGTGCACACTCCACTGATCACCGGAAGTGACTGTGAGGGTGCAGGCGAGATGTTCCAGGTAACAACTATGGATTTAAACAACATCCCGAAGACAGAGGATGGAAAGGTTGATTTCTCACAGGATTTCTTTGGAAAGCCAACTAACCTGACTGTAAGCGGACAGTTAAACGGTGAGACATATGCAATGGCATTTAGAAACATCTACACCTTTGGACCGACCTTCCGTGCAGAAAACTCAAACACTACACGTCATGCAGCAGAGTTCTGGATGATCGAGCCTGAGATGGCATTCGCTGATTTAAATGATGATATGAAGTTAGCAGAAGACATGTTAAAGTATGTAATCCGCTATGTATTAGAGAAGGCACCAAAGGAGATGGAGTTCTTCAATTCCTTCATCGACAAGGGATTATTAGATCGCTTAAATCACGTATTAAACTCTGAGTTTGGTCACGTTACCTACACAGAGGCAATTGAGCTTTTAGAGAAGCACAATGATAAGTTTGATTATAAGGTAAGCTGGGGCTGTGATTTACAGACAGAGCATGAGCGTTATCTGACAGAGGAGATCTTCAAGCGCCCTGTATTCGTAACTGATTATCCGAAGGAAATCAAGGCATTCTACATGAAGCAAAACGAAGACGGAAAGACAGTTGCTGCAATGGACTGCCTCGTACCAGGTATCGGAGAAATCATCGGCGGAAGCCAGAGAGAGGACGACTATACAAAGCTGACAGAGCGTATGAAAGAGCTTGGCTTAAACGAAGAAGATTATGGCTTCTATCTGGATTTAAGAAAGTACGGAAGCGCACGTCATGCAGGTTTTGGTCTTGGATTTGAGCGCTGCGTTATGTACCTGACAGGAATGGGCAACATCCGCGACGTAATCCCATTCCCAAGAACGGTGAATAACTGTGACATCTAATGTATACGAAGATTGCGAGAGTGCAAAGCACGTAGCAATCTGGTATCAAGGGGGTCAAAATACCTTTTGCCCCCAACATCATGTATATTTATAATAATGATAACCTTGCTGAGCAGATGAATATAGTTTATGGTGGCAACATCGTAATCTGAATTAGCGGTGAGACGAGTTGATTTTACGAGGCGGAACGTTGTAGCAGGACTTTCAAAACAAAGTATGATAATAAATACTGTAACAGGTGCCTGCGGAAAAGTGACGCCGACAAAACAATCGTCGAACCGCCTTCGTCGAACTTGCGGGTTGTATAAAACAAGAGAGGAGACCAAATGCGCTTTATACACATAGCAGACTTGCATCTGGGCAGCAGCCCTGAAGCAGAATTTCTCTGGGGAAAGAACCGTGCAGAAGAAATTTGGGACTCATTTGCTGCAGTGATAGATGCGTGTAATGAAAAGGAGATCGACCTGTTATTAATCGCAGGCGATCTCTTTGATCGACCTCCCGTCTGGGCAGATCTTGACCGGGCAGCAAAGCTGTTTGCCAGACTGACCGCCACAGAAGTTGTCATGATTGCCGGTGCATCTGACTATATCACAGAAGATAGTCCGTGGAAGACATATCCGTGGCAGTCGTGGGTACATATGCTGTCTGATAAGCATTGCATGAATGTGCAGCTGGGAAACATAAATACATCTGTTCATGGATGCAGCTAC
This sequence comes from uncultured Lachnospiraceae bacterium, assembly GCA_934292725.1. Lineage (GTDB taxonomy): Bacteria > Bacillota > Clostridia > Lachnospirales > Lachnospiraceae > Anthropogastromicrobium. The sequence continues at coordinate 52,280 of CAKQXY010000009.1, forward strand.
TATGCTCCGACAGAAGGCAAGCCGTATCTGGAAGATGCAAGACCAGATAAGGAAAGTGAATATCAGATTTTGCTTGGCTATACAGGTGATGATAATCATATGCCGGCAGATCTTTCAGAACTGTCAGAAAAAGGCTTTGATTATATTGCACTTGGCTATGAGCACAAAGCAAGCGTAATGCAAAACATGCACATTGCTTATGCCGGATCACTTGAGCCTCTTAGCGTACAGGAAACAGGCAAGCATGGCTTTATTCTCGGAGAGATTAACGAGGAAAGTACAACGATTAGGTTTGTACCTTTTGCCTGCCGTGAGTACATCAATATTAAAGTGCGCCTGTCAAGTGATATTACAGAGGATGAGCTGGAAGAAAAGCTGACAGCTGCAATCAATCAGTATGGCAGCGATAACATCTTCACGATTAGTCTTGAAGGACGTTATCAGCCAAAAGAGCCATATGACAGAGCACGCCTTCTTGCGCTTGGCAATGTGGCAGATGTAAAGGACGGCACAATGCCAGACTACAATCTGGTGGCACTTTTAGACGAGCATAAGGATGATATGATCGGTATGTATCTGGAAGAGTTTTTAAAAGAACCGGCAGGAGCGCGTGAGCAAAAAGCACTTTACTGCGGCCTGGAGGCACTTTTAAATGCCGTACAGAAGACACGGTAACAGACAGGGAAGTGGGGTAGCAAGTGAATATTCTAAAGCTGGAATTGACACATTTTGGAAAATTCCATTTAAAAACAATTACATTTACGTCCGGCCTGAATATTGTGTATGGCAAAAATGAGGCTGGAAAATCCACGATTCATGCATTTGTGCGCAGTATGCTGTTTGGCATCCCAGATACAGAGGAGGGAAATGAGCGTTACAGCCATTATCTTCCATGGGAGACACCGCATGATTTTTGCGGAAGAATGTGGATTAAAAAAGATGATAAAGTATACAGAATCGAGCGAAACTTTTTAAGACCGCAGCCAACGGTTCGTGTATTTGATGATGAGACAGATGAGTCGCTTCAGCCGGCAAAGCAGCATTTAAGACAGATTTTGAGCGGTCTCACTGAGACAAGCTATCTTAATACTATCTGTATTGAGCAGCTAAAGAGTGCTACAGATCCGCAGCTTGCAAAGGAGCTTGAGGATATGGCAGTCAATGCCAGTCAGAGCAAAAATCTGAACATCGATGTCAAGCAGGCAAAACAGGAGCTGTTATTAAAGAAGCAGAGTCTGCAGTCACAGATCGTAAACGATGTGGACAGTGTTCATCAAAAGAATCAAAAGATGGCAGATGAGTCAGGCAAGCGTCTGAGCCGTCTGCAGCGTTCACGTTATATTAGAGAAAAGCAAAGCAGTGATTTGCAGGTGCAGATCGAGACTGAGCGCCGTCAGGCAGAGGAAGAACTTATGGCATATGAACGCGAGCGAAATGAGCTTCGCCGTCGCTATGAGTCAGATAAAAAGGCAAGTGAAAATGCAGCTAATGCCAATATGACGGCAGTAGGCGGACATGGATGGCTTATATGGTTAGTGCTTGCTGTTCTTGCCGGTGCATTTTCCATTTATCGCTACAGCAGTGTCGGCATGACAAACAGAGGCGATTTCTGGATGATTACAATCGGGGCATGTGCAGCATTTGTATGTCTTGTTTCCATGTTTGTGTGTGCATGGAAGAGTAAGGACAACAAAAAGAATGCGCTGGCGGCCCAAAAGATATCAAAGGAACTAAAAGAAAAGCTTGAACAAAGCCTAAAGGACTTTGAGGAATGTAAAACAAAGATGCCGACTGATGCTGCCGACCGCTGCAAGCCGCTTGAAGAGCAGTATGAAAAGGCACAGCGAGAGCTTTCTTATCTTGTGCATGAGCAAAAAGAAGAAGAAAAGATTTTGTTGTCACTTGAAGAAAACGATCAGAAGCTAAAGGGTGCTGCCGCAGAAAATGCCAGACTCGCAGAAGAAATTGAATCTGTCAATATGGCACTTAAGACAATGGATCACGTATCAGAACGTATTCGCGCCACCTTTGGAAATCTGTTAAACAGTGAGGCTTCAAAAATCCTGTTTGATATTACAGACGGAAAGTATGAGAAGGTTGTGATTGGACAGGATATGAAGGTGAGAGTGTATGCAGATGAGCGGGAGATTCAGTTAGAAAGTGTGAGCCGAGGAACAATCGAGCAGATTTACTTAAGCATCCGTGTTGCAGCTGCAAAGCTTTTGTGGCAGGATGAACCTATGCCATTTTTGTTTGATGATGTATTTGCGTACTATGATGATGAGCGCCTTGCCGCAGCAATCAATATGCTTAAAAAGTGCGGTCATCAGGTAATCGTATTCAGCTGTCATTCAAGAGAAGACAGCCTATTAGGATGAGAGAACAAGAAGACAGGAGTGTATAAGCCGCAGATGCAGCAGGCAGGCGGCGGAATGAGAGGGAAACATGATTAGTGCAAATGGAGTAACATTACGTCTGGGCAAGCGAGCCCTTTTCGAAGATGTAAATATCAAATTTACAGAAGGAAACTGTTATGGAATTATCGGTGCAAACGGTGCCGGAAAATCCACATTTTTAAAGATTTTGTCCGGTCAGCTTGAGCCGACAAACGGAAGCATCACAATGACACCTGGACAGCGTCTTTCCGTACTGGAGCAGGATCACTTTAAGTATGATGACTGCGTAGTACTAGATACTGTTATGATGGGAAATGCCCGTCTTTTTGAAATCATGAAGGAAAAGGATGCCATCTATGCAAAAGAGGATTTCTCTGATGAGGATGGTATTCGTGCAAGTGAGCTGGAGGCAGAGTTTGCGCAGATGAATGGATGGGAGGCAGATTCCGATGCTGCATCCTTGTTAAATGGTCTTGGTATTGAAACTGATCTTCATTATAAGAAGATGGGTGAGCTTGACGGTCCGGACAAGGTAAAGGTTCTTCTTGCAAGAGCTTTGTTTGGAAATCCAGATATTCTATTAATGGATGAGCCTACCAACCATTTGGACTTAGCAGCAATCGACTGGTTAGAGGAGTTTTTGATCAACTTTGAAAACACTGTCATTGTCGTTTCCCATGACCGTTATTTCTTAAATAAGGTATGTACACAGATCGCTGATATTGACTATGCAAAGATTCAGCTGTATTCTGGTAACTATGATTTCTGGTATGAGTCTTCTCAGCTTATGATTAAGCAGATGAAGGAAGCAAACCGCAAGAAGGAAGAGAAGATTAAGGAGTTACAGGAGTTCATCCAGCGTTTCTCCGCAAATGCATCTAAGAGTAAGCAGGCAACATCACGTAAGAGAGCACTTGAGAAGATCCAGCTTGACGATATGCGTCCATCCTCCAGAAAGTATCCATACATCGACTTTAGACCAGACCGTACTATCGGAAATGAGGTTCTGACAGTTGAGAATTTAAGTAAGACAATTGATGGAGTAAAGGTGCTTGACAATATCAGCTTTACACTGCGTCATGACGATAAGGTTGCATTTGTTGGTTCAAATGAGCTGGCAAAGACAACATTATTCCAGATTTTAATGGGTGAGATGGAGCCAGATTCAGGAAGCTTCAAGTGGGGTGTAACAACATCTCAGGCATACTTCCCGAAGGATAACTCAGCTGAGTTTGACAGCGATCTTGTGATCTACGACTGGCTGCAGCAGTACTCACCTGTAAAGGATATCACTTATGTAAGAGGTTTCCTTGGACGTATGCTTTTTGCTGGTGATGACGGTGCGAAGAAGGTTCGCGTTTTATCAGGAGGAGAGAAGGTTCGCTGTATGCTTTCCAAGATGATGATTTCTGGTGCAAATGTATTAGTATTTGATGAGCCAACAAACCACTTAGACATGGAGTCCATCACAGCATTAAATAACGGTATGATGAAGTTCCCAGGCGTAATTTTGTTCTCATCAAGAGACCATCAGATCGTTCAGACAACTGCAAACCGTATTATCGAGCTGCTTCCGGGCGGATTTATCGATAAGATTACCACATATGACGAGTATCTGGCAAGTGATGAAATGGCAATGAAGCGTCAGGTTTACACCGCAAATCTCGAGGATGATGTAGAACCAGATGGCGAAGAATAATCCTGTTACTAAAGAGAAAGGCGGTGAAGCATGAGTGCATTTGCATTAAAAATTATTGCAATGGTCACAATGTTTATCGATCATCTCTTTGCCTCCTGTATCAATCCGTACGGTGTCGATGTGTGGAATATTTCAAGACATATCGTGCCGGGAACGGGAACCACACTTTACTGGATTGGCAGAATGATCGGACGCATTGCGTTTCCTATATTCTGCTTCCAGATAGTGGAGGGAGTGCGATACACAAAAAACTGGAAGCGCTACATGGCGCGTCTTGCACTGCTTGCCTTAATTTCTGAGATTCCATTTGATCTGGCATTAAAAAATTTTCAGATTGATATGTCTTCACAAAATGTATTTATTACGCTGCTATTTGGCATGATGATTGTTACATTTATGAAGGTAGTTGATCAAGACTGGAAATATCTGGTGTGGCCAGTTCTTGTATTTGGCTACGGTTACATGGCAAAATTCATCTTTTATACTGACTATGACTGGAGTGGAGTTGTGTGCATCGCTGTCATGGGTCTTATGAATGAGCCATGGGAAAAGGTTTTTAAACCATACACACCGGCAGTCTCTCAGATGATTCACGTAGTATTTGCAGCACTTGGAATATTTGTACTTTATTATAAGAACAGCTTTGAAATATATGGATTTTTTGCACTGCTTCCAATTGCCCTTTATAATGGAAGAAAAGGCTATTCAAGCAAAAAGGTACAATATGCATTTTATTTTTTCTATCCTGTGCATCTGATAGTGCTGTTTGTGATCGCATATACATTCCGGTAAGGAATAAAAAATAAACAAAGGTGGAAACTAAAATGAAAAGAATTGAAGATTATGTAATCAGTATTCCGGATTTTCCGGAGCCAGGCATCATTTTCCGTGACATCACTGGAATCCTTCGTGATGCCGACGGATTAAAGCTGTCCATCGACAAGATTCAGGAAATGTTAGAGGGTGTTGAGTTTGACGCAGTACTTGGCTTAGAGTCAAGAGGTTTTATCTTTGGTATGCCGATTGCCTACAATTTGCATAAGGCATTTATCCCGGTAAGAAAGAAGGGAAAGCTGCCAAGAGAGACTGTTTCTGCAAAGTACGATCTTGAATACGGCACAGCAGAGATTGAGATTCATAAGGAAGATCTTCGTCCAGGCATGAAGGTTGTCATCATCGACGATTTGATTGCAACAGGCGGAACAGTAGAGGCAGCTGTAAAGTTAGCAGAGAGCCTTGGTGCAGAAGTTGTAAAGATTGCATTTGTCATGGAGCTGGCTGGATTAAAGGGCAGAGAGCGCCTGGCAGGTTATGATGTAGAGTCCGTTATCACATACGAAGGAAAGTAAGGTAAAAACGATGCCAAGACAAGTAGATCTTGATATGATAGAATTGATCGACAATAAGCTGACAGTAGATGAATATTTAAAGCTTCGTGCGCTTGTCGGCTGGAAGAAATTATCACGTGAGCAGGCACAGAAGGCACTCGATAATAGTCTTCTTGTTGTCGGTGCCTATCTGGCAGGACAGCCAATTGGCATGGGACGTCTGGTGGGAGATGGTGCAGTCATCTGCTACGTGCAGGATCTTGTCATTCCGCCGCAGGCACAGGGGTACGGAATTGGATCGCTTATTCTTTCAAGACTGACTAGGTACGTCGAAAGTCTTCGCCTTCCAGGTACTGAGATGATGTTTGATCTGATGTGTGCGAAAGGACGAGAGCGCTTCTACGAAGCGCACGGCTTTCTGGCGCGCCCAACAGAAAAATTAGGACCAGGAATGATCCAATATATCAACGATAACAAGGGGTAAGACCCGAACGAACATGAGGATGCAGCGGCTTCTAAAGAAGCCAGCGAATATTCACTGTGGCTTCATTCTTGCGCGATACTGCGTAGGAGTGAGGCCGTATTCCTGTTTAAAGACCTTCATAAAGTTCTCTGAACAGCTGTAGCCAATCTGCTCAGCAATAAGATTTACTGGTGTATCCGCATATAAAAGGTAACTGACTGCCTTTTGCATGCGGATCTTTTTTTGCAGCTGTTTAAAGGTAAAGCCAGTATTCTCCAGAACAAAGTGAGAGCAGTAGGAAAGAGAATAGTTAAGCTGATCTGCAAGTCCGGCCAGTGACGCGCATGTGTAGTTTTGCAGCAGATAGCGTGCAATGACAGCCATATGAGTCTTCTTAGCAAAATCATGTGATCCAAGAATCGTCATCTCACCGTTTCGCATTAATTTATAAAAAAGTGTAAGCAGCAGATGAAAAAGCATTTTTTCACTGTAAATATCAGCTTTCTGACATTCCTGTGTCATTGCATCAAGCAGTACCCAAGTATCAGGTTCTGCGCTGTCAGTATGGCTGATCAGGCAGTCAGTGCTTTCCTTAGCAAATACAGACTGCAGAAAAAATTCGCAGAAAATATTGTTATCAAAAGAAAAAGAAAGCAGCTGCTCAAGAATATCAGGAGCGATCAGAAGCTGATACCAAATGCAGTCTTGACTCGGATGAACAAGGTGAGCTGTATCAGGCGGCAAAAAAGCAAAGGAATTAGCTGGCAGAAATAACGAATGCCCCCCCAACTCAGAAAGACAGCGTCCCACTTTAATACAATCAAGCTCAAAAAAGGTATGCTGATGGCGGCCTTCTGTATCAGAAGGATTCTTGGTGATCGTGATCTGATTATGGGCAGGAAATAAGATATCACAAGAATACATATGAACACCTCACAAATTTTTCTAATTTATCATACAAAAGAGACAAAAAGCAAAAATAAGAAAACGATTGCGTTTCACATATTGTACTACAATATAAAGTGGAAAACAAGTAAAATAATAAAAAATACCAGTATATACCTCAAAAAATACCAGTGCAAATTTAAACGATCAGCATTATAATAAAAACAATATCAAGTTGTCTTTGAAAAAAATAATATAACAAGATTTATCATTATTTTTTTTAAGAAAAAGCGAAAACGTTACCGCAGACAACAGACAGAAAGGGGAAGAAAATGAATCAAAAAAAAGCAAAACAGCGCCAGGCTTATGATTATCTCTATTATGTAATTCGCGCTGCCGTTCTGCTGTCGGTTGTCTTTTTGTTTATACCGAGTTTGAATCCGGCAAGAATTAGTGGAATGATCAATAAGAATCTGTCACTTTTTACGTCAGGTATTTCATATAGTACTTTGACAAATGGCTTTGGCCGTGCATTTAAAAAGGGATGGGTGTCACAGGAAAGCTTCATGCTTGACTGTGCAGGCGCAATCGTTATGTGTGTCGGCATTGCATCAGGCGTAGCAGCAGCCTGTATGTCACTCGGAAATATACGCTTAAAGAAGCTTGGAAATATTTTTTCTTTGATAAGCGGTGTGGTGATGGCAATTGGTATCGTGATGATTTCAACTGCGTACAAACAGATAAGCGCGAGTGAGAAAGTTGATAAAATCGAGCCTATGCTGCCAAAGAGCGTCACAAGTATGACAGTGTTTGCAGTCATCTTAATAGTTTCGTCTATTGCAGCCATACTTCTTCTTAAAAAGCAAAAGAGCGAAAAGAAGTTTGAGATGGAGACAAAGTATACTCTATTTTTGATGCTGATGCCATTTCTGGCACTTGTTGCAGTATTTTCATATTTGCCGCTTTGGGGCTGGCGATATGCATTCTTTGACTACAAAGCCGGCGATTCTCTGAGCATGGCAAACTTTGTTGGATTTAAGTGGTTCACAGAGCTTTTGAAAAATCCGGCAACAGTAAAGGATATTGGAAATGTAATGAAAAATACGCTTGGCATGAGCGGAATCGGAATTTTAACAAGCTGGATGCCAATGGCCTTTGCAATATTCCTTTGTGAGATTAAAAATCTTAAGTTTAGACGTTTTGTTCAGACCTTTACGACTGTTCCGAATTTCATCAGCTGGGTACTGGTATACTCAATTGCAACATGTATTTTCTCTACAGACGGATTTTTAAGCAGTATTCTTGTTAATCTTGGAATCTGGAGTGAAGGACATAATCTTCTTATGAATGGTTCACATACATGGCTTAAGATGTGGCTTTGGGGAACCTGGAAGGGAATTGGATGGAGCGCAATCATTTACATAGCTGGTATCTCAGGTATTGATCAGCAGCTTTATGAGGCAGCAACAGTTGATGGTGCAGGACGCTTCCAACGTATGTGGCACATCACGGTGCCGGGTCTTATTCCGACATTTTGTGTATTGCTTTTGATGTCAATTGCAAATGTATTAAGCAATGGCATGGATCAGTATCTTGTATTCAAAAACGCAACTAATGCGACATCTATACGTGTTTTGGATCTGTATGTGTATGAGCTTGGTATTGGACAAGGCTCCATACCGCTGACCACCGTTGTCAGTATGCTCAAATCGGTTATCAGTGTTACGCTTTTGTTTTTAGCAAATGGTGCATCTAAGCTGATCCGTGGTGAGAGTATTGTATAAGGAGGGGACGATGGCAAAGACAGCACAGGAAAAGGCCGATTTAAAGGCCGAGAAATTATATGAGAAAACACATAAAAATATATACCGCACTAGTGTGGGAGATCAAATTTTTAATGTAATCAATTATGTTGTATATACGTTATTTACGATTATATGTATCTTCCCATTCTACTATCTGTTTATCAATACGATCAGCGACAATGATCTTGTTGTAAAGGGACTGATCAATTTTATTCCAAGAGGCATTCATTTTGGAAATTATGCGGCACTTTTAAATGTAAGTGATTTGATGAGCTCCTTTATCGTATCAGTCACCAGAACTGTGTTTGGTACAGCGCTTATGGTCGCTGCATCAGCCTTCATAGGCTATCTTGTAACACAGCAGGAGATGTGGGGACGAAAAGTCTGGTACCGTTTTATCGTAATCACGATGTATTTCAATGCCGGATTAATTCCGTGGTTTTTGAATATGCAGATGCTTGGTCTGACAAATACCTACTGGGCATACATCATTCCAGGTATTGTTGCACCATACAATATTATTCTTGTAAAAACCTACATCGAATCTATTCCGAAGGAGCTTGAGGAGAGCGCAAAGATTGACGGCGCTTCTCATATCCGTATATTTGCACAGATTATCTGGCCGCTCAGCAAGCCAATTTTAGCGACCATTGCGATCTTCGGTGCAGTTGGAAACTGGAACTCATTCACTGATTCTTTGATATTGATGTCATCAAAGCCAGAGCTTTACACACTGCAGCATCGTCTCTATATTTATTTAAATCAGGCATCCAATTTAAGTGCATTGATGCAGTCAGGCGGTTCTGTCAGTGATTCAGCAGTAAAGTCAGCACTCAGCGGCAAGGTAATCAAGTACACAATCTCCATGGTAACGGTTATTCCGATTCTTGTTGTATATCCGTTCATGCAGCGTTACTTTGAAAAGGGAATTATGCTGGGAGCTGTCAAGGGATAATAAATGATGTTAACCGCAAGAGCGCGGAGCATATAAAAATTAGGAGGAAGAAAAATATGAAATTGAGAAAAGCGAGTGCACTGTTTATGGCGGCAGCTATGTCCGCATCAATGTTTGTTGTTCCTGCAGCAGCAGATGAGACTGAGGATCCTGCAAAGGCGATTCCGGAGGACGTGATTCCGGATGAGACTGTTACACTGAATGTATTTGACCAGCTGGCAAACTATTCAGGTGAGCAGATCGGTTGGTTTGGACAAGTTATGTTAGAGAAATTTAATGTGAAGTTAAATATCATTCCTGACAGTGATGGAACTTATGAGACACGTATGGAGTCAGGTGATCTTGGCGATCTTGTAATCTGGGGAAATGATGGTGATGAGTATCTGCAGGCAGTAGATAAGGGTATGCTTTTTGACTGGAACGAGGATGATATTCTCAGCGAATATGGTCCATATATTGTAGAGCATATGCAGCCAGCACTTGAGAAGAATACACAGATTTCTGGCGGAACAACATATGGAATCGGATTTGATATCGCAACAGATGCTAATCAGCGTCAGGATATCATGTATGAGTGGGATCTTCGCTGGGATCTTTATAAGGAACTTGGCTATCCAGAAATCAAAAATCTTGATGATATGGTAGATGTACTTGCACAGATGAAGGAACTTTGCCCGACAGATGATAATGGAAAGACCACCTACGGCGTATCCTTATTTGCAGACTGGGACGGCGATATGGTTATGTTTGTAAAGTCAACTGCATCTGCATATTTTGGCTATGATGAATTTGGAATTGGTCTTTATGATTCTGATAAGCAGGAGTATCATCCATGCTTAGAGGAGAACGGACCATACCTGACAGCGCTGAAATTCTATAACACTCTGTACCAGAAGGGACTTTTAGATCCAGATTCCCAGACACAGGGATATGATGGCATGGTTGAGGATTATCAGAATGGTACTGCTTTCATGAATGTATTTAATTTCCTTGGATCTTCTCTGTATAACAGTGAGGCTCATACATCAGAAGGCAAGATGATGGCTCCGTGTCCGCCATCAGAGGCAGAGCCAATCGCTTACGGCCAGAATATTTATGGCGGAAACAGACCGTGGACTATCGGTGCAAATACTGAGTACCCAGAACTTTGTATGGCAATTATCAACTGGCTTGCAACACCAGAAGGACGTATGACACTTGAGTATGGTCCAAAGGATGTATGCTGGTATTATGATGAGGATGGAAATACATGCTTTACCGATCTTGGAAAGAGTGCAAAGCTTGATGGAAAGACAGAAATGTCTGATGGCTACAGCGGCACATTCGAAGATGGAAACTTCAAGATCAACAATACAACATGGGCACTTGATACAACAAATCTTGACTCAAAGGTTGGCGAGACATATAACTACAAGAGATGGTCAAGCTTTAACTCTGCAGCAGGTTCTGAGATTGAGCAGGATTGGAGAGATCACAATAACTGCGAACTGTTTGATGATTACTTCAAGAATGTAAATCTTCATATCGCACCTGGTACCATGTATTCAGCAGGCGTAAGATCTGATGAGCTTCAGCTTGTATGGACACAGGTAACAACATGTATCAAGGAAGGTTCCTGGAAGGCAATCTATGCTTCCTCCGATGAAGAATTTGATAAGATCGTAGCTGATATGGTTGCACAGGCAAACGAGTATGGCTATGATCAGTGTGTAGAGTTCCAGGAGAACGAGGTAACACTTCGTGCAGCAGCAGAAGATGCAGCAAGAGCAGGAGAAGTTGTTGAGTAAAACAAAATAAGAATCACTTTTGTTAAAAAGGGGGTCTGGCCATTTGGTCAGACCCCTTTTGGCAGATTAATTTAATTCTCCCATTCTCGTAATCCCTACATAGATATAACTAATCTTGTACCAGGTAGCAAAGTCTACCACGCCTGTTTGCGGCAGTCCGAAAATATTCTGAAAGGCACGAACAGCCTCGGCAGTCGCCTCATCATAGTAGCCGGTTGGCGTGAGGGGCGGAATAGTCGTGTAGACTTTCGAGATTTCAAGCAATTGCTCTTGAATCTGCTGAACCTTTGGACCAGAACTTCCTACTGTCAAATCATAGCGCGGCCATGATGCCGGGATACCTGCGATCTGCTGTGCAGTATTAATATAGAGATCATCACCATAATAATAGCGAAGAATTTCGATAGGTGAATAGCCCTGCTCGCCAAGTGATGCCGATCCCCACTGGCTCATCCAGTTAGGGCATGAAACACGCTTTCCGTCGCAGTACTGAGTTAAAATGGGCTGTCGCACATCAGGACGTGACAGATACTGGTCAAAAATCTCATCAACGATAATCGAAATAGAATCAAAAATATTGCGTCCATAAATCCATTTGTGGTCGTAGGCAGTTGATGATGTTATTGTAAAATCATAGCCCTGATTGCGGTACCATTCTGTATACACACGGTTGAGCGTGAAAGACATGATTGCCAGGATATTTGACACAAGAGCACTTTCAGGCCATGTTGCATAAATTTCACTGGAAGCTACATTTTTAATATAATCCCTGTAAGGCACATAGTAATCTGGTGCCGTGCGGTCAGATGGTGTGCCGTCATGGACAACAATAGTTTCAGGAATAACGACACGGCTTAATACAACCTCACCTGACTCGTAGGAGGGCTTAACCTCAGCCTCAGGATTTTTAGGGGGATAGGTGCCATAAAGTGTATGCTCAGGAATCTCAATTAAATTATTTAAACTAGATCCAATAGGGCGAAGACGTGCCTTCTGGATAGCAGTCTGGTCAGGAAGCACCTCAGTACCGCGAATGGTAAGAGGTTCAAAGCCAGGCGCATTGATTGTGAGAATCAGTGCAGAATAGGGGCGTGGTTCATCAGGCTTTAGGCTGTAGTCAATAGGCGGTGTTGCGACAGATAAATCAGGTGTTTGCCCGACAGAATTTGTTGAAAGCTCCTCCAAAATCGTGTCAGGGTCAGATTCGTCAGCGATGGAAACTCTGGCACCATCAATCGGATAATTATTTTGCGCAGAAAGAACAGTAGTCAAAAGAAAGCCGCTGTCAGGCGTGTCAGAAGAAAACGAGCGAAGAAGACTCATAAAATTAGAAATCCTTTCACATCAGCGTAAATCCCTATTAGTATATGCATAATTCTTCACAGGCATGAAAAAAGCCACAGGAAATCCCGTGGCTTTATATAGCTTTTATCCCTCAATCGGAACAATCTTACAGCAGTTAGGTGTATCAACATTAAGCGGACGGCCATTCATAATAAGAAGACCCTTCTCGTAATCAACAGTAAAGAAAGTAATTGAGTTAGAGTTCTTGTTAATACTTGCAACATGCTTATTATCCGGGAAGACAGAAATGTGCTTCGGGAAATCACCGCTGATTGGAAGAACGCATTTCATATAAAGAAGGCCGTTCTCCGGGTCGCGCTCATACAGTGCAAAGCTGTTGTCTCCGGCATTAGAGCAAAACAGATACTTATCATCACTTGTAAACTGCATTGCACATGCAGCAGACTGCTCATCATATTTCTTTGGCAGTGTGGATACAAGCTGCTTAAACTGAAACTCAGGCTCATTTGGATGAGGAAGATAATTATAGACTGTTACATAATTCTTCAGCTCAGAGATCATGTACATATGACGGTCATCCTTTGAGAAGAGCATACGAAGCGGTGCAGAATTTAATTCACAGTGAATGATATCAGCAAGTGTAAGATGACCATTAGAGTGATCAAAACGATATGCCTTAATGTTATCAAGACCAGTATCTACCATGCAGAGGAATTTTTCGTCCGGAGTAAACTGAACGCAGGTGACATGTGGGCGGAAATTACGCTCACCGATTGTACCAGTACCGTGATCAAAGATTTCAGATGCAATGCTTCCAACAGAACCGTCCTCATTGATATTAAGAATAGTCATCTTACCATCGTGATAACCAGCAGTAACTAAAAATTTACCAGCCTTATCAACAGTCAGATAACAGGTACGCATACCGCGGATAGAAGCAGTGTTTAAATATTCCAGATCGCCGTCAGGAAGGATCTTAAATGAGGCAACACCCTCATCAACAACAGAATACAAATATTTGTTATTGCGGGAAGCAACAAGATAAGAAGAATTGTTGACAGAAACTTCCTTTCGCTTTGTAAAGATGCCCTTTTCTACATCTACGTCCATAATGCTGATGCCTTTGCTGGAACCATAATAGGTGTAAGAGCCTACATATGCAACATATTTTTGTGCCATAAAAGTAAACCTCCTAGTTATATAAATGCCGCTGCATCTGCCTGATTTACACTCAAAAACGGCTGCAGACAGATTCATTCAAATCGTGTGGCAGAGTCTGCTAAACTGCCATACCTAAGCATACCACATATTGGGAAAATATTCAAATAAAATTACTTGACAACATAAAAAAAATAGGTATAATTGTCTATTGTGAGTTTAGCAAAACTAAACCTGAGGTTTAACAATAGATTTGCAAAAATAATACAAAACATTTTGTTTAGCTTTACTTCGTTTTTACAAAACCTGTTTTATTGTGTGTTTTTGCAGTCACATGGATGCAATATGGGAGGTAAATGTGGAAATCGGACAGAGGATAAAGCAGCTGAGAGTCATGAAGGGGCTGACGCAGGAAGAACTGGCAGACCGCGCAGAGTTATCGAAGGGCTTTATATCACAGGTAGAGAGGGATCTGACCTCTCCGTCGATTGCGACACTGATGGATATTTTGCAGTGTCTGGGCGTTTCTGTCAGCGAGTTTTTTACAGAAGAACCCGAAGAACAGATTGTATTTACAAAGGAAGATTACTTTATTAAGAAGGATGAAGAGAACAAAAACACGATTGAGTGGATCGTTCCAAATGCACAGAAAAATCAGATGGAGCCCATTCTTTTGAAATTAGAGCCGGGAGGATCAACAGATCCAGACAACCCACATGAGGGAGAAGAGTTTGGATATGTCTTAAACGGCGCTGTCACAATTCATCTGGGAAATAAGGTTTACCGGGCAAAAAAGGGAGAAACCTTTTACTATGTATCTGGTAAGCAGCATTACTTAACATCAAAGGTAGGCGCGACAGTACTTTGGATTAGTTCACCGCCGACGTTTTGATCAGGTATCAGAAAAAATGTGTGAAAGGCATGGTTTTATAGTACAATGAAAGAATCGCTGGTTAAATTGGAGGGTATCACAAAAAGCTATGATGGGCAGATGATACTAGATGATTTAAATCTTGATATTTATCAAAATTCATTTGTAACGCTGTTAGGACCAAGCGGCTGCGGAAAGACCACAACGCTTCGTATCATCGGCGGTTTCGAGACACCTGACAAGGGAAAGGTTATTTTTGACGGACAGGATATCACATCCCTTCCGCCTCATAAGAGAGCATTAAATACTGTATTCCAGAAATATGCACTCTTTCCTAATATGACAATTGAGGAAAACATCGCTTTTGGCTTAAAGATCAAGAAAAAGTCAAAGCAGTATATTAAAGATAAGATTGCATACGCATTAAAGCTTGTTAACTTAAAAGGTTACGAGAAGCGTATGCCAGATTCTCTTTCAGGAGGACAGCAGCAGCGTATTGCGATTGCGCGCGCTATTGTAAATGAGCCTAAGGTGCTTCTTCTTGATGAGCCGCTTGGCGCGCTTGATTTAAAACTCCGTCAGGACATGCAGTATGAGCTGATTCGTATGAAAAAAGAGCTTGGCATTACCTTTATCTATGTCACACACGACCAGGAAGAGGCACTTACAATGTCTGACCATATCATTGTAATGAACCAGGGTTATATTCAGCAGCAGGGTTCCCCAGAAAAAATCTATAACGAGCCAGAGAATGCATTCGTAGCAGATTTTATCGGTGACAGCAACATCATCGGTGCAACCTTCATTCAGGACGAGCTTGTAGAGATTTTAGGAAGCCGTTTTGCCTGTGTAGATAAGGGTTTTGGAAGAAATAAGCCAGTCGATGTCGTAATTCGTCCAGAGGATGTGGATCTTTTGCCAGAGGGTCAGGGAAGTCTCGAAGGAGTAGTTACTCATATGATCTTTAAGGGTGTACATTACGAGATGGAGGTCATGGCCGGTGGGTTTGAGTGGCTTGTCCACAGCACCGATATGTTCCCGATTGGAACAAAGGTAAGCATCCATGTCGATCCGTTTGACATTCAGATTATGAACAAGCCGGAATCCGAGGATGAGGAGGCGATGGGGGTCCATGAATAAGAAAAAATTGTTATCTGGACCGTACTTTGTCTGGATGATTCTCTTTACGATAGTCCCGCTTTTAGTGATTGCCTGGTATGGCTTTACAGACCGCACAGGTGCCTTCACGCTTGCAAATGTAAAAGCCATAGCAAGTCCAGAGCATCTAAAGGCACTTGGACTATCACTTAGTTTATCAATTGCCTGTACGATTCTTTGTCTGCTGATTGCATATCCGCTTGCCATGATTTTAAAAAAATCAGGCATGGGAAAGAAAGGCTTTGTTGTATTTATATTTATTCTGCCTATGTGGATGAATTTTTTGCTTCGTACCTACGCATGGCTAAATCTTCTTGATGACGGCGGTATTTTATTTAATATCTGCAGAAGCCTCGGACTTCCGACATTCAGTGTGGTAGGAACAAACGCGGCAATCATTATGGGTATGATCTACAACTTCCTGCCATTTATGGTTCTTCCGCTGTTTAACGTTCTCACAAAAATTGATGAGAATGTATTAAATGCAGCAAGAGATCTTGGCGCAAACAGTGCGCAGGTATTTTTCAAGGTAACATTGCCGCTCAGCCTTCCTGGTATTATAAGCGGTGTTACTATGGTATTTGTTCCGTCACTGACCACATTTGCCATCTCAGATCTTCTCGGCGCGAGAAAGATTATGTTAATCGGAAACATTATCGAGCAGGAGTTTTCCACAGCTGATAACTGGCATCTTGGCTCAGGACTTTCACTTGTCTTAATGGTATTTATCTTAATCAGCATGGCAGTACTTGAGCACTACGATAAAAACGGGGAGGGAACATCATTCTGATGAAAAAATTAAAATCTTTTTTTTCGGGCATGTACCTTACACTGATCTTTATCTTTTTGTATGCCCCGATTGTAACATTGATTATTTTTTCCTTCAATGAAGGAAAAGGAAGCCGCTGGAAAGGATTTTCCTTAAAGTGGTATGAGGATTTATTTGAGAGCAGAATGATCATGGAAGCTCTCAGCAATACATTAATTATAGCATTTGTGTCCGCAATAGTTGCTACACTGGTAGGCACAATTACATGCATCGGTATCAATGCATTAAAAGGAAAGTTTAAGACAACCTATATGGCTATAAACAACATTCCACTTATGAATTCCGATCTTGTAACAGGACTTTCATTGATGCTTGTATTTATTTCTGTTGGCTGGAAGTTTGGCTTTTCCACTATATTAGTGGCGCATATCACATTTAATATTCCATATGTGATCTTAAGCGTTATGCCTCGTCTTCGCCAGACAAATGTAAGTACTTACGAGGCAGCGATGGATTTAGGTGCAACACCGCTGTCTGCTTTTTTTAAGGTTGTGCTTCCTGATCTTGCACCAGGAATTACATCTGGATTTTTACTGGCATTTACGATGTCTTTAGATGATTTTATCATCACCTACTTCACCAGAGGCGCCGGCATCAATACGCTGTCAACATTAATATATAGTGAAGTAAGAAAGGGCATCAAGCCAACAATGAACGCACTGTCAACAGTGATGTTTGTTTCTGTACTGCTGTTGTTAGTTTTAATGAACACGCTTCCGGACATGCGCGATAAAAGAAAAAGAAAACAAGAGGAGAAAAGTTGACTATGAAAAGAAGAGTATGGGCAGCAGCATCTGCTGTAATGATGGCAACTACTGCATTTGGCGCACAGGCTGTATTGGCAGATAAGTATCCAAATGGCCAGGTAAAGGTATTTAACTGGGGCGAATATATTGACGAAGATCTGATTGACGAGTTCGAAGATGAGTATGGCATCGAAGTTATCTATGATACATTTGATACAAACGAGGCTATGTATCCTCGTGTAGAGGCAGATCCAAGTCTTTATGACGTTATCTGTCCGTCTGACTATATGATCGAGAAGATGATCCAGAATGATGTTCTGCAGGAGATCGACTGGGATCAGATCACAAACAAGGAGAACATTGGAGAAGTTTACTTAAAGAGCTGCGAAGGCTTTGATCCAGGCAATAAATATTGTGTTCCATATACATTCGGAACAGTCGGCATTCTTTATAATAAGGAATTAGTAGGCGAGGATGCTGTAATTGACAGTTGGGATGTACTTTGGGATGAGACATACAAGAACGATATCATTATGCAGGATTCTGTGCGTGATGCATTCATGATCTCCTTAAAGCGTCTTGGCTATTCCTGCAACACAACAGATGAGGACGAGTTAAACGAGGCAATGGAGGAGTTAAAGATCCAGTCCAAGTTAAACAAGGCTTACACCATCGATGAGGTGCGTGATAAGATGATCAACGGTGCAGCAGCAATCGGCGTTATCTACTCAGGTGAGTATCTGTACTGCCAGGAAGAGAACGAAGACCTTGAATATGTAATTCCAAAAGAAGGAACAAATATCTGGTACGATGGCTGGGTTATCACAAAGGGCTCCGAAAATGTAGAAAATGCACATAAGTGGATTGATTTTCTGTGCAGTCAGGAAGCAGCTTATGATAACTTCGAGTATATCTACTACGGAACACCAAATATCGCAGCACAGGAGTTAATCGACGAAGATATCATAAACAATCCGGGCGTATTCCCAGATGAAGAAACCATTGAAAAGTGTGAGGTTTACAATTATCTGGGCGAAGAAGCTGAAGATATGTATTATGAGCTTTGGAAAAAGGTAAAATAAAATATAGGTTGCAAAAAATACAAACCTGTATTAGAATAATGGTGCTGATAAAAGCGTTAAATATTATTTCCAAGGAGGAAAAACAAATGGCATACAAGATTAGTGATGAGTGTATTATGTGTGGTACATGTGAGGGTGAGTGCCCAGTAGGTGCAATCGCAGAGGGCGAAGGCAAGTACGAGATCGACGCAGACGCATGCATCGAGTGCGGAAGCTGCGCAGCTGCATGTCCAGTAGGCGCAATCAACGAATAATTTATTCACTGCAAGTAAAAGAGACTGTCCGAGAGGGCAGTCTTTTTTCTTACGTTTTATGTTTCCTTTTCCATGGCAGTCGGCTTGCGGCAGCCTCTTTTTGTTCACGCGACTTTTTGCGGCGCATAAAAAGTGTTTCATCAAGCTTGCGAAAGCGCTCCTCTGCCTCATCATCCTGCAGACGCATCCTATAATCCATCTCCTTGATAACCTTTGTGCTGACCTGCTCCGTGATTTTTTCTGCTATAACATTGTCAAGCTGCGCACCTATCTTTTCACTGATTGTATCTGCAAGCTGTGCGTTAATATCAGCGGAGTGTCGGCATAATGCCTCATCTAAAATGCGGTTCATAACATCTTCAAATTCCTCCATGCGAAGCTTTCGTGCAAGCTCCGTCTGCTGTGCAGAGACAGGAAGAATAGCCGGAAGCGTATCAGGCAGCTCACTGGCTCGTTTATTCATCTCATCAGATAATTTCACCAGATAATAAAATTCATCATCATCCAAAAGAGCCAGTCTTGGAACCACCAGCTTAATGGCCTTTAACTGATAGCCTGCATCACGCAAAATCCTAATCCGCTGAAACATCAGAAGCTGTGCATTTGTGTAGCAGCGATAGCCCTGATCATTTCTCATGATAGGAAGACCAAGCTCCTCCTCCCAGTATCGAAGCACATGAGCCTCCATATTGAGCTGCTTGCAGGCATCCGAAATCAAAATGGGCTGTTCGTCAGCGGCCTGAATAGTTTCCTGCAATTGCTGTTCTGTTTTTTCCTCTCGATCCTGCATAAATTCCTTCCTTTCTAAAATGAAAGCTGTGTTCACATGAACATCAAAATATCCTATAGCGATACTATATCAGCTTTTAAGGGCAGCGCGAAAAAATTCCTTCGCTTCATTCTACCAAATTTTTCGAGGATTCTACATTGCTTTGCATGCAAAAAGAGTGGTATCATTTATTTATATAGAGAGAAAAGAAGGGAGAAAAAACAAATGAAACAGATATTTTCTTATCTGATTCCGTATCGGGCAAGAATGGCAGTAGGTTTTTCAATAAAGGTTGCCGCCACCATTGTTGAACTTTTGATTCCGTGGGCACTTTCCATCATGGTAGATAAAGTGATTCCGACTGAAAACATAGGCTTTGTATTTGCGTGGGGCTGTGTAATGATTTTATTTGCGATTCTTGCGCTGATTGGAAATATCGTAGCAAACCGCATGGCATCGCTTGTTGCCAGAAATACAACAGAAAGAATCCGTCTTCAGCTGTTTTCAAAGATCAGCTTTTTATCGGCCAGACAGCAGGAACAGATAGGACAGGCGTCACTAATTTCAAGATCAACATCAGATACTTACAACATTCATCAATTTATCGGCATGATGCAGCGCCTTGGCGTGCGTCAGCCTATCATGCTTATCGGCGGTCTTGCTGTCACGCTTTCAATGGATGCGCCGCTTACATGCATCATGCTGGCACTTCTTCCAGTCATGGCGCTTCTTATCTACTTATTTTCAAGTAAAGGCGTGCCAATGTACACAAAAGTGCAGGAGGCAGTAGACCGCTTTGTGCGTCTTGTAAGAGAGGATATTGCAGGTATTCGCGTCATCAAGGCACTGTCAAAGACTGACACGGAAAGAAGTAAATTTGCAAAAATAAATGAAGAAGTTGTAACGCGTGATCAGCATGCTGGAATGATCATGGGTGCAATGAACCCTGTCATGAGTATCATTTTAAATATAGGATTGGTGCTAGTTCTTTTCGTAGGTGCAAAGCGTGTAAATGAAGGATTAACAACACCAGGTGTCATCATGGCATTTATGTCATACGTGACAATTATTTTAAATTCAATTTTATTTTTGTCACGAATTTTTGTAATGTACTCAAAGGCATCTGCATCCGCAAGACGTATCAGCGAGGTGTTAAATCTGCCTGAGGATCTTATGGTAGAGCATCCAGTTGGAAATATAGATTCAGTAGTAGAAAAGGCAGTGAATGAGGCAGAGGCAGCCGCTGCCAAAGAGATAGGTGCAGAGTTTGTCCTGCCGCAGATTATCTTCGATCATGTATCCTTCCGTTACGAAGAAGGAGATGGAGAAGACTGTCTGCATGATGTAAGCTTTACAGTAAATAAAGGCGAAACGCTTGGTATTATAGGAGCCACCGGTTCGGGAAAGACAACTATTGTGAATCTTTTGATGCGCTACTACGATCCGGACGAGGGACACATCTACGTCAATGGCCGTGATGTGCGCACATACACGTCAAAGGAACTCATGCCTCTTTTTGGTGCTGCGTTTCAAAATGACGTTATTTTCCATGATACAATCTATGAGAACATTCGCTTTGGACGCGATGTTTCAAAGAAAGAAGCAATGGCAGCAGCACAGGATGCGCAGGCAGTCGAATTTATTGAGGAAAAGGGAATTGATACTATGCTTGCCATTAGGGGAATGGATCTTTCAGGCGGACAAAAGCAGCGTCTTCTAATTACAAGAGCGCTCGCAAAGCATCCGCAGATTCTTGTGCTTGACGATTCATCAAGTGCGCTCGATTATGCGACAGATGCACGTCTTCGCAGGGCAATTCAGGAAAATTATGGCGATCTTACATCCATTATTGTAGCGCAGAGAATCAGTTCAATTTACCGCGCCGATAAGATTATCGTTCTTGAAGATGGAGAAATGATCGGCTATGGAACACATAAAGAGCTGATGGAAAGCTGTGAGGTCTATAGGGAAATCAGCCAGTCACAGATGGGAGGTGGTATTGATGAAGCATAAGGATATGAAACAATATGAAGAAAAAAATGCTCCAATGCTTAACCACGATATCACGCTGGAAGAGATCGAGGCTGCATGCCGCGCACATCAAAAGGAAAATGATAACCGCAACATGGCAGAGGAGTGCCGCACTATTGCAAGAGAACAAAAGGAAAAAATGCAGGCACAATTTACAAAAGGAAAGGGTGAAAAGCGTCATATCCTGCTTCGCCTTGGCCGTTATCTGTGGCAGTTTAAAGGCTGGCTGTTTCTTGCCATCTTGTTAAGTATAAGCTCAAATCTGCTGTCGCTCGCAGGTCCTATGTACTCAGGCTATGCCGTCGATGCGATGGTTGGCAAGGGACAGGTAAATATGGAGCGAGTAATTTACTGCTGTGAGATCATGATTGTGCTGTATTTAATATCGGCAGCACTTGCCTATATCTTAAATCTTGTCATGCTTCAGATTACAAAGCGCATAGTCTCAACAATGAGAAGCAATATCTTCGACCGATTGATGCGTCTTCCTGTCAGCTTCTTTGATACGCACGCTGCAGGCGATATTATAAGCCGTATCACCTATGATGTAGATACAATAAACACAAGCCTTTCAAATGATGTTGTGTCACTTGCTGCAAGCTTTATTACAGTAATAGGCTCGCTAGTTATGATGCTTCTTATTTCACCGCCGCTTGTATTGATTTTTGTTGTTACTGTGCCGCTTACAATCTTCTTTATTAAAAAGCTTACAGGACTTACAAGACCTCTTTTTCGTGCCCGTTCAGGAAAGCTTGGCGAGTTAAACGGCTTTATAGAGGAGATGCTTGCAGGTCAGAAAAGCTTAAAGGCATATCATCAGGAAGTCAATACAATAGGCAAGTTTCAGACAAAAAATGAGGAAGCTGTGGATGCCTATTACCGCGCCGACTACATGGGAAGCATGGTAGGACCGTCAGTAAACCTTGTCAACAATATTTCACTTGCACTAGTCACGATCTTTGGAGCAATTCGCTTCATATTTGGTCAGATGACACTTGGAAATATTTCCTCATTTGTTCTGTATTCAAGAAAATTTTCCGGACCAATCAACGAGTCTGCAAATATCATGAGCGAGCTACAGTCAGCACTTGCCGCTGCAGAGCGCGTGTTTAGACTGCTTGATGAGACAGAGGAGCCGGCTGACAGCACAGATGCGAAAGTACTCACCGACATTTACGGAGACGTAGAGCTGTCACATGTAAGCTTCGGCTACACAAAGGATCATACTATTATCCATGATCTGAGTTTGCATGCAGAACCAGGCAAGCTGATTGCAATCGTAGGTCCTACGGGAGCAGGAAAGACAACCATCATAAATCTTTTGATGCGTTTTTATGATATCGACAGCGGAAAAATTACCATTGATGGAAACGACATTACAAAGGTTACAAGAGACAGTCTGCGCCGTGCATTTGCCATGGTACTGCAGGATACGTGGCTGTTTCACGGAACAATTTATGAAAATATCGCCTACGGCAAGCCAGATGCCACACTCGAAGATGTAAAACGTGTCTGCAAGGCTGCCCGCATTCATAACTATATAATGCGTCTGCCAAAGCAGTACGACACAGTACTTACAGATGACGGAAGAAATATTTCCAAGGGACAAAAGCAGCTTCTAACTATCGCCAGAGCAATGCTTCTTGATGCACATATGCTGATACTCGATGAAGCTACATCAAATGTCGATACAAGAACAGAGCTTCAAATTCAGGAAGCCATGCTGGAGCTTATGAAAGATAAGACATGCTTTGTAATAGCACATCGCCTCTCGACAATTCAGAATGCAGACTGTATACTAGTTGTAAAAGAAGGCGAAGTAATCGAACAGGGAACACATGATGAACTTATGGAGAAACACGGCTTCTATCGCTCACTGTATGATTCACAATTCGCAGGAAAACAGATTTAAGAAAGGAATAAATTCATGAAAGATTTGTCAAAGACTGAACTTTTAATTATGAAATGTGTATGGGGTTCTGATCGTCCAGTGACAGCGACCCAGATTCAGCAGATTTTGCTGGAAAAATATCAGACTGAACTTGACCGCAGATCACTCGGCACGCTTATGTACCGCCTTGATCAGAAGGGCTATGTCAACGTAGATGTAAGCACAAGAGTAAACCTCTATACAGCAAAGGTAAAGGAAGAGGAGGCGAGAAAAAAGAAGGGAAGAGAAATCTTAAAGCTTTGGTATGACGGCTCTCTTGATCAGCTTGTCTCAGATCTTTACAGTGCACAGGACGAGGATGAGGACGAGGAAGATAACTGATGAAAAAGAAAGGCAGGTGAAAACATATGGAAACATCAGAATGGTCCAACTTTTTCTTTCAGTGGGCAGCAACATTATTTTGGATTTTCTTTCTGACTGGAATGACAGGAAGCATAATAGCAAATTTGTGGCGTTTTGCCAGAAAACGTCACTTTATAAACGATACGATCTTTATGAGGATGCTTCTTTGGCCTGTTTTGATCAGTTTCTTTGTCCCGGTAATTTTTTTATATTGGCAGCAAAAAGAAGGCAGACATGCATTTCAATATGAAATGTTTCGTTCAGCGGGATCTGTGACGCTTATGCTTGGTGCTGTTATAATTATCTGGCTGGCAGGCGCTTTGCGAAGAACTGCTATTACAGTATGTCAGCTTAATAGCCTGTATCAGTTAAAAATAAACGCGAAGCGAGATCTTTTGTGGCAGGAGGATGAACAAAAAGAAACGTATAAGCTTTGCGCTAAAATGGGTATTTGCCGTCATGTTACCGTTTTTATAAGCAAAGAAATTGTGTCGCCAATGACAATGGGATTTTTAAATCCATGTATTTTTCTTCCGGCAGGTGAAATCGACAAAGAGACTCTTCGGCTAATTCTAGTGCATGAACTGACGCATATTCATCATAAAGATTTCTTAATGAAGCAGATGATGCTTGTGATTTCAAGTCTTTACTGGTTTTGTCCGGGCATAAAGCAGCTTTTTGCAGAGTTAAATGTATGTAATGAATATTATTGCGACCTAGACAGCATCAAACAGCTTGACATAGAGCAGCATGAATATTTTTCAAAGATTCGTGCCTTTGCAGCCGATCAGAAGCAGCGGCGCGCATATGCATATTCAGCACTGTGCGAAAATAAAAACACGTTAAAAGCGCGTGAGCGTGCCGCTCAAAAGACGCAGCTTGCACAAAACAGCAAGATGTTTACAGCAACAGGACGTATAACGGCTGTAATTCTTGCAGGCATTATCTTATGTACAAGTGCCTATACAATCAGCTTTGCATCAATAGTCGGCTATGATGCTGCAATGAAATTTGTCACATCAGAAGAAACGGAGTATCAGAAAAAGCAGACAGAGATTGATGCATCTGACCTTTATTTTACTGGTGATGAGATTAAAATTGATGAGCTGCTGGCGAAAAATTCAGCCTATAAATATGGTTCAGATGAACAAAAATGGACGCTGCAAAAAGATCAGGAAATTCAGTTTGGTCCGTTCTACAAAGAAAAAGGCGAGAGCATATGGGTTTATACATACGCCAATTATAAAGTAGAATATGGAATCATCCGTGACACGAAAAGACGCTGCCTTGAAGGAAAGAATGAAGGCCATAACTTTGATATAGAAGAGAGTGGGCTGTATTATGTCTTTATCAGGAATTGGTCAGGAGAGAAAACAGAGGGTGGATCGCTGGTGGTGCAGTGAAAGGATGAAGCCAAATAGGTGCCTTAAGGAAAATGTAAGAAAAAATATATATAAATGTTAATTGACAGATTCGTAACATTATGTTAGTATAACAACAAGATGTTACGAATCTTTTTTAGATTATACATTGATTGTTTTCTACTTGCATATATAAAGGCGCCGAAGGTAAGTAGGGGGGATCAGTTGTGTAAAATATATCACAAAGGCGAAAGCCTAGAAGGAGGCTTCTATGAAAAAGAGAGGCTTTAAATATCCCCTTGGAGTTTATACTCTGAGGGGATATTTTAAAAAGGAGAATCAGAAAATGAAGAATAATCAAAAATATTTGGTAATATTTGTCGGAATGATCGCATTAGCTTTGCCAGGGTGTAGATTTAGAAGAGAAATTTCAGTTTCGATGCCTGCTGAAAGTGAAGAACAGATTCAAGTTGAAAGTAATACCAATATTGAAAAAGAAGATGATAGGAATTATTTAGAATCCATAAAATTAAAGAGAAAAGACAATACGGATTTAAATCAGTTTGCACAACTGTTATTAGGAGTACCAACAATAGAAGAAGCAGAGCAGTATAAGCCGAAACATTTCTTGGGTGATTATTATTATGAGAAAGATGGTACGGTTGTAATCTATAACAAGGATTTTGCTATTAGTTATAGCGATGAAAATGATGGAATGGCTTCGACATATAGTCACTTAATGAATCCAATCGGTGATGGAAGTTTACTAAGAGAAACGTACCCAGAAGAATCGTTGGCTTCTTGTACGAAGGAGCAGGCAGTAAAAGCTTGTGAAAAATATGCAAGATTATGTGGATATGAGGATGCAGAGGTTTCTTCGTATGCAATTACATTAGATGCAATTCAAAATATTGAAAAAAAATTACAGTATACGATTGGTGCTCCAGGAGAAGGCTATGAGGTTATAACAAGAGGACAAGTGGAGCAATTAAGAGATGAAGGGAAAGAGGCAGAGGCGGATGCATTGTACGATAAAATGGATTCGGGATTTAAGAGAAATTTGCCTTGGAAAAAGGAATATGAGGCGATGCTTCTGGTATATAAGTTAAAGTTAAATGGAGTCTTAATGGATAGTGAGCAATTAGAAATTATATATCTTCCTTACCAAAATAAAGTAGTTATTTTGAGTGCAGATCTTCCATATGAACCAGAAGAAATTTCAGAAAAACATGAGTTGGTTTCAAAAGAAAAAGCTATGTCACAGGCAATACAGACATTGGGAACAAATATTACAATTGATACGATTTCTCTAGTTTATGTAAAAGAATATAACGCGGATGGAGAAAACTATGCGGTTCCTACATGGCGAGTTGATTATATTCAAAATAATGAATCTGCAATTGCTGGAAGAACAGGAACAATTTATATTGATGCAGTAAGTGGATTTGTAGTAAATAATTAATGCGATAAGCAATAGAGCGGAGGTGAAAAATATGAACTGCCTTAGAATGGATTTGAGGAGAAGTATTTTTTGCAAAAAATTTGTATTAATTGTAATGGCAACACTTTTGGTTTTATTTGCTTCAACATGGAATGAATTTCAAAGTTATACATGGTGGGGAGATTCAACAGGGATGCAGGGGTGTGTAAATATATTATATAATAGTTTGGCATATGATAAATTTAAGGTAGTTATTGTTTTTTTGTTCGGCGGCATTTACACAGGAAGTTATTGTAGTGATGAAAATAGTCGCTATTTGCGTTCAATTCTTAATAGAACAACTCTTTTGTCATACACGATCAGTCGTTTTCTTGTTAACTTTATAGCGATAATTCTGGGAATGATAATAGTGATTGGACTCTATCTTTTTGTCAGTGTTTGCGCGGGTTTGCCATTGATGTCATTGGGAATGAAAGATCTTTACTATGGAAGTTTTTCATGGGATCATCCGATGATTTATTCAATTATGATGGCACTTCAGTTTGGTGTGATCACAGCTGCATGTAGTGGTACTGGATTATTGCTTTCTGTTTATCAGCCTAATTTATTTGTGGCAGTTGGAATGTGTGGGCTTACGTTCTATGCAGCGGCTTCCTATATTCCATATAGCAGTATATTCAGTGTATTGGGGCTGATTTCTATGATGCCAACATTTTCAGCAGGAACTGCTACCTCACATACGCTTATGTTTTTATGGGGGATGCTGTATCCACTGACCGTATATGCATTCTGTGCATTTTTCTTTGCGAGAAGACTAGAATGGAGGAAAAAACATGGGCTTATTTAAACGTTCAATGGCAGTTACTTCCATTAATTTTAATTGTTGGAGACAGGACTTTCGAGTAAAATTTATTCTTTTATTTACTGCGCTTATTGTTTTTAATACATTGAAACCTGTCTTGCAATATGGACTAGATAATGGTGCAGTATCTACACCACTTCTTCTTCCATTACTATTTGGAAGTACAGAGATTTCAATTGGAACACCAAAAATTTGTTTTCATGTTGGACTTATTTTGTTACTCTGTGATGCGCCATTTTATTATCCGATTACACCATATGCAATCATGAGAAGCAAACGCTCTGGTTGGTGCATTGGCACTTGTCTGTACATAGCAGTAGTTTCATTTGTCTATATTGCGTTTATTACAATCTGTGCAGCACTGGTGGCAGTTCCAATTCTTTCCTTGAGGGACAGCTGGGATGGTGCAGCAGCGGATCTTGTTTATGGAACGTCTCAAATGAATCCAGCAAGTTTGGCACAACTTTATCCAACTATTATTCCGATTGCCGTTGTAAAATATCTGTATCCAAGTGGAGCGACACTTTATACGTTTCTGACGGCATGGGCTTCCTTTACATTGCTTGGCATGATCTTATATTTGGTTAGCTTGATCAGCAAAAATATATTGTGGGGATTAGCAGTGAGCGGAATCATTGTTTTTCTCGATCCAATACTCACATGGTTTACATTCCCGAAAAAATTCTGGCTGCAATATTTTTCGCCTGTCTGCTGGACAAGCGTAGAGTCACTAGATTCTGTACAGGCGCATCGGGCACTCACGATTCCAGCAGTTTCAGCTCTGTATGTAATTTTGCTGTTAGCATCCTTTGTGGCAATCTATTATCAGAGCAAACGAATCATGATAACAGATTTACAGGGAAATAACGACCAATAATGAGTGATCGAAAAGAGAAAGTGAGGAACGCATATAATGATAGAAATAAAAGATCTGACAAAGAGCTTTGATGGTGTAGAAGTTCTTTCACATATTAGCATGACGCTGGAAAAAGGAAAGATTTACGGTCTTGTTGGACGAAATGGATCAGGAAAAACGATGCTGATGAAGCATATTTTGGGTTTCGTTTCGCCCACATCCGGGTCAATTACAATTGACGGTAAAATACTTGGAAAAGATATTGATGCGCCAGATAATATTGGAGCCATTATTGAAAATCCAGGATTTTTGCCAGGTTACTCAGGCTTTCGCAATTTGAAGATGCTTGCGTCAATCCGCCATAAGATTTCCGATGAAGAGATCAAAAACGCAATTCGTCTTGTCGGACTTGACCCAGAGAGTAAGAAGCATGTAGGAAAATATTCACTCGGTATGCGTCAGCGCCTTGGATTGGCACAGGCACTAATGGAGCACCCAGATATACTTCTTTTGGACGAGCCATTGTCAGGTTTAGATAACGACGGCGTGCAGGAAATGTACCAGATTCTTCTAAAGCAAAGAGAAGAGGGGAAACTAATCGTTGTCGCCAGCCACAGCAGCGAGGACATCCGTGTCCTTTGCGATGAGATTTTCCATTTTGACAAGGGAAAGATGATCGATCACCAGATCGCAGAAAAGTAGTTCAAAGTAGATTGAAGCTTGTTTGAAGTGATATTGAAGTTGACTTTGAAGTGACATTGAAGTAAAATTGAAATGACATTGAAGTTTTAAAACAAGCTTGATGCTATTTTGGAGGTGATCACATGTATTTGGAAGAGCTTATTGGAAACGTACAGTTAGAAAATGATAAATTTGAATGTAAAAGCAGATTAAATAGAGAAGATGTAGTAGGATGGCTGAAAAGCATTGCAGGCTTTGCGAATGCACTAGGCGGAGAATTTTATATTGGCGTAGAGGATAAGACTAATAAATTGATTGGATTTAGTCGTACTGAGGCTGACAATGAGCGTAATTATTTCAATAATCAGGTGAATGAACATCTGTCACCTAGACCGCAGATGAAGATTTCCTTTCTTTCCTATGAAGTAAAAGGAAATGAGCGCTTTGTGATTCGGGTAAATATTCCAGAGTCAGTTGTAAAGCCAGTCATATTAAAATATAAAAATATTCCATCTATTTTCATGCGAAGGGATGGCTTTACAAATGGTGCAACTTACGAGGAAATTATAGAGATGAGTGTGAAAAGCAAAAATACACAATACGATATTTTAGCATCTGATGAGAAGTATGAGGCAGATAAGTTTCACATTTTGCATGAGTTTTATTCCGAGCATAATAATGGAAAGGAAATTGCCGAAAAGGCACTTCGCTTTATGGGCTTTTATGATGAGAATGGTTTTTTAGCAAATGGCGCTGTACTGTTTCAAGATGGATATGATGGAAGAAAAACACAAGTACAGTGTTCTGTTTTTTCTGGATTTACAAAAGGCAGTGAGCGGATTGTAACCATTAACCGTTTTCAGGGAGATCTTATTTCTTCAATTAAATATATGACAGAATTTGTTTTACAGCGAATGAACCATTCAGTGATAAAACAAAAGGATGGCAGAAAAAATATTGATGCATATCCACAGAGGGCATTATTTGAGGGAATTATCAATGCTGTGGCTCACCGTGATTATTTTCTTGATGGGACTCAGATTCAAGTAGATTTGTTTCGGGATCGTTTGGAAATTTCGTCTCCAGGAGGTTTTTACAGAGGCGAAAAGCTAGGAAAAACATACGATTTATCTGGAATTATTTCAAAGAGAAGAAACGAATTAATTTGTTCTGTGTTAGTGTCCTGCAATGTGATGGAAGCAGCAGGAACAGGATTTGATAAGATTGTGGAGGATTATAAAGATGCTGACGATAAGCATCGACCATTTATTTCTTCAGCATCCGATCATTTTACATTAGTTCTGCCAGACTTAACATATGTTGATGGCATAGAGGAAAGTGCAATTCCAACTATTGAATTTGCACCAGTTCCAGAAGGCACAGATTTTGACGAGAAGGTATTGGCATTTTGCTACTATCGCGCACGCAAGGTTTCAGAGATAGCAGCTTATCTCGGTGTGAGAGATTCTTCGTATCTGCGAAAAAAGGTTCTGGAAAATCTGGTGCAAAATGGATATCTGGAGAAAAATAAAGTGTCAAGGGCAATGTATTACAAGACAAAGCATGAGTCTGCATATGTAATATGAAAACCATCACTTCGCAGTTTTATTAAATTAAAGCGAAAAAGTGCTTGACAACTAAAACGTTGAAGAATATAATGAAAAACAGCTAAATAACAAAAAAATAAAAGCAAAGGATAATCAATGGCGATTACACAAGACCTTGATTTCCTTTGCTCTTTTTTGTAATTAGGCAGTAAAGGGCAGCCCTTGGGCAGCGGAAGGAGCAGATTATGAGAAAAAACAAAGCACTTGCATTGGCGCTTGCAGCGGCGATGACAGCATCGATGACACCGATCACGGCAATGGCTGATGAGACAGAGGGGTTAACTTCCTATTATACTTATCAGACTGCTGTAAATGAGATGGAGACATTCTGCGTACAGAATGCGCAGAGTGCAAAGGAATTGCAGGTTCTCACAAACTGTATCGATGGACTTCTTTCTATGAATACAAAGGGCGAGCTGATTCCTGGTATTGCAAAGGAGTGGGGCAGTGAGGACAATGGTAAGACCTGGACATTCAAGTTAAGAGATGATGTAACATGGGTTGATTATCAGGGCAATGAAATGGCAAAGCTGACTGCTATGGATTTTGCATATGGCCTTGAGTTTACCTTAAATTATTGGAAAAATGGTGCATCAAATACCTCAATGCCGATTGAGCTGATCGAGGGAGCTTCTGAGTACTATGAGTACACTAAAGGTCTTGATGAAGAGACAGCTATGAATATTGATATTCAGGAGTTTCTTGACATGACAGGCATTTCAGTACCAGATGATTACACATTTGTTGTAAGCTGTCTTGCAGAGAAGCCATATTTCGATACAGTATGTACATATGCTTGTATGTATCCGATCTCAGGTGCACTTCTTGAGAGCATTGGAGCAGATGGATATCTTGCAGCAAGCTACGATCAGATCTGGTATGATGGTCCATATACTATCACCGAGTATATTCAGGGAAATGAAAAGATTCTGACAAGAAATGATTCATGGTATGACAAAGACAGCACCACCTTCGATGAGGTTGTAATTAAGATGGTAGATTCTCTTGATACTGCATTCCAGCTGTATCAGACAGGAGAGCTTGATGCTGTTGAGCTGACAGAAAGTAATGTTAAGATTATCTATGAGGATGAGAATAACGAGTATCATGATCAGATGGTTGAGACTCGCCCAGACAAGTATTCCTGGCAGATGAAGTTCAACTATAATAAATTAGATGCAGAAGGAAATCCAGATACAAATTGGAACACAGCAATCGCAAATCTGGCATTTAGAAAGAGCTTGTACTATGGACTGGATCTGGAAAGCTACTATGCAAGAACAAATGCAATCAACCCATTAAAGTGTGAGAATAATGCTTACACAATGAGAGGTCTGTGTACCACATCAGACGGAACTGATTATGTTGATCTTGTTCTTGATAAGTTAGGCATCGATGATTACAATGGCGAGACAATGGTTCGTCTTGATGCAGATAAGTTTGCTGAGTATAAGGCACAGGCAATCGAAGAGCTGACAGCAGCAGGAGTTACCTTCCCGATTCAGTGCGATTACTACATTGCAAGCGGAAACCAGACACAGGCAGATACAGCACAAGTATTAAAGCAGGCATTTTCCGCATCACTTGGCGATGACTTTATTGTATTAAACATCAAAGAATATGTCAGCAGCTTTGCACAGGAAGTAAGAATCCCACATCTGTTCTCCATTGCAATCAGTGGATGGGGCGCTGACTATGGTGATCCTCAGAACTTCATGGTTCAGGAAACCTACGGAAACGACAACGCATATTTCTCAGCAAACTATACATTTGCAAATGAGCTGACAGAAGAGACAGCACCAGAGCTTGTAGAGACATATAAGACCTTTACAGATATGGTAGAGAAGGCAGATGCAATCACCGATAACATGGACAATCGTTATGAGGCATATGCAGAGGCAGAGGCTTACATGATCGAAAATGTGCTTTCACTTCCATTATATTATAACATCCACTGGCAGCTGACTCATGTAAATGATTACAGCAAGATTTACAGTCTGTATGGTATTGTAAGCGGTTATCGCTATGTAAACTTCGAGACATCCAAAGAACCATACACCACAGAGCAGTATGATGCTTTTGAAGCAGCTGCAAACTAAAGAAAATGTAACTATTCAGAGCCATGCAAAATTGCTTTCTGTGAATGCTTGCATTCAGACAGAATAGCAATTTTATATGGCGAAGTAACCACATGAGCAAAATAGAAGCATCGAAGATGCGATTTTGCGAATGGGGTTCTGAATAGTTACAAGAATTGACAGAATGAAAGGCATCGCTTCAAGATGAGGCGGTGCCTTTATGTTACTAGGGATACTTCGACGAATGACTAGTTAAAAGTTCACTGGACGCAATTCGCAAAACCACCCGTTCCGTGTGTCGCTGCTATGCAGCTTTGTTTTGCTCATAAACGGGCGTCCACTTCGTCCAGTTGATTCATAAAATCCTCATGCAAGCATGGGATTTGTATGAATCTACCTGGACGCGTGAACTATGAACGCAAAAAAAAAAGCTGCAGTGAAATCTCACCACAGCGCTTTTAAATTAGCAGCGCTACCAGGATTCGAACCTGGAAAATGCTGGAGTCAGAGTCCAGTGCCTTACCGTTTGGCGATAGCGCTTTAAACAACATGTTTATGATAATACAGGATTGTCCAAATGTCAAGCATTTTTTTGAAAAATATATAAAATTTTGCTTTCTTTTCCCAAAAGGAAATGATATAATCAAAAGGAGCTGT
Source organism: uncultured Lachnospiraceae bacterium (assembly GCA_934292725.1). Classification (GTDB taxonomy): domain Bacteria; phylum Bacillota; class Clostridia; order Lachnospirales; family Lachnospiraceae; genus Anthropogastromicrobium. The sequence goes on from CAKQXY010000009.1 coordinate 85,637, forward strand.
TTTATGCTCTGGATGGAGGAACGAATATGTATACATTTACCAGCAGGGTTCGTTTCAGTGAGACGGACGAGAATGGAAAGCTGTCACTCGCAGGCATTATGAATTATCTTCAGGACTGCAGTGTCTTTCACTCAGAAGATGTAGGCAATGGAACGGATGTGCTTAAAAAGCGTGATAGGGTGTGGCTTTTAAATTCCTGGCAGATTATTATAAAGGAGCGTCCAAGATGCTGTGAATACATTGAAATCGGAACACAGGCGTACCAGTTTAAGGGAACGCTTGGCAAGCGAAACTTCTGCATCCAAAGACCAGATGGGACACAGTGCGTTGTCGCAAACTCAAACTGGGTGTTAGTTCAAAAATCACAGATGCGTCCGGTGCGCATCACAGAGGAGGACAGCAGCCCTTACGAGCTTGGAACACCACTTGACATGCCATATGCAGATCGAAAGATTGCAGCGCCAAAGGAGGGCATAGTCATGGAACCTATTACTGTGCGCACCGAACATCTAGACAGCAATCATCATGTGAATAACACGCAGTATGTACTTATGGCAAGCCGTTACCTGCCATCTGATTTTTCACTGCATCAGGTGCGTGCCGAATACCGTTATCAGGCACTTTTAGGTGATACGATGATTCCTGTTGTCACAAAAGAAGAAGATGGACAGATTATTGTCCAGTTAAAAAAGGATGAGCAGACTGCATATGCAGTAGTTGCTTTTCAGTAAAAGAAGATCACCGACATAAACTTTGGATGTCGGCTGAATCATACAGAGAGCCGCGCAAACGGCAGAATGAGAGGAAATATGATCGAATTAGGAAAGATGCAGACGCTGACTGTGCTTCGTATTAAGGATTTTGGCGTCTATCTGGGACATGAAGGAGAAAAAGAGAGCGTGCTGCTTCCGAGAAAGCAGGTTCTGCAGGGAACAAAGGAAGGAGATGAGATCGAGGTATTCGTATACAAGGATTCCATGGATCGTATCATTTCCACAACAAGAAGACCGCTTCTTATAATGGACGAAATGGCAGTGCTGACTGTTAAGGAAAAGACAAGAATCGGTGCATTCTTAGATTGGGGACTTGAGAAGGATCTTCTTCTTCCATTTAAAGAGCAGACAGTTCCAGTAAGAAGAGGAGAACATTGTCTGGTGGCGCTGTATCTTGATAAGAGTAAGCGTCTTTGTGCAACAATGAAGGTGTATGAGCGTCTTCACAGTGACAGCCCATATCAGAAGGGAGATCAGGTAACAGGTACTGTTTACCGCGTAAATCCTGAGATTGGAGTGTTTGTTGCGGTAGATAACCGTTACTTTGGTTTGATTCCAAAGAAAGAAATTTATGACAATTATCGTACTGGCGATCAGGTTAATGCACGTGTCACAGAAGTGCGTTCTGATGGAAAGCTGAATCTGGCAGTTCGTGATAAGGCATATCTGCAGATGGATACAGACAGCGAGACGATTTTAAATGCAATGGAGTCCTTTGGCGGATATCTGCCATTTGGCGAGAAGGCAGAGCCGGATAAGATTAAAAGAGAACTGAAGATGAGCAAGAATGCGTTTAAGCGTGCACTTGGTCATCTGCTCAAGGAAGGAAAGATTGAGATCGGCGAGAATCGCATTGAATACAGAAAAGAGAAGTGAGTATGACGAAAACAGCAAAATTAAATTTGACGTTTCTGATTCTTGTGATCTTTTCAATTGGAGGCTCATATGCCTATGCGCTTTTGACAAATGGCATGGAGCTTCCAATTTATGCAGATCTTTTAGTGGCACAGCTTCTGATCCTTCTGCCTGCATGGGGATATACAAAAAAAGAGCATATCAACCTTTATAAAGAGATTCGCCATCGCCGCCTGCGTTTTGGCGCACTTCTTTGTCTGGTTGGCATCACGCTCTTATCAATGCCGCTTTTATCATTTTTGAATCTGTTTAGCTCACTTTTTGTGCCGAATGCAGCTGCAGGGCTTGCAGAGCAGATGACGGGCGGCCCGGGATGGATGAATATTTTATTTCTGGCTGTTATTCCTGCATTTAGCGAAGAATTTGTTTTCAGAGGCGTCTTTTTCCATGGATACAGAAGCCATGGCTTTTGGAAGGCAGCACTTATGAGCGGATTGATCTTTGGATTAATGCATCTAAATTTCAACCAGTTCTCATATGGCTTTGCGCTTGGCGTTATTTTTGCAGCAGTAGTAGAAGCGTCAGGCAGCATTTACGCATCCATGGCAATTCATTTTCTGATTAATTTTCAGTCAGCACAGGCAATAAATGCACTGACATCACTTACTGCATCAGGTATGGAAGAAGAGGGAATGCTTGAAATTTCAGGAGCTTTTCAGCAGACCTATCTTGTCACAACAGTAATTGTTGTAGGTATTGTAGCTATTGTGACGACAGCGCTTGTTGTTGTATTGGTGAAGCTTTTAGCAAAGCTGTGTGACAGAGAGGACTACTTTGCGTGGGTTCTTAATGGCGGAGAGAAAAAAGCACTTCAAAAAAGAGGTACTAGCAGACTGATTGATCCATTTTTTATCGGTGCTGCAGCAATATGTATTTTATTTATGGTCAGCCGTCTGTTGATGTAGAGCTGCCAGAGCTTCTTAGATGATCTAAATAAGTATGAATCAGCTGGTAGCAGTCTTTTGCCTCCCGCACAGAGCAGGAGGCAAGAAGCAGCCCGATATCGCGGCGGACACGGTAATGTTCTGGCTCCGCAACGATATTTTGCATGATGGGTATAGTATCATCTGGCTTTTCGAGTCCTTCAAGCAGGTAATCGTAGGAAATATGTGTTTTTTCGTGAAGGCGGTTCATAATGCTTCGCGATACAGGGCGTGTGCCGCGTTCAAGTGCACCGAGATAGCTGGGTGAGATGCCAAGCAGTTTAGCAAACTCAGATTGTGTCATACCTAGTGCAATTCGTTCATTACGGATGCGGTGGCCGATCAGTATTGAGTATGAGGATTCATAAGAAATCATAAAAAAACTCCGTTTCTGTATAATAAAAGGTACTTTGAGAAGAATTATAGGATAATAAGAAGAGAAAAGAAAGGAAAATCCCTCGCAGGATTTTGCTTTCTTTGTTGTTTAAGGAGAAAATATGCTACAAAAACTTACAATTCGACAAAAAAAGCTTGCCGAATATCTGCTGATTGTGGCAGGTACGGCAGTTATGGCAGTATCACTTCAGTTTTTCTTAGATCCAGATGGAATGGTCCCGGGTGGTTTTACCGGAATTGCAATTATAGTAAAGGAACTGACAAAGGGACTTGTTTCTGGAGGTGTTCCGCTGTGGGTAACGAACCTGATCTTAAATGTGCCGATGGTTCCTATTGTATTAAAGATCAATGGATGGGACTTTGCAAAGCGCACGGTGGCAGGATCACTTCTTCTTTCTTTTTGGCTTGCAGTGATCCCATATGTGCAGCTGATGGAGGAACCTGATTTGTTTTTGACATCTGTTTTTGGAGGTGTCAGCATGGGTATCGGTATTGGTCTTGTCTTTTTAGGAAAGGGAACTACAGGCGGTACTGATATGTGCGGTGCAATTTTGCATCACTTCTTTCCTCATATTTCATTGCCAAAGCTGATGCAGCTGCTTGATGTGGTTATTACGTCAGTCGGCATTATGGTTTTTGGCATTCGTGTTGCACTTTACTCTATTATAGTAGTTTATCTGACGGCGAAAGTTTCAGATCGAATCATGGAAGGCAGCACATCGGCAAAAATGCTCTACATCATTTCAGATCAGTCAGAGATAATTGCCGAGAAAATTATGGAGAAACTTGGCAGAGGTGTCACTGGACTGCAGGGAAAAGGCATGTACACAAATCAAGACAAAACTATTCTCATTTGTGTTATATCTCCTCGTGAAATTGCCCGCATAAAAGATGTCGTTTTGGAAGCGGACAGCAAGGCTTTTGTGATAGTAAATGACTCAAGAGAAGTATTAGGCGAAGGTTTTGTGGAAGTTCAATAAAAATGTCGTTTTCAACCCACTAATAAAATGTGAAAATTAGGTGTACAACATATATAAAAATGTCGTTGCTTTTTTGGTGAAAAACAGTATGGTAAAAAATTATGAAATCATGTATTATAATCATATCAGAAAACTGACTGTCAACAGTTTCGAAAATTAGGGAGGAAATTCAAAATGGCAAGTTTGTCTTTAAAGAATGTAACTAAGGTTTATCCTAACGGCTTTGTCGGCGTTAAGGATTTCAACCTTGAGATCGCAGATAAGGAATTCATCATCTTCGTAGGACCGTCTGGTTGTGGTAAGTCTACTACCCTTCGTATGATCGCAGGTCTGGAGGAAATTTCTTCTGGTGAGTTAAAGATTGGTGATAAGGTCGTTAACGACGTAGAGCCAAAGGACAGAGATATCGCAATGGTATTCCAGAACTACGCTCTGTATCCGCATATGTCTGTATATGATAACATGGCATTCGGTCTTAAGTTAAGAAAAGTTCCGAAGGCTGAGATTGATAAGCTGGTTCATGAGGCAGCTAAGATCCTTGATATCGAGCATCTGCTTGATCGTAAGCCGAAGGCTCTTTCCGGTGGTCAGAGACAGCGTGTTGCTATGGGTCGTGCAATCGTGCGTGAGCCAAAGGTATTCCTGATGGACGAGCCTCTGTCCAACTTGGATGCAAAGCTTCGTGTACAGATGAGAATCGAGATCTCCAAGCTGCATCAGAGATTAGGTACAACCATCATCTACGTAACACATGACCAGACCGAGGCTATGACTCTGGGTACCAGAATCGTTGTTCTTAAGGATGGTGTTATCCAGCAGGTAGATACCCCGCAGAACCTGTACGATAAGCCGGCTAACAAGTTCGTTGCTGGATTCATCGGTTCTCCGCAGATGAACCTGATCGATGCTAAGGTTGTTCAGGTAGGCAACCAGGTACATGTTCAGTTTGGTAACGCTGATATCACTCTTCCAGATGAGAAGGGCAAGGTATTAGTTCAGAAGGGTTATGTTGGTAAGGAAGTTTGCTTCGGTATCCGTCCAGAGGATATCCATGATGGCGATATGAGCAACTATCCGGGTGCTACTCTGACTGCTACTATCCGTGTATACGAGCTTCTGGGTGCTGAGGTATTCCTGTACTTCGATATCAACGAGACAAGCTTCACCGCTCGTGTAAGCCCAAGAACAACTGCTAGACCGGGCGATACCCTGACTCTGGGTCTTGACCTGAGCAGAATCCATATCTTCGATAAGGATAGCGAGCTGGTTGTATTAAACTAATTAAAATAAATTAAAATTTTTGGGGGAAATGTAAAAAATTTACATTTCCCCTTTTTTTTTCTCGAAAAATGTTATACAATATAAGAAGGAATGGCGGTAAGCTGTGAAAACTATAAGCTGCTACGGCGGCGGAATGTGAGGAAAGTATGATTTCGAACCAGATTTTGCAAAGTACAATTGAAGGGCTGAAAAATATCGCACGAATTGATTTGTGTGTATGCGATACCGACGGAAACATGCTGGCATCTACGTTTGGTGATCCGGAGATTACCACGGAGACCATCGTGAATTTTACGTTGTCGCCGGCAGACAGCCAGGTAGTTGCTGGATTCCAGTTCTTTAAGGTATTTGATGAGCACCAGCTTGAATATGTAATGCTGGCAAAGGGAGGCAGTGACGATGTTTACATGGTAGGAAAGATTGCAGCGTTCCAGGTACAGAACCTGTTAGTTGCATACAAGGAGCGTTTTGACAAGGATAACTTCGTTAAGAACCTGCTTCTTGATAACCTGCTGTTGGTAGATATCTATAATCGTGCAAAGAAGCTTCATATTGAAGTATCTGCGAAGAGAGTTGTCTATGTAATTGAGACAAAGAATGAGAAGGATATCAACGCACTTGAGACGGTACGCAGCCTGTTTACCGGAAGAGTAAAGGATTTTATCACTGCAGTTGATGAGAAGAATATCATCGTTGTCCGCGAGGTAAAGCCGGGTGAGACACAGGATGATCTTGAGAAGACAGCTCAGGTTATGGTTGATATGTTAAATACCGAGGCAATGAGCCAGGTACATGTTGCATACGGAACTGTTGTAAATGAGTTAAAGGAAGTTTCCAGATCCTACAAAGAGGCAAAGATGGCACTTGATGTTGGAAAGATCTTCTTTAGCAATAAGAACGTTGTTGCTTACTCTAAGCTTGGCATCGGCCGTCTGATTTATCAGCTTCCAATTCCGCTGTGCCGTATGTTTATCAAGGAAATTTTCGATGGCAAGTCTCCGGATGAGTTTGATGATGAGACATTGACCACAATCAACAAGTTCTTCGAGAACAGCCTGAATGTATCTGAGACATCCAGACAGTTGTATATTCACAGAAATACACTTGTATATCGTCTGGACAAGCTTCAGAAGAGCACTGGATTAGACCTGCGTGTATTTGAGGATGCGATCACATTCAAGATCGCGCTTATGGTTGTGAAGTATATGAATTATATGGAGAAAAATTAAGGCTCCAGCGTAGAAAAACCGGGGGAAACGGACGTAAGAGTCTGTTTCCCCCTTCTGGTTTTGCATACAAAAGTATTGACAGACAGATTTTGGTCATGCTAATAGTATTGACAGATCTGACTGTTCAGAGGAAAGGTGGATGCAAGTGGAAGAAAAAAACAGACAGTTAAATAAAGAAGCTGAAACAATAGAGGAAAAAAATGAGCTTCAATCAGGCAAAAAGAAACACAGAAAAAATAATTTTGCAGCAGGCATGGCAGTAGGTGCGGCAGCAGCAATTCTGGGCTGTTCGCTGGCAGGTGTATATTTCAGCAGCCATTATCGCTACAGTTCGCTTGCGACATCATATTCATCAGGAGGGACTAAGACAGCAACATCATCTACAGTCGAGTCACAGAATCAGGAGGCCATCACAGATGAGCTGATGACAAAGCTAAAGCTTCTTGAGCAGTGTGCCGATGATTACTTTTTATTTGATACGGCAGATGCTAAGGATTATCAGGACAACATTTATAAGGGTTTTATGAATGCGCTTGATGATCCATATTCATGCTACTACACGGCAGATGAATATCAGACACTGATGGAATCAACAAGCGGAAGCTATGAGGGAATCGGCGTTGTTGTATCACAGAATGTACAGACAAAGATCATCACTGTTGTGCGTCCGTTTGAGGGCTGTCCTGGTGCCGAGGCAGGTATGCTTCCGGGCGATATTTTAATAGAGGTTGCTGGGAATGATGTAAGCGGCATCGACGTAAGCACTGTTGTTTCCTGGATCAAGGGAGAGGGCGGTACCACAGTTGATATACGCGTATATCGTGAGTCAGAAGATAAGTATTATGATTTTACTGTTGAGAGAAGAAAAATTGAAGTTCCAACAGTTGCATATGAGATGTTAGATGACAATATTGGCTATGTTCAGGTGACAGAGTTTGATGAAGTTACGTCAGACCAGTATATAGCAGCAGTTGATGATTTAAAGGCGCAGGGCATGGAAGGTCTGATTGTAGATATTCGTGACAATCCGGGAGGACTGTTAAGCTGCGTTGTAGAGATGCTTGACTACATGCTTCCGGAAGGCACCATTGTCTACACAGAGGATAAAAATGGAGAAGGAGATACCTATACCTCCGATGCAGAGCATTATTTTGATCTTCCGCTTGCTGTACTCGTAAATGGAAACAGTGCGTCAGCATCCGAGATTTTTTCAGGTGCCATTCAGGATTATGAGACAGGAACAATCATCGGAACACAGACCTTCGGAAAAGGAATCGTGCAAAGTATTTTGCCATTTAACGATGGAAGCGCAATCAAAATCACAGTATCACGTTATTTTACACCGCGCGGCACATGTATACACGGAGAAGGAATCACCCCAGATGTAGAGGTAGAGCTTAACGAAGAACTTAAGACAAAGCTGACAATCGAAAAAAGTGAGGACAATCAGCTGCAAAAAGCAATAGAAAATGTGAAAGAGCAGATTGCGGGGGAGTGACGTAAGAAGTCCGTAAGAAAAAAGTTATGGTATTTTGTACGAAAATGAGGTACAATCATTTTTGATGTAATCGG
>CAKQXY010000010.1 GCA_934292725.1 uncultured Lachnospiraceae bacterium
ATTTGACGCAGACTTTACACTATTTTTGCAATTCATGGGTTGAAAAACAGAAAGTGAGAGATTATAATAAGGAGTTGTGAAAGCAAACTATTTTTGCTTGTAAATTAGAAATAACGGAGGTGAAGTTTTATGGATGGTTGCGATAGTATAGGGCGAAGTAGAAACTGTAGTGTGAATGATTGCGATACAGCGAAAAGCCGCAGTATGCTGCAATTATCCAAAAACTGATCGTTTTGTATTGCTGTTTGCACTGCAGACACTTTGTCCTTTTTTATCACAATAAATTAATTGGATAAATAAGGAGGCAAAACAATGAAAACATTTAATGACAGCAAAAGCCAGCATCTTGAAGAGCTGGAAGCGCTCATCTCCAGTTCATTAAGTGAAAAAGAGCTGGAAGATCGCCTGTCAGATTATCATGACAATGATATTGCTGAGATTTTGGAAAAGCTGACGCCTCAGGAGAGACTGCGTTTGTACCGCATCCTTGGTGTAGATCGTACTGCTGAGATTTTTGCATATCTTGATGATGCAGGTCCTTACATGGAAGAGCTTTCATTAGAGAAGGCTGCAAATGTCGTATCTCACATGGACTCTGATGATGCTGTTGACGTTCTCGAGGATATGGATGAGTCGAGAAAGGCTGAGATCGTCAAGCGTTTGGATCATGAGACATCAGAGGATGTAAAGCTTCTGTGGTCATATGACGATGATGAGATCGGAAGCTGCATGACCACAAATTATATCTGTATTCACAATGACTTAACGATTCGTCAGGCAATGAGAGAGCTGATTCGTCAGGCTGGCGAAAACGATAATATTTCTACCATTTATGTTGTGGATGAACAGGATAAATATTATGGTGCAATTGACCTTAAGGATTTGATTGTTGCAAGAGATACAGATACGCTTGAAAGCATTATCAGTCGTTCCTATCCGTATTTGCTCGATAACGAAAAGACAGATGACTGTGTCGACCGTATCAAGGAATATGCAGAGGATTCCCTGCCTGTTTTGACACAGGAAGGAAAAATCGCCGGTATCATTACATCTTCTGACGTAGTAGAGATGGTCGATGATGCAATGGGCGATGATTATGCAAAACTCGGTGGTTTGACTGCAGAGGAAGATTTAAACGAAACAACAGTCGAGAGTATGAAAAAAAGACTTCCATGGCTTGTTGCATTGTTATTTTTGGGAATGCTAGTTTCTTCTGTAGTCGGCATGTTTGAAGCAGTTGTAGCAGTTTTGCCAGTTGTCATTTGTTTCCAGTCCATGGTACTTGATATGGCAGGTAACGTTGGAACGCAGTCACTTGCTGTTACTATCCGTGTACTTATGGATGAGAATTTAAAGGCAAAGCAAAAGCTTGGTCTAATTTTAAAGGAAGCAAGAATCGGTCTTGCAAATGGTTTTGTGCTTGGTGTGATGACACTTGCCGTACTTGGCATATATATTCATTTCTTTAAAGGATATGACTGGGGACATGCATTTTTGATAGCAGCCTGCGTTGGCGGTGCGCTCATTACGGCTATGGTAATTTCAAGTATTGTAGGAACAGTTATTCCGATGTTCTTTCATAAAATTCATGTCGATCCGGCCGTTGCGTCAGGACCACTTATCACAACTGTCAATGACCTTGTTGCAGTTATAACGTATTATGGATTGTCACTTATCATTTTAATTGACATGTTTCATATTGCGGGGTAGAGAAAATTAATATTGTAATAAAAAATCTGGAGCATCAAACAAAAAATGATACTCCGGATTTTTTATTACAGAAGTATATGATTAAAAATTACTATTGATAAAACTTTGTATTTTTGCGCTTGATTTCTTTTTAAAATTATGATATTATATGTGATATAAAAGTTACAAAAGATAATCCACCTAAAGAAAGTGAAAGCAGCAATAGGAATACTTGAAAAAAGAATGGACGCTTTCTATAATAGAGAGACGACCAAGAAGGAGGATCTTTTGGGAGAAAATCAAATTGTTAATCGAAAATACAAAGACACGGTGTTTACAGATTTATTTTATTCAGATGAATCCGCGCTTGATAATTTACTTGAATTGACAAATGCCATACTTGGTACACAATACAAAAGTCCAAATGTAATCAAAAAAGTTAGATTAGAGGATGCGCTTTTGATTGGGCAGAAAAACGATGTTGCATATACAGTTGAGGATACGCAAATAATATTATGTGAACATCAAAGCACGATTAACTATAACATGCCTGTTCGTCTCTTACAATATATTGCAAAGGAATATGAGCAATATATTAGCAGTACATATGGTTCAAATGCAAAATATCGGAAAGAACAGTTGGTTTTGCCAGAACCTCGATTTTTTGTATTCTATAATGGGGAAGAAGATCAGCCAATTGAATATGTTATGCGACTTTCAGATGCATATATGGGAAATCATGGATTTCCTGAGTTAGAACTTTCTGTGCGGATCATCAATATTAACCATTCTGCAAATCATAAGATTTTACAAGAATGTAATATCCTGCGTCAATATAGTCAGATGGTTGAATTAGTTAGAATTTATTTAAAACAAGATCCGTCTGTAGCAACTGCAAAACAAGTAGCAGCAGCGATACGAGTGTGTATTCAGAATGAGATACTAAGGAACTATTTGTTGAGAAAAGAAAGTGAGGTAGTAAGTATGTTAAGTGCAGAATATAGTTACGAAGCTGACATGAAAGTACAGAGGGACGAAGCTGAAAAAAGAGGCGAGAAAATAGGTGAAAAAAAAGGCGAAAGAAATACGCTCTTTTCACTTGTTAAAGATAAGCTTCTGGATAAAAAAGAAGCAGCAAGACGACTTGATATTACGATGGAACAATTTCAGGATAGTTATAATGAATGGCTAGAAGAAAATTCTGTAAAAGCCACCCGGGACAGATATTGAGCCACCGGACCTGTCCCGGTGGCTCAAAGAAATAGCGTGCATCCCATCGCCTTAAATTCTTCAATTTTCTTTTGAAGAAGTGGGACGGGAACCTCAAGATATTGGCTGCTGCAGTCAATGCAAAAATACGAGGAAGCACCGCGATTATAAAGTTTTTTGTGGAGGCCAATCTCATCCTTTGTAAGGATGCGGCCGCACTGCTTGCATTTGCTGCAGGCAGCAGTTGAATGAGTAGTATCCATAAGTTTGCCTCAAAAAATATTAAATGGGTTACCCTCTGCCAGTATTGTGCTGGCAGGGGGTATTTGTTTTTTTATTATTCTGGGAAAATAAGCTGTGCAATGATTACCTTTGATTCATCAGGAGCGATTTTTGTAGCATAGCTGTCTTCATAGATGCCAAGATCCTCACCTGTGATTGCATCTGTCAGCTGAAGGCGAATGCCGGACTCTGAGTGAATACCAAGATCATCAAAACAGATACCTACATTCTGGCTCCACTGATCCTCAGCAGCAAGATTAAAGAATGCAATTGCAATACGGTTTCCAGACAGAAGCTTTGCGAAGGTGTACTTTCTTGTGTCAGCATGATCTACTAAAAATGGCGGGCGGCACTCATCATCCTGATTAATATCAATCAGACCCTTACAGAAGAGTGTTTTCTTGTTTACATCGTCAAGCTTTCTAAGGTCAGCACCGATGATAAGAGGAGAGCCTAAAAATGCCCACATTGCGAAGTGCTGCAGATACTGAAGGTCGCTGCAGCCGCCAATTCCTACATTTCCATTTCCGTGCATACCAACGATCAGCATGTCCATATCATTCCAGCAGCCTGGTGCATTATTTTCCACATTTTCTACCTGACTGATGAAAAGATCCTTGTAGCTCTTTGGACCATCAAAGATATCTCCGGTAGAGCGGTAGCTGTGAGCACCATGAGAGCGCATCCAGCCAGATGGGTCATACATACCCCAGTTGCAGGCTGCAAATAAGATATCGCGTCCAGTGCTGCGAAGTGCCATTGCCATTGTCAGGTAGGCATTCTTTGCATCACCGCTGACAGGGAAATTGCAGAAATCATATTTCAGATAATCTACACCCCACTCAGCAAACTGCTTTGCATCAGAAAATTCATGACCATAGCTGCTTGGATAGCCTGCACAAGTCTTTGTTCCAGCGCAGGAGTACATACCAAACTTTAAGCCTTTTGAGTGAATATAGTCGGCAAGTGCCTTCATACCATTTGGAAACAGTGCCGGGTCAGCAACTAGCTTTCCGTCAACACGCTCACGAAGAGACCAGCAGTCATCAATAATAACATATTCATAGCCCAGATCACGATAGCCATCCTCTACAATACGGTCAGCCATCTCCTTAATCAGCTGCTCGTTGATTTTGTCTCCGAAAGTGTTCCATGAGTTCCAGCCCATCGGCGGTTTTTTTGCGATCATAATTGTTTCTCCTTTTTAAAATTTATAGTTGGATTGCCTTTATAATAAAGGCAAAATAAGAAAAAAGGAATAACATATCATATTGTTTCCTTAACATATCATCTGATTGTGTAAAAATGGAGAAAATATCATTTTCTGGACAAATATATAAAAGTATCCATTGTACAAAATGAAATATTCAGGTATAGTAGAGCTTGGAACAAAACAGGAGGCAAAAAGTATGTTTTATACGTATGCAGTAGGGATAGACAGTCGCCACAGAAAAGGCGAGATTGTTTATCATTATGAAAAAAGACAGCATTATATTTTAATATATACAAGAACAACAGCTCAGTTTCAGATTGAGGATGAGGAGATTCCAGTAAAAAAGGGAACACTTCTTTTGATCAGTCCAGATAAGCGTGCATCTTATACAGGAGTTTGGGAGGGCTACTGCGATGACTGGATCAATTTTTATGATCCGGACAATCAGCTTGCAAATTTTCGGATTCCGATAAATAAACCAGTAAGCCTCCAGGAAAATATTCCAGTGACTCAATATATGCAGCTGATAATGAATGCATTTCATTCAGGAATGGCACAGCGTGACAATGTTCTTTCACAGCTGATGATGGCATTCTTTACATTGATTGATAATTATTTAAATTCATCGCTTCCGCAGATTGCACACTATCAAAAGCTTTTGGAGCTTCGAGAGGAAATTTATGCATTTCCGGCACGTCCATGGTCAATACAGGAGCTGGCAGATCAGGTTAGCTTAAGCCCTGCCTATTTCCAGGATCTATATAAAAAGGCATTTCAGGTATCATGTGGGGCTGATATTATTCAGAGCCGTATCGGACAGGCCAAGCGAATGCTGGCACAGACAAACCTGACGATGGAGGAAATTGCAGACAGATGTGGGTATAACAGCCCCGTGCATTTTTCTAGACAGTTTCGCAAGTGTACAGGATGTGCACCATCAAAGTGGCGTGAGAATGCGCTGGGAGAAAATATGGTGGTTGCAGATCATGGATAAACCAATATTTTTGCATTCTAATGTTAAAAATTGGAATCAGTGTATTTTTGTAAATATATAGCTGAATGATTATAAATAAAAAATCTATGATTCATGGATTGTCATGAGAGAAAGTCCTTGCTATAGTTGAAGCAAAAAGATGGAGGTGTTCCTCAAATGACAATGGCAGAACAAATCATGCAGGCAAGAAAAAGAGCTGGAATGACGCAAAGTGAGCTTGCAAAACAGCTTAATGTCACTAACAAGGCTGTCTCACGATGGGAGACTGGTGGAGGCATGCCAGACATTCTTCAATTGGTGCCATTATGCCGTATACTTGATCTTTCTCTTCAAGAACTTTTAGATGGTGTTGAGGATGGGCTCGGAAAACAGTTTATCAGCAGTCTTTTGATTCATCAGACAGATGAGAATAAAAACATTAATACAGAAACGTCAAATGATCATGTTTTTATACGTCCTCAGATAAACAGGCAGATGCCAACCTCTCCATATATTTTTGGGCATAATCTCGAACATACACGTGCTTGTATATATGGTGGACTGAGTGCGCAGGTTCTTCGAAATCGCAAATTTGCAGGAAAACCATCAGGCAGCGATGGCTGTGCGGCAGAGTGGATTCCGATAGGAGCTGAGCATACGCTGTATGTGCTTGATTCTGATAATGGCCCACATACATCGGTTGCCTATCCACATCATAAGGAGATAGGAGAAGAAATGATGGGGACGGGCAACATGAATCGCAGAAATGAGTGTCAGGCGCTTGATGTACAGCTGTTAAAGGAAAATCACATTTGCGGAATTAGACAGGAAAAACTCGAACTTAGAGCGTGTGAATATAAATTGCGCATTGTTGCAAAGGCAAGTGAATTAGTGAAAATTCGTGTGGCTTTGATGGAAAATGGCATAGAGGATGCAAATGGATTGACATATAGCTTTACACTTCATTCAGATGACTGGCAAAAAGAAAACTTTTCAATGCAAATTCCGAAAGAAGGGTTGTATTCTCTTAGTATCACATTTTCAAAACGTGCAAGGGTTACATTTGGTGTACTCTCTATGCTGCCATTTGATCATTTTAATGGAATGAGGCGTGATGTGATCGAATGTATGAAAGATATTGGTATCAGTATGCTTCGCTGGCCGGGAGGAAATTTCGCAGGGGAGTACCGCTGGCAGGATGGATTGCTTGATGCTGATGAGCGTGCACCATTAGAGGCTTATATGGAAAACGAGACGCAGCCGTATACAAATGGATATGATTACAACGAAATAGGAACTGATGAATTTGTTGCGCTGTGCCGTGAGATTGGTGCAGAGCCATTTTTGACAATTAATCTGGCAAATGCCTCTCCGGCAGAGAATGCAGCTTGGGTGGAGTATTGCAATGGTGCAGAGGATACATGTTACGGGAAGCTTCGTGCACAGCGAGGTTATAAGGATGCCTATAAAGTCAAATATTGGTCACTCGGAAATGAGATGGGTTATGGTCACATGGAAGGACCAATGACACCCGGGCAGTATGTGATGCTTGCTCGCAGACAGATGAGAGCGATGCTAGATGTTTCGCCAGATTTACAGTTGTTTTCATCTGGGCCATATCCAAGTGAAGAATGGGGAACGAAGTCGGCAAAGGTGCTTGCAGAGAATGTTAAATATGCATCTCTCCATCATTATACCTATGTGCCTCTTGATTATTCAACGGATAATGCTGCAAAAAACACCTGTCAGGCAATCATGGATGCACCAAAAGAGGCATATCGTCTTATGCAGGAAATGAGAACATGTCTGGGCAATAAGATACATATTTCATTTGATGAATGGAATTGCTGGTACGCATGGTATCGCCCATCATCGGCAGCAGAAGGGTTGTATGCAGCGGGAATGCTTCAGTTGTTTCTTAATGAATCAAACGCAATGGATATGCCAGTGTGCTGCTATTTTCAGCCGATTAGTGAGGGCGCTATAGAAATAAAAGGCAATCATTGTCGACTGACGGCAACAGGACAGGTGTTTTCTATGTTGAAAGCGCATTGTGGAGGCAGCTTATGCCCATCTTTGAAAAATAACAGTGTGGCCGCAACAATAAAAGATAATATATTGACAATATCGATGATTCATACTGGACAGGAAGAACCGCGTGTATTTAAGATTCAAATAAGGGGAGATCTACTTGATGCAAAACTATTGAGTACAGATTCGCTTCTTCCACATTCGAGATTTGAAGAAAAAATACTTTCTGTTTCAGAGACAGATGGCATATTTGAGGTTGTGCTTCCGCCATGCAGCGTTGCGTGTGTTAAGTTTCGTGTATGACAAAAAGAAAGAGAGGAGTTTAGCTATGAGATTATATTATCAGCCGAAAGGATATTGGTTTGGAGACTGCATGCCATTTGGCAAGGGGGATACGTTTTATTTGTTTCATCAAAGGGATACAAGAAAGCCGTGTCCATTTGGAGAGCCATTTGGATGGGACTTGGCTACAACAAAAGATTTTGTAACATATGAGGATTGTGGCACAGCAATTTTGCGCGGAGATGATACAAAACAGGATCAGTTTATATTTGCCGGAAGTGTTTGTGAGGATCGGGATGGTGTTTATCATGCATTTTATACCGGTTTTAATCGTGACTATCCAAAACAAGGGAAACCGTCACAGGTGCTGATGCACGCAATCAGTCATGATTTAAAGAACTGGGAAAAGACAAACGATGAAGTGACCTTCACACCGCAGCCAGGGTATGATCCAGATGACTGGCGTGACCCATTTGTGCTTTGGGATGACGAGGAAAATCAGTATATTCTGATTCTTGGAACGCGTCTTGCCGGGGATAAGCACAGACAGACTGGAAGAACTGTCTATTTTACATCTACAGACTTAACCAATTGGACATTTAAAGGCGATTTTTGGGCTCCGGATCTTTTTACAATGCATGAGATGCCAGATTTGTTTAAAATTGGAGAGTGGTGGTATCTGATTACAACTGAATATTCCCATGCGTCAAAGCAGGTATACAGAATGGCAAAAAGTCTTAAGGGACCGTGGATTGCGCCAGAGGATGATGGCTTTGATGGCAGAGCGTATTATGCAGGAAGAACATTTGAACTGAATGGACAGCGAATCATTTTTGGATGGGTGCCAAGTCGTGCAAATGAAACAGATAGCGCATATTTGATATATGATGAAAATTCCGACAATGAGCAGTTTATTTGGGCAGGTACTTTTGTGGCACATGAGATTTACCAGAAGGAAGATGGAACGCTTGGCTGCCGAGTGCCTCAGACAGTATGGGATGCATTTGAAGAGAAAACAGTGCTTGCTGACGAAACACTAAAAAGAGAGTCTGGACGCGTGACAAAGCAGGTTGTATCAAATGCAGGAGACTGCTATCGTTTTGAGACAACTGTGACAGCAGAGAAGGGACTTCGATCATTCTCAGTAGGTCTTAGAGATAATGAAGATACGGGTGTCAGCTACTGCTTTACAGTGCTGTGTGCACAAAATCGAGTGATCTTTGAGAAGGTACCAAATTGGCCGTGGCCACAGATGAACAATATTGGTTTGGAACGCCCAGTGCATCCAAACGAAGATGGAACCTATCACATTCAGATCATAGCAGATGACACAATTGCGACATTGTATATCAATGGTGTTGCGCTGAATGCGCGAATGTACACTCAGCCGGGAGATGGTATTGTGTTGGCTGCAGAGGATGGAACAGCTGTATTTAAGGATATGTCCTTTGCGAAGTTTCCACTTAAGTGATAAATTCTTAATATAAAAAGGTAAGAAATGATTATGGAAAATAATAATATAAATAAAACATATGGCTTAACCGTGCAGGCAGTTCATACAGAAAATGGACAGGATATTGTGATTCAAAATCAGAATCATTTTCGCATCAATGAGATTGTTGTCACGGTAACGAGTACTGTTAGCACAACAACTGATACGCCAGTAACGGATAACGCGACAGCATCAGACTGTGTATGTGTACAGAAAAAGCACTATAACATTGTTTCGTTGGCAGCAGGAGAGATCTGGCATTCAAAAGATGCAAAAGAAACAGAAAACAAAATAGAAAAGACAGATTCTTTCGTTCCATTTGCTCACTATGAGGGCAAAGAACAGATCATTGATCCGTCCCTGTATGATGAAGAAAAGGGAATCTATCAGGGAGAACCACATCATGCACTGGTATGGCCGGATGCGGACAGCAATGACACAACACTTATCTTTAATCCGGCACCGCATATACAGGTGACACTTGAATTTATCGCAAGAGGACCCCGAGTAGCATTTTGTGGTCATAGCTTTACAGGACTTTGGGACAGCTCTTATTATTATTTTCGTGAGCTTGCAAAGGCGGCAGGATGGAATGCCCAGATTGCCTACAGCTATTGGGGCGGAACTGGAATTTCGCGTTATGCAGGTCTGGCAGAGGGCTATGAGAAGCGCGCAGCTCAGTGCGATGCGCTGCTTGCAGCAAATGACTATTACGATTATTTCATCATTGCAGGAAACAGCGATGAGGCAGTGGAAAAGAAGGATGATGTGTCATCCGGTGAGCGTGTTTATGCTCAGCGTGAAACCATGCTTCGTGGCGCACAAATCTTTCTTGAAAAGGCTAAAGAAAAACAGGCGACACTTGCGCTGTGGGCACCTCATGCATACAAATATGGTTTTTTTAGCGGCATGGGTGTAAAGCCGTGGAAAAAAGGAAACGTAGGAGAGAGGTACGAAAAGGATGGAAAGACATACACACTGACGCTGACAAATGAGGATATGGCAAAGGAAAATTTGAAGTGGTATCAGCATATGGCAGACGTATTGGGTGAGGGAACAATTGTACTTCCCGTTTGCAAGGCTTACCACGACGTAACGAAACAATATCCCACACTTGTCGACCCGTATTTGGAGCCAGGAGTGGAGTGCGGTGATAACGGTCATCAGAACAATTTGGGCAACTATATTTCAGCGTGCGTCTGCTTTCAGTCAATCTTTGGCACACTTCCACCGGCTGTTATTCCTAAATCGCACACATCAGGTCTTCCGGGTGGCAGCATCACAAAGGAGCAGGCAGAGGCTATAATAAATGCACTGGCAAAATAAAAGTGTGGTATAAAAATGTCAGCTGCGGAATCATCACAGTAAGTCAGTAAATCGAAAAGCAAAACATGCATAAAAATATTTAGAAAGAAAATGCGCTCGCGGTGATGATACCGGAGCGCATTTTCTTTCTTTTGGGAATTAGGAATTATTGGATTTTCATAGCGGTAAGTAAGTCTTTTTATCGTATTTATTATGTATATTATACGATTTGCTTATTTAATAAACTTTACATTTGGATAGATATCCTGCTTAGCCTCTTCCTTCTTTTCGTTGAAGGTAATCTTATTCTCCTCAAAGAGGTTTCTGCCCTGTGCATCGATGGATACGATAAGAGGACCAAATTCCTTTACCTTGCAGCACCAGAGTGTCTCTGGCATTCCAAGTTCATCCCAGTGATGCTCTGCAATGCGTTCAACCTCAGTTGCAGCGACAACAGCACAGCCAGCCGGGAATACACAGTGGATCGCACCAAATTCCTTGCAGGCGCGCTCGGTATTTGGTCCCATGCCGCCCTTTCCAACGATTACTCTCACACCAGTGTGCTGGGTAAATTCATACTCAAACTTTTCCATACGCATGGAAGTAGTCGGACCAACAGATACCATTTCATACTCATCTTCAGTGCCTTCCTTCTTGCGAACAATCGGACCAGCGTGGAAGATTGCCTTGTTGCGAACATCATACGGAAGTTCTCTGCCATATTCAACGAGGCGGCGATGAGCCACATCACGGCAGGTCATCAGATCGCCGTCTAACCATACAATGTCACCGATCTTAATATCAGCCAAATCTTCTGCACTTACAGGTGTAACGAGAACCTTCTTGTCTCCTCTGATTTCTATCATAATTTTTTCCTCCGTTTTCAAAATTCTAAGTTTGAATCTAAATCTGCTTGCAGTCTATTTCTTATGCATTAAACTTCCATGTGGAGTGAGTATCGCAGGTAACGGTCAGGTCTGGGTTTACTACGATATGACCGCGGCGGTGAGACCAGCATCCAACATTTACGGCAACACCGATTGTAGATGGATGACGAGCAGTATTCTCAATATTTACACCCATAACAGAGTACTTTCCGCCCATACCCTGCGGTCCAAGGCCAATCTTATTGATGCCATCCTCTAACAGCTGCTCCATCTTTGCTGCATTTGCATTGTCATTGTGGGAGCCGATTGGACGCATCAGCGCCTTCTTGGAGTTTAATGCTGCGGTCTCAATGGAAGTTCCAACACCGACACCGACAAGCAGCGGAGGACATGCGTTTAATCCATAGCTGGTCATCTGATCAAGAACAAAATCAGTGATACCTTCATAACCTGCACCTGGCATCAGAACCATTGCCTTACCTGGAAGGGTGCAGCCGCCGCCTGCCATATAAGCGTAAATTTCGCACTTGTCGCTGTTTGGAACGATATCCCACCATACAGTCGGGGTACCCTTACCAACATTTTTCTTTGTGTTGTACTCGTCAAAGGTTTCAACAGAATTGTGACGAAGCGGAGCAGCGAATGTAGCCTGTACGACAGCTTCCTTTAAAAGTACTTCCAGCTCATTGATGTATGGGAAATTGGTTCCGCACTTCAGCCAGAACTGAAGAACGCCGGTATCCTGGCAGCTTGGACGATCTAACTGAACAGCCAGCTTCTGATTCTTTGTCATAGTCTCATAGAGAACTTTTGGCAGAGGAGCAGTTTCCTTGGAAGCCAGTTCCTCAAGCTTTGCTACTACGTCATCCGGAAGCTTCTTGCTGATGTGATCAACAAAGCTTGCTACCATATCTGTAAGCTGTTTTACTTCATTTTCGTTTGTCATAATTGATTACCTCCATTTAAATTAGTAAGATTAGTGCTTTTTGTGTTTTAAATTGCTATAAAACAAATTTATATATCTATTTTAATAGATAATTATGGGTAGAATGGAAACAGGATTGGCAGTAAAACCATGCAGACCACAAATGAGAATCCAATAAGTGGAAGGCCTGATTTTACATAATCCTTGAAGCGATAGCCGCCAAGTCCTATAACCATGGTGTTTGCCGGCATACCGATCGGTGTTGCGTAGGCACAGGAGCCTGCGATAACAGTTGCAATGACAACAGCGCGCGGGTCAGCGCCCACATTGTTGGCAAGAGACACAGCAATCGGAACCATCAAGGCAGTTGTAGCGGTATTTGACATAAAGTTTGTTATTGTACATGTAACGATAAAAATAACAAGAAGCAATATCATCGGATCTGGATTTGTACCTAAAAATCCAACAATTTTGTCAGCAATCAAATTACCGGCACCTGTAACATCAAGTGCTTTTGCCAGTGCGAGAGAACCGCCAAAGAGCAGTACCACCTCTAAATCAATGGACTTAAGTGCAGTCTTTTCATCAATTACTTTTGTTACAACTAGGATTACAGCACCAATACATGATGAGAGCTGGATGCTGACACCGATTTCATCCTCAAAAATCATAGCGATGATAACTGCGATCAGTACAGCAAGTGATACGGTTTGCTTCCACTTTGGAACATTGCTGAAATCCGTTTGAGTCTGAACTGCTCCTACCGTTTCTGTCTTCTTTGGAAGAAAACGATAGCCAAGACAGGCAAAGTAGATGATTCCAAGAATCAGCATCGGGACACCGACTGGAGCATACATGAAAAAGCTTGTTGGAAGCCCCATTTCCTGTAATGCATTGACACCCATCAGATTACCAGGCGCTCCGATGATGGAAAGGTTTCCGCCGAGCGCTGCGGCAAATACAAGTGGCATCAAAAGTCGGCTTCTGGAATAGCCGGACTCATCTGCGATTCCGCATACGACAGGAATCAGCACGGCAGCTGTTCCTGTGTTGGATAAGAAACCTGACATCACACCGACGATCACCATTATCGCGATGACAAGTGTTTTTTCAGTCTTGGCAAATTTGGTAACGATACCTCCGATTTTGTTTGCCATGCCTGTTTCAAATAATGCCTGCCCCACTACGAACATACCGACACAAAGGATTACATTGCTGTTGACATACTGTGCAAATGTGGTTGATGCATCTAACACACCGGTCAGCGTCAGACCAAGCGCACAGATTGTTGCGGTAAGACCGAGCGGGATTTTTTCGAGTATGAAGCTCACAATTGCGAATGCAAGAAACAGCAGGGCAATGGTTGTTTGAGACATTCTGAAATCTCCCTTCTATTTGTTTGTTAAATTTTTCACTTCCGAAATGTGTCGGCCGCCGCATTTCTTTTGCTGATTTCATTATAGGGCGGTGCAACCTAAAACACAACTTGACAGAAAATATGACTGCATACGTTTTTTTTATGACCTCAAAACGGGTGGCTGATTTTTAGATAGTTTTACTAATAGACCTGTCAAAAATAACTATAGAAATCACAAAGTAGATATGGTATCTTTATAGCAGAATGCCCAAATGCGTATTTTGTATCGTTTTGGGCGAAAAAAGAGAAAGGATTGATAGAGCATGACACTGAATCAACTGCGCTATTTTTGCACGGCAAGCCGCTGTCACAGCATAACAAAAGCAGCAGAAGAACTGTATGTCACGCAGCCGACGGTATCTGTTGCCATCCGTGATTTAGAGATCGAGTTTGGAATAAATTTATTTTCGAGGAAGGGAAATCAGCTGATGCTTACTGTGGAGGGCGAGGCACTTTATAAAAAGGCAGTCTATATTTTGCAGTACTGTGATGAATTGCAGGCAGACTGTTCAAGTACATTGCGTGTGCGTCCGCCAGTCCATATCGGCATACCACCAATGTTAAGCACTGTATTTTTTCCAGAACTGTTAGAGGCATTTCAGGCAGAACATCCAGAAATTCCAGTTGTACTTGAAGAATATGGTTCCGTCCGCGCCTGTAGTCTGGTGCAGGATGATACACTTGATTTTGCGCTTGTCAACATGGAACAGTACAACATCGACAAGTTTAATAACATTATTCTCGCCGATGATCAGATCGTATTTTGCGTGAGCAAAGATCATCCATTAGCGCAGAAAGAATCTGTCACAACACAAGAAATGTCAAAGGAAAAGCTGATTTTTTTTAATGCAGACTCGGTGCAGAACCAGCTTTTGAAGCTTCGCTTTGAACTCGATGGCTGTACGCCGTCCATTATCATGAAAAGCAGTCAAATTTACACCACGTTGCAATTTATCAAATCAAAGAAGTACGGCTGCTTTTTTTATTCCTGTATGACTGATAAGTTCTCAGGCGTAGTCGGAATTCCGCTTGCAACGCCGATCCGTGTCAAGATCGGAGTGGTGTGGAAGAAGGGCAAATACATTAGTAACGATATGCAGACGCTCTTGAACTTTACGAAAAATTATTATAAAAAGCATCCGCTAATTACCGAGAGAGATTCGTAACGTCATAAAAAAATCAAAAGAAAAATAAAAAATGTCTACTTGACAAATGAAAAAATGCGTTGTATAGTAGCGCTATAATTAAATAACAAAGTAACACTTCAAACCGTTGAAGCGGAGATAAAAATAAGAAATGCGCAGTACAGAGAGTTTGGGATGCTGAGAACCAGACAGAGAGCAGCTTATTAAATGGACCGCTGAGGGTATGGTCAAAGGCGTAAGCCAAGTATTCCATAACGTGTGCGCATACGTTAGTTGCGAGGGATATGCTGGTATCCTAAAAAGAGCCCTGAAAAGGGAAACAAGGTGGCACCGCGGAAAGTAGAATTTTATCCGTCCTTGGCAGATTCATAACAATGAGTCTGTCAGGGGCGGTTTTTGTTATACCAAGTTTCCAAAGTCAAAAACGTTCGTGCTTGCACGATAAGTTTTATGACCTTGGAGTAGGTATATAGAAAATAAAAAGCTCCGCATACCGGCATGACAGCAAAGGAGGATCACAATGCAGATTATTACATCACTAGAAGAATTAAGACAAAAAGCAGTTGGATATCGTGCCGTACCGGTTGCAGGAGAACTGTTTTCAGATGTGCGGACACCAATCGAGGTCTTGCGTATCTTAAAAAATGTCAGCAGCCACTGTTTTTTATTTGAGAGTGTGGAAAATCAGGAAATTTGGGGACGATACACATTTCTTGGATTTGACCCAAAGGAAGAGATTGCATTTACAGGAGGCGAAAATCCAAGAGGTCGCATAGAAGAAGTTTTAAAGGAATATAAAAGTCCGCGCATGGAAAATCTCCCTTCCTTTACAGGAGGATTAGTCGGTTATTTCTCTTATGATTACGTAAAGTACAGTAATCCAAAGCTGAAACTTGACGCGAAAGACGAGGAAGGCTTTAAGGATGTCGATGTGATGCTTTTTGATAAAGTCATTGCATTCGATAATGTAAAGCAAAAGATCATCATTATGGTGACAGTCAAGACAGATGAGCTTGAGAAAAATTATGAAAAAGCTGTACAGACAATAAAGAAAATTGCAAAGCTGATCATCCGCGGAGATATGAAAAAAGAGCAGCCGGGATATTTAAAAACAGAATTTAAGCCGCTGTTTCAGAAAGATGAATATTGCAGGATGGTAGAAAATGCAAAAGAGTATATCTATCAGGGAGATATCTTCCAGGTCGTGCTTTCCAACCGTTTGGAAGCTGAGTATGAAGGAAGCCTGTTAAATACCTACCGCATCATGAGAACCACAAACCCATCACCATATATGTTCTATTTTAGCAGCGACGATATGGAGGTGGCAGGAGCTTCACCAGAGACACTTGTTAAATTAGAAAATGGTGTGCTTCATACATTTCCGCTTGCAGGAACAAGGCCAAGAGGAATGGACAGGCAGGAAGATCTGGCACTTGAAAAAGATTTGCTTGCCGATGAAAAGGAATGTGCCGAACACAACATGCTTGTTGATCTGGGACGAAACGATATCGGAAAGATCAGCAAGTATGGCACTGTTGAAGTAGAGGAATATATGCAGGTGCTTCGTTATTCACATGTTATGCACATTGGTTCAACTGTCAGGGGACAGATTAGGGATGACAAGACAGCGCTTGATGCTGTAGAAGCAGTCCTTCCAGCAGGAACACTTTCAGGAGCACCAAAATATCGTGCAATGGAAATCATAAATGAACTGGAAAATAATAAGAGAGGCATTTACGGCGGTGCGGTTGGTTATCTTGATTTTACTGGAAATTTAGATACATGTATAGGAATACGTTTGGCATACAAGAAAAATGGGAAGGTATTTGTCAGGTCAGGGGCAGGAATAGTGGCAGATAGCATTCCAGAAAAAGAATTTCAAGAGTGCATAAATAAGGCAAAGGCAGTAGTAGAAGCTATAAAAAAAGCACAGCAGATGGCAGTCTATGAGGGAAAGGAGAACGACGATGATATTATTGATTGATAATTATGACAGCTTTTCCTACAATCTATATCAGTTAGTTGGTACGATTGAGCCAGATATCAAAGTCATCCGAAATGATGAGATGACAGTCGAGGAAGTAAAAAAATTAAATCCACAGCTCATAATCCTTTCTCCGGGACCGGGACGTCCTGATCAGGCAGGTATATGTGAGGAAGTAGTAAAGACGCTTGGTCCAAGTATTCCGATTTTAGGTGTATGCCTTGGCCATCAGGCAATATGCGAAGCCTACGGCGGCAAAATCATTCACGCAAAGAAGCTGATGCATGGAAAGACTTCAATCGCACGTTTAGACAGATCAGGAGTTTTATTTAAAGAAATGGATGATGAGATTCAGGTTGCAAGATATCATTCCCTTGAAGCTGATCCAGATACTCTGCCAGACGAGCTTTTTGTGACAGCAGTGGCAGATGGTGAGATCATGGCAGTCGAGCATAAAAAGTATCCGGTTTATGGATTACAGTTTCATCCGGAATCAATCCTCACACCAAAAGGAATTGATATTTTACGAAACGTTGTAGAGAGTATAAGAAAATAAAAACACATAAAAGCAGGCAGCAATATAGATTAACAAAACGACAGCAATGGAGGCAGCATTATGATAAAAGAAGCAATCGCAAAACTGATAAAAAAAGAAAACCTGACGACAGAGATGATGGAGCAGGTTATGGAAGAAATTATGACAGGAGAGGCAACTGATGCACAGAAGGCATCTTTTCTCACAGCAATGACGATGAAGGGTGAGACAATCGATGAAATTACATCAGCGGCAAAGGTCATGAGAAGCCATTGTGAGAAGTTTTTGAACGATATGGATGTATTGGAGATTGTTGGAACTGGTGGAGACGGTGCGAACACGATCAACATTTCAACCATCGCTTCCATCATTGTTTCATCGACAGGCATTCCGGTTGCAAAGCACGGAAACCGCGCAGCATCAAGTAAATGCGGCACAGCAGACTGCCTTGAAGCACTAGGCGTAAACATAAATCTTTCTCCAGCTGAAAGCGCTATACTTTTAAAGGAACATAACATGTGCTTCTTATTTGCTCAGAAATATCATCCGGCAATGCGCTTTGTAGGTTCAGTCAGAAGAGAGATAGGCATTCGCACAATATTTAATGTGTTAGGACCTCTGGCAAACCCGGCAGGTGCTTCCATGCAACTGCTTGGCGTATACAGTGAGGCACTTGTAGAACCGCTTGCAAGAGTACTTTATAACTTGGGTGTTAAGCGTGCAATGGTTGTTTATGGACAGGATGGCATGGATGAGATTTCAATGAGCGCACCGACAACAGTGTGCGAGGTAAGAAACGGAAGCTTCAAGAGCTACGTAATTACACCAGAGCAGTTTGGATTTAAAAGATGTAAAAAGGAAGATCTTATTGGCGGCAATCCACAGGAAAATGCTAAGTTTGCACTAGATATTTTAAATGGAGAAAAAGGTCCAAAAACTGATGCAGTACTATTAAATGCCGGAGCTGCCATTTATACAGCAAGAGAAGACATCACAATCGAAGAGGGCATTAAGATCGCAAGAGAGGCACTAGAAAGCGGTCGTGCAGCAAAGCAGTTAGAGGATTTTGCGAAGGCAGCAAAGCAGTAAAAATAAGAAAATATGGCAGTGGGGTGAAAGCAGCATGGCAGAGAATATATTAGAGACGATTGCAGCGAAGCGTCGCATTTATATAGAAGAAAAGAAAAAGCAGGTGCCACTAAAAAATTTGATTTCGCAGGCAGAGGCACTTTTGCAAAAGGAAGAAGCTGGCGAAGTATCAGCAAAGCCAAGCTTCTACGACAGTCTGGCAGGCGATAAGCTTTCATTTATCTGCGAGGTAAAGAAGGCATCTCCATCAAAGGGACTGATTGCATCAGAGTTTCCGTATTTGACGATTGCACAGGAATATGAATCGGCTGGAGCCGCAGCTATCTCAGTTTTGACTGAGCCAGAATATTTTCTTGGAAGAGATGAATATTTAAAGGAAATTGCTAAGACGGTAAATATTCCGGTGCTTCGAAAGGACTTCACAATAGATGAGTATCAGATTTACGAGGCAAAGTTTCTAGGTGCATCAGCAGTGCTTTTGATTTGTTCACTGCTTGATAAGAAAACATTATCTAAATTTTTAGATTTGGCGAGTGAGCTAAAGCTTGATGCACTCGTTGAGGCACATGATGAAGAGGAGGTTCATACAGCACTTGAATGTGGAGCAAAAATCATAGGTGTGAATAACAGAAACTTAAAGAACTTTACGGTAGATGTGAAAAACAGCTTGAGGCTTCGGGCACTTGTTCCAAAAGATGTAGTATTTGTCTCCGAGAGCGGTATCAAGACAAGAGAGGATACAAGACAGCTTGCAGCATATCATGTAAATGCCGTGCTGATCGGGGAGACTTTAATGCGAAGCCCAGACAAAAAGACAGCACTTGATTTGCTTAGGCCATAGCAAAACCACAAGTAAATAAAAGCAAATAAAACAGACAGCAATAAATAGCTATAGAAAAAATATAACTATTTAAATAGAAATAATAAACAGATAATAAATAACAGATAAATTCGATAATGACATACAGAAAGGAACTAGACAGATGAGCAGAGGAAGATATGGAAAGCATGGCGGCCAGTACGTGCCAGAAACATTGATGAATGAAATCATACGCTTGGAGGAAGCATATGAGCATTATAAAAACGATCCCGAATTTGTTCAGGAATTAGATACTTTATTGAAGGAATATGCAGGAAGACCATCACTTCTTTATTATGCAGAGCGCATGACAAAGGATTTGGGCGGAGCTAAGATCTATCTAAAGAGAGAAGACTTAAACCACACAGGTGCTCATAAAATCAACAACTGTCTTGGTCAGGCACTTCTTGCAAAGAAGATGGGAAAGACTCGTCTGATCGCAGAGACTGGTGCCGGACAGCATGGCGTTGCGACAGCAACTGTTGCTGCACTTCTTGGCATGGAGTGTGAGATCTATATGGGAAAGGAAGATACGATTCGTCAGGCACTCAATGTATACCGAATGGAGCTTCTCGGCGCAAAGGTTCATCCTGTAACTAGTGGTACACAGACATTAAAGGATGCTGTTAACGAGTGCATGAGAGAGTGGACAAATCGTGTGGACGATACACTTTACGTGCTTGGTTCTGTAATGGGTCCTCATCCATTCCCGATGATCGTGCGCGATTTCCAGAGTGTAATCAGTAAGGAAGCAAGAGCGCAGATTCTTGAAAAGGAAGGAAAGCTGCCAGACGCAGTGCTTGCATGCGTAGGAGGCGGCAGCAATGCAATGGGTATGTTTTATGAGTTTATTAAGGATGAGAATGTACGCCTGATTGGATGTGAGGCAGCAGGACGCGGCGTTAACACAGGTGAGACAGCAGCTACTATTGCAGTCGGAACAGAGGGAATCTTCCACGGCATGAAATCATATTTTTGCCAGAATGAATATGGACAGATTGCACCTGTTTACTCTATCTCTGCCGGACTTGATTATCCTGGTATTGGACCAGAGCACGCATATCTGCATGATATCGGCAGAGCCGAGTATGTGCCAGTCACAGATGAGGAAGCAGTTTGTGCATTTGAGTACATTGCAAAGACAGAGGGTATCATAGCTGCAATAGAGAGTTCTCATGCAATTGCACAGGTGATGAAGCTGGCACCTACCATGAGAAAAGATCAGATTATCATCTGCTGTGTATCAGGAAGAGGAGACAAAGACGTAGCAGCAATTGCAAGATATAGAGGAATCGATTTAAACGACTGAGAGGAAAATGAAAATGACAAAAATAGCAGAGGCATTTCAGAATAAGAAAGCATTTATTGGATTTTTGACAGCAGGTGATCCGTCACTTGAATGTACAGAAAAATTTATTATTAAGATGGAAGAGGCAGGAGCTGCCTTGATTGAGATTGGAATCCCATTCTCAGATCCGATTGCAGAAGGACCAGTGATTCAATCAGCCAACATTCGTGCATTGTCTAATCCAAATGGCTGCACAACAGATCAAGTATTTGAGATGGTAGAACGCGTCAGCAAAAAAGTGTCCGTTCCGCTTGCTTTTCTCACATATTTAAATCCAGTATTCAAATACGGCTATGATCGCTTCTTTGCGCGCTGCGCATCAGCAGGAATTTCAGGAATCATTGTGCCGGATATGCCGCTTGAGGAAAAAGGCGAGGTAGCAGATATTGCAGCCAAGCACGGTGTTGATGTGATTTCTTTAATAGCACCAACAAGCAAGGAACGTATCGCAAAGATTGCAAAGTCAGCAACAGGCTATATTTATATCGTTTCTTCAATGGGAGTGACAGGAATGAGAAGCGAGATCACAACAGATCTTGAAAGCATTGTCCGTGTAGTAAAAGAAAATACATCCGTTCCAGCAGCAATAGGATTTGGCATCAATACACCAGAGCAGGCAAAAAAATACGCAGGAATGGCAGATGGAGTCATTGTCGGAAGTGCAATCGTAAAGATTATCGAGAAATATGGGGAAAACGCTGCAGAGCCAGTTTACAATTACGTGAAAGAGATGGCAGATGCAGTGAAGTGAGCCATGGGGACAGGGACGGTGGCTCACAATGTGTCACTACTGGCTCGATATGTGTCCCCTGTAAAAAAGTCTGAAAGTTCAAGAAAAGAGCTTTCAGGCTTTTTTTGTCTTTATTAGAATGCAGTAGAGTTGAAAAAAAAACAAAAGTTCGTAAACTTGAGCCACCAGGGACACTAATCTGGCCACCGTACCTGTCACCTATGTTTTTTTGTGAACTCTATTGATTTTGCTTGTCTAATGTGGTAGACTATAATTGAGGTCTAACCCTGTAGACAAGGAGGCTATGAATATGGAAATTCCGAAGATTCACGAAAGTGAATATCGTTTTTGTTTGATTATGTGGGAGCATGAGCCTGTTACCGCTGTTGAGCTTGTAAAGCTCTGTCAGGAACAACTTGGTTGGAAGCGAACTACCACTTATACTGTTATCAAGCGCCTTGGAGAGCGTGGCGTATTAAAGAATGATAACAGCATCATTACATCTCTCGTTTCTAAAGATGAAGCACAGGCGTGTGAGATTGACGAGCTGGTTGAGAAGAAGTTTGAGGGTTCTCTACCTGCCTTTATTGCTGCGTTTACGAAACAGCAGTATATGTCCGAAGAAGATCTTGACGAAGTGCAGCGTATGATAGACCGCATCAGGAAAGGAGGTTCACAATGAACGAACTTTTTTTGAAAATCATCAACATGAGCATATCGGCAAGCTGGCTTGTCTTGGCTGTGCTGATTCTCAGATTCGTTCTGAAGAAAGCTCCCAAATGGATCAATGTTCTGCTTTGGGGCATTGTAGCCATCAGATTGATTTGCCCATTCTCTTTTGAAAGCCAATTGAGCCTAATTCCAAGTGCCGAAACTATTCCACTGAACATAGGCATGGATTCCACCCCTACCATCAATAGCGGAATAAGTGCAATAAACAACGCAGTTAATCCCATCATCAGCCAGTCCAATACGCCGATGGCTGGTGCCAGTATAAATCCGTTGCAAATCACTATTGGTATCTATGAATACATCTGGATTTTCGGCATGATTGCACTTGCACTATATACGGCTATCAGCTATTGGCGTTTGCACCGCAAAGTTGATACTGCTGTTCGCTACAAGGACAACATTTTCCAGAGTGAGAATGTAAGCTCTCCGTTTGTGTTTGGCATAATTAAACCAAGAATCTATCTCCCGTTCAAAATGAACGGTCAGGATCTGGAACATGTTGTTGCCCACGAGCATGCGCACATTCGTCGTAAAGACCATTGGTGGAAGCCCCTTGGTTTCCTCTTGCTGACGATACATTGGTTCAATCCTCTCATGTGGATGGCTTATGTTCTGCTGTGCCGTGACATCGAGCTTGCTTGTGATGAAAAGGTCATCAAAGAACTTGGCAATGAGCAGAGAGGCGATTATACACAGGCACTTGTGGCCTGCAGCGTAAATCGTCGTATGATTGCCGCTTGTCCTCTCACTTTTGGTGAGGTTGGTGTTAAGGAGCGTGTGAAGTCTGTGATGAATTATAAGAAGCCTGCGTTATGGGTTATTATTATTGCAGTCATTGTTTGTGTCGGCGTCGCAGTTTGTTTCCTGACTAATCCCAAGCAAGACAGCTATACATTGCGAATTGTTGTTCCCGCAGGAAGTCAAGAGGAATTTGTATATACGGATGAGGAAGTCAGCGCAATCAGAAATTCAATTAAAATATGGTCTGGTGATGGATTGGGTGATACGGAAGTCCTTTTATCTCCAGTCAACAAAACAACAGAAACCGGATACACAGCCACTTATCTTACACATGGTATGCCTGTGGAATTTGATGCAGAAAAAAATACGTGGTTTAAGATTGGTGTGAATATGCAGAACTCCACCAATGAGGACATTATTGTTTATGTTGAAGTAGAAAATGTAGAAGTGCGTATTGTGGATGAGATAAATTCCGTAATAAAGTGGTTTGACTACACAGAGAACCCCTCTGCCATGGATGATGAATCAACTATAAATCTTCCGATATATCCAGATGTTACTTTTAGCTACAACCAGGCACAGATAATTGCGTCAAAAACCTTTGACACCTCAGAACTTACCGACCATACAATTTTGATTACCGGAATGCCGATTTGGAATGCGTACTTCACAGATCTTACCGGTGATGACTATCCAGAAATCTGTGCTACATACACCTTTGGTTCCGGCATCATTGATAGTCGCATAATCATATATGACTATGCAAAGGGAGCAAGCTATGAGCTGTCTGATCGAGGATATTTCGATTTTACCCTCAGATTTAATGAAGCTGACGGATACCTCTATGTAGATAAAACGAAATATAATACTGATGAACTGGTAGAAACTGGCCGATTAGTTTTCAAGAATAATTGTATTCAGATTGAAGGTTTTTCCAACGAAGCGCATCAAGATAGCTGTAAGGATCCTGGCACCAATGGACAAAGCATCTAAGAATGTTGTAGAACTTCAAGATGATTGATCTAAAAGAATACAAAGAAGAAATTTACTAATAACGAGAGGAGCGGAAAATGTATCTAATTATTGGAATAATCTTTTTGGTATTTGGAATAGTACTGTTTTTGAAACCTCGTCTATTTTACGATCTTACAGAAAGTTGGAAGAGCAACGTAACTGGTGAACCCTCCGATTTATATATTTTTAGCATACGATTTAGAGGTGTGGTTGTTGCTATCGTAGGTGTTGCAAGTATTATTGTACACTTCTGTTGCAGATAATGTAGAGAGAAATAACCCCTAAGAGAACGCAGTGCTTGGCATTCTTACAAATTTGTATAACAAAAAAGGACACCGCATCCGCGATGTCCTTAAATTTAACAGCGCTACCAGGATTCGAACCTGGAAAATGCTGGAGTCAGAGTCCAGTGCCTTACCGTTTGGCGATAGCGCTACAACATGTGTTATAATAGCAGATTGCAATAGATTTGTCAATAGTAATTTTAAAGTTTTTTTATTGATTTCTCAGTCTGATTTGATATAATGGATATAATGTACATTGACAGCAAACGATAAGCTAATTAGGTCAATGAGTGAAAGGCATGGAATTATTTATGAGACATTTATTAAAGAAGACATTACTTGCAGGAGGTGTCAGCATGATGATGCTGTCTGCAGCAGGATGTTACTATGGAAGCGGAATGGGCTATGGCTCTTATGCAAATGCAAATAAGATAAAGACAACGGCAGCTGCTGATACATTAGAGGAGTTTAAGATTACTGATTTCCAGGCATCTGATGGTACTTTCCAGTACAAGGATCTGGGATGGTTAAGCAGCTATCAGGATCTTGAAAAGGAAATTGGAATGCCGATCGGCACTACGACAGCATTTACCGAGGGCGAGACGATGGGTGACATCAATTACTCTGTTAAGCTTCTTAATTATATTTCCGTTGGTATGCAGCCTGTTTTTGATCCAGAGGGTGGTTTGACAACACTGACTGTTTACTTTGAGGATACCTACACAGCAGAGCAGTTAGACGAGCTGTTTGATAAGGCGGTTGCTGCAGCGCGTGAGGCATTTGGTGATGAAGATAAGTATCAGGAAAATGATCAGGATGGTGGTAAAGGAACTGTTTACCACACAACAGGTGCATTCTGGTACAATGAAACTGATCAGTATGGCGATTATACAATGAACAGCTTCCAGATCGGAAAGCTTGATTCTGGAAATGGAACAAGCGCAGTTGTAATCGGTGTAAATATCTATGATCCATCCCAGATCGAGGAGGAGTCCAGCGAGGAAGGAAGCAACGAAAAGGGAAGTATCGAGGAATCAAGCAGTGAGGAAGCAGGCAGCGAAGAAGCATCATCAAAGGCTGATGAAAAGAATGTAAAGGAAACAAGTGAGGCAGAGAATACTGCTGAAAGCGAAGAATAAGAAATATAAGAAATAAAAAAACATCGGGGACAGGTTTTTGTGGCTCGTCAGAGCTATAAACCTGTCCCCCAGTGTTTTTTGCAAAGATTAGTAGTGATATCTCTTCCTATTTGCAACAAGGAATGCAAGTGAAATCACAAACGCAAAGATTTCAGCAGCTACATTAGCACCCCAGAGGCCGTCCACACCGAGAATCAGTGGAAGGATTAGCACGGATGATGTCTGGAAGATCAGTGTACGCAAAAACGAGATCGCAGCAGAGACTGCTCCGTTGTTGAGTGCAGTAAAAAATGATGATGCAAAAATGTTAAAGCCCGCAAGCAAAAAGCTAAAGGAGAAGAGCTTAAACGCATGAGAGGTGATGGAAAGAAGTTCTGTGTCATAACCTACAAACATCTTTGCAAGCGGATTAGCAAGCACGAGGGCAAGCACAGTCAAAATGATGCTGAGTGAGCCGACGATGCGAGTACTTTTTTTGAGAAGGCTTTGAAGCTCACTGTGGTTTCCAGCACCATAATGGAAGCTGACAACAGGAGCACATCCAATCGAGTAGCCAACAAAGATAGCAATAAAAATAAACTGTACATACATTAAAACACCGTAAGCAGATACGCCATTTTCGCCAAGGTATTTTAATAGCTGAAAGTTATAGACGATACCAACGACTGATCCAGAGATATTGCTCATCAGCTCAGAGGAGCCATTGGCGCAGGCCTGTAAAATCGGGCGAAGCTTGAATTTAGCTTTTGTCAGATGAAGTTTGCTGTTATTTGGACGAATAAAATAGATAAAAGGAAGCAGGCCGCCAATCGTCTGGCTTATGCCGGTTGCGAGTGCTGCTCCAAAAACTCCCCAGCGAAGAACACCGACCAGCACGGCATCAAGCACCATATTTGTAATTCCAGCAGCAAGCGTTGCTGCCAGTCCAAGGTTAGGCTTTTCAGCTGCTATAAGAAAACTTTGAAATACATTTTGGAGCATATAGGGAGCAAGAAAAGCGATTACGACACGTCCGTACAGAACACAGTCATCAATCATCTCTTTTGTAGCGCCTAACAATGAAGCAACAGGACGCATAAAGGCAACACCGAGAATAGCCAGAACAATACCGAGCAAAAGTGACAGCCAGATCAGCATAGAAAAATAATGGTTGGCCTTTTTTTCATCGCCCTCGCCAAGAACACGGGAGACGAGAGCTGTGCCTCCTGTTCCAATCATAAAGCCAAGGCTTCCTAGAATGATGATAAATGGCATTACTAAATTAATGGAAGCAAACGCTGTTTTTCCAGCAAAATTTGATACAAAAAATCCGTCCACAACACTATAGATCGAGGTGAAGATCATCATGATAATGGAAGGAAACGTAAAACGAAACAGTTTTCCATAAGTAAAATGATCAGATAATTGGATTTTCATAAAAATAAATTTATTCCTTTCGTATTATTTTTCATCTTTCATCCGCTGTAATTCTTTTTGCAGGCATTTTAAATAACGTTCATTTAAAGCAAGATATTGTTCAGCAGCTTCAGGTCCCCAATCAGCAAGAATACGGTTTTCAGCATCAATGATTTTTCCTGCTGTCTCAGAAGAGAGCTGTTTGCCTTTCTGTGTTAAAAAGACACGCTTATTTTTGGCATTTGCTGCCTCTAAAAACACAATATCTTCATCCTCAAGCTTTCTTAGTGCAGAATTGATAGTCTGCTTAGGAAGTCCTGTCAGGCGGCAGATATCACGAAGAAGACAGCTTTCTTCGCCAAAGTTACAAATCGTGTATAAAATTTGCATTGTGCTGTCAGATAAACCACACAGATGAGACATCTCATGGTAAACAACGCTCATCTCACACTGCAAATGGTTGAGACGTTTGAGAGAAGCAGAAGATTGAACACTCATACAAAATTCCTCCGTTAATTAAAAATAAAGGTACGAAATCGTACTTAGAAAGTATAGTATGAAATCATACCATTGTCAAGTGCAAACAAAACAATCTTTCAAGGGCTTTTGTAACATGACGCATGAACTGTAACATTTAAAATATATTGTTTGAAATGGATTAACTCTTGACAACACGGTAGCGGTAGTGGTAGTGTAGATGTGTTGCGGAAGCAGCTTCCAGAATAATTTCTGTAAAGAAGCAAAAAATCCGCCCATAATACAATATTATATAAGGATGAGGTATTTACAATGAGAGAGTTAAAGCCAATCAAAGAAGGCAAGGTACGCGAAATCTATGATAATGGCGACAGCCTGATCATGGTAGCAACTGACCGTATCAGCTGTTTCGATGTCATTCTGAACAACGTGGTAACTAAGAAGGGAACTGTCCTTACTCAGATGTCCAGATTCTGGTTTGACATGACAAAAGATATTCTTCCAAATCACATGATCTCTACGGATGTAAAGGATATGCCGGAGTTTTTCCAGCAGGAGAAGTTTGATGGAAACAGTATGATGTGCCGCAAATTGCAGATGCTTCCTCTGGAGTGTATTGTGCGCGGATATATCACTGGAAGTGGCTGGGCAAGCTACCAGAAGACTGGAAAGGTATGCGGAATTGAGCTTCCAGAAGGATTAAAGGAGTCTGATAAGTTGCCTGAGCCAATTTATACACCATCTACAAAGGCTGAGATCGGTGATCATGATGAAAACATCTCTTATGAGCAGAGCATTGCTCATCTGGAGAAGTATTTCCCGGGAAAGGGCGAGGAGTATGCACAGAAGCTTCGCGATTATACTATCGCACTGTATAAGAAGTGTGCAGACTACGCACTGAGCAAGGGCATCATTATTGCAGATACCAAGTTTGAGTTTGGTCTGGATGAGAATGGAAATATCGTTATCGGTGATGAGATGCTTACACCAGACAGCTCACGTTTCTGGCCGGCAGATGGCTATGAGCCAGGACATGGTCAGCCATCCTTCGACAAGCAGTTTGCTCGTGATTGGTTAAAGGCAAATCCGGACAACGATTGGACACTGCCGCAGGAGATTGTTGATAAGACAATCGAGAAGTATCTGCAGGCTTATGAGATGCTGACAGGAAAGCCATTAGCATAAATACATAAAAAATGTGAAATAAAAAAGAAGGATTTGCCAATTCGACAGATCCTTCTTTTTTTGCTCTTGATACAGAATAATTTGCAGCATACAGCATTCTTGAAAGCAATATGTTTAATGGGAGACTGCTTGTATCAGGCGAAATACCTGCTCGGCAGTATCCTCTATATTTTGCATTGCATTTGTGCGGCACATCGCTTCATCAAGTGTAGAGACGCTTCGAATTACTGGAAAAAATGCATCAATCCCGTGTTCATTGCAGGCGATGGCATCCTTTGTGACACAGCCGGAAAAGGCAATTACAGGCTTATCATATTCCTTTGCAATTTTTGCAACACCGATAGGCGCCTTCCCCATGACAGTCTGCCCATCAAGGCGGCCTTCTCCTGTTACAACTATGTCGGCATTTTGAATATAGTCGCGAAGCTTTGTCTCCTCAAGAACAATCTTAATACCAGATTCAAGCGAGGCATGTAAAAAAGTTAAAAAAGCAAAGCCAAGTCCGCCGGCAGCACCTGCACCAGAGAAACTTTCATTTGCATCTGGAAAACATTTGCGTGATAGTGATGCATAGTCTTTTAGCCAGTGATCCATCATATTGATCATTTCAGGGTCAGCTCCTTTTTGAGGTCCAAAAACAGCGCTGCAGCCAGTAGCGCCGCATAGTGGATTTGTGACATCACAGGCAACACGGAATGTACATTTTGAAAGCTCTGGCAGTACATGGTCAGCTGTGATTGATTTAAGCTGGCGAAGTCCTTTAGCACCAAATTCGACCTGATTACCATTTTCGTCAAGCATTCCAAAGCCGAGTGCCTGAAGCATACCAATGCCGCCATCATTTGTGGCGCTTCCTCCAATGCCAATCAAAAAGTGCCTGCAGCCGCGTTTAACTGCATCAGCAATAATTTCACCGACACCATAAGTTGTGGTGTGAAGCGGATTTTTCTTTTGCGGAGGGACAAGTGTAATACCTGCAGCCACAGCCATTTCAATTATGGCAGTTTTAGTAGCGGAGACAATACCATATTGGCATGAAACAGTCTCGCCTAGTGGTCCTGTGACAGAAACAGTTGTCATTTTACCGCCGCAGCCAGCGACAAGTGCATCAACCGTGCCCTCGCCTCCGTCAGCTAGTGGACGGATCACTGTAGTGGCATCAGGGTAGACCTTTTTTATGCCATTAGCGGCGCTCTCGCCAGCTTCTAATGAACTTAGACTTCCTTTAAATGAGTCAATTGCAATTACAACATTCATAATGTTCCTTTCGTTTATCGCAGACTTTTCAAAAAGCCTATGAATTTCTTATAAAATCAGCACTGCTATTATAACAAAAAACAACCCTTGATATCAATGGGGTGTAAAGCCAGAAAAAAGAAATGGTTGACGCAGCTGATAGTCTCAGGGTATAATCAATATAATATGCGATTTGACAGAGACAATAGGGATCAAAATTGCAGGGAAGGAATATAAAAATGAAAATTGCAGTAACGTATGACAATGGATCTGTTTTCCAGCATTTTGGAAAAACAGAGAACTTTAAGATTTTTGAAGTGGAGAATGGCGCGATCATTTCAAGTGAGGTAGTTGGCTCAAATGGAGCAGGACATAGTGCGTTAGCAGGTTTTCTTGCTGACGCGGGAGTTGATGTTGTAATCTGCGGCGGCATTGGAGGCGGTGCACAGGCAGCACTTTCTGAGGCTGGAATCAAGGTATGTGCCGGCGTTTCTGGTGATGTAAACGAGGCTGCTGAAAGCTACGTAAATGGAACACTTGAGTGCACCAGTGAGGGAACTTGCGATCATCATCATGAAGAAGGCGGTCACTGCTGTCATGGTGAGGAGAGTGAAGAGTCTGGTTGCGAGGGCGGCTGCGGCGGATGCCACGGCGGCTGTGGAACACCAGAGCCAATCATGGAAGGCAAGAATGTAGGAAAGAAGTGCCGCACTCATTATAAGGGAACATTTAATGACGGAACACAGTTCGATTCCTCTTATGATCGCGGTGAGCCGCTTGAGTTTATCTGCGGTGTTGGTCAGATGATCAGAGGCTTTGATCAGGCTGTGGCAAACATGGAAGTTGGCGAGTCTGTTGAGATCCATCTGATGCCAGAGGAAGCATACGGCATGCCGGATCCGGCTGCAATCTTTACACTTGAGATTGCACAGCTTCCAGGTTCAGAGGAACTTGAGGCAGGTCAGCAGGTATATCTGTCTAATCAGTTTGGTCAGCCATTCCCAGTTAAGGTTGTTGCAAAAGATGATAAGACTATTACTTTTGATGCAAACCATGAGATGGCAGGCAAGGAATTAAACTTTACAATTGAGCTTGTCAGCGTAGAAGCGTAAGAAAAGAAAATGCATCTGTCAAATGACGGGTGCATTTTTTTGAAGATTTTATGATACCAGGGTCAAAAGCTCCAGAAGCCGTTCGTGCTTGCACGATAAGGCTTTTGAGCTTGGGACCCACAAAAACATGAGGATGCAGCGATTTTCAAAGAAAATCAGTGAATCCGAATGTTTTTAGAATTGCGAAAGTTGCATGGCAACGGAGCAATTCGTGGGTATCAGTTAGGGGGTAAGCGATTGCAGACAAAGGATGATGAAATTATAGAGCTGTATTGGAAACGAGATCCCAAAGCAATAGAAGAAACACAGACGCAGTATGGGGAAAAGCTTGGCAGACTATCATTTGGCATTTTGGAAAACAGAGAAGATGCACAGGAATGTGTCAATGATACTTATCTTCGAACCTGGGATTCTATACCGCCGACAAGACCGCAGTTTTTCTTTGCGTACCTTGCAAAGATATGCCGCTTTTTATGTTTTGATGTGCTGGATCATAAAAATGCGCAAAAGCGAAGTGCTTTGGTAGTTGAGCTTACGCATGAAATGCAGCAGTGTATTCCAGATTCACGCAATGAAGATAAGGTGCAGGGGGAGCAGATCGGACAGAATATAACAGCTTTTTTGAGGACACAGTCAAAGCAGGACAGACTTTTATTTATGAAGCGCTATTGGTATGGTGTGAGCATAAAAGAGCTGGCGCAGCAGATGCAGATAAGTGAGAGCAGTGCAAAGGTGAGGCTGCATAGAATACGTGGGCGGTTAAAAAAATATCTGGAAAGTGAGGGCATTTGGATATGACAGAAAAGGATTTGTTAGACAGCTTGCGCTTTGTGGATGATGACCTTATAGAGGAAGCTGGATTAGAACAGTTAAAAGAAGAAAAACAGAAAAAAACAAATGGAAAAGTGATTTTTTTTAGGACAGCACTTACAGCAGCCGCAGGTATTTGCATTTTCGCTGCAGGAACAGTTATGGGAAGAAAGATCACGGCAAAAAAAGATCAAACAGATGGCGCGCTGATGATGGCTGCGTATCCAGAAAGCGAATATGAAAAGGAAATCTTAGCGCTCGAGGGAAGCGAAACACTGGCGGAGGCAGAGGCTTACGCGGAACCTGAAGATAAAAATACACTTTCAGTTTCAACGATCACATTGGGAGAAGAGACAAAAAGTCAGATCAGTGAAGATGAGACATCACATACAGCATTGCCAGCTACGAATATTGGTGGTATAGATGTATTCTTTTATAAAAAAGAAGGTTCGAATTACTTTTTCGCTTCATTTGAACAAAATAATGTTTCATATACTTTGCAGGCTGATACGCTGCGCGAAGTCGTGCAGGCAGCAGCAGATACGATCTGCGGCATGGGCATAGTCACAGTTGTGGATTAATTGATAAAATTTTTTTCAGAATGTGTAACCTCACATCTGATTTTCCGTCTTAAATAGTGAAGACATAAAAGTCTTAAATAAAATTTTGTGAAAGTAATCTGGTATCAAAGGAGTACATCATATTAGGAAAGGCAGGATAATGATATGAGAAGAAAGAATTTAATGAGACTGACAGCTGCAATGGGAATGATGATGGCATGCTCACAGGTGATGCAGGCAGCCGCACCTGTATGGGGCAATGAGACTGTGGAAGAAACAACGGCAGGCTCTCATGATGATTTGATAGAAATTCCAACGCTTGAGGATGAGGAATATCCTGTGGATCAGGGAAAGCAAAATTATGTCGATACAATTGTGCAGGCAGATAACCGTATCGGATCAATGTTAATGGAAAAGCTTACGGCAGAGAATGAAAATGTATTTATTTCTTCATATAGTATTGCAGCAGCACTGACGCTTCTTAGTCACTGCTCTGAAAGCGGTGGACAGATTGAGCAGTTAAAAGAATTTCTTGGCTTAAACAATATGAGTGAGAGTGAGATTTTAGCAGCACAGGAAGAACTGGCAGCGCTTCTTGGAACAAATAAGGAAAATCAGGAAGATGAAGAAGATGAAAATGAAGCGTCATCAGATTCATCAGAGGAAGTAGTGAGTGTAGAAAGTGATGATTACAGCATTCCAAAGTCAATTTTAGAAACAGCAAATGCCATGTATGTGGATGAGAAAATGAAGATGTCATCTTCATTTGACGATCTGGCAGATATACTTTCAAATACATATCAGGCATCACTAAAGCGCTGTGATTTATCGTCAGAGGAAACAATGAATGAAATCAATGATTGGGTCAATGAGAAAACGCACGGGCTGATTCCATCAATTCTTGATGAACCAATGGATCCGAGTATTCGAATGACACTTTTAAATGCTGTCTATTTTAAGGCAGCATGGGTGAATGCATTCGAAAAAGAATTGACAGATAAGCAGATCTTCCACGGAAAAGAGGGTGATACATCTGTAGATATGATGCATCAGCAGGATCATTTTGAATATGCAGAAAATGATGAGTATCAGATGATTCGTCTGCCTTACCATGGCGGCTGTGAGATGACGGTTTATCTGCCAAAGGACAGCACAACATCTGACAAATGGAGCGAAAAAGATTATCTCTATCAGCTTGGGCTTGAGGCAGATAAGCAAGAGTGGGATAGCCGCGAAGTTTCTCTTTCAATGCCAAAGTTTGAGATGGAATATGGAAAAGAATTAAAAAATATATTAAAAGAACTTGGACTAGAGGCAATTTTTGATGGCTGTATTTATGACAGACTTACAGATGAAGAGATGGCAGTCGGATCAATCTACCATAAAACAGCAATCAAAAATGATGAAAACGGAACTGAGGCAGCAGCAGTAACTATGATTCTTATGGAAGCAATGGCACTTTTGCCAGAGGATGATATAGTTGAGATGAACATGGATCATCCATTTTACTTTACAATTTCTAATACACAGACAGGCTTAAAACTTTTTGAGGGATGCGTGTACAACCTTAAGTAAATATAGTTAGTCAGAACTCCATGAGCAAAAACGCGATTATTTTGCTCATGGGGTTGTTTTTTTTATTCTGTTTTTTTGGAGAGCATAGTCTTTTGGTAATGACCTGGTGTCACCTTTTTGTATCGTTTGAAGATGCGGTTAAAGTAACTTAGATCATTAAAGCCACATGAGTAGGCAACTTCTGTGATACTTTTCTGAGAAGAAGATAAAAGCTCACAGGCACATTCTATTCTGTAATAATTTAAATAATCAATAGGAGATTTCCCTGTAATTGAGTGGAACAATCGGCAGAAATGTTCCGGAGAGAGATTTAAAACATCAGCAAGATCAGCAAGTGTCAGGCGTGATGCATAATTTTTTCTGATATAATTGAGTACAGTTTTAATTTGTTCGGTGCTCTTTGCATTTCTGCGCTCAGCCATATCAGTGACAGTATAGGAGTGATCATGCAGAATTTGACCAAATAGCTGCCACATCAGTCCGACCGTAAAAAATTCGTAGCCAGTTGGACGCTTATTCATTATATCAAACATCTGACAGATCAGTTCACTGCAGTGAGTATCTTTTTCAAAAAAAGGATAAATAAGAGTATCAGTGTCGAAAAAGTCACAGTACTTTCTGTGAAGCAGTGCGCTGCTGCTTTCCATAAAGCGGCTGGTGTCAAATACGAGACACTCATATATGCAGTTGTCGGGAACACCGCCATGGACGGCTCCGGCAGAAATGACGGCAGTATCACCCTTATGCAAGGTATGAGTTTTCCCATCAACTGACAAAGAGAAGCTTCCGCTTAACACAAGCATAATCTCATGTTCAAGGTGCC
Source organism: uncultured Lachnospiraceae bacterium (assembly GCA_934292725.1). Classification (GTDB taxonomy): domain Bacteria; phylum Bacillota; class Clostridia; order Lachnospirales; family Lachnospiraceae; genus Anthropogastromicrobium. Next base: position 34,479 of record CAKQXY010000010.1, read on the forward strand.
AGTGAAAGGGCATTTCATACCGGGGATGACTTCTATCAACATAGTACAATTCAATTGGAAAACCAGAAGTTCCTCTGGCTGTGTTCTCATGCGAAGCTAGAAATTTCATATAAATCCTTTCATAAATAAATGAGCACATGCTTAAATATTTTTGTGCACTTATCAATATAAACTAGAAAATATAGGTTTGTCTGGACAAACTTGGGAAAAATACCAACAAAAACAAAATGATTATACAGCAAAAATAACAAAATATCAATATAATACAATAGATAATCATGATAAACAATGACATAAACGAAAATGAAATGTATAATCAGGATAGAAGGCTTGTAAAGATTCTCGCCAGATGTGTCTGACGGGGAGTGATATCAGTGAAAACAGGAGGTATGAAAATGCAGATCGACGAGATTAAAGACCAAATTTGTGATGTGTGTCACAAAATGTGGCAGTTGGGCTGGGTTGCAGCAAACGATGGAAATGTAAGTGTACGTTTGGATGATGGAACGTTTCTTGCAACACCAACTGGAATGAGCAAGAGCTTTATCACACCAGATAAGCTGCTTCGTATCGATGCATCAGGAAACATTTTAGAGGGAGCACCGGGACTGCGCCCGTCAAGTGAGATTAAGATGCATATGAGATGCTACGAAAAACGTGACGATGTAAGGGCAGTTGTACATGCACATCCGCCGACAGCAACTGGTTTTGCGGTTGCACACAGACCGATGGATATGTATAACATGATCGAGGATGTAGCTGCAATTGGAGCTGTTCCGCTTACACCATATGGAACACCGAGTACAACAGAGGTGCCGGACGCAATAGAGCCATATTTAAACGAGCATGATGTAATGCTTCTTGAAAATCATGGTGCATTAGCCGTTGGAAGTGATGTCATTACTGCTTATTATAGAATGGAAAGTCTTGAGCTGTGGGCAAAGATAACGCTTAATGCAATTTTGCTTGGCGGCAGCTACGATATTGACCGCAAGAATATCGATAAGCTGATCAATCTGCGTTCCTATTATCATATCACAGGAAAGCATCCAGGCTATAAAAAGTTTGAGCGCAAAGATGAAGGGGAACCAACTGATAAATAAGCGCAGACAAAAAGATTTAAAATTTTATTGAATAAAATAGAGATCTATATAAATAGAAAGAGAGGATACTTATGTTATATCCAAAGATTGGAATCCGCCCAGTTATTGATGGACGTTGGGGCGGTGTACGTGAAAGTCTTGAAGCTCAGACTATGGCAATGGCAGAGAACGCAGCAAAGCTGATCTCTGAGAATTTAAAATATCCGGATGGAACACCAGTACAGTGCGTAGTTGGCTGTACCACAATCGGTGGTGGTGCAGAGGCAGCACGCGTTGCAGAGCAGTTTTCCACACAGAACGTAACGGCAACATTATCTGTAACACCATGCTGGTGCTATGGAACAGAGACATTTGATATGGATCCAACCACAATTAAGGCTGTATGGGGATTCAATGGAACAGAGCGTCCAGGTGCTGTTTATTTGGCAGCAGTTTTGGCAGCACATGCACAGCGTGGTCTGCCGGCATTTTCCATCTATGGACATGATGTTCAGGATGCAAACGACACTTCAATTCCTGATGATGTAGCAGAAAAGATTCTTCGTTTCGCACGAGGCGCAGTTGCAGCAGGCTGGATGCGCAATAAAGCATATGTTAATATCGGTGCAGTAACGATGGGAATTGCAGGAAGCTTCTGTGACGCAGATGTACTTCAGAAATATTTTGGTATTCGTGCAGAGTGGGTTGATGAGGTTGAGATTCTTCGCCGTATCACTATCGGAATTTATGATCATGAAGAGTACGAGAGAGCACTTGCATGGGTAAAGGAAAACTGCAGAGAAGGTTTTGATAAGAATGCAGGTAAGAATTTCCCAGATGTTATTACAAAATCAAAGGTAATTGCTCCTGATAAGGACTGGGAATTTATTGTAAAGATGACTCTTATTATGCGCGATATTCTTTATGGAAATCCGCGTCTTGATGAGCTTGGATGGCATGAAGAGGCACTGGGACGAAATGCAGTTGCCGGTGGTTTTCAGGGACAGAGACAGTGGACAGACTGGCTGCCAAATGCCGACTTTACAGAGGCAATTTTAGCTTCCACATTTGACTGGAATGGACCAAAGGCACCGACTCCGTTCGCGACAGAAAATGATACATGCAACGGAATTGCAATGCTTCTTGGAAATCTGATTTCTGGTTCAGCACCGTGCTTCCATGATGTGCGTACATACTGGAGTCCAGAGGCGTGTGAGCGCGTAACCGGACATAAGCCAGACGGTGTAGCTTCAAACGGATTTATCCATCTGATCAATTCTGGTGCGACAGCACTTGATGGATCTGGCGCATGTGTTGACGAGAATGGAAATCATGTGATGAAGCCATTCTGGGAGATGAAGGAAGAGGATATCAAGAGTTGTCTTGAAGCAACTGATTGGTGCAGAGCAGATTATGAATATTTCCGCGGCGGCGGCTATTCAAGTCATTTCCGCTGCCACGCAGAGATGCCAGTAACGATGCTTCGTTTTAATATTATTGACGGAGTTGGCCCAGTGCTTCAGATCGCAGAGGGCTGGACAGCAGATCTGCCGGATGAGATTCACAATCCAATTGATAAGCGTACAGATCCGACATGGCCTACTACATGGTTCTGCCCGAGACTTACAGGTGAGGGCGCATTTACCGATGTTTACAGCGTAATGGCAAACTGGGGTGCAAACCACGGCGTTACAGTATATGGACATGTTGGTGCAGACTTGATTACACTGGCAAGTATGCTTCGCATTCCAGTAACAATGCATAACGTAGAGAAGGAGAAGGTCTTCCGTCCGCATTCATGGGCAAGCTTCGGAACGCAGGATGTTCAGGCAGCTGATTATGCGGCATGCAAGAACTACGGACCGTTATATTAAATCCATTACAGTTCATTTCAGAAAATGGCAAAAAAATATTCGAGTGTGTTGATCATTTTTCTGTGTGCCATATTTATAACCTGTGTCTTTGGACATAGGGGTGTAAGTATGGCATCACAGAATGAAAAACAACAAAAAAATAATTCAGATAATTTAACGGTGCAGATGGAGTATTACCAGTATAACGTCTGTGCCTCCTGCCACCCAGAGGACGATTTCTTTGCAGTTGTGTCGGGTACAATAAGTCCAATCAAGCAGGAATATCCATATGAGATTGCAGTTTATAATACATTTCGTGCAGAAGATAAAAGTCGCTTTGAAAAGAGACTGCAAGATCTGGGGTTAAAAGAAGCAGATGTAAGTCTGCCGACTTTGATTATGATTTCAGAAGATTCAGAAGCTTTAGTTTGTCTTAGCGGATTGGATGAGATTAAAGAAAAGCTTGAAGATACACTTAAGCAGGCTGCACAGCCAGAGCAATCTGTTTCTGGTGAAGCGGCACTTGAATCGGATGAAAAAACACAGACTGTAACTCAGGCAGAAAACGAAAATCAGATTGAGACACAGTCATCTAATACCGATTGGAAAGAGCAGCTTCGTGAAGCTGTTTCTAAAGATAAAAGCACAGACTCTGTTATTTTATATTTTTCTACTGTTTCCTGCACTGACTGCAGTGAAGTAAAATCGCTTTTGAAAAAGATGACTGAAGAGCAGACAGCAAAAAAGCCTCTTGTAATACATGAGTTTAATATTGCAGAGGGAGATAATGTAGTTTTGCTGCAGAAGTTGTTTTCAATCTATGGTGTTGCATCAGATAAGCAGCAGGTTCCGATTGTTTTCTTTAGTGGCGGTTATTTAAGCGGAGCAAAGGCTGTAACACAAGAACTAGAACAAAAGTGGAAAGATGATGAGCTTACTGGATTTAATCTTGAAAATATACTGTCAGATGATGCTTCTTGGCAGGAAGAAAATAAAGATCAGGCATCTTTTAAGACTTATATAGGACTTGCAGCAGCAGGTTTTGTTAACGGAGTCAATCCGTGTGGTGCTTCTATGCTTTTGATGCTGCTTGCAGCGATTGCAATGTCAGGACGTTCTGTTATAAAAACAGGGTGTGCCTATCTTGCAGGAAAGTTTGCAGCATACTGTGCGATGGGAATGGGATTATACAAACTTTTCATGGCGATAGGGCAGGATATATTTTTAAGCATCAGCAATGTACTTACATGGATTTTTGCAGCAGTATTTTTTATACTTGCGATATTATATCTTGTTGATTTTGTCAATGTAAAGCGAAAGCAGTACGGAAAAATACGAATGCAGCTTCCCACAGCGCTTCGTAAATGGAATCATGAGCGCATTGAAAAGGCATCTAAAATAAATGCAAAGTGGATGATTCCGGCAGCAGTTGTTTTAGGAATTGTGATTTCAGCAGGCGAATTTTTTTGCACGGGACAAGTATATTTAGCTGCTATTCTTTACATGATGAAGATGCAGCAGGAAATGAAGCTTCAGACAAATGCAGCATTTATTGTTTATGTAACGGCGATGTGCATACCAAGCTTTTTGATTGTATTAGTAATCGAAAAGACAAAAAATGTAATTCGTATGTCAAATAAAACTTTAGAATGGCTTCCAGCTATTAAGCTTGTAACTGCAATTGTATTTTTTATATTTGCCGTATTCATGCTTATACAATAAATCTAGCTTAATGCCTGCCGCAGACAATAGCGCCGGCAGCAGGTATTATGTCAGTCTTTTGTAAGCTCTGCATGATCAATAGGTTCAATGCCAGTATATTCTTCAAGCAAAGCAAAATCAGGTGTGCCATTTGTGATCATATCGGTCAGCTTTGCGACCAGATATTGACGGGCAGCGCCACGATGAATATAGCAAGGCTGAGGGTCTTTGTAGAGATCCATGCAGGTTGCAAGAATTGTTTCTTCGCTAAGCGGTATATCACTAAGCGGTCCACGGTAAAGCTCGATATTTTCAGCCGAAAGAACCAGTTCTGGCACAGACGCTTTCTTTTTTCCAAAGTGAAACATAGGTAATCTCCTTTATAAGATATGTTTTAATGTCGAAATAAAGACTAACCTTAGTATATCACTTGGACACAAAAAAGGGAATAGATTACATTGCTTTTGGGGAAGTGATGTCGAAAAAAGTGATAAAGGTGTGAAAGAAATGTGTCAAAAATGTGAAGAAATATGTTGCAAAGTGAGAAACAATTGTTTATAATAAAGATAGCGTCATTCAAAAGCTACGTTAAAGCGTAAAAAGTAACAAAAAACACTTTTTAAGAACATACCTGAGAGATGGCATATATGCAGTGGAAGGTATGAAAAGAAAGAAGAAAAATCAAAAGGGAGGAATTTCAAATGAGAAAGTTCACAAAGGCAGCAGCAATGCTCTGCGCAGCAGCAATGGTAATCCCGTCCGCATCTGTATTTGCAGCAGAAGACGGCGGTGCATCTGAGCTTACAGAAGTAGGTACATATCCGATCAGTGAGGAGCCGCTTGAGTTCACAATGTTCCGTACCAACATGCCAAACGTAGAAGACTTCCAGACAAACGACTTCACAAAGTATATGGAAGATCTGACCAACATCAAGTTCACCTTCGAGGCAGCTGCACGTGATGACCGTGCTGAGAAGCTGAACATGGAGTTCAATACTAATACTTATCCAGACGTTATCATGCACTATGCACCAGACGCAGCAAAGTGGGGCGTTGAGGAAGGCATCCTGATTCCACTGGATGATCTGATTGAGGCAAATATGCCAAACTACATGGAGAAGATGGGTCAGTATCTTGATCAGATGAGAGAAACTGATGGACATATTTATCAGCTTGCTGGCCTGAATGAGTGCTATCATTGCCAGTATGCTCGTAAGATGTGGGTAAATACACATTATCTTGAGGAGATGGGTGTAGAAGTTCCGCAGACAACTGAGGAGTTCTATGAGGTATGTAAGAAGTTCGTAGAGACATATCCTGACAAGATCGCAATCGGCGGCGCAAGCTCAGGCTGGTATGTTGATTTTGTAGCATGGCTGATGGGTTCCTTCACACTTGATTCCGGTGAATATGGAAAGCTTGCTTTAACTCCAGACGGAGAGATTGTTAGTGCGGCTACCACCGAGGAGTGGAGAGAGGGTCTTCGCTACATCAAGAGCCTGTATGATATCGGTGCAATTTATGATGGAAACTTTACGCAGGATGCAGAGCAGCTACGTACAATCATGAATCAGGAAGATGTTCCAGTTCTGTTCGTTCCATTTGGAACCATTTCTGATGGAATTGATTCTGATTCCAACAATGAAGTTTACAGACAGTATCAGTGTATTTCTCCTCTGGAAGGACCAGATGGAACACGCATTACACCATACTTCAAGTATAGTGGTCTTGAGACAGGAAGCTTTTCTATTACAGACAAGTGTTCAAATCCGGCAGCAGTTCTTCGCTGGGTAGATTATTTCTTCTCTGAGAAAGGTGATATCTCCGCACAGTTTGGTGCTGATGAAGGAAAAGACTGGGTATGGGAGCCAAACGATGGCTCTGTAGGCTTAAATGGTGAGCCGGCTATGTATAAGATCTCTGATGAGGCTCAGTATTCTTCTGAGGTACAGAATCATGACTGGCAGGATCTTGTAATCCGTTATGCACCGGCTGATTATCGTCTGGGCGCTGCAACTGATCCGGATGTAGATACTGGTACAAGTGCAGGTCTTGAGAAACTTCTGTATGATGCAACAAAGGAAAAGCAGGAGCCATACGGACAGAAGCCAGAGAATGGTGATCTTGATGTATTGCCAGATCTTAAGATGACAGCTGATGAGTCTACCGAGCTGCAGACTATTCAGGTTGAGGTTAAGAATTATATCAATAGTGCAAAGGTTGCATTTATTACTGGAACAAAGAGCCTTGATGATGATTGGGATACCTATCTGAAGGAACTTGATGCATGTGGTCTTCAGACTATGATCGATATCTATCAGGCAGCATATGACAGACAGTTTAAGGCTGAATAAGCTGATGTGTAATATACTGTGGCAGATGATCTGACTAGGGAGGAGGCAGGTGGAACTTCCACCTGTCTTTTCTAATGACTTTTGATCGTAACGTGTGAATGAGAAGTCAGAATAAAAGTGCTGTCATGAAAAAACAAAAAGGAGGTAACCTGATCTTGAAAGAAATAAGTAAACCAAAAAAGAAAAAGAAGCTCGGAAAGAGCTATAATTGGCAGTTCTGGGCAATTATTGCATTGCCGATGATCTATGCATTTGTTTTTGCCTATATTCCGATGGGTGGAATTATCGTTGCATTCCAGAAATATTCCCCAAGAAAGGGAATCTTAGGAAGTGAGTGGGTTGGACTGAAGTATTTCAATCAGTTCTTTACAACACCGTCTAGTAGAAAAATTATTTTCAATACATTATATCTTGGTATTTATAGTTTAATTGCAGGATTCCCGATTCCGATTCTTCTGGCAATTCTGTTAAACGAGATGAGAAGCAAGACGTACAAGAAATTTATCCAGATGGTTACTTATGCACCATACTTTATTTCTACTGTTGTTATGGTTGGTATGATGATGCGTATGATGGATATGCGTACTGGTATCATCAACCGCGCACTGCAGTCAATCGGTATTGGTCCTATTAACTTCTTTGGTGAAGTTAATCTGTTCCCATCCCTTTATGTATGGAGTGGTATCTGGCAGGGAGCTGGTTATTCTTCCATTATTTATATCGCAGCACTTGCCGGTGTAAGCCCTGAGCTTCAAGAGGCAGCTATCGTAGATGGTGCAAACCGTTTCCAGAGAATTATTCACGTGGATCTGCCGGCAATCGTTCCAACAATTATCACAATGCTTATCTTTAACTGTGCAAGCATTATGAACATCGGATTCGATAAGGTTTATCTGATGCAGAACGATATGAATATAGACCGTGCAGAGGTAATCTCAACATTCGTTTACAAGGTTGGTCTTACGAGAGGTGATTTCTCATTCTCGACTGCGGCCGGTCTGTTCCAGTCTCTTGTAAGTTTTATTCTTCTTGTTATCGTAAACAAGATTTGTAAGACGGTAACTGAGACGAGTCTGTGGTAAAGGAGGGAGAAACGAATGAGTAAGACACAGGTAAAATCAAACGACCGTTTTAGCAAGTTTAGAATGGAAAGTCCACTGGGCAAGTTTTTTACAATTTTGCTGTATGTGGTTATGACGATCATTGTATTGATCGTGCTTCTTCCAGTACTTCATATCATTGCGGCATCATTCTCTGATCCGCAGGCGATGATCAGCGGCAAGGTATCCTTCTGGCCGAAGGACTTTACACTGCGCGGATATGAGGCAGTATTTACATATAAAAAGTTCTGGACAGGTTTTCGTAATTCCTTGTTCTACATGGTATTCGGAACATTTATCAACATTGTAATGACACTTCTTTGTGCATATCCTCTTTCAAGAAAAGAGTTTACTGCGCGCAATAAGGTTGCAATGTTCTTCGTATTCACAATGTATTTCTCTGGTGGTATGGTTCCAAGCTTCATGCTTGTAAATGCACTTGGTCTTGTAGATACAGTTTGGGCAATGCTTATTCCAGGCGCAATGTCTACATACAACATGATCATTGCAAGAACATATATGATCAACTCCATTCCGGATGAGCTGTATGAGGCAGCTGAGATCGATGGATGTACACCATTTAAGTATTTGATTCGTATTGTTGTTCCGCTGTCAAAGCCGATTATCGCAGTACTTGTTCTGTACTATGGTGTTGCAAGATGGAACTCCTATCAGGATGCAATTTTGTACTTACAGAAGGCAAATTATTTACAGCCATTACAGATCATCCTTCGTGAGATCCTTATTATGAATGATATTGATGAGACTATGATGGGCAATGCCGATGCACTGGCAAGACAGAGAGGCTTGAAGGATCTTCTTCAGTATTCTGTTATCGTCATTGCATCAGTTCCAGTTATGATAATTTATCCATTCGTTCAGAAATACTTCGTAAAGGGTGTTATGATCGGAGCAGTAAAGGGCTAATCAATGAGAAATGCCAGGGCCAAAAGGCTCTGGCAGATTGGAGGATATATGTACCAGTTTAACCGTGAAGAGTACAACAAGAGAATGGAATGGTATGTAGATGCCAGATTCGGAATGTTTATCCACTGGGGACTGTATTCAATTCCTGCAAGAGGCGAGTGGGTGCGCAGTGTTGAGGAAATTCCGAAGGAAGACTACATGAAATATTTTTATGAGTTTGATCCTAAGGATTATGATCCTAAGAAATGGGCGAGAGCGGCAAAAGAGGCCGGCATGAAATACGTAGTGTTAACAGCAAAGCATCATGATGGCTTTTGTCTGTTTGACAGTAAGTATACAGAGTTCAAGTCAACAAATACAAAATGTGGCCGCGATCTTGTTGCAGAGTACGTAGAGGCAGTTCGGGCAGAAGGCTTGAAGGTTGGTCTGTATTTTTCTTTGATCGATTGGTATCATGACGATTTCCCACACTACGGTGATCGTCAGCATCCAATGAGAAACAACCCGGCCTACACTAATGAAAATCGTAATTGGGATAATTATGTAACATTTATGCATAATCAGGTGCGCGAGATTTGTACTAACTATGGCCAGATTGATGTGCTGTGGTTTGATTTCTCTTATGACGATATGATGGGCGAAAAGTGGGGTGCTACAAAGCTTGTAAATATGGTAAGAGAACTTCAGCCGCAGGTTATCATTGACAATCGCTTAGAGGCGAGCGGACAGGGTTATGGTTCACTTGTGACGGCAAATCCGCTGCCGTATCACGGCGATTTTGTAAGCCCGGAGCAGATTATTCCGCCTCATGGCATTCGTGATGTAAACGGTGATCCTGTCAACTGGGAAGCATGTATCACAATGAACAATAACTGGGGATATTGTGCAAGAGACAAATTCTTTAAGCCATCCTCAATGATCATAAAAAAGCTGGTAGAGTGCGTATCAAAGGGCGGCAACATGCTTTTGAATGTGGGTCCTGATGCATATGGAAACATTCCGCCTGAGTCGCTGCAGATTTTGAGCGAGATTGGTGCATGGATGAAGAAAAACAGTAAGAGTGTGTATGGCTGTGGACTGGCAGGAATCGAAAAGCCAGATTATGGCCGTGTGACAAGAAATGGAAATCTTTTGTATTACCACATGTTTGAAAATACGATGGGACCAGTGCCGCTTACTGGAATTAAGCCAGGTACTATAAAGAAGATCCGTCTTTTATGCGATGGAAGTGAGGTACCGATTTCTGACAGCTGGGTTCATACCGATTACCCGGATATCGTGTTTGCAAATCTTGGACCAGATCCAGTTCTGCCAGATGCAGTAGATACCGTGCTGGAGGTTGAGCTGACAGAATAATGATTTAATGAGAAAGGAATGGTAGATAAGAAATGCTGTTAGCATTAGAGCCGTCTTTGAAGGAAAAAATTGAAAAGCAGTATGAAGAGTGGATGGCTTGCTGTCCGAACAAAAAGAAAGAGGCAGATGCGTGGATTAAAAGCGCAGATGAAGACGAAGCAGTCTGCATGAAGTATCTTTACGCATATATGCATCCGTGTGATATTGTATCTTATGATGTAGAAGTGATTGCATCTTATGTAAAGGCAACACTCGATATGTATGCGAATGTTCCATATGCAAAACAGGTGCCGGCAGAGCTGTTCTTTACATATGTATTATGCGTGCGTGTAAACAACGAGGATCTTGATAAGAGCCGTGAATGGATTTACAGACAGCTTGTTGATCGCGTGAAGGATAAAAAGACAATGGTAGAGGCCGCACTTGAGGTTAACTACTGGTGTTATGAAAAGGCAACCTATATCCCGTCTGATGATCGTACTCTGGCACCATTTGGTATGTGCAATTCCGCTCGTGGACGCTGTGGTGAGGAATCAACACTTGCTGTATCTGCTATGAGAAGTGTGGGTATTCCGGCAAGACAGTGTTATGTTCCGCGCTGGGCACACTGTGATGACAACCATGCATGGGTTGAGGTGTGGGCAGATGGCGATTGGCATTATCTGGGAGCATGTGAGCCAGAACCAGTACTTGATAAGGGTTGGTTTACTGCAGCTGCATCAAAGGCAATGCTTGTACATGCAAAGGCATTTTCAGATCTGGAAAGCTCAGCAGAAATAGCCTACAAGACACCGCTTTATGCGCTGATGAATGTAACAGAGCGTTATGCAGACTGTGCAAAACTGACTGTAACAGTAACTGATCATGGCGTACCGGTGCAGAATGTTTCTGTTTTATTCTGCCTTGTCAATTATAGTGAGCTTTTCCCGCTTCATAAAGAAAAAACAGCATCTGATGGTAGCGTGTCCTTTATGACAGGTAAGGGTGATCTGTATGTATGCACCGTTTACAACGGAAAATATCTTGGTCAGAAAATTGATATGAGAGAGCAGCAGTCTGTTGTATTAAAGATGGAGCAGGCATCAGATCCAGAGAAGATGGAAGGCATAATTGAGGAGTGCTTTGATTTGAATCCGCCGATTGAAGCTATGCCAAAGAGCACCGGTGCACAGATGAAGAGTGTTCATGAGGCTCGTCTTGCTGAGTGTGAGAAGATTCGCGCTGATTATGAGGAGAGTTTTGTAAAGGAAGATAAAGACTGCAGTGATCCATGGAATCGCTATTTTGTCAATGCAAGAGGAAACAGACAGGAGCTTGAAAAATTCAGACAGATGACTGAATTTACAGATGAGGATAAGCGTCTGATGCTTGATACGCTTCGTGATAAGGATTTTCTTGATACTACAGCAGAGGTGCTTGCATCATATTTGCGTGCTGCGCTTCCATATAAGAACAATTTCTGTACAGAGCTTTACCAGAAATATCTGCTTGCACCGCGTGCCGGCCATGAAAAGCTTATGGGAAGCAGAAGCCGTATTGCTTCTCTGTTATCTGAAAAAAAGGTATTTCCGCAGGATGGCACAGTGACTGCAAAGATGGTATGGGAGTATGTAAATCATGGTTTAAATACAGTGCCGGATTATGGAACAGGAAACTGGCCGGCAGAGGCAGATGGCTGCATAAAGTGTGAGATCATTACCGAGGTTTCAAAGAGAGTTGTCTTTGTTGAGATTTGCCGTGCTATTGGTATTCCAGCACGCTTAAATCCAGTAACAGGAAAGGCAGAGGGTGTTTGCGAAAAGAACGGTGAGATTTGCTTTGAGGCTATGGAAAAGGAAGTTCAAAAGACAGATGAGCCAGAGAAGCAGGTAACACTGACTTTAGTAAATAAATCTGACCGTAAGCTTGAGTACTGGCTTCATATGACGATTGCCCGTTTTGAAAATGATGTTTATCAGACACAAAATTATGATGATCTTGCAATTGAGCCGGGAGAAGAAAAGGAACTTTCTTTGGCGAAAGGTGCTTACCGCATCATCACCACACAGCGTCAGATTGATGGTGGCGTCAGCTGTATCGCAAGCAGCTTTGTTATGAGCGAAGATCGTGTATTTGAGCTTCGTCAGGCACCGGCAAAGATTGCCGAAAAGTGTCATGAGGCAGAGCTTAGTGATGCGACAGTACAGCAGGTAACAGCAGAGGGAAAGATGGTTGGCGATCCTGTTTTGATGACTTCACTTTATCAGGGACAAAAATCAATTCTTGTTTTTGCAGATCCAGGAAAAGAGCCGACAGAGCATCTGTTCCAGGAGATCCTTGAGTGTAAGGAAGCTTACAAGAAACAGGGATACAGAGTTGTAATTGCACTTGAGAATACGGATGTTTTAAAGAACGAGACATTGCAGCGTGTACTTCATGCAGAGTTAAATCTTGTATGCGTGACAGTAAAGAACGATGCATATTTGTATCAGCTGCATGAGGCACTTCATGTCGGAGACGAGCGTCTTCCATATGCTGTAGCAGTGAATACAGAAGGCAAGGGACTTTTTGCATTCGCAAACTATAACATTCGTACAGCATGGACATTGATGGAAATTCTGGATGCAAGAGGCTAATTGAAAGAAATTTTCAAAAAAACGAAATTTGATCTTCCAATTTCTTGAAGATCGCATTATAATGGTAGCCGCAAAGGTCAGACGCTTGCGGCTGCCATTTGCTATTATATGAGAGTGGGGGAGATACATTATGGTATCACAGATTTTAGCTGTCCTTATCTTTCTCGTGATGTTCGCCCTGATCATTACTGAGAAGATAGAGAGACACATTGTAACGCTTGGCTGCGGTCTGCTTATGATCCTTTTAGTATTCGGTATCACAATGCATAGCGGCAGCGCAATCATGGAGACGCTGAATATCGGAAGTATTTTCACAGCGGACTTCTGGCATGCATCCAGTGAGGCTGGAGAGTCTTCATCTGGAATTAACTGGTCAACGATCATTTTTATCGCAGGTATGATGATCATGGTTGAAGGAATGGGAAAGGCAGGATTTTTCCGCTGGCTTTGTCTGCAGATTGCAAGACTTGTTCACTACAAGCCAACTGCTGTATTTGTCACATTTATGATCATGTCATTTGTACTGGCTATGTTCATTGACAGTATCACAGTTATTTTGTTTTTGGCAGCAGTTACCATTGAGCTTTGTCTGTTGTTAAAGAGCAATCCAGTGCCAATGATTATCGCAGAGATTTTCTGTGCAAATCTTGGTGGCTCAGCAACCATGTGCGGAGATCCGCCGAACATCATTATCGGAACCTCCATGGGCTACAGCTTCTTTGATTTCTTGACAAACACAGGTGCCATTGCAGCAATTTCACTTATTGTGGTTGTAGTTTATTTCTATTTCTGTTTCAGAAAGAAGCTTGTTACACCGGGAACAGCGCCTGTTGATCCGGCATCTTGTCCAGATCCAAATTCCGCTATTACAGACAAGAAGGAGTTTCTTAGCAGCGTTGTTATTTTCCTGATCGCAGTTGTTCTTCTTGTTTCACATGCAAATACAGGACTGACAGTTGCTTTCATCGGTACCTTTATTGCAATTATTACTTTGATTGTAGAGCATAAGTATGCGGCAGAGCTGTTAAAGAAGGTTGATTACAAGACACTGTTATTCTTTGTTGGACTATTCATTGTTGTTGGTGGTCTGGAGCAGACTGGTGTTCTTACAGTAATTGCTGAATTTATCAGTAAGGTAAGTGGTTCCAACACAAAGTTAATGGTAGCAATTATCATTTGGATCTCAGCACTTGCAAGTGCATTCGTAGACAATATCCCGTTTGCAGCAACCATGATTCCAGTTATCAGAAGCTTGTCAGCACTGCAGGGTGTTGATCTTGAAATACTTTCCTGGGCACTGGCAATGGGTACTGATATCGGAGGAAGTGCGACACCAATCGGTGCTTCCGCAAATGTAGTAGGTATTTCCGTATCCTCAAAGAATGGTCATCCGATTGGATGGGGCAAGTACTGTAAGTATGCAGCACCGGCAACCATCATTGTTGTTTTGATTTCTATGCTGTTCATATTTGCAAGATATATGTAAGGTTTCATAAAAAGATTTACAAATTGACTTCAAAGTTATATAATTAAGATAAATTAATTTTGTCGTCAGGAGGAATGGCAATGAGTGATCAATTGATAATAACATTAGGACGTGAATTTGGAAGCGGCGGACATGCAATTGCAGTAGAGCTGGCAAACAGATATGGCATTAAGCTCTATGACCACAATTTGTTAGACGCTGTAGCAGCAGAGAAAAACGTAGATGTCGAGACATTAAGACGCTACGATGAGAAGCCAAAAAAACTGCTGTTTTCAAGAAGCCAGAATGGTTTTTCAAGTTCAGCAGAAGAAAATGTAGCATTTTTACAGTTCGAGTATCTGAAGAAAAAAGCAGATGAGGGTGAATCCTTTATCGTAGTTGGAAGATGTGCAGAGACTGTTTTGGGTGATCGTCCGAATGTGATTTCTTTGTTTGTTCTTGGTGATCGCGAAGTAAAGTGCAAGCGTGTTATGGAGGTCTATGATCTGTCTGAGCGTGATGCACAGTTTAAAATGGAGCGTCACGACAAGTACAGAAAGCAGTATCACAACTACTACTGCAAGGATAAGTGGGGCGATTCAAGAGCCTATGACTTATGTATTAACAGCAGCCGATTGGGATTTGATGAGACAGTAAATGAGCTTGATGATTATATCAATCGACGCAGAAAAATGTTCAAATAAAAAGAAAAAGACAATGAGTGACGTTTTGCTTGATTTTTAAGCTAAAATTTGGCATAATAATCAGCGGAACAGTCATGTAAACAAAAAACCTGTTCCAAATAAAAAGGAACAGGTTTTTTGTTTGTATCAGGTGCAAATGACTCTGAACTTATGATGCCGGATTACAGGCGACCACAGATCCAGTCCCAGATCTCGCCCCACCAAACGCGGCACGGGGATGCAAAATAGAAATCCATAATAGTTCCTCCTTTTTGTTAGTCAATGCTTCATTGCTGAGTTTACAATATCACACATAACTAAGAAAAACAAGTTTTTTCTGTATTCAGAAAGGATATATATGCCAATTCGATCCCTTTGTTTTTTGCTTGGACAGCTGCTGTTTATTCCATCATATTTTTATATGACAAAGACATTAAAAGAAGGAAAGCTTCGCGCAGCCAGCTGTTTGCGTTTCCTTTTAGTATGCCCGCCCATGGCATATATTTATACAATCTTGTGCATGGGGTTGCTTTATCGGCTTCTGCCTGGAAAAATATCAAGTGACATCATTTTGGGCGTAGACTTTTTTGTATTTGGCATCTCTTTTTTACTGATGTATTTTTATGGACGCATGATGGAGCCGGTGGGCAGTGCGGCACGCTTTCTATATCTATGTTTGTATCTGCTGTCCATGCCATTTACAGCTATATATGATTCACTTACCATGACAGTGCTAATTGATCTTTTGATGCCGATTCTTATTAATTTTATTTATTGCAAATGGGTCTGCCACCCAATCGTTGAGCTTAGGGAAGACTGCAATCGGATCAATGGTGTATTGCTTACGATTTTGATTATTGCAGAATGTTTGTTTTTGCTTAGAATCGCAGGTTTTTTGTTTATTGAAAGACATGTGGAACTGAAAAAGTTTGATGTATATTTTTCTGCTTACAGCTTTATCTATGCAGTATTTGTTCTGATGTTTGTGTTTTCAGCGATTATTATTATCGTGCAGAATATCAAATCGGCAAGAATAAATGAGCTGGCGGCTGAAAAAAGCCATGAGCAGTCGATCGAGACGATTGAATCACTGGTGCGCGCCGTGGACGCGAAGGATAGTTATACAAATGGTCATTCTGCTCGTGTGGCAAAGTACACAAGACAGATTTCAAAACTGCTTGGATATGATGATGAGAAAGCTGATGGCATGTATTACATGGCATTGCTTCATGATGTCGGAAAGATTGGTGTTGATGATGCAATTTTAAGAAAGCCTGGTAAGCTGACTGATGAAGAGTTTGCGGCAATTAAGGCTCATACCGTGATTGGTTCACAGATTTTATCGCGTATCAGTTCAATGCCAGAGCTTAAGTATGGTGCGCTGTATCATCATGAGCGCTGGGATGGAAAGGGATATCCAAGAGGCTTAAAGGGGGAAGAGATACCAGAAGAGGCGCGCATCATTGCAGTTGCCGATGCATATGATGCGATGACATCAAACAGATCATATCGAAAGGCATTAACGCAAGATCGCGTACATGATGAAATTGTAAATGGAATAGGCAGGCAGTTTTGGCCGCCTGCCGCAAGAGCAATGCTTAAAATGATGGATCAGGATATTCATTATGATATGCGTCAAAAAAATGATGAGTCATCACAAAATGACGAACAAAAATATGAATATGGGATCAGCTAAAAACAGAAGTATACGTATATTTTTCGGCCTCTGTGTCAGTTAGAGTATGTGTCCATGACGGGCGCATACCTGCGGCACCGGGGCCATAATTTTTGTATTCTGCAAAGTAGACAGTATCGTGAGCATCAATCTTTCCCCAGTCATGCCAGCCTTCAGGTTTGATATGATCACCAATCTCAGAATTTAAAATGACTACTTTTGCGTATTCACGCCATGGACGGCCAAGGTAACATGTATTAGGTTCACTTCCAATAAAGCGGCAATGATTGAATATGTAGCCGTAAGTCTGACCTTCTGGCGAAGAACCAGCTGTCACATAGCCGCCGCCTTCAGGAAGTGACTCAAGTGTACAATTTTCAAAGTAGGCAGTGGCGCTTCCAAAAATAAAATCTACACCGCCGCAGATATAAGTATTTTTATAATATTGTCTTCCGTTGATGCGTGGGGCAAATTCCTTCGGACCGCGAAAGCCGCCAGGCTCCTTTTCTTTTTCAGGAAGAGGCCCCGTAAAGAGAGTGTCCTGACTTCCAATAAGACGACAGTTTTCCACATGTAGTCCTTCTCCCTCTGCATAGAGCGCAATAGCCTGACCAACTTTTTTTCCGGCACCAGCTGCATTTTCTACAGTGAGATTGCAAAGTGTAATATCAGGTGCATCTAAAAATAAAGTGTAGGTGCGAAAAGTACCGCGCTTTATTCCATCTGGCATGATTTCTCTTGCATAGTCATCATATGTAAGAATGGTATTTGAAGCATCGTCACCCATAAGTGTAACGTGAGGCTGTGAGATTGTCAGCTTTTCGTGATAGCGTCCCGGTGCAATGTGTATCGTGACAGGCATAGGAGCATAGGCTTTAGCAGCCTCAATAGCATCAGCGATGCGTAAAAAAGAAGTAGATTGTCCAGCATTAATAGTAATCATAATGTGATCCTTTCTGATTTTGTGACTTAAATTTGTACCATACTGATATTTTAAAATATCACCTTTTTGCTGTCAATATGAGCTTGCGTTTTTGCAAACGCTATTGTAAGATGACGATAGAAAAATGAGTAACGATTCAAAGTTTTACAGAGATATTTAGGTCTTTGTGAACGTGGTTGAATTGTAATAAAAACGGAGGAAAAACAATGGTAATCAGAGAATACAGCAAGGTTGAACTGGTATTTAGCTCTAGTGAGAGCGAAGCAGTCAAGATTGCACTTGTGAATCTGCGGCGCGATTTAATTCGTACACTTGACTGCAGCGTGACAGCAGGAGGTATTATACGTATCCTTGTCGGAACAGTGGGCAATCTGCCAGAGTTAGACAAAAAGGCAGATATTTTAAAGCTTAAGGCAGAGGATGGCACGTATCGTAAGGAAGCATTTTTGATTCAGGAAAAGGACGGAGAGCTTTTAATTGCAGGAACAGACCGCCGCGGTACAATTTATGGCATATATGATTTCTGTGAATGGCTTGGTGTATCACCATGGTATTTCTTTGCCGATGTTCCGGTGCGCCGTAGAAGTGAAGCTGTAATTGAAAATGGTTACTGCAAGGTGGATTATCCGTCTGTTGAGTATAGAGGAATCTTTATCAACGACGAGGAAGAGTTAGAGCACTGGGTATGGCGCTACATGGGTGAAGCGACTATAGGCGTAAAGACATATGAAAAGATCTTTGAAATGCTGCTTCGCTTAAAGCTCAATTATATCTGGCCGGCAATGCATGTCAATTCCTTTAATCTAAAACAGGAAAACGGTGCGCTTGCAAACCGCATGGGAATAGTTGTCGGAACATCTCACTGTGATATGCTGATGAGAAGCAATAATCGCGAGTGGAAGCCGTGGCTTGCAAAGAAGGGCTATACTGATGTGGAATATGATTTTTCTATTCCAGGCAGAAACCGTGAAATATTAAAGGAGTATTGGCGAGAGAGCGTAGAGCAAAATCGTGATTTTGAAGTCAGCTATACAGTTGGTATGAGAGGAATCCACGACTCAGGTTTTGAGACAAAATCACTTGAAGGTCTGACAGGAGAGAAACTTTTAAAAGCTAAAATTGAACTGCTTGAATCTGTTATGGCAGCACAAAAGGAGATTCTTTCAGAAACATTAGACACTGAGCCTATGAAGACCTTTGTGCCATACAAAGAAGTGCTTGAGCTTTATGATAATGGCTTAAAGGTGCCGGAAGATCTGACATTGATCTGGACAAATGACAACTATGGTTATGTGCGTCGCTATCCGGGTGAGAAGGAAAAGGCAAGAAAGAGCGGAAATGGTATTTATTATCATAATTCTTACTGGGCACCTCCGGGAGCTTCCTATCTTTTTATCTGCTCAATTCCAATGTCTCACACTAGAAATGAGCTGTTAAAGGCATACAAAGAGGGTATTCAGAAGGTATGGGTTACAAATTTCGGCGCAATTAAGCCGCTGGAGCAGCAGCTTTCATTCTATGCAAAGCTTGCATGGGAGGCAGATGGAGATGATAATCGCGATCTTGAAACCTTTGACGAAAAAATCTTTTTGACAAGATGGTTAGACAGCATGTTTACAGGACAGCCAGGAAAAGCTGCAGCACAGCTTCTGTTAGAATTTGATCAGCTTACCAATGCAAGAAAGCTTGAACATATGGATGATGACTGCTTTTCACAGACAGCATTTGGAGATGAGGCAGCAGCACGCATACATCGTTATGAATATATTTGCAGCGAGCTGGAGAAGATTTACGAGAACTTGCCAGAGCAGGAAAAAGATGCATTTTTCCAGATGATATTGATGAAGGTGCAGGCAGCTTATTTTACAAATGGCATGTATTATTATGCAGATCGCAGCCGTCTTTGTATAAGACAGGGCAAAAACAGTGATGCAAAGCGTTATACTGATAAGAGTCATGCATTTGATCTGGCGCGCAGAAAGCTTCTCTATTACTACAATCATGTGATGAGCAATGGAAAGTGGAATGGCATATTAACACCAGAGGATTTCCCACCGCCGCGTACAGCTATGTATCCGTCATGCCAAGTGCCATTACATGCAGCTGCAGATAAGTTGATTGTCACCTGTTGGAATAACCAAAGTGAGCTCACCTTCACAGACAGCACACACGGTAACGCGAAATGGATTGAACTTGCAAACGCAGGAAATGGAGAACTGCCATATAAAATTGAGGCACCGGAGTGGATCAAATTTGAAGGTGCGCTCTCAAAAGAAGGAATAATTACAAAAGAAACTCGTTTCATTTTCAGCGTAATACCACAGACTAAACCTGAAGAAGCACTTCACTCTGAAAATGCATCGAATGATGCACAGTCATCACTTGTTCGCCACGGTGAAATCGCAGTATTTAGCGGTACACAAAAGATTGCAGTAATTCCAGTAACCGATGAGACCGATGATATAAAAGCCCGTATACAAAAGGATGCAGAAGATGCAAAACTGACTAAGGCTCAAGCTGCATATGTTGCGATTGAAGACAGCGGCAGATGTGTCATCGAGGCAGAAAATGGTACAGCAGTATCAAAACTTGATGCAGCAAATTGGAAGATCATTCCACATCTTGGCCGTTCACAGGGAAGTCTTTTGGAGGCAGAGACACCTGGTGCACAGTGGTCCTGCCCATTCTACTTAACACAAGGTGGTGATTTTGTATTAGAATTGCATCGTTTCCCAACGCTTTGCTCTGTGGGACGTATTCGTATTGGCATATCCGTAGACAATGGTGAAATGAATATATTTGAGTCGCAGTCAACAGATGAGCACCGTGCGAATTGGAAACATAACATACTAAACAATGTGGATAAGCTTTCAGGACGTTTTACTGGACTGGCGGCAGGACTTCACAAGCTTACCTTCACAGCAATTGATCCATATGTTTCCTTCACACGCGCCGTTTTATACGATGAAAAGAGCGAGGCGGGAAAACAGCTGTATTGTCAGCTTACAAGTCCGGCAAAACTTGTGGATGGAGCTTATAAAAGAAGCAATCTTGGAATTGTACTGTCAAATCCAGAATGCGAAATGCTTCCTGAAAATATTGATCTTGATGCATATTGTGAGCGTTGGTACGGCAATGTAACACCAGAGCCGCGCCCTGTTTTGTATCTTCCGCTTGCAGCAGGAAAAGATTCACTAGAGGATGATGACATCATAATTCGTCCAGAAAAAAGCAGCGATGTGATTACTCCGCAGCAGATCTTAGAAAAAGCAGCAAGCCCAGTCACAGAGACCAATGGCATTATCGAAATCGACGCAGCATCTGCAATGGCACAAACTGCATTTGCATCAGCGCATGACAGTGCGGACGGCATTTCCTGGAGTTATTGTGACAGCCCGGCATATAATGAAAGTGGTCTTGCTATGTATATTGAGCAGGAGAGCTTATCATGGAGCGAGCAAGAAGCGCCAAGCCTTCACTATACAGTTAAGGCACAGGGCGGTCATTACCGTATCTGGGTACATACATGGCAGTGGGGAGATGACTGCTCACACTATACTATAGGAGTAGATGGCATCATTGTACCAGAAAAAGAATTGTATGGCGGACGCCCGCTATGGAAATATGCCTCCGAGCATGTATGGAAGTGGGCGCCAGTCTGGGAGTGCGAACTAGAGAAAGGTCAGCACGAAATAAGTGTGCACAGCATAAATTCACGTCTTCGCATTGATCAGATACGGTTGGAGAAGGTGTAATATTTTAAAGTGTAGCTGCAAAGCTTCGCAAAAGCACCGTAAGGAAGAAATAAAAGACCTGCCTGCCCATCACTGAGCAAGCAGGTCTGCTAATGTAATACTGTCAAGATAGTCATTTACAAGTTCACCTAGTTTCATCCACATACCGATTGTGCGGCATTCCGATGCCTTAGGGCAGGATGTTGAGCCAGATTCAATACAGCCAACAGGTTCAAGACTTGTTTCTGTAAGGCGCAGGATTCTTCCGATTGTGTATTCACTGGGAGGCATAGTAAGACGATAGCCGCCGCCCTTGCCGCGCATGCCCTCAAGAAGGTGTTCCTGAACAAGAATTTTTAAAATGCTTTCCAGATATTTTTCAGAAATTCCCTGTCTGGCAGCAATTGATTTTAATGGAATATATGTTTCATTTGGATGCTCTGCGATATCAATCATAACACGCAAGGCATAACGTCCTCTGGTAGATACAATCATAAGTCACCTCAAAAATTGGATTAGCTGTGTCACAGCAGATAAACCTATTATACTACAAGGTAAAAAGGAAATCAAATAAAATGTATCTTTTTTAGAACAGAAAAGTGAGAAAACCCTCTGTACAAATCAGAAAAAATCTTCTACAATGAAATTGTGGCAGCGAGCATAGAGCAGCTGACCAGGGTCTGCGGCGCCGCCGTGGCAGACTTTTGTATAAGCGGCGCAGAGAGGAAATTGAAAAATGAAAAAGACAGGTAAGACAGCAGCATTAGCATTGACCATGAGTATGGCAGTGACAGCAATGCCGTTTGGCGTATCGGCAGAGGAGACAGATAAGACAGTTGTGCGCATTAATATGGAGTCTGAGCCGGATAACTTAGATCCATGGCTTTCAGCAGCCAGCGACACAGAGGCCGTATTTCACAATGTATTCGAGGGACTTGTACTGTTTGATGAGACAGGAGCATTGATTCCGGGATTAGCCGAGAGCTGGGACATTTCCGATGATGGATTGACCTATACCTTTCATTTAAGAGACGACGTAACCTTCCACAATGGAAAGGCATTTTCGGCTGAGGACGTCGTATATACCTATGAATCTCTTTCCGGTTTAGGCGGAGAGGAAGCTCTTTCTTCTAAATTTAAAAATCTGACTTCTGTAGAAGCCGTTGATGATTACACAGTTACAATGACACTTGCTGAGGCTGATGCTGCATTTTTACAGTATACAAGAGTAGCAGTACTTCCAAAGGGATATGAGGATCAGTCAAGTGCTCCGGTAGGAACCGGCCCATTTGTGTTTGAAAAATATGTTCCGGGACAGATGGTTGTTCTGGAGAAAAATGAAGATTATTATGATGAGTCTAGAATGCCAAAGATCGATGAGGCACAGATTTATATCATGGGTGATGACAGTGCCGTTTTAACAGCTTTGCAGTCAGGACAGCTTGATGCAGGAATTGTTTATGCAGACAGTGCTGATTATTTAACAGGTGACTTTACTATAAACAGCTCTCCGCAGAACATGGTTCAGCTGTTTGCATTAAATAACTCAGTGGAGCCATTTGATGATGTGCGTGTACGCCAGGCATTTGAATATGCAGTTAATAAGGATCAGATCATTGACGGTGTATTTGCCGGATATGCTACAGAGCTGTATAGTAACTTCAGCCCGGTAATGTCCTATTTTTACAATGATGAGCTTGAAGATGTCTACACATATGATGTAGAAAAAGCAAAGGAATTGCTGGCAGAGGCAGGATATGAGGATGGCTTTGATATTACAATCACAGTTCCGTCTAATTATCAGAAGCATGTTGATACTGCGCAGGTAATCGCGCAGCAGTTAAAGCAGATCAATGTCAACGCAACTATTGAGCCAGTTGAGTGGGGTCAGTGGTTAGAGCAGGTATACACAAATGCAGATTATCAGACAACAGTTGTTGGTTTGACAGGAAAGCTTGATCCAAACGATATTTTAGGCCGTTATGTAAGCGATTATGCAAAGAATTTCATGAAATACAATAATCCGGATTACGATAAGCTGATCGAAGAAGCAAAGACAGCTTCAGATGAGGAGCGCGTTGAGTTATTTAAGGAGTGTCAGAAGATGCTGACAGATGACGCTGCTGCTGTATGGATCTGTGATCCGAATGCCATTGCTGTTACAAGAAGCGATTTAAAGGGCTACACTTTCTACCCGGTAAGCTTCATTGATTTAAGCAAGCTTTACTACGAGGAATAAATCTATATAAGAAAGGCAGCCCGGCGAAAGTTTTTTCGGCGGGCTGTTTTGGAGTCAGACATATGAATTATTATATACGGAAAGCAGCGGGCCTTTTGGTAACGCTGCTGCTAGTGTCTTTTATTACATTCAGTGTTTTTCAGATTTTGCCGGGAAATCCTGCCTATATCATTCTTGGAGTAGATGCAGATCCCATGCAGATTGAGGCACTGAATAAGAGCATGGGATTAGATAAGCCTGCACTTGTGCGTTATATAGATTGGATTGCAGGACTGTTTCGCGGTGATCTTGGCATTTCATATCGTTACCAGCAGCCGGTTGCACAGCTTATATCAGATGCGCTTGAAGTAACTGGAAGTCTTGCGATAGTAACACTTATTCTGACATTGATAATTGGTGTTTTGGCTGGTGTGTGGCTGGCAGACCACTCAGATAAGTGGTATAGTCTTCCGCTATCTATGCTCTCACAGGTCAGCATTTCCATCCCGTCTTTCTGTATGGCAATCTTTTTAATCAGCATTTTTACAGTTGGTTTAAAATGGCTTCCATCTATTGGTTTTGTCTCATTTTCAGAAAGCCCGTCAGGATGGTTTAAAAGCCTGATATTGCCGTCATGTTCATTAGCGCTTGGTACAAGTGCAATAGTGATTCGCTATGTTAAGGTGTCAGTTAACGGGCAAAGAAAGCAGGATTATGTGCGTACTGCCTACAGTAAAGGTTTGGGAAAAAATAAGGTGATGTATCGTCATGTGCTTAGAAATTCCCTGATTCCGGTAATTACCATTTTTGGTATGACAGCAGCAGATATCTTAGGCGGAAGCATCATCGTTGAAAATGTTTTTTCCATGCCGGGAATCGGAAGGCTGATATCTGTCTCAATTTCAAGCCGAGATTTGCCGCTTTTGCAGGGACTGACCTTTTATTTGGCACTTATTGTTGTGGTGTGCAATTTTATTGTTGATTTGATCTATTCGATTGTCGATCCAAGGATTCGCTTGAAGTAAGAGATGCTTACTCATGTTTTTGGAGAGTCAAGAGGATTTCTAACCTTTTGACTTTTGTGTCATAAAAATAGAGTACGGCAAACTGTAACAGAAAAGGAATAAGAGTAACGATATGAAACGATATTTAAAAAATAAAAGCTTTCTTACAGGAGCAATTCTGGCGTTTATTATGCTTGGGATGCTTGTTGTCAGCTTATTTTGGCTGCCATATGATCCAGAAGAAATGTATCTTGCACCAAAGCTGTCGCTTCCTAGCATATCACATCTTATGGGAACAGATCAGTTTGGACGAGATGTGCTGAGCCGTATAATGAAGGGTATACAGGTATCATTTGGCATTGGCGTTGTCGTTGTAGCAGCAGGAGGATTTGTGGGAACGCTTCTTGGTGCCTGTTCTGGATATTTTGGCGGATATGTCGATGAAGTGATTATGAAAATCGTGGACGCACAGATGGCATTTCCTGGAATTTTGCTTGCATTAATGCTGATGTGTATATTTGGACGAGGTCTAAGCAATACGATTCTGGCACTGTCAATTATGTCCATTCCGCGATTTGTGCGCATGGCGCGAAGTGGATTTTTAAAGCTTCGTGAATCAGATTTTGTAAAAGCAGAGCGTGTCAGAGGGGCATCTGCACCGCGAATCATGTTTTTGCACATTTTGCCAAATTTATTCTCAGAGCTGACGGCAACTGCATCACTAACATTTGCGTCAGCTGTCATGTCAGAAGCAGGTTTAAGCTATTTAGGACTTGGTGTAGCACCGCCAAAGCCAAGTCTTGGACTGATGCTTTCAGATGCCCAGCAGACGCTTCTTATGGCACCATGGAACATTGCCATGCCAGCGATTGTGATTACATTGCTTGTCATGAGCTTTAATTTGATTGGAGACGGAATCCAGGAGGTGACTGAGCAATGATTGAATTTCGGGCAGAACATTTTTCATTGGATTTTGAACATGAAAAAAAGTGGTATCCAGCGGTGACAGATTTCAATATGCACATTGATGCAGGAGAGATGGTTGCACTGATAGGAGAGTCGGGCTGTGGAAAATCAATCACGGCGCTTTCTATGATGGGCCTTCAGCCGCCAAATACACGAATTATGGGTCACATGTATTTAAATGGTGAAAATGGGCCAGAGGATTTAAATGCACTGACAAAAAAAGAATGGACGTCAGTTCGTGGAAGACGTATCTCCATGATTTTTCAGGAGCCTATGACAGCTCTTAACCCACTGATTAAGGTAGGAAAACAGGTGCGCGAATGTCTTTTAACTCACCAAAAGGGTATAAGTAAAAAAGAGGCAAAGAGCCTTGTTTTAGAACAGCTAAAAAGCGTTGGCCTTCCAGATGTGGAAGATCTGTATGACTGCTATCCTCACCAGTTGTCTGGCGGACAGCGCCAGCGAGTTATGATTGCAATGGCATTTATAAATAATCCAGCTCTTTTGATTGCCGATGAGCCGACAACTGCACTCGATGTCACGATTCAGACGCAAATTATGGATTTGATGCGCCAGATGAATAAAAAGACTAATACAGCTATTCTTTTAATTTCTCATGATCTTGGTGTTGTCAGCCGTCTTTGCAGCCGTGTTTACATTATGTATGCTGGACGTATCGTGGAGAGTGGTCCTGTAGATGAAATTTTAACTAATCCGCTTCATCCATACACAAAAGGTCTTGTAGAGGCGATTCCTGATATTACAAAGCGCGGAAAGCCATTAAAGGCTATACCGGGTAGTGTGCCGGGATTATATGCAAGAAGTAATACAGGCTGCGGCTTTGCAGAAAGATGCGAGTACTGTACAAATAAGTGCCAAAAAGAAGTGCCGCCGCTAGTGCAGGATGGGGGACGCGCTGTAGCATGTTGGAATAAAAGCTTTGACTCAGGAAGGGGCAATACTCATGACTGAACAAATAAAACAAAGACAGCCACTAATTGAGCTAAAAGATGTGACGAAAACATATCATGACGGCAAGAGAAAAGACGTTTTTGCCGTATCAAATTTTAATTTGACGCTTTACGAGGGTGAGACACTTGGTCTTGTCGGAGAGTCTGGCTGTGGAAAATCAACTATCGGAAATATGCTTGTTCATCTTTTTACACCAGATGAGGGTTCTATTTTATTTCGCGGACAGGATATCGCCTCAATGAATGAGAGGCAGTTTCATCCGCTTCGAAAAGAGATTCAGATGGTCTTTCAGGATCCATATTCTTCGCTTAATCCGAGAAAGAAAATTGGATGGCTGTTAGAAGAACCGCTTAAGATTCATAGAAAAAATATGAAAAAAGAAGAGCGAAAGGCAAAGGTAGAGGAAATATTAAAAGAAGTTGGGCTTGATGCAGAGTATGCAAACCGATATCCCAAAGAACTTTCCGGCGGACAGCGCCAGCGTGTCAGCATTGCGCTTGCCTTTTTAATGAAGCCGTCCTTTATTGTGGCAGATGAGCCTGTTTCCGCACTTGATGTTTCAGTGCAGGCACAGATTTTAAATTTAATGCGTGAGCTGCAGGAAAAATATAAACTGACCTCACTTTTCATTTCACATGATCTTGGCGTCGTTTCATATTTGTCCGACCGTATAGGTGTTATGTATCTTGGTCATCTTGTTGAACTTGGTATGACAAAGGAAATTTTAGAACATCCGGCACACCCATACACAAAAGCATTGTTTCATGCAAATGAGAAGGTGCTAGTGGGTGAGATTCCAAGTCCATCAGATCCGCCTTCGGGATGCCCGTTTCACACCAGATGCGAGTACTGCACCGAGCAATGCAAAACAGAAATGCCGCATATGCGAACACTTTCTGGTGATGAATACGGTGTTCACACTGCGGCATGCTGGATTGCGAGAACAGTGTAACTGCGCAGCAATCAGTTGGTATCAAATTTGATTTTTCGAGCGAATTGCCTTTTGCTTCCACTTTCCAGAGGCATAGCGAAGCAGGCATACGATGGACACTACAAGCCAGGTAAGTCCAGTTGTAATCCAAATGCCCCAATATCCGATCTTTGGAATCTTTGTTAGGATATTGGAGAAAAGCAGACGGCAGACAACCTCAGTAATTCCATTAATAACGGAAAATCCAGCATCGCCGCATCCGTTTAAAATACCTCTTGGAATATAGATCATTCCAAGGAAGAAATAACATACACTTGTAATGCGAAGCGCGGATGCGCCAAGTTCAATAACGTCGGTTTCTTTGACAAAGAGACCGGCGATATTTTTTCCAAAAATAAACATGATAGGAATCATAATGGCACTAAAGATTCCAACAATATAGATGGACTTTTTAAAGCCGAGCTTCACGCGGTCTGTTTTGCCGGCACCCATATTTTGACCAGCGTATGTCGTGAGTGCCGCGCAAAGAGAGTTGTACGGTTGGTTGATTAGCTGTTCAATACGGTTTGTGATCGTAAAAGCAGACACAACCGTGGAACCAAATCGATTGACAACATACTGCAGCGCAACACATGAGAGTGCGATCATGCTGCCCTGAAGTGCAATCGGAACACCAAGTCGATATGATGTGCCGATAATTGAAAAATTAGGCTTTAGCTGTTCCTTTGTCATGTGAAAATATGGAACCTTTTTAAATGCATAGATTAGGCTTACGACAGCAGACAGCGCCTGTGAAAGAATGGTCGCAAATGCTACACCAAATACTCCAAGGTGAAATACAACGACAAAGAGAAGATCTAAAAGCACGTTGCAGATGCTTGCCATGATTAGAAAATAAAGTGGTGTTTTTGAATCGCCAAGTGCCCGCAAAATTGAAGAGACACCATTATAGAGCGTGATTGCAACAATTCCTAAGCAAGTTGTTCGCATGTAGATGATTGAGTCATCTATGATATCCTCTGGCGTCTTTAAGAGGCGAAGTGCGGCAGGAGCAATCAGGTAACACACAGCGCTTACCACAATAGCAGTAAAAATCAATACATAGAATGAGTTTGCAATCGTTGCGCGAACCTGATCGAATTGTTTGGCACCGTAATTTTGTGAGACAATTATACCGATTCCAAGGGCTAGACCAGATGAAAGTGAGAAAAACAGCCAGCTTATTGAGCCACAGGCACCGACAGCACCAAGCGCATTAGAACCTACGAAATTTCCCACTACAACTGTATCAACCATGTTATATAACTGCTGAAAAATGTTGCCAATAATTAAAGGAATTGAGAAGGTCAGAATTAGTCTGACCGGGCTGCCCTTTGTCATGTCGGCAGTATTTGATGAAGGCTTCATATATATTCCCTCCCTAATGTATAGTCTGCCTTTTTTTTAACATGGTAAAAGCATGTTGTAAATGGACTATTTTTGCTTAAATTCAGCTTAAAAGATAGATATTATTGTCTAGTTCCGTACAGGTGACCTGAAAACTCTCCAAACAGTGTTTCTTCCTGTTTACGAAGGAAAATTGTAACATCTGATTCTCCAAATGCAGCCTGAATATGGATAGAGCCAACAGAGGTATCAAGCAGGTGAACACGAATATAAAGCATGTTTTCGCTAAGCCACTCTGCGCTTGCTGCATAACGCATAGAAACAGGCACAGGCTCATCGGCACGGTTTCCCATATGTGTAGTCATATTAAGAGTACCTTCTTTTAAAGCACCAAAGCCAAATTCAAAAGTCACTGGGGAATCTACAGTGGAATCCACTATGGATGGAAAAACATGGCACTTTAGTGATACTTTACCAGTACATGATGGCGTAAGTGGCTCACTCATCTCAAATGAAATCTCGTCCCAAATTGTTTCATTTATGATGTTTTTATCAAGTGCCTCTGCAGCGTCAGAAGCCTTTTTTATTACATATGTCCCTTCAAAACTTGACGTAATTGGCCTGAAATTTGTCAAAAAACTTGTATTTATGTCATTGACATTTTCAGATTTGTTGTTCCACGCCTCAGAAGCAACTTTATTATGGTTAAGCGGACGCATCGCAAGCTTACTCATAAATTGCTCAAAAGCAAGTTTTTCTTCGTCAGATGGTGTCCATGGAGATTGTTTTTTTTCTAACTCAGGGAGAATGTGACGGAAAATAGCATCATAGATAACCTGATTGCCGCCCTGATAGCCTTGAGTGTCAGCAGTTGTCACGATTGCCGTGTTATATTCTGGCAAAAGAATGGCAAGCTGACCGCCCATTCCATAGCAAACGATTGAGTTATGCTCGCCAATCCAAAATTGTAATCCATAGCCCTGACTTTCAGATGGAATAGGACCTGTGACACATGTTGCTGTCTGAAATGAGGTCGCTTCTTTAATATAATCGGCTGAAATATACTGTTTTCCATTCAAATTTCCATTATGTAAGATCAAAAGTGCAAAGCACATCAAATCGCGTGATGTTGCCATCAGACCAGATCCGCCCATACTAACGCCAAAACCATCTGTCAGACAATAGGCCTCCTTTGAAAAACCGATTTCATTTAAAACTTTGTTTCGAAGGTAGTCAAGCATTTTCATGCCGGTCAGCTTTTCTACAAGAGCGCACAGTGTATGTGTGGCAGATGTATCATAGTGAAACACAGTTCCAGGCTTATGTGTAGGAGCTACGGTAAAAAAGCTTTTAACCCAATCTGTTTTTGAGCTGAATTTATCGTAAGTAGTTGAAGCATGGCAGGAGCGCATGGAGAGCATGTCACGAATTGTGGTGGCAAGAAGCCATGGATGTGTCTCGGAAGTGTTCGGGACGTATTCTGGGAAAAATTTTACAATAGAATCATCAAGGGACAGACGACCTTCCTCCTGTAAAAGTCCAATTGCGATGCTTACGAAGCTTTTTGTGACAGAAAACATCCGATGAAGATCATCTTTCTTTACTGGCGCATAGTAGCCTTCTGCAACAAGACAGTCATCTTTGCAGAGCAGGAAGCTGTGCATGGAAATTCCTCGTATATCAATTTCACTTAAAGTGTCAATGATGCAGGAGGCAGATATGCCTTTTGCTTCAGGAAATGTGGTGTTTGTAATTGTATTCATAAATAACAAAAATCCTCCTTCTTTTTGTTCAGTATAACGAATTAATGAGGAAGTGTCAATTTAAGAACACAGAAAAAACAAAGAAAAGAATCAAAAGTGACGGAAACTTATTAGGAAAGAAAACGTTTATTAGTAAAAAATTAAAAAACACTTGTAATTTTATCGTTTGCGTAGTAAAATGATAAACAAAGATGTTGTGATAAACAACAGATGTATATCTGAAGGAGGATTTCTAAATGGAGAAGAGAAAACTGATGGCACTGGCATCAAGTGCTGCAATGGTAATGGCTTCTATGGGTGTTGCACCAGCTGTTATGGCAGATGAGGTAGAAAAGCCGGAGAAGATCACAGTAATGTTTGACGGTACCGTTTTCACACAGGAGAACGGACAGGCAGAGTTCGAGGCAAGATGGGAAGAGCTTACCGGTATTGACCTGCAGATCATTCAGCCAGACCATTCCCAGTACTATGATGTATTAGGTCAGACTATCGCAGGCGGCGATTGGCCGGATGTTGTTCTGTTAGGTTCTACATACTACGCTAGCTACGCAGCAGAGGGTGTTCTGTGGGATATGACAGAAGCATATGACAACTCCGAGCTCAAGGAGCGCATTACCGACCAGAGCGTTATCGATGGTTTAAAGATTGACGGTTCTCTGTACGGAATTTCTCCTGCAAGAGGAAACGGCTGCATCACTTATGTAAAGAAGGCATGGTTAGATAACTGTGGCTTAGAGGTTCCGACTACTTATGATGAGTATCTGGCAATGCTTGAGGCATTCACCACTGGCGATCCGGATGGAAACGGTGTTGACGGCGATACATATGGTGTATCTTCTGCAGGTCTGATCGGAACTGAGGCTCCATATACAAACTATCTGCCGGAGTTCTATCAGGATGCTTACCCGAGCTTCTACAAGAATGATGAAGGCGTATGGGTAGATGGATTCACAGAGGATTCCATGAAGGCTGCTTTAGAGAGATTAAAGAGTGCATACGAGGCTGGCTACATTGATAAGGAGTCTCTGACTAATGCAACATCTGACTGCCGTACCAAGTTCTATGAGGATAAGTTTGGTGTATTCACATACTGGGCAGGAACATGGGCAACCAACTTAAAGACAAACCTTGAGGCAAATGGTCTTGACAGTGAGCTTGTAGCAATCCCGCCGATCGAGGAACTTGGCGCTTATACAGAGCGTGTTGCACCGGCTTGGTGTATCACTGAGGCTTGCTCAAATCCAGAGGGTGTATATAAATACTTTATCGAGAGCATGTTAGATGGCGGCGATATGCAGTTCTTATGGACATATGGTGTAGAGGGCGTTCACTGGTCAACAGCAGCTGAGGAAGTTTGCGGTGTTACATACGAGGAAGGCCAGTTCCATATGTTAGAGAACATGGAGAAAGAGGGAACTGTTTACACAAAGAACCACATCGATCCAATGCTTGCAGTTGCTCCGCTTGAGAACGATCCAAAGGCAGATGCAGTAGCAGAAGAGGCAAAGGTTTCTGCTGAAACCTTCCAGGAGCACAGCAAGATGGCTCAGCTGGTTGTTTCTACTGATGAGATGGCAGAGTACAACGGTGATCTGACCACACTTAAGAATGAAGTAATCGCTAAGGTTGTTACTCAGGGCATGAGCGTTGAGGACGGTATGGCATACTTTGATCAGCAGGGTGGAAATGACTGGTCTCAGAAGATTGTTGATTCTCTGAACAACTAATAAGTCCCAAACCTGACTTGTATGCACTAATTTAAAAGCGTATGCAGGACAATTGATTTGTATGACAGACGGATAGCTGCTGAGAGGCATATCAATAAATTTGACTCTCAGCAGTTTTTTCGTTTATCAGATAGATGGAAGAAGCGCACATACAGTGAGAGTTCTGACATCATTTTTTGATGCAGGAAAAATCCAAAGCATCTAAATTTACAAAACTATAAAAAGGAGAAAACGATGGCAAAAAAGAACACTATAACGCTCCCGGACGGGACTGTTGTATCACACAAGAAGCCACTCAAAGAGCAGATGTATAAATACAGATGGTTCTATTTGATGTTCCTTCCTGTATTCATCTTTGTAGTAGTATTCTATTATCTGCCAATGTTCGGTATTGTTTATTCATTTACCGAGTACAAGCTGATTAAAGATCCTGTATGGACAGGATTTAAAAACTTTGAGACGCTGTTTTCAAAGCCAATGTTCTGGCGTGCATTTAAAAATACGCTGTTTTTAAGTATCTCTAAGCTGCTTTTGAATACATTTGCAGCAGTAGTTGTTTCACTGTTATTAAACGAGATTATAAACGTTCATTTTAAGAAGGTTGCACAGACAATTATTTATCTGCCGCATTTCTTATCTTGGGTTGTTACAGCATCTGTTTTTGGTTTGATTCTTTCACCATCAAGCCAGGGTCTTGTAAACTCTTTCCTTGTTTCAATCGGTGCGGTTGAAAAAGGAAGCGAGATTTATTTCCTTGGAAGCTTAAAGTGGTGGACACCGGCATTCTTTGTTATTAACGTATGGAAGGATACAGGATGGCAGACCATTATCATCATGGCAACACTTGTTGGTATCAGCCAGGAAATTTATGAGGCTGCTGGTATTGATGGTGCAGGACGCTGGAAGAAGATGTGGTACATCACCATGCCGGCACTGGCAAACACTATCATCACTGTTATCATCCTGAACTTGGCAAAGGTTCTTAACTTGTTCGAGTCTGTATTCGTATTACAGAATGATGCTGTTATGGAAAAGGCCGAGGTTATTCAGACCTACGTTTACAACCAGACCTTCAACAGCGGCGGTATCCCGAACTACGGTTATACCACAGCGGTAGGTTTGTTCAAGTCACTTGTCGGCTGCGTACTCGTACTGATCTGTAACTATATCAGTAAGAAGGTTCGTAACGGACGCGGTATTGTTTAAGGAGGTGGAGAACAAATGAAAGATCGTCCAAAGATTAGACTTTTTAATGTGATTAATGGAATCCTTTTTATTCTGATCTCCATTATCATGCTGATTCCGATTTATAAAGTATTAGTCGATTCCTTCGACTTAAGCTCTGCTTATGGTATGAGACTGTGGCCAAAGCAGTTTGGTCTGGCTGGATATGCGAGTGTACTGTCAAACCCGACTCTGTATCGTCCACTTATGATCTCCGTTGGAACAACACTGGCAGGTACCTTCCTTGGTCTGGCACTTTCTACACTTGGTGCATACGTTCTTATTCAGTGGGATATGCCGGGAAGAACATTCTTTGCAAACTTCCTGCTGTTTACCATGATCTTCAATGGTGGTATGATCCCGACTTACTTGGTTATGAAAAACTTAGGTTTAACAAATAACCTGCTCGGTGTTGTACTTCTTCCGGCAATCAATATTTATAACCTCGTTTTGATGAGAAACTTCTTCGAGGGTATTCCGCAGAGCTTGTTTGAGGCAGCAACGCTTGATGGATGTACGCCAATGGCAACATTTATCAAGGTTGTACTTCCGCTTTCCAAGGCAGCACTTGCTTCCATCGGTCTGATGTTTGCAGTTGCTTACTGGAATGACTACACCAACTACAAGCTGTACATCACTGATTCTACTCTCTACAACTTCCAGATGAAGTTAAGAAGTATCATGATGGGTAGTGATCTTCCGCAGGCAAACGGCGGTGCAACTGAGAATACCGTAAAGAGTGCGGCAATCATCATTGCAATTTTACCATTCATGGTTCTGTATCCGTTCCTGCAGAAATACTTCGTAAAGGGTGTTAACGTAGGTGCTGTAAAGGGTTAAAAACAAATAAAAAGTGCGCTGTTATCTTCGGATGGCAGCGCCGTTTTTAATTAAAAGAGGGTTTGAATAATAGAACTTAGGAAGGGCTGACTGTTATGGCAAAGGCAAAAGTAACCGAAAAAAATATTCAGCTGATCCTACAGGGCAGTATGGGAAAGGCGATTCTTGCGCTGGCAGTACCTGTTGTGATCAATAGCTTTTTGCAGACTATGTATAATCTGACCGATACCTATTGGCTCGGACAGCTTGGAACAAATGAATTAGCGGCAATTAATCTTGTTTCGCCGCTGCAGCAAATTGTAGTAAACTTTGGATCTGGACTTACTGTTGCAGGTGCCGTTTTGATTGCACAGCTTATAGGAGCAGCAAAAAAAGAAGAGGCAGCCTCAATGGCAAGCCAGATCTTTGTATGCGCAATGATATTTTCAATCATATGCGCTGGAGTTATTGCAATTTTTACACCTACTGTGGTAAACTGGCTTGGAGCAGATGAGCCGACAGCAAAAGTTGCAAATGTGTATCTGCGTCTTGTTATTTTAGACATGCCGTTTTTATACATGGTCAATATTTTTGCAGCGATTAGGCAGGCGCAGGGTGATACAGTATCACCTATGTTTTTAAATCTGACAGGAATTTTACTTAATGTTGTACTTGACCCACTTTTAATGATTGTGATACACTGGGGAGCAGCAGGAGCAGCGCTTGCGACAGTTATTGCTAAGGCAGTTCCGGCAATGATTTCACTTGTCATCTTAAAGAGAGATACAACAGGTGTAAGGATTCGCTTAAAGGGCTTTCGCTTTGAAAAAAGCAAAATGAAGAGTATTCTCACAGTTGGTCTTCCGACTGCAATCGGCGGAAGTACAATGCAGCTTGGCTTTCTTTTAATGAGCAGAAATGTCTATGTGTATGGTACTGGAGCAATGGCAGCATACGGAATTGGAAACAAGGTAAATGGTCTTATCACGCTGCCGTCAAACGGCATTGGCTCAGCAGTTGCGACAATTGTTGGTCAAAACATTGGAGCTAATCAGATTGACAGAGCTGAAAAGGGCTATAAGATCGCAAGACGTGTGAGCGTCATCTTTTTGTTTGTTGGAGGACTGATTCTATCGCGTCCATTTTTGTCAGAGGCGATAGTAGGATTGTTTTCAACAGATGAAGAAGTAATTGCCATGGCTGCAGATTTTCTTAGTATCATGGCGTTATGGTGCTTTACAAATGGTGTTTATAATTCCACAAGCGGTCTCTTTCAGGGAAGCGGTCATACGGAAGTTACTATGGCAGTTGACGCAACGAGACTGTGGGTATTTCGATTTGCAACACTTTATGTATGTGAGCACTGGCTTCATATGGGAGTTCGAAGCATCTGGTATAGCGTCGTTGTCAGCAATGCACTGTCATCTGTGATTTTGTATGTGGTATATCGCACGGGGCTTTGGAAGAAGAAGCGCGGGTAATTACATTAATTTTACGGAAAGGAAGAATCATAGGATGAGCTACAGACTTGCCATATTTGATTTAGATGGAACAATTCTTGATACACTGGAGGATTTAAAGGAGAGCACAAATGCAGCGCTTGCTGCAAATGGGTATCCGGCGCGGACACTTGAAGAGGTGCGCTGTTTTGTTGGAAACGGCATTGGAAAACTCATTGAGCGAGCTGTGCCTAAGGGAACATCAAAAGAAGCAACAGAAAAGACGCTGGAGAGCTTTAAGGTTCACTATGGCATACACTGCGCAGACCACACAAAGCCTTATGATGGAATTATAAAGCTGTTAGAAGATCTGCGTAAATGCGGCATCCAGACGGCAGTTGTTTCAAACAAGGCAGACTTTGCTGTGCAGGAGCTTTGCAGTCAGTACTTTCCGAAAGCATTTGATTTTGTCGTTGGCGAGCGAGAAGGCATCAGAAGAAAACCTTGCCCTGACAGCGTTTTTGAAGTTTTAAAGACATTGAAAAAGACAGCGGCAGAGTCAGTTTATATTGGTGATTCCGATGTAGATGTAGATACAGCAAAAGAAGCAGGCATGGATGGAATTTTTGTAAACTGGGGATTTCGAGGCAGAGAGTTTTTGCTTGAGCATGGCGCAAAATGTGTAGTAGATACGCCAGAAGAGTTAGAGAAGCTGCTTACTGGAAAGGCTTAAGTTAATAATCTAAGGGAAAGAAAAGGACTAGTAAAATGGCAGTAACAGCAAAGGACGTTGCAGAAGCATGCGGTGTATCTCGAATCACAGTAAACCGTGCGCTGAGCGGAAATGAGAATGTGAAGCCAGAGACGCGGGAGAAAATCTTGAAAAAGGCACAGGAAATGGGATACGTTCCAAATCTTATCGCGCGAAGCTTGGTAAATGGAAAAAGCAAAATGATCGGGATCGTTATCTCTGATATAAAAAATTTGTATTTTTCAGAGATTGTCGATGCTATAACACGCCAGGCGAGAGCACGCGGATATATGGTTTGTACTTGTACGCATGATAGTGATTGTCAGGAGGAAAGGCGCCTGATTGAGATGATGAAAGGCTATTGTGTTGATGGTATGATTTTAAACTGTGTTAACAGAGGCGATGAGTTTAAAGACTGGCTTGATAAGCTAGATATGAAGTATGTGATCCTCGGCTATCAACTGCTGCCGGGAAGTTATACAGTAGGTGTAAATGAAAATAAGTCTGTAAAGGATGTTGTGCGTTTTTTAAAGGCGCATGGATATAATAAGCAGGTATTTGTCGTTCCGCCTTTGTATGGAGAAGATGGCCAAATTAATATTCCTCATTATCAGAGAGCCTCTGGCTTTTTGGAGGAGGCCAAAAAGCAAGGCTGTGACTATCATATTTTGTATGGAAAAGATACGAATGAGCAGGCACTTGAGTTTTTAAAGAAAAATACGGGGGAAAAGCCAGTATTTTTGTGTACAGGAGAAATGTTTGCAATACCAATGCAGAAATTCTTAAAAAAGAATGGATACCGTGCGCCAAAAGATTATGGTCTTATGACATATGACCGCTTGATGTATCGCTTCTGGAATGAAGAGGCCATTGCTGCAGTAGATAATCATGTTGATCAGATAGGAACGAGTGTTGCAAATGCTGTTATTGATTTAATTGAGGAAAAAGAAATTCCGATGAATATAGAGGTGCCATATGATCTTGAAGAGGGCACATCACTTTAAGAGATTAGAGGGGTCTTAATGGCCCTTCTTTTTATTGCACAGAAATTTCTTGGAGATACAGGAAATATTATTAAAAAAAACGTAAAAATCCTAAAAAACCAGTTGACAAATTGTAAAAAATGATTATAATTGGAACCATAGACAAATGATCACGTGAACATTTTTAAAAAGATGTGCAAAACGCACAAAACACTACAGGTCTGCCCTTTTAAGGTCAGAGTATTATTAAGGAGGATTTTTTTATGAGAAAGCAGGTTTCTTTTGCTCTTGCACTGAGTATGGTTATGACATCTGGAATGGCAACCGTTGCCAATGCAGCAGCTGATGATGGAAAAACGAACGTGGTATTTTGGAACAGCTGGACAGGCGGCGATGGTGATACACTGGAAGCACTTGTAAACAAGTTCAATGAAGAGAGCGATACTGTACACGTAGAGATGACACGTACAACATCCTTCGGTGATATGCTTCAGACCAGCCTTCCAACTGGAGAGGCAGCAGATCTTGTTTTACTTAGCACAAATGAGATCACACGTTACAAGAGTTACCTTCGTTCCATGGATGATATCTGGGAGAATACAGGATTAAAGGAAGAGGATTTCTCACCGGCATATCTGAATATGTGCTACAACGATGATACACTTTATGCAATTCCATTCCAGATCAGTACATATATGATGTACTACAACAAGGATCTGTTTGAGCAGGCAGGAATTGAAGAAGTTCCAACAACCTTTGATCAGTGGACAGAGGCAGCAGAGAAGATCAGTGCACTTTCTACCGCTGACAACCCGATTTATGGTTCTGGTTTATTCTATTGCTATAATGGTCAGAATCAGTCTGTAATCCAGCGTTTTGGAACAGATTACATGATTACAGGAAATGAAGAGGACGGCTTCAAGGCAAATCTTCTTGACAATCAGGCATTTGCAGATGCCATGATCTGGATGAAGAATCTGTACGACAATGGATATAACCCACAGGAGATCGATATCGACTCAATGATGGCAGCAGGTCAGATTGGTCTTATGACAAACGGCGGATGGCTGAAGGGTACACTTGATGCATCAGGTGTAAATTATGGTATCGCAAGCTTACCGACTGTTACTGGAGAAGATCAGAAAGAGTATGCACTTGGCGATATGTCAAGCTTTATGATCACTACATCCGCTACTGATGAGACAGCAAAGGCAGCTGAGGAGTTTATCAACTGGTGGATGACAGGAACTGGTCTTGAAGCATGTGAGACAACACAGGATGTTGATTACAGCAATGTTACACCAAATGCCGAGTGGTCCATTTCAATGTGCTACTTAAATGCATATCTGCCAACTGTTAACAGCAAGGAGTATCAGGCAGTTGATGTTCTTGTTGATCTGACACCAAGTGAGACTGCTCAGGTTCAGATGTTCACTGCACCTGGAACACTGTTCTACAGCGATGCAGCAAGCTGCCAGGGCGACTATGTAGAAGATTGGGTATTTAATGGACCAACTGATCCGACTTATGATGATGTTCAGGATTTCTTTGCTGATTATCAGGCAGATTTAGAGGATTATATTGCTGACTATTATGATTGATCCGGTATAAACGGTACGATTGGGTGACAGGAGGCGTGGGGATGCCGGAATGATCCGGTATCCCCACTTTTTATCAAAATCGGGGAGCGTTGCATCAGAGTTAGAAGGGAGAGCAGTATCATGACCGCAACTGGAAAAAAGAAAAACATATCCATTGAGAAAAGGCGTGAGAGGACAGCATATCTGTTTATCGCACCAGCAGCAATTTTGCTAATTGTATTTTGTATTATTCCATTGATTGCATCTTTTTATATTAGTACACAGAAGATGGGTGTTGATTTATCAGCTGCCGAGTTTGTTGGATTGGATAATTATAAAAAGATTGTCGGTGACAGACGTTTCTGGCAGAGCGTTGGCATTACATTAAAATACACTGCGGCAGAGATTCCGCTGCAGATGGTAATAGGTGTTGTGCTGTCTGCACTTTTGGCAAAGAATACACGTAAGAACAAGATTTTTAGAAGTATCTATTTTCTTCCAGTTATTGCATCGGCAGTAACAGTAGGTGTTACATGGCAGCTTGTTCTTCATTCAAATATTGGTATTTTCACCTATTGGTTAAAGCTTCTTGGATTTTCTGATATCAATTTGCTTAATAATACTAATTCTGCTATTTTTGTAGTAGTATTTGTTGCGATCTGGAAGACATTTGGTATTTCAACTATTATTCTTGTGGCAGCAATTCAGAATATTCCAGAGTCCTTATATGAAGCATCCGCAATTGACGGAGCAGGAAAACTAAGCCAGTTTTTCCATGTTACGCTGCCGGGCATCATGCCATCCTTCTGGTTTTTGCTTATGACACGTATTATTGGCTCTCTGCAGATGTTCGATATCGTGTACACATTGACGGGCGGAGGTCCAAGCCGTTCTACCACCACACTTGTTGTCTATATCTATGATACGGCATTTAATTCATTGAATAAGACTGGATATGCAACAGCGATGAGTGAAGTTTTGTTTGGATTCATTATGATTATCACGGTTATCATGTATATCGTAATGAATAAGACATCTGATGATTAAGCTAATTGGAAAGGCATGGTAAAAAAGATGAAAAACCAGGAATTAATTACAAATAAAAAGCCGCTTGATCTACAGATAAAAAACGGCATTAAATATTTTCCAGTCTTTGTTGTTTTGTGTATATTTGCATTTTTGCTGTTGGCACCGCTTGTTTGGATGTGTCTTGGATCATTCAAGAGTGATACAGAGGTTATGCAATATCCGCCGAAGTTTTTTCCACAGGCAAACCATTTGCTTGAAAACTGGAAAACAGTTCTGACGCGAATCGATTTTCTTACACTGACAAAAAATACAGTTATCTATGCAGTGGGCTGTACAATCCCTTCTATGTTTATCAATGCATTAGCTGGATACGCATTTGCACGTTTTAATTTCAAGGGAAAGAATGTATTATTCCTTCTGTTTCTTGCAACGATGATGATTCCATTTCAGGTAATCATGGTTCCACTGTATTTGGAAGTTTATTATTTAAAGTGGCTCAATACCTACTGGGGTCTGATTATTCCAAAGGTTGCATCAGCGTATTGGATATTCCTGTGCAGAGCAGCATTTCAGGAGCTTCCTAAGGAGCTTGAGGATGCAGCGCGTATTGACGGACTTGGAGAGTTTGGCATTTTCTGGAAGATTATGCTGCCTCTTGTAAAGCCAACAATGATCACAATGCTTCTTCTTGGAATCAATAACTGCTGGAATGACCTGCTTTGGCCATTGATCGTGGCAAATGCATCCACGATGCGTACATTATCAAATGGTCTGGCTATTTTTATAGGAGATCGTACTTCTGAGTATAGTCTGGCATTCACTGCGGCAACCGTATCAATGCTTCCAATGCTTATTCTCTACATCTTTGGACAAAAATATTTCGTTGCCGGACAGGTTTCTTCCGGAATTAAGGGATAATGACAAAAAACAACATTTGAGAGAGGGATACAAGATGGCATATTTACTTGCATATACGAAAAAAGGAGAAGGGTGCTACCCAGATTTTAATTACCCTGGACATGTTGGATATAATTGTGACTGGGAGCAGGCTATGCATCTGGCACTCAGTGAGGATGGAAAGAATTTTACACCGCTTCGAAATAATACAGGAATTTTATTTGCAAAGGCTTCATTTGAAGAAGATGAGTTTGTCGGAGTTACAAAGACGTTAGTGGATCCTTGGATCTGCTGCGGTAAGGATGGCATATTTTATGTGCTGGCTGTTAGACGCAATCAAAATGCACCTGATTCAAAGAATATTGGCTGCATGATGGTATTTACATCAACAGATCTTGTTCATTACAGTGAGCCTGTTTTTGTGGAGCTGTCAGAAGAAGAAATTAGCAGACCACGCTGTAGTTATAATAAGGAAAATGAAACGTATTATGTAGAGTGGGAGACAGCGTCAGGCAGATTTTGTGCACAGACAAAAGATTTGAAAAAAATAGAAAAGTGTGAAGCATGCGCAAAAACACGGTTTGAACCACAGTATAAGGATGATTTTGGCATAGAAGGTTGTGTGCCGGGAAATGTGATTGCGATCACAGAAGCGGAAAAACAGGTGTTATGTGATTATTTTGCTGATATTCATTATGTAAAAACGAACCCGGTGCACGAAAGCTGGCCGCTTGGAAAGTCATTAGAGTCTTTTTGGGATTGTGCACCAAAGGCAACCTGTGTTTATAGTGATGGTTCTACGCATGAAAAGAAAGTAGCGTGGGACAAGGAAGCATTAAACAAGGTGGATGTGTCAAAACCTGGAACCTGGAAAATTCCGGGAACTGTTTTGCAGAAACGCTGGAAATTCCCGCTGCCGCTTAGATTTCTTTCTGATGAGCTTGTTGAATTTAATGGCATGTCCGATCCATGCGTGACTGAGTACCATGGAAAATATTATCTTTCGTCATCAGGTACACATCACATTCAGCTTCGCATTGCGGATACAATCGAGGGAACCTTTGATGCTGAGCCAACCGTCATCTATCGTATTCCATTAGAAAATGGCCTTCATTTTGTAGGAACCTGGGCAGCAGAACTTCATGAGATTGATGGTGTGCTATATCTATTTACTTCTCTCTGTGAGAATGCACAGTGGATTCATGTTAAATCAGTTATTCTTCGCTGTAATGGTGATCCGGCAGATCCTAATTCTTGGGAAGCACCTAGAAAGTGTGTTAAGATAGATGGATCCGATCTGACAGAGGGCGGCATTTCACTTGATATGACATGGTTTCGTGATAATGGAAGAGATTATGTGATGTGGTCTGACCGTAAGATTCACTACGGTGCAGACGATGAACATTTTGAGGCAGGAACAGCTGACGTTTATATCGCTACAGTTGATCCGAAAAAGCCGTGGCAGCTGACAAGTGAACCGCATTGTGTTGTGCGCCCAATGTATGGCTGGGATCGCTATGAGACGCCAGTAGACGAAGGACCATATTTGCTTCGCCGCGGCGATGATCTTTTTGTAACAATTTCTGGATCTTCTACAAGCATGGGTGATCTGTATGATGTTGGTTTGCTTCATGCAAAGAGCGGCACAGATTTGCTACAGGAAGAAAACTGGACATGGCTTAGCTACCCGCTTTTGACAAAAGAAAGCGTACCTGGTGAATATGGACCAGGTCACAACAATTTTGTTAAAGATCCAGACACAGGAGATGATTTGATGATTTATCATGCCATTCCACATGATGAAAACGATAAAACACTATTTCGTCAGCCAGGAATTAGGCGTGTGCACTGGGCAAAGAATGGACTGCCATATCTTGAGATGACACCAGAGCGTGATCTGCCAGAAGGCAGCGAAAATGTAGTCATGGAACTAGTGGTTGAGTAAGGGAAGGATGCTGTGATTAAGTAAATGATGCGCGCTCGCGATTAAGTTCACCGTGCAGCTGCCGTAAAGTCCATCTTCGATTAGTAGGCGTAAGAATCGCCTTTAAGTCGATTTGGACTTTGCGGCTTTTTAATTCGAAAAGCATACGATTTAAGTGCTTTTCGCTTAGGTCACAGAAGATAAGAATACTGTCAGAGGGAAGTTTGTTATCTGTGACTGCAGGAGAAATAGAGGCAGAGGAAGTGCTATTAACAGAGCTAATTTTTCCATTAACGATATTATCTAACATTTCATTGTACATAGCAGCATCTGCCGTAATCACTCGTATCTTCATATTAGAAGCGAGACGTTCAATTTCTCTTGTATTTTCAATTTGAAAGCAAATTAATTTTTCCATAATAAATAGAAGTCCTTTCATATAAATTGGTAGTCTGATTCTATATTTAGAGTCAGGCTTTTTTCTTTTAGTATATAAAAAGTTATTCCATTTTACAAGTTGGAAACCATTAGGGACAGATAAAAAGCCACGTTACCTGTCCCCATGGCACACCGACAAAACAATCGGCGAACCGCCTTCGTAGAATTTCCGGTTGCGTAAATCAAAAAATTTCCGGGTTGCAAAAAAAGAAAAACCACTTGACAAATACCCTATAGGGGTATATAGTAAAGCTACCTTAACAAAGTACCCCTCGGGGGTATATAAAAATATCAGGAGGAATTTTATGTGTACAGAATATAATGAGGTGCCTGTCTGTCCCCACTGTAAGCACACACAGCGAGATGAGGAACAAAAAAAGCTTCTCCAAAATCGCTTGCGCAGAATTGAAGGTCAGGTGCGCGGTTTGCAGTCGATGTTAGAGCAGGACGCTTATTGCAACGATATTTTGATTCAGTCAGCGGCAGTCAGCGCTGCACTTAGCGCTTTTAACCGCGAGCTTTTGGAAAATCACATCCGCCATTGTGTGGCAAGAGACATCCGTGAGGGTAAGGATGAGGTCATCGATGAGCTGATGGGGACACTCAAAAAATTAATGAAGTAGCGCTGGTTGGAAATTTAAGAACTAGTACTACAAAAGAAAGGAGTCGATTATGGAACAATACAACGTGACAGGCATGAGCTGTGCGGCCTGCAGCAGCAGAGTTGAAAAAGCTGTCTCAAAGGTACCAGGCGTAAGCACTTGTTCCGTCAGCTTATTGACAAACTCAATGGGAGTTGAGGGCAGCGCCAGTCCGGATAGCATTATTGCAGCGGTCGAGGCAGCTGGATATGGAGCATCGTTAAAAGGTGCTTCTGACACAAGAAATGCATCGGCAAATCATGCGGCAGAGGAGGATGCATTAAAGGATAAGGAAACACCAGTGTTAAAGAAACGCCTGATCGCGTCAATTGGTTTTCTGGCAGTTTTGATGTATTTTTCAATGGGTCATATGATGTGGGGCTGGCCGCTTCCATCATGGTTTGAAGGAAATCATGTTGCGATGGGACTT
Source organism: uncultured Lachnospiraceae bacterium (assembly GCA_934292725.1). Taxonomy (GTDB): domain Bacteria; phylum Bacillota; class Clostridia; order Lachnospirales; family Lachnospiraceae; genus Anthropogastromicrobium. The sequence goes on from CAKQXY010000010.1 coordinate 79,089, forward strand.
TTGCAGATGATTTTAGCAGCAATCGTTATGGTCATTAATCAGAAGTTTTTTATCAGCGGTTTTAAGAGCTTATGGCATCGTGCACCAAACATGGATACACTTGTTGCACTTGGCTCAATGGCATCATTTGTATGGAGTGTCATTGCACTGTTCTTGATGACAGATGCGCAGCTTCATGGAGATATGGAAGGCGTAATGCGCTACATGGATGAGTTCTACTTTGAGTCAGCTGCCATGATTCTTACACTGATCACAGTTGGAAAGATGCTTGAGGCACGCTCAAAGGGAAAGACAACAGATGCCTTAAAGAGCCTGATGAAGCTTGCACCAAAGCAGGCCACACTGATCATCAATGGAAAAGAAACTGTTGTGCCGATTGAGAAGGTAAAAAAAGGTGATATTTTTGCAGTTCGTCCGGGAGAAAGCATTCCGGTGGATGGCGTTGTCACAGAGGGAAATAGTGCTGTCAATGAGGCTGCATTGACAGGAGAAAGTATTCCTGTAGATAAGGCACCTGGTGATCTTGTATCGGCGGCAACAATTAACCAGTCTGGTTATCTTCGCTGCGAGGCATCACGTGTAGGTGATGATACAACGCTCTCTCAGATTATTAAAATGGTCAGTGATGCAGCAGCCACAAAGGCACCAATCGCAAAGGTAGCCGATAAGGTTTCCGGTGTATTTGTACCAGTTGTTATCAGCATTTCACTTGTGACTCTTCTTGTCTGGCTGCTTCTTGGAAAAGACTTTGCATATGCGTTAGCAAGAGGCATTTCTGTATTAGTAATCAGCTGTCCATGTGCGCTTGGCCTTGCGACTCCTGTTGCGATCATGGTTGGAAATGGACTCGGTGCAAAAAATGGTATTTTGTTCAAGACAGCAGTATCACTTGAGGAGACCGGGAAGGTTCAAATCGTTGCACTTGATAAGACAGGAACCATTACAAACGGAACACCGAAGGTAACTGATATTGTTCCGGCAGATGGCATTTCATCTGATGAGCTGCTTCGCCTTGCATTTGCACTTGAGGCAAAGAGTGAGCATCCGCTTGCAAAGGCGATTGTCGAGGAAGGAAAAAGTAAGGGTCTGGATACTGCTTTGCTGCAGGCAGATAATTTTACTGCCCTTGTGGGAAATGGACTCGAGGGAACGGTAGAAGGTTCTCATCTTCTTGGTGGAAGTGTATCATTTATCTCTAGCAGAGTAACCATATCAAAGGCAGACAGACAAAAGGCCGCTTCCCTTGCGGAGAGCGGAAAGACACCGCTTTTATTCGCCAAAGATAAGAAGTTTTTGGGAATCATTGCTGTGGCCGATACAATCAAGGAGGATAGCCCGAAGGCCATCCGTGAGCTTCAAAATATGGGTATCCGCGTTGTTATGCTGACTGGCGATAATGAGCGCACGGCCCGTGCGATTGGTGCACAGGCTGGTGTAGACGAGGTAATCGCAGGAGTTCTCCCGGAAGGAAAAGAGCAGGTGATTCGTGCTCTTAAAGAAAAGGGAAAGACAGCGATGGTAGGAGACGGCATCAACGATGCGCCGGCACTGACACGCGCCGATATAGGAATTGCAATAGGTGCAGGTGCCGATGTCGCAATTGATGCAGCCGATGTTGTGCTGATGAAGAGTAACTTAACTGATGTGGCAGCAGCAGTTCGCTTAAGCCGTGCGTCACTTCGAAACATCCACGAGAACCTCTTCTGGGCATTTATCTATAATATCATCGGAATCCCACTTGCAGCAGGTGTGTATGCGCACTGGGGTCTGCTATTAAATCCGATGTTTGGTGCAGCAGCAATGAGTTTATCAAGCTTTTGCGTTGTATCAAATGCACTGCGGCTTAATTTCTGCCGCCTGCATGACGCAAGTCATGACAGAAAAAGAAAAAATACAATTGAAGGCTGCCTGATCGAAAAGAAAACATCGCCAGATGAATTTTCAGGTGCGATAGATGGGCAGGGAAAGGAAGAAAAAACTATGACAAAGACAATGAAAATCGAAGGAATGATGTGTGGACACTGCGAGAAGCGTGTAAAGAAAGTACTCGAGGCAATTGATGGTGTAGAAAGCGCAGAAGTCAGCTACGAGGCAGGCACAGCAGTTGTGACATTAAGCAGTGATGTGGCAGACGATGTACTCAAAAAAGCCGTTGAGGATCAGGATTATACAGTAAAGGGAATTGAATAAAGAAAACCAGTGAGGATTAATCTGGCGTAAAATGAACCAGTGGGGACAGGGAAAAAGTCATAGCACCTGTCCCTACTGGTTTTTTGAGTTTCAAAACAAAAACAACTTGAATTAACAGGTGACATATTATATTATAGCTGTAATGGCAGTAGCCAATGGTGACTGGTAAAGTGGCTTTTTTATTGTCCCCGTGGCTTTAAAAAATCTAAAAGAACAGCAGGGATGGAAGGAAAATGAAAGGAAAAAGAGTGATTGCAGGCATTCTGTTTGTGGGAATTTTAGTTGGTGTCCTGGCAGGGTGTAAAAACACAGATGGCAGTAAAAAAGAAACAGAAAAACCTGTCATCACGCTTGGAAGCGACAGTTATCCACCATACAATTATCT